>DASXPD010000049.1:0-28813 GCA_036493835.1 Candidatus Acidiferrum sp. | reverse complement strand
CGCTTTCGAATGCTGCAGCCAGCAAAGGCGAATGGGGTTTGCTGATCGCCGACGCCGCCACCGGCGAAACGCTCTACGCGCTGAACGACGACAAATATTTCGTCCCCGCCTCCAACATGAAACTGTTCAGCACCGCGCTCGCGCTCTCAAAGCTCGGCCTCGAATACAAATTTCACACCACGCTCGAAACGCGCGGCACAATTTCCGATGACGGCACGCTTTCGAGCGACCTTGTTCTCGTCGGTCGCGGTGATCCGAATCTCTCGAACCGCAAGTTCCCGTTCAATCTCAAGGAAGAATTCGATGGCCCGCCTGAGAAAGTTCTAGCGGAACTCGCCGACGCGCTCGTCGCGAAAGGCGTGAAGCAAATTAAAGGAGATGTCGTCGGTGACGACAGCTATTTTCCACGCGAGCCGTATCCCGACGGCTGGGAAATTGGCGATATGGTCTGGGAATATGGCGCCGCGATCTCCGCGATCGTGATCGACGACAACACCGCCACCCTGACGTTGACGCCCGGCCTGCTCGCCGGCGACGCCGTGCAGGTCGGGATCGCGCCCGCAACGCCGGACTTCTACGTCCAGAACGACGTCGTCACATCGGCCGCCGAAGTGAAAGCCGATCTAGCGCTCACGCGGGAACCAGGCGCCCAACTCGTCGTCGTACGCGGCACGCTTCCCGCCAACAGCGCGCCACGCAAATTAATTCTTGCGGTCCACGAGCCCGCGGTGCACGCCGCCGCCGTCTTGCAGAAATTGCTCACCGATCGCGGCGTCAAAATCACTGGGAACCCGCGCGCTGTCCATGATCCCGAAATTCCCGGCGACACTGCCCCGCGTGCAATTCTCGCCGAGCACGTTTCGATTCCCCTCGGCGATTCCGTCAAGCTCGTCAACAAAATCAGCCAGAATCTGCACACTGAAATGCTCTTGCGCACGGCTGCGCGCCAATCTGGCATCTGGGCAAAGCCTGAAGACCTGATGAAGTTCCCCGTCGATTTCTATGCGGCCGCGGGAATCGCGCCTGACGATGTGATTCAAACCGATGGCTCGGGCCTTTCCCGCCACGATCTCGTCACGCCGCGCGCGATCGTCGCGCTTCTGAAATACGCACAGGCGCAGCCGTGGTTCGCAGCCTATTTCGCGTCGCTGCCGGTCGCCGGAGTCGACGGCACGCTCGAAGATCGCATGCGAACTACGATCGCGGCCGGTCGCATCCATGCGAAAACCGGCTCCGTCGAGCACGTGCGTACGCGTTCCGGTTTTGCCGAAACTCCCAACGGCCGCACTCTAATTTTTTCTTTCCTCGGCAACAATCAAGGCGGCAAAAATCACGAAGCTACCGATGCGCTCGACGCGCTCTGCGTCGCGATGATCGAAGAATTCGATGTGAAGCCGCAACCCATATCGCAACACGCTCGCCCTAACGCTCATCCGCCTCACTGATCTCCGTCGAGCCGCACTCGCCCCCGACTCGTTCACCCGACAGTCTTTGTGGGGACGGGACTTGCTTCGCCCGACCACTCCATCACCTCGCCACGATCGCCGTCGCACAGACGAGGTTCTGTTGTCCCGAACGGAGCGGGCCGATGCCGTTTCTTCGCGTTTCCTCCCGAGCGAACGTGTGAACTCGTGCAGTGGAGCGACTGTCTGTTTTTTCAAGCGCCTGTAAGAGCCACAGTGGTACACGCTATCGCTTTTCGTGCGTCACGCACTCGCGCATTCAGCCGTACCAGCAGCTTGTGCGCCAACGCGACGCGAATCACTTTCCGCCAAGCCTGCCGGCGAGCGCGGAACAGTTAGCGGAGAAGGGAATCCTGCGCGCTCCCTTTCACCTCTGCATACCGCGAGATCACCTCACAGCGACATTCTCTCCACAACCTGCGGCCTCCATCCAGATACAAGGGACCTCGACGTGAGCTCAGCCATTCGCGACCATCGGTGAGACTGCGGCAATCTAAAATCCCGGCGCCCCAGACGCTGCCGGCCGCATCTCTGGCGCATTCACGTCAAACTGCAGCCGCGATAGGTAGCTCTGCCCCAGCGACATAAATCCCGTGTAGAGGTAGCCCCACACAAACAGCAGCAAAAACGGAATTGTCGCGTAGTTCTCGTTCGTCGCCGCGTAGACCACCGTCAGCGCGAAATAGAGCCCAAGCGCGACTTCCGCATACGGGAGCCATCCCGACTTGTTGCGATATTTCTTCGCCACAAACGTATCTTTCTTTCCTTCAATCCTGAACTTCGGCGTCCGTGCGAACTCGCTCTTCTTTCCGATGATCGCCTCGATCACCGCTTGCGCATTGCGCACAGAAATCCCAATTCCGATTGCCATCACAAACGGCATATACAAAAATGTTCGCCACCAGCTCTTTGGCCGCAATTCCTTCTGCGCCACGAGATAAAAACTTGAAATCGAGCACGTCGACGCCAAGAACAGCGGCAGGTCGATCACGATCATCTGCAGCCAGCCCTGATAAAACCGCACGATCATCGCCGGCAGCAGCATCGTTGAAAGCAGTACCATCAGCGGATAGCTGATGTTTGCCGTCAGGTGAAAAAACGCCTCCGCCTTCACGTACCACGGCGCGTTCGACGCAAACACCTTCGGCAAAATCTTTTTTGCCGTCTGCATCAAACCCTTGGCCCAGCGCGCCTGCTGCGCCTTGAAGCCGTTCATGTCGATCGGCAGTTCCGATGCGCACTCGACGTTGGGCAAATACAAGAATTTCCATCCGCAAAGCTGCGCGCGATACGAAAGGTCGGTGTCTTCCGTCAGCGTATCGTGCTGCCATCCGCCGGCTTCATCGATCGCTGTCCGGCGCCATACGCCCGCGGTCCCGTTGAAATTGAAAAACGTTCCGCGCCGCGACCGCGCCCCATGCTCCACCACAAAATGTCCGTCGAGCAAAATCGTCTCGACCTGCGTCAGCAGCGAATAGTCGCGATTCAGATACGTCCATCGCGCCTGCACCATCCCGATCCCCTTATCCTGAAAATAGGGAACCGTCCGCCGCAAAAAATCCGCCTCTGGAATAAAATCCGCGTCAAATATCGTGATGAACTCGCCGCGCGAAGTCTTCAGCCCGTTCTCGAGCGCGCCCGCCTTATACCCAGCTCGATTCGAGCGATGAATGTACGAAATGTCCAGTCCCTGCGCCGCGAACCGCTCCACCACATCGCTCGCAACTTGCCGCGTCTCGTCTGTCGAATCGTCGAGCACCTGCACATCGAGCAAATCGCGCGGATAGTCAAACCGCGACACCGCCTCGACCAGCCGCTCGATCACATAGCGCTCATTAAAAATCGGCAGCTGCACCGTAACCCGCGGCCACTCTTTCACTTCCGGCGGCGGCCCCGGCACATTGCGCGAATACGCGTAGTAGTCGTACACCAGCCAATATCGATGCATCCCATACAGCGCCAGCACAAACAGCACGATGAAATATGGAATCATCATCGCCAAATCGAAAAAATTGGCGTGATAGATCCCCGTAAACGTCTTGTCTGTCAGTTTGTGCCAGTATTGGCCAAGCGAAGCCGTATGCGCCGCAAGTAACACAGAAATCGGGGGATGCGCGTACAAAGTCTGGGCCTCGAGTCTGCGAAAACGCTGTGGGACAGCGCCGCTCCGATTATACGGTCCCTGTCGGCTCAGTCAACGAACTGCTGCTCCGGATTGCGCCAACCCACGCGCGTGTTCTAAGCCGCCGTCAAGCGCCTCACGGCACCAAAATAATTTTGCCGTGCGATCCCGGCGCCATCACTTCCTGATGCGCCCGCGAAGCCTCCGCCAGCGGAATCTCGCGCCCAATGACCGGCCGCAGCGACCCGTTCTCAAATCCCGCATTCAGCCCCGCGTGAATCTCCTTCGCCTCTGCGTCGGTCACTGCCCACAACGTAAATCCGCGCACCGATGACCGCTTCCCCATCAAATCCCTCGGATTGATCGTAATCTCGCCGCGGTTTCCGATGATGATCACGCGCCCATACTGCGCCAGCATCTTCAAATCCGCCGACAAATTCACGTTCGCGAGCATCTCCAAGATCACGTTCACACCCTTGCCGCCCGTCGCCTTCATGATCTCGTCGGTGTAGCCGGGTTTTGTGTGATTGAACGCCTGGTGCGCACCTTCCTTCTTCACCAGGTCGAGCCCCTTGTCCGTTCCCGCCGTGCCGAACACCGTCAACCCCTTCGCGCGCGCAATTTGCACCGCCGCCGAACCCACGCCGCCACTCGCGCCGTGTACCAGCACCGTCTCGCCGGCAAGCGCCTTCGCTTCCTGATTCAGCGCGTGATACGCCGTCCCATACGGCACCCAGATCGCCGCGCCCTGATCGAACGTAATATTCGCCGGCAACTTCTCCACCTGGCTCTCTTCCGCCAGCGTGTACTCCGCATACGCGCCGCTGATCGTCTTCGCCGTATAAACGCGATCGCCCGCCTTCACTTTTTTAACGCCATCGCCGACCGCTTCCACCACTCCCGCCGCATCCGATCCCGGCGTGTACGGCAGCGCCGGCTTGATCGCATACGTCCCCGTCCGCATGTACGTGTCATACGGATTCACTCCCGCCGCATGCACCTTCACCAGCACCTGTCCCGCGCCCGGCTTCGGTGTAGGAATTTCACCCAGCTTCAAAACGTCCGGTCCACCGAACTCATGCACTTGAATCGCTTTCATGATTTTCTCCCGGCAATTTAAAAAATAAAATCCGCAGCGCAACCGCGCACCAAAAATTAAAAATCAAAAATGCTCATCCGCCCCAACCGTCTCCGCCTTCTTCTCCGTCAACCCTGCCTCCGCTCCCCACGCAGTTGTCTGCCAATTATCCTTGCCCTTACCGTGCGGAATCCATGGTGGCAAACTCTGATTCAAATACGTCGCCAGAGCATAGATGTAAGGCTCATACTGCGCGCGCGTCGCCGCCAGCTTCTCGCGCGCCTCGTCCGTATCTTTCAGCACCACGCCATCCTGCGCCAGCGTGTCGCGCAAACGCTCCCAATCCTGCGCCGGAATTCTGTCGTGTGGCAACGCACTTGGCGGTGTATTGAAAACCTGCGATAAATCCACCACCGCGTGCCGCGCGATCGCAAACGTCAGCTGCGCTTGCCGTTCGCATGCGCCTTCAACGCCTACCTTTAGCAGCGCGCACGCATCCAGAATCGCCGTCAGTGAGGCGATCCACGATTGGTTGTCGTGCTGCGACCGAAAAAATGCCAGCACCGGATACGACAGGTGGCTCTCCATCAATTCCGCCGACCACTGCTCCCAATCCTTCAGCAACTCGCGCAGCGCCTCGCGCCCACCCGGATACGCGTGCCGCCGCAACAATTCTCCCGCCGTCGGCGGCGTTCCCGCGCGCGAATCGAGCAGCGTAATCTCGACTTCGCGCTCCGCGAACGATCCATAAATAAACGGCAGATACCCGATAATCGCCGCCAGAAATCCAAACCCGAAACCCGCTTCGGCCACCACCAGCGCCCGCGCCAGATGCGAACGCGGCACCACATCGCCCAATCCCAGCGTGAAAAACGTCGTGCCGCTCAAATAAAAATCCGTCATCAGTCCCGGATTCCCGCCCGTGATGATCACTGCCGAGCCCGCGCCGTACTGCATCAATCCAAATCCCAGAACGAGCCCGATCGCCCACACCGCGATCAACAGCAGCAACGAACTCGGCCCGAAAAATCCAAGCAACATTTCCCGCGTCTTGCGCGCGGAAAACCGCGTCGCCACAAACCGCGCGATTTCCCACGTGATGCGATAAAACATCCGCGTTAGCCGGAATTTTCGAGTGACGCGCCGCGGCAAAATAATCGACTCAAACGCGTCCCACACCACGACCAAAAAGATCGCGATGCCCGCGACAAACGCCCCAGGATTAGGAATCAATTGCTGCATAGTATTCGGCTGGGATATTGCTATGAATGAAAGCGGAACGCTCGACTACGCTTCCAGCCGCGCATTCACCGAAATTTCCGCCCTGAACAGTTTCGACACCGGGCATCCCGTCTCCGCATTCTTCACCGCCGCATCGAACTTCGCCTTGTCCGCGCCCGGAACTTTCGCCACGAGGTCGAGATGGCTCTTCGTGATGCTGAATCCTTCGCCGACTTTCTCCAGCGAAATCGTCGCCGTCGTCTCCAGCTTGTCCGCCTTCAGCCCCACCGCGCCAAGTTGCGCCGAAAGCGCCATCGTGAAGCAGCCCGCATGTGCCGCCGCCAGCAATTCTTCCGGATTCGTCCCAACTCCATTTTCAAATCGCGTGCTGAAGGAATACTGCGCCGTCTTCAACGTTCCGCTATCCGTCGAAATCGTTCCCTGGCCGCTCTTCAAATCGCCCTGCCACACCGCGCTCGCCTTGCGTTGCATTTGTTCGCTCCTTCTTTCCATTCGTTGTTTGTTGATTTCCGGTTTCTTGGTTCGCCGGTTTGCGAAAGGGCTCTGTTGAGAAGATCCCTTCATCCGTTTTGAATGCAGAGAATTCGATTCTCGCGCTCTATCGAAGGGTATATTGAACGCATGAACCTGTCGAGAAGCGCCCGCCTAGCCGCTCAAGCACCAACGGTCCATCAATTCCAAGCGGCTCGTAAATCGCGAAAGATTCGATGCATCGCGCGCTGACCGAAGTCGCACATCGTCCATGGCCGCTGCCTGCGGGCCCGTGGATCATGGCGCAAACGTGGCACGATTTGTTGTTCGCCCACTGGCCGATCGATGTCGCGCTCCTACGGCCGCTCATTCCCGCCGCGCTGGAAATCGACAAATTTCAAGGCCAAACCTGGATCGGCGTAGTTCCATTCCGCATGTCCGGCGTCCGGCTGCGCGGCACCCCAGCCTTACCGGCGCTCTCCGCATTCCCCGAACTCAACGTGCGCACCTACGTCGCGCACGGCGGCAAACCCGGCGTCTGGTTTTTCAGCCTCGACGCCGCAAACGCAATCGCCGTCTCCATCGCGCGCGCCTGGTTCCATCTCCCTTATTTCAACGCGCGCATGCGCTGCGAAAATCGCGGCGGCGAAATCAAATACTTCAGCGAACGCACCCATCGCAACGCCACCAAAGCAATCCTCCGCGCCCGCTATCGCCCCGCAGGAAAAATCTTCCAAGCCCAACCCGGCACACTCGAACATTTCCTAACCGAACGCTACTGCCTCTACGCCTCCGACAAAAAAGGAAAAATCTCCCGCGGCGAAATCCAGCACGCTCCCTGGCAGCTCCAGCCAGCCCAAGCCGAAATCCAAGAAAACACAATGATCCCCGCCGCGATCAATATGGAGTGCGGCGCCCCTGCGCCGCTTTCACAAACCAGCCCACCCCACCCAAACGAGCCGCTCCTCCACTTCTCCCACCGCCAAGACGTAGTCGTCTGGCACCCTAAGCCTCTGTAAGTCTCTCGTCACTACCATCGGTGAAACACAAAAAACACCCCCGCCACCATGCACCCAAACCCCGCCAAATAATTCCACCTGAATTTCTCCCCCAAATAAAACACCGAGAAGACCGCAAACACCGTCAACGTAATCACTTCCTGAATCGTCTTCAACTGCGCCGCCGAAAATTCATATGACCCAATTCGATTCGCCGGCACCTGAAAGCAGTACTCAAAAAACGCAATCCCCCAGCTCACAGCAATCACTTTCCAAAGCGCCTCGCTCCGGTACTTCAAATGCCCATACCACGCAAACGTCATGAAAATATTCGACACCGTCAAAAGCAGAATCGTCCGCATCGTAAATCGTCTCCCTCGTCCCTGTTTGTTAGCTGTTCCGCAACATTAGCCGAGACACACCCTCAACTGTTTCGGCACTTTTCCACGAACTTTACAAAGTTTCGTTCCCGCTCGCGATACCGTAGAGCCATCGTACGGAACTCAATTTGGATTCGTCATCCCCTCGAAGGACTGCCACTGTGCCCAGACTCTCGCGACGCCTTTGCTGGACGCTTGCCGCATCACTCTCACTCACGCTGGCAGTGGGTGTGACTGAACTCATCCTCGAGGTTCCGAGTACGATCGGCCAGGACCGCCTCACGCTGGTCGCCACCGGCTCGTCCTTGCCCGAACCGCTCTACGTCGGCTGGGCCGATGAATATCACAAACGGTTTCCGCTCGTCCTAATTCGCTATTTGCCGCAAGGCACCGGCGAAAGCGCGCAAGACATCCTCGCGGGCAGCGGCGATCTCGGCGGCGGCGATGCGCCCATTCCCGACAAGCAGATCAAGGCCGACCAGCCCATCCTTCAACTTCCATCGGTGTTGATCGGCGTCGTTATCGTCTACAACCTGCCGCAGATTCCGGGCGACCTTCGCCTCACCGGTCCCGTCGTCGCCGAGATCTTTCTCGGCAAAATCAAAACGTGGAACGATCCCGCGATCGCCAAGCTGAATCCGGAAATTAAGTTGCCCGCGCAGCCGATTCAGGTCATCCACCGGACCGAAGGCAAAGGCTCAAACTACATCCTCGCCGACTACCTTTGCAAAGTGAGCCCTGAGTTTCTCGCGAAGGCAGGACGCGGCGAATCGCCGAAGTGGCCCGTTGGTACGAGCGCCGCCCGCTCGCAGGATATGTCCGATCGCGTCCACACGACGCCGTTCGCCATCGGCTACTCCGAATTGAATCTCGCCGAACGCGCGACACTGCGCATTGCGCGAATCAAAAACTCCGCCAACGAATTCGTCAAGCCTACGGAACGAACGTTCGCCAACGCTGCACTCGAAGCAAAAATCAGCGACGACTTCCGCGTCTCCCTCACGAACGCCCCCGGCAAGGAAAGCTATCCGATCACCAGCTTCACCTGGTTTTACGTCCCCGCAAAAGCGAAGGACCCATCCCGCGGCCGCGCCGTCGCAGCCTATTTAAAGTGGATTTACACCGATGGCCAGGAAGTCGCCCAAAACCAGGGCTACGCCACGCTGCCAAAAGAACTCCTGACGAAGGTAGCCGCCTCAGCCGCCACAATTCACTGATCAAAGCAGTTCGGAAATTTCCTCAATCGAGATGCCAGCCTGACGAAGAATCGCTCGCAGAGTTCCTCTGTCTAGTTCGCGGTGGTCAGGCACGACAACTTGAGCGAAGGGTTCTTCTCGCCGAAGAACGATGTGGCTTCCGTGTTGACGCTTAAAGACAAAATTTTTCTTGTGGAGAGCAGCTACGAGTTCGCGTCCGGAAACGCGAGGCAGTTTGGTCATACCGCAACAAGTAGTGCGTCGAAGCGATCAGGAGGTATCGCCAGCCCATCCTCTTTCAGAACCAGAACGTACGCCTCGATCGCTTCACGGATGTTCTGGATCGCCGCTTCCTTCGTCTCACCCTGACTGACACAACCCGGCAAACTGGGGCATTCAGCGACCCAGAATCCGCTCTCGCCGGGATATATGAGAACTTGGCGCATCGACTCACCTCAAACAGCGACGTCAAATCAAACGTTGAGACTCAGCGAAACAAGACCTGGTGGCGTCGGCGGTACGATCGGCGGCATCTTCGAGCGATCCACAGGGCGATAGAGCGTATCGCGCTCGACGGGAACGCGGCCTGCGGCGCGGATCAAACGCTCGAGTTCGTTGCGCGGCGTGAACTCGGAGGTTTTGGCTCCCGCGTCATGATATATCTTTTCTTCAACCACGGTGCCATCGATGTCGTCCGCGCCGAACCGCTGCGCGATCTGCGCGATGCTCGGCGTCAGCATGATCCAATACGCCTTGATGTGATCAAAGTTGTCGAGCATCAGCCGCGACACAGCGATGTTGCGAAGATCGAGATACCCGCTCGTTCGCGGGATGTGCGACAGCGCGGTGTTGTCCGGATGAAACGCCAGCGGAATGAACGTCACGAATCCGTGCGTTTCGTCCTGCAATTCGCGCAGTTTCACAAGGTGATCGACGCGCTCTTCTTCGGTCTCGACGTGCCCGTAAAGCATCGTCGCGTTGGAATGCAGTCCCGCCTGATGCGTCTTGCGCGCAGTGTTGAGCCACATCTGCCCGCTCGTCTTGTGGTCGCAAATAATTTTGCGCACGCGCGGATGAAAAATCTCCGCGCCGCCGCCGGGGCAAGAGTCCACGCCCGCTTCTTTCATTTTCTGCAAAACTTCTTCGATCGAAATTTTCGCGATGCGCGAGAAAAAGTGAACTTCCACCATCGTGAACGCTTTGAGATGGATGTTGGGGCAGCGCCTCTTCAGCCCGCGCACCATTTCCAGATAGTGGTCGAACGTCAGATCGGGATGCAGGCCGCCGACAATGTGAAATTCCGTCGCGCCTTCGCGCACGCCTTGTTCCGCGCGCTGATAAATTTCTTCGAGCGCATACACATACGCGCCGGGCGCATCCGGATCGCGGCCAAACGCGCATAGCCGGCAATGTGCCAGGCACACGTTCGTCGGATTGATGTGCCGATTGACGTTGAAATAGGTGACATCGCCATGCCGCTTCTCGCGAACGTGATTCGCGAGCCAGCCGACCGCCAGCAAATCTGGCGAGCGGAAAAGCAGAATGCCGTCGTCCGTCGACAGCCGTTCGCCCGCCAATACTTTGGCAGCGATCGGTTTTAAACGCTGATCCGTGATGGTGAGTTGAGCCATGTTCGGTTCAAAAATTCTGAAATATTCAAACGTGCCAAAGGGCCGTTGCAGCGCCCCAGAACAGCAAGAACGACATACTAATATAACCGTTCATGGTGAAAAACGCAGCGTCCAGCTTGCTCAGGTCATCGGCCTTCACAAGCGAATGTTCGTAGCCAAGTAGGATCGCCACGACGGCGATTCCTGCCCACGCAGGCCACGGCAGAGCGAAGCTGAAAGCCAGCCACGACAAAAGAACGACTACGCCGAGATGCATCACGCGCGCGATCAACAGGGCGTTGGCGATACCGAAGCGCTTTGGTACAGAGAACAATCCCACTCGGCGATCGAAGTCGATGTCCTGGCAGGCGTAGAGCACGTCGAAGCCACCGACCCAGAGCGTTACCGCGGCGCACAGGATCAACATCCGTAAGTCGAGTCCACCGGTGATGGCGATCCACGCCGCTGCAGGCGAAATTCCCAGTGCGAAACCGAGAAACAGATGCGACCAGTTCGTGAAGCGCTTGGTGTAGGAGTAGAAGAAGAGAATCGCGAGAGCGACCGGCGATAATTTCAGCGCGAGAGGATTCAGTTGCCACGCGGCGATGACGAAAAGCGCAATTGCAACCAGCGTGAAAATCCAGGCGAATGAAACGGAAAGCGCTCCCGTCGCAAGCGCGCGCTGCTTCGTGCGCGGGTTTTGAGCGTCATAACGCACATCTGCAATCCGGTTGATCGTCATCGCCGCGGAGCGCGCCGAAATCATCGCGACGATGATCCACAAAATCTGCCGCAGTGTCGGCAATCCATGCGGAGGCTGATGCGTCGCGCGCGCAGCCAGTAACGCGCCCGTCAGCGCAAACGGCAGAGCAAAGATCGAGTGCTCAAACTTGATCATTTCGAGCACGGTGCGAACGCGGTTCATGCCTTCGCTTCCTTTGCGCCGCCGGAACCCGTCCAGCGATACATTTCATCTTGCGGCAAACCGATTTGCGCGAGCACGCGGCAGACGTATTGCGTCACAAGATCATCGATCGTTTTCGGCTGGTGATAATACGACGGCACGGCAGGCATGATCACAGCGCCCGCCTGCTGGGCGCGCATCATATTTTCCAGATGGATGCGGCTGAACGGGGTGTCGCGAATGCAGAGCACGAGCTTGCGCGATTCTTTCAGCATCACATCGGCGGCGCGCGCAACCAGATCGTCGCTGATGCCGTTGGCAATCGCCGCAAGCGTTCCCATCGAGCAGGGAATCACGATCATCGCGTCAACTTCGTAGCTCCCCGAAGCAATGGAAGCGCCGACATCTTTATTGGGAAGCACTTCGATTTTTTTTGGAGTCGTGCCGAGAATGCGCGAAGGCAATTGTTTCGCATCGCCCGAAGAAATTCCCAGTTCTTCCGCAAAAAGCCGCTGGCCGGTTTCGGTGACGACAAGATGAATCTGCGCGACGCGGGAATCCGCATCCAGCATCGCCAGCGTCTTTTGCGCGAGTACGGCGCCGCTGGCTCCGGTCACACCTACGGTCACGATTTGTCCGTGTTCTGTGGGCATTTTGTGCGGGTAAAATTAGTCTCTCAGCGGGTACCGGCGATGTCAACCGGCCGCGTCCGAAGGGCTACTCCGCGCATCTCAACTCGGCAGACGTGATAGCAGTGTTGGTGTTCGCGCAGTCCCAGGAGACTCCATGACGGGGAATTTGCAATCGCTCGAAGTAGCGATGGATTTTCTCAAGAGGATCAACGCTGGAGACATCAACGCACTGTGCGAATTGATGACGGAAAATCACATTTTTCAGGATGCGCTCGGAAAAAGATTCATGGGCCGCGAAACCATGCGGCAGGGCTGGACGAATTATTTGAAAATGGTCGCGGACTATCAAGTGCACGCCGATGAGTTTTTTCAAACTGGCGAGCGCGTCGCGATTTTCGGCATGGCGAGCGGTCGCTACGTCGGTCCGCAGAGTTCCGGCGCGAAGGCGGGAAACGGAGCGCCGGTGCAGGCAAGCGCAACGGGCGCGGATTCAAATGTTGGTCCGAATGGATTTTGGGAAGTGCCGGCGGCGTGGCGCGCGGTCGTGCAGAACGGCAAGATTGCAGAATGGCGCGTTTATGCGGACAATCAACCGCTGCGCAAATTGATGGGCGACACAACGCCGTAAGGACGGTTCATCTGGCGTAATTGTCAGCGCGTCGATCCGCATCGTCTTGGCGCTGAAGCTTACCGACGCTCGTCAAAATGGACGCTGAAGTTTAATGATGCTCGTCAAAATCGCGTGTAAAAATTCATGCACGAACGAGAGTTAGAAAAACTACTGGAATTAGTGCGAGCGGGAGAGCTTGCGCCGTCGAAGGCTGCCGAGCGGCTGAAGCATTTGCCGTTCGAGGATCTGGGCTTCGCGAAAGTCGATCATCACCGCGCGTTGCGGCAGGGATTCGCGGAAGTGATTTTCGGAAAAGGAAAATCGCCGTCGCACGTCGCGGAAATTGTGCGATCGATGCTGAGTCATCGCGACAGCAAGCACAACATTCTGGTGACGCGGGCGGACGAGAAGATTTTTGCAGCGGTGAAGAGGTTGAAAACGGGAAAATCTTCGCCGGGGAAGCTGAGCGCGGGGAAATCGAGCGCGGCGAAATTTCACCCGCTGTCGCGCGCGATCACGATCGAGCGTAACAAAGAAATTTCAGGCAAGGGTACGATTTTCGTCGTGTCTGCGGGAACCAGCGACATACCTGTTGCGGAAGAGGCGCTGCTCACCGCGAAGATGATGGGGAATCACGTCGAGTATTTGTACGACGTAGGCGTCGCGGGAATTCATCGACTGCTCGAGCATCGCGAAGCGCTGACGAAAGCGCGCGTGGTGATTTGCATCGCGGGAATGGAAGGCGCGCTGCCGAGCGTGGTCGGAGGATTGGTCGCGGCTCCGGTGATCGCGGTGCCGACGAGCGTGGGTTATGGCGCGAGTTTTGGCGGAGTCGCGGCGTTGCTGGGGATGCTGAATAGCTGCGCGTCGAACGTGACCGTCGTGAATATTGATAATGGATTTGGCGCAGCTTGCGTCGCGTCGTGCATCAACCGCGTCTGAAAGGGCCTTAAACGAGTCTGGAACCGGCTTAAACGAGTCTGAAAAGGCGAAGTAATGATGCAATGAGGTAACGAAGTAACGACTCGGATTTTTGGGTCGGTAGGCCCCCCCTCCCCGGTGGTTTTTCGCAAGAATGTCATTCTAAAGGTGTTGCACGCGCGTGTTGCGTAAGAATGTGATTCTAGGTGGGTTGCGGGCGCGCGGAGTTCACATGGCACACCGGTGATGTGTGAACTCACTGTGCTCGGACGCTGGCTAACATCCTTTGTTGTCTGTCGGTTAAAGGTGGGAAAGAAAGAAGTAGGCTGACGTCGAGACGAGAGTGCACACCGCGGCGCGGAGACCTATGAGTTCGCTCCTCAGCCTGCTGCAAAGTCTCTAAGAGCGTCTCCTCGAGATTGTCAAAACCGCAGGCAGGGATGCCGGCGCTACCAACGGCTCACGGTTTCAGGAGGACTTTCATTACGTCTTTTTGTTGGGCGTAGGCGATGGCTTCGGGGGCTTCGCTCAGGGGAAAGGTGCGCGTGATCAGCGGGCGTGGATCTACTTTGGTTTCGCGGAGCAGGCGGATGGCTTTGGGGAAGGGGCCGCAGCGGGAGCCGATCACTGTGATTTCTTTTACGACGATGGGCCAAGTTTCGACCGGGGTGGCGCCGTGGAAGGTGGATTTCAGGACTAGCGTGCCGCGGGGTTCGGTGACTTGCTGAGCGAGCGCTAAACCTGTTGGTGAACCCGTCGCTTCGATTACCAGCGGGAAACTTTCTTTTACTTTTTTTAGATCGGCGTCGGTGCCTGCAATCTTTTTTGTTTCGATGCGGGCTGCGCGCTTCCTATCTGTGCCGTCTCTGATGGCGTTCACGACATCCAACTTCGCTTCATGTTTTCCGTACATCACCACGCGTGGGATTTCGGTTTTCAAGACGCGAGCGATCAACTGCGCCAGTTTGCCGTCGCCCAGGACGGCGACCGAGCCGAATTGCTTCGCGTCGATTTGTTCGAGGATTTCGCAGGCGGCGGCGAGTGGTTCGACGAAGACGGATTGTTCGTCGGGGACGGTATTCGGAGTCTCGTGGAGATTTTCCACGGGAAGCGCGAGGTATTCGGCGAAGGCGCCGTCGTGATTGACGATGCCGAGGACGGTGCGGCGAGCGCAGTGCGTTTTCAGTCCGCGGAGACAGAATTCGCAGAGCGGGTTGTAGCCGTAGGCGGCGCAGGAGATGTTGATGTCGCCGGTGACGCGGCGTCCGACCCAACGGGATTGTTGTTGCTTGATCGCGGGAGTTGGCTTGCCGCCGTCGCCGACGGAGATTACCTCGCCGACGAATTCGTGGCCGGGAATGCCGCGGAAGTCGTGGTAGCCGCGAAGGATTTCGACGTCGGTGTTGCAGATGCCGGCGAGGCGGACTTTTATAAGGGCCCAGCTGGGGCGGAGTTCGGGTGACGGTTTTTCGATGGGGGTTAGTTGCCCGTCGGAGACTTGGAAGGCTTTCACGTTGCGTTTGTTCCTCGGGAGGATTTTAGCAGGGTTGGGATTTGAGGGGCGGCTTGGGAGGGCCGGTGCACGTCGAGCGATCGAAGAGAGGTTCCTCCGCTGCGTGTGCCCGCCGGTTCGTTCCCTTCGAGGCTCAGGGCCTCGGGGAGCGAACCGGAAGAAAAAAGCGGGCACATTCCGGTCGGAATGACAGAGTTTTTGAGTGAGTTCAGGTGAGGGTGGTCGGGTTTTGATCAAGCCAAGGTCCCTCCACTGCGCAAGCCGACGCGTTCGCTCGGAAGCGAACGCGAAGAAAAGGCGTCGGCTTGCTTCGGTTGATTTCATAACGAGGTCGGCTCCTGGGACCCGGGTAGACTTGGCGTGACGAACGACCAAGGCTCGGGAGGAAGGAGCCGAAGATGAAGATTATAGGCTGCGATTTTCATCCGGGCTATCAACAGATTGCGATGAGGGACCAGGTGACCGGCGAGACCTTGGAGAAGGCGCTGAGTCACGAGAGGAAGGAGGAGGTGCGGGCTTTTTATGCGGGACTGGAGAAGCCTGTGCGCGTGGGGATCGAAGCGAGCGGACAGTCGCAGTGGTTCGAGCGATTGCTGACGGAGTTGGGACACGAGGTGTGGATCGGGGATGCGGCGAAGATCCGCGCCAGTTGCGAACGCAAGCAGAAGACGGACCGGCGGGATGCGGAGTTGTTGGTGAAGTTGCTGGACGAAGAACGCTTTCCGCGGATCTGGGTGCCGACACCGGAGGAACGCGATGCGCGGCAGTTGTTGTTGCATCGCGCGAAGCTGGTGCGGATGCGGACGCAGATCAAGAACCAGTTGCAGGCGCTGGCGATGAATCAGGGCGTGCAGCGGAAGTGGAAGTTGTGGAGCGCGGTGGGACGGAAGCAGCTGGAGAGTTTGCCGCTGTTGCCGTTTGCGGGACGAAGAAGAACGGAGTTGCTGGCGCTGCACGATCAGTTGGAGGCGGCGATCGATGAACTGGACCGCGCGGTAGGGGAGCAGGGACAGAAGCGGCCGGCGGTGCGGCGGTTGATGACGCATCCGGGAGTGGGACCGATCACGGCGTTGGCGTTCGTGCTGACGCTGGGACCGGCGACGCGATTTCGGCGCGGGAAGCAGGTGGCGAGTTATTTCGGATTGATTCCCACCGAGCATTCCAGCGGCGATCGCGGCCAGCGGTTGGGGCACATCAGCAAGCAAGGCAGTTCGTTTCTGCGCGGGTTGTTGGTGGAAGCGGCGCAGAGCGCGGTGCGACATGAACCGGGGATGCGCCGCGAGTATCACCGATTGGCGCAGCGGAAGTGCCGGGGGCTGGCGAAAGTGGCCATGGCACGGAAGCTGGCAGTGAGGTTGTACTGGATGCTGCGCTTGGACGTGGACTACGCGCAGCTGCTACAGGGTTCCCATGCAGGACAGCTCGAGTCATTCCGTGGTCGTGGTTGAGACCGTTCGTGTTGAATGGGCATCCTGCCTCCTCAAAAGGTTGGGGAGTTCGAAAAAATAATCATGGTCGCAGTACGTGACCGAATAGATGGATGGTGGAACGGATGTGATGAAGTTCCGCCGGTAGATTACGGAACGAACCTTGGTCGCGGGGAAAAGATTTCTGGTGAAGAAAAAATACTTCGACGCGAGTTTGCGGCGAAGTGTGTCTTGACAGAGCCGATCTCGTTATAGACGGGATGACAACGTCGTTGTGTTTTGGTTCGTCAACGTTGCGATCGCGATCAGACGTTCGGGCGAAGCGAGACGTCTGGGAACTTTCTGCGGGTGTGGTCGTAGATACGAGGTGTGGGGTTGGATGGTCTTGGAGCGAAAAGGCCCGCGGTCTGGGACGCGACCGCGGCTACAGGGTGGCGCCGCTTCAAACCGTGATCTTGCTGCATCGTAGCGGCGATCGAGCGGACCGAACGGATTGGGGGACACGATGGCGGGATGGGGGCGGGATTTTGCGTTTGTGATGAGGCGGCTCAGGGGGGCGCCGGGGATTGTGGCGGCGGTGGTGGTGTCGATTGGGATTGGGATTGCGGCGAATGCGACGATTTTTGCGATGGTGAGCCGGTTTGTGTTGAGGGCGGCGCCGGTGGGCGATCCGGCGGCGCTGGTGAGCGTGCATACGACGCATGACGGGGAGCGGTGCTGCAACGCGTTTTCGTGGCCGACGTATGTGGATGTTCGCGATCAGGCGCGATCGTTTTCGGGAGTGGCGGCGTTTGATGAGCTGATTCCGGCTTCGATCAATAGGAAGGGCGATCCGGAGCGGGTGTGGGGGCAGGCGACGACGACGAATTATTTCGACGTGGCTGAATTGGGAATGACTGTCGGGCGCGGGTTTCGCGGCGATGAAGATCACGCGCAGGTGATCGTGCTGGGGCATCGATTGTGGCTGCGACGATTTGCGGGCGATCCATCGATTGTAGGAAAAGCGATCACGCTTTCGGGGCGGCCTTACACGGTGGTGGGCGTGGCGCCGACTGGCTATCGCGGAATCGATTTCCTGCTCGACGCGGAATTTTGGGTGCCGCTGGGGAACGGTCCGCAGCTGAACCCGACGGAGCCCAGCCGTGAGGCGCGCGGGTATCACTGGCTGCAGGTGATCGCGCGATTGAAGCCGGGTGTGACGCACGAGGAAGCCAATGCGGAACTGCGCACGATGGCGGCGCGGTTTGCGGCGGCGTATCCGGAGACGGACAGGCGCGGGTGGATCCGATGGTGGCGTTGAGATGGGAGTGAAAGACGGGATTAACACGGACCGGGGGTTTTTCGATTTGAGGCGCTCCACCTTACAACCCGCGCCCTCAGAAAACTAGGGTGCGGCACCCAACACCCGCCACGACCGTTCGAGGCTGGCAACTATTGGGGTTTGTTGCGGGTGGCTAGGAAGTTGTCGTAGCACTGTTTGGCTTGAGCGCGGACTGCGGGGTATTCGGGGGAGTTGCGGAAGTCGACGAGGGCGCGGTCGCTTTCGAGATATTCGTAGGCGCAGAAGCCGCCTTTGATCGCGGACGAAATCATCTTGGCAGTGAATTCATTTCCCAGGCAGCGACTCATCATCGAGCTCAGTCCATATTTCGGTTCGGAGTCTCGTTCGTTCGGTATTTGTTTCTTCACATCATCCATCAGCTGCGCGTAGTTCGCGGGATGCGGCGTGGTGTAGCAAGCCTCGAGCGCGCGCGTGTGGAAGAACTTGCTATCGGGAAGTTGGCGAAGGTGGGCCACCATTTCGTCGGTCCGCCCGCGACTCAGAAGTACGTGGGCACTGATGTTGTTGGACCATTCGGAACCTGGATCGAGGTTCAGGAAATCCTGAGCGCGTTGCGGGTCGCCCGAGTCCATGAAGACGGTGGCACAGGAACGGAAGCGATAATTGCCGGGGTCGAGGCGAAGCGCGGCTTCGCATTCCTGCTGCGCTTCCTTCATGAGGCTGGCGTAGCGGAGAACATACGACAGGCCGAAGTGAGCTTCGCCGTTGTCTGGATGTTTTTCGACCATGGCTTTCGCCTGGCGATAGGCTTGAGCGATGTTGCCGCCCTCGGTGTCCTGCAGGGTGATTTGCCATTCAGCGCTCAGCAGGCTGGGATCAAGAGCGAGCGCCCGTTGCAGAGCGTTGTAAGAGCGCGAAGCGGAGTCGCGATTTACGCCGGTGCCGTATTCCTCGTCGTAGTGATAGCGCTCTCCCAGTGCAGACCATGCAGGCGCGAACGTTGGGTCGAGACCGACGGAGCGTTCGAGCATGTGCATTGCTTCGACGTTTTGCTCGCCGTCATGCGCGATGGCGACGCTACGCAGGTAGAGGTCGTAGGCTTCTTCGTTTTTCGGGTGCGTGCCGTTGTCTTCGGCAGCGGCGGTGGCGCCGAGAGCCGGAATCATTCCGCTGAGTACGTTGGATGTGACTTGCCCGCGCATGGCGACGAGATCTTCGGCGGGAATGTCGAGTGTCTTGTGCCAGAGAACGCGGTCGCCGCTGACGTCGACGGCTTCCATCGTGAGCTGAAGATTTTTGCGAATTTTCTGGTAGTGGCCGGTGACGATGCGGCCGACGCGGAGCTCTTTGGCAGCTTGTTGAATGTCGACGTCGGACTTCGCGTATTTCGTGGTGGTGGCGAAAGGGCGGATGGAGAGGCCGCGCACGGAAGATAAGGTGGCGGCGACTTCGTCGGGGAGCGCCATGCGGAGGAAGTCGGCGTCGGTATCGCCGCCGAGATTCTGGAAGGGGAGGACGGCGACAGTTACGGGCGCGGCAGCGGCGGCGCTTGCGGATTCGGGAATTGGCTTGCTGTGGTAATGCAATAGCGCGAAGACGAGCAGCGCGACGAGAACGACCGTGGTGCTGGCGATGAGCGCCCAGGGCTTGCGAGCGGCGGGCTCGGGCGGTGCGACGGTGGGCGGCGCGGCGGCCGGTACGGCTGTTGCGGACCTTGGCGAGGATCCTGAGCCGGTGTCGCGTTGGGCACGCTTGAGGTCGGCGCGCATTTCGGAGGCGTGCTGGTAGCGCGTTTCGCGATCTTTCTCGAGGGCTTTGCGGATGACGGCGTCGAGTTCCGGCGGCACTCGTGAATTGAGCTGCGCGGGCGGCGCGGGATTGGCGTGGAGAATCTGATCGTAAATTGCGCCGGAGGAATCTCCCTGGAAGGGGAGTTTTCCTGTGGCCATTTCGTAGAGAACGATGCCGAAAGAAAAAAGATCAGAGCGCGCGTCGAGCGGCTTGCCGAGAACTTGCTCGGGCGACATGTAGGAGACGGTGCCGAGCGTCGAGCCGGGGCTGGTGAGCTGGTCCTGCTGGACCGAGAGCGTGTTGGCGTTGTCTGCGGCGGTGGGGCCAGCGCCGGCTCCGGCGCCGGAGAGCTTTTCGTCGACCTTGGCGAGACCGAAGTCGAGAATTTTTGCGTGGCCGCGCGCGGTGACGAAAATATTGGCGGGTTTGATGTCGCGGTGGACGATGCCGGCGGTATGAGCGGCGTCGAGCGCGTCGGCGATTTCGATCGAGAGAGGGAGGAGTTTGTCCGTCTCGAGCGGGCGATCGGAGATGGCGTGTTTAAGAGTTGTGCCGTCGAGAAATTCCATGGCGATGAAGCGGATGCCGTCGGCTTCGCCGATTTCGTAAATGGTGCAGATGTTGTGGTGATTGAGCGCGGAGGCGGCGCGGGCTTCGCGGCGGAAGCGTTCGAGCGCGGCGGGGTCTTTTGCGACGTCGTCGGGGAGAAATTTGAGGGCGACGAAGCGGCCGAGCGTGAGGTCTTCGGCTTTGTAGACGACTCCCATGCCACCGCCGCCGAGTTTTTCGACGATGCGGTAATGGGAGATTGTTTGGCCGACCATTGTTGGACGGATGTTAGCTGGCACGGAAGGAAGCGTCAATGAAGACGCGAAAAGCGAGGAAGGAAGCAACCAGGTAAAGAGTAACGAAAAACAAAGAAGGATTTAGCGGAGAGCGGCGGCTATTGATTGGACCAGCGTGGGTTCTTGCGTGGGGAGGACGGTGCGGAGGTCGAGGATCAGGCGGTCGGATTCGACGCGGGCGATGACGCTGATTCCGGCGGGTGCGCGGCGGAGGCGTTGTTCGAGTTGAGCGGCAGAGTGGCGAGCGCTGGCGATGCGGATGAGTTTTGTGGGGAGCGATTGAGCGGGCGTGGAGCCGCCGCCCACGAGCGACGTGCCGTCGATGAGTTCGAACTCGACCTTGGCTTCTGTTTCTCCTCGTGGGATTTCGGCGGTGAGTTCGCGGAGGAAATTTTCGGCGCGGCGTTTGATGTCGGACGCTGTGTAGCGAATCATGCGCAGCGCGGGAATTTCGTCGTAGGCGGCACGGAGATAGGCGCTGAGCGTGGCTTCGAGAGCGGCGATGGTGAGCTTGTCGACGCGCAGGGCGCGGAACAAAGGATGGCGGCGGATTTTTGCGACGAGATCTTTTTTGCCGGCGATGATGCCGGCTTGCGGTCCGCCGAGAAGTTTGTCCCCGCTGAACATCACGATGTCAGCGCCGGCTTCGATGCTTTGGCGGACAAGCGGCTCGACGATGCCGAAGGCGGATAGATCGACGAGGCAACCGGAGCCGAGATCTTCGACGAGCGGAAGATTTGTGCGTGCGGCCAGCGCGGCTAAATCTGCGAGCGAAGGTTTGTCGGTGAATCCGGTGATCTGGAAATTGGACGGATGGACGCGGAGGATCGCGCGCGTTTTCTCGGTGATGGCGTTTTCGTAGTCCGCGAGGCGCGTGCGATTGGTGGTGCCGACTTCGCGGAGTGCGGCGCCGCTTTGCGCCATGATTTCAGGGATGCGGAAACCGTCGCCGATTTCGATGAGCTCGCCGCGAGAGACGAGGGCTTCGCCGTCGTGCGCGAGAGCGGCGAGGACGAGCAAGACAGCGGCAGCGCAATTGTTGACGACGATCGCGGCTTCGGCGCCGGTGAGGCGCTGGAGAAGTTGCGCGGTGTGAACGTCGCGCTTGCCGCGCGCGCCAGCTTCGAGGTCGTACTCGAGATTCGAATATTGCGTGGAGGTGCGGCGGAATTCTTCGACCGCGGCTTCAGTGAGCGGGGCGCGGCCGAGATTGGTGTGGAGAATGACGCCGGTGGCGTTGATAACGGGCTGGAGTGACTGGGAGAGGATTTGCTCGACGGCGTTGGCGATTTCGGTTTGAAGGGCGTCAGGATCGAGTGGAAGGATGATCGTACGGCGGCCGTGAATGTCGTCGGCCTCGGCGGCGAGGCGAGCGCGGAGGTCGGTCAGGGCAGCCCGGGTAACTTCGAGGAGGAGATTGCGGTCGATGCGCGCGGCAAGCGCGGCCAGGCGGGGCTGGCGAAGGAGTTCGTCGACCGAAGGGATTTGGCGCAGGAGGTCGGATTTGGAGGCGCTGGCCACAGGGATATTTCAGCACAGATGAGGGAAATCGGGGAGAACTTGTCGGACCGACGCGTCAGGGCGGGAAGATATATATGAAGACATATATATTGACGGCCGGGCAAGCTGGGCCGCAGCCGTGCTGCGCCCGTACATATTGGAGCCGTGCGCGTTTCCCGCGCTATGGACTGGCCTTTGGTACAGGTTCGGGGCGGCGGAAGTACGGTGCTGTGATGGAAGCGCGGCGCTATGGGTACCGTTGACGCTTACGGAGGCGATTTCTACGATGAATCGAGAGGAACAGGTCCAGGTTTATGCCCCCGACGATTGACGAAGAACTTGCCGGAATGGAGCGCGACATCCGTCAGCTGAAGATTGAGTACGATCAATTCTTCGGCGGCGGGCGGAAGCGTCCCCCTACGGAAATCGAGTGGCGCATTGAGCAGGTCGTCAAGCGTCATGGCGAGCGCGCGGGCGAATTGAAGTTTGGGCAGCGGTTCCGGCTGACCAACCTGACGCAGACTTACGCGAAATATAAGGATATTTTCCGCAAGAAGACGGCGCTGAAGGAAGAAGGGCGCTCGCAGAAGCATTTTGGCGCTGCGGCGAAAATGATTGAGGCGGAGCGCGCGAAGACGCATTCCGCGCCGCCTGTAGCGGCGCCGATGGCGCAAACGCCTTCGCACGCAGAAGCGCCGGTGTCAAAGCGCGCGGTGGCTACGGCCGCATCGGGAGCCGCGAATGCGTTTCGCGTGGTGTGCGCTGATCCGGAGCACGAAACGGAGAATGTCGATCGATTGTTTCAGGCGTTTGTCAGCGCGAAGAAGCAGGCCGGCGAAGAGACGAGCAAGCTTTCACAGGCGGGATTCAAGGAATTCGTGCGGAAGAAGACGAAAGATTTGCAGGATAAGCAGCGTTGCCGCGACGTCGAGTATGTGGTGGAGACGGTTGCGGGGCAGGTGAAGTTGAAGGCGCTGGTGAAGAGCTGAAAGAGTTAGAACAGTCGAAGACGCTATCCAATGAAACCGAATCCGACTGCCGCTCTTGCATGCCTCTTTCTTCTCGTTGTCTATTCTATTGATTTCTTGTGGAAGGCCTTCCACTGGCGCGCATACGCTTGGGGCGTGCCGTGGTGGGCGATAGCCCTTGGTTTGGCGGTGCGATTTGCCTTCATGGGTGGCCTCGTCGTGCTGTACCTTCGCCTGCGGAAAAAACAGCAATCAGCCTGATTTTCTTTTCTTCACCCAGCCGTCGTCACTAAAAATCGATTTCAAACTCTTTTCCTCAGACAAATTTGTTGCGTCCGTTTCTATTTGTGTGTCTGACGCTTACACTAAATTGATTTCCATTTGGAGGAAACGAGCATGGCGGTGGAGCGCGCGCTGATCAGCGTGTTTGATAAAACGGGCATCGTGGAGTTCGCGAAGCGGCTCGCGGCATTGAAGATCGAGATTTTGTCGACCGGCGGAACGTCTAAGTTATTGCGCGAAGCTGGAGTTACCGTGCGCGATGTTTCCGACTTCACCGGCTGGCCAGAAATGCTGGGCGGGCGCGTGAAGACGCTGCACCCGAAAGTGCATGGCGGATTGCTCTACCGCCGCAAGAATAAGGACGACCAGGCGCAAGCAGCCGAGCACGGGATTTCGCCGATCGATCTCGTGGTGGTGAATTTGTATCCGTTTGAGGCGACGGCCGCGAAAAGCGGGCTGACCGCGGAAGAGCTGATCGAAAACATCGACATCGGCGGGCCGACGATGCTGCGGTCGGCGGCCAAAAATTTCGAGAGCGTGACGGTGATCACCGATCCCGCCGATTATTCGCGTGTTGCGATGGAATTGGAAGCGGCGCGAGAGACTTCGCTGGCGACGCGCGTCGACCTGGCGCGCAAGGTTTTTGCGGCGACATCGACGTACGACGGCATGATCACGACGGAGCTAGAGCGGCTGTCGGCGGCTACCGGCCACGTGACGCTGAGCGATCGAGAGTTGCTGCCCGAGCGCGTGCATATTTCGTTGAGAAAGCAGCAAGCGCTGCGCTATGGAGAAAATCCGCATCAAGAGGCAGCGCTGTATGTTCCCGCTGGGCGCGAAGTCACGGGACTCGCCGCGGCGAAGCAGCTGCAAGGCAAAGAGTTGTCGTACAACAATTTCGTCGATCTCGAAGCGGCGCGAAGCATCGCGGCGGAATTTAAGCGACCAACCGCGGTGATCATCAAGCACAACAATCCGTGCGGTACGGCGGAGCAAGATACGCTCCGGGACGCATATTTGAAGGCGTATGCGTGCGATCCCGTGTCGGCGTTCGGCAGCGTCATCGCGTTTAACCGGACAGTCGATGTGGCAACGGCGGAAGAAGTAGTGAAGTTGTTCGCGGAGTGTATCGTCGCGCCGGGATTCGACGACGCTGCGAAAGCGATTTTCGCCGCCAAGAAAAATTTGCGCTTGCTGGAATTGCCGCCGGGTGGCCTCGGCCCAGAGAAAGAGCTGCAGCTCAAGCGAATTCTCGGCGGAATGCTGGTGCAGCAGGCGGACCTCGGAGAATTGAAGGACTCCGAGCTGCGCACGGTGACGAAGCGCGTCCCGACGGCCGAAGAAATGGCGACGATGCGCTTCGCGTGGAAAGTGTCAAAGCACGTGAAGTCGAACGCGATCGTCTTCGCGAAAGACAGCGCGACGCTCGGCGTTGGTGCGGGCCAGATGAGCCGCGTCGATTCGGTAAAGCTCGCCGTCATGAAAGCGCAGTCGCCGCTCACCGGCAGCGTCGTGGCGTCCGACGCGTTTTTCCCGTTTCCCGACGGAGTCGAAGAAGCCGCGAAAGCCGGCGCGACCGCCTTTATTCAGCCAGGCGGCTCGATGCGCGACAACGATGTGATCGCGGCGGCAGACCGGCTGAACCTTGCGATGGTGTTCACCGGAATGCGCCACTTCCTCCACTAGGAAGAGGTTAAGACGCGGGCAGACCGGCAAATTCGCGCGCGTCGTCCGGGCACAGCGCCGCATCCAACCGGAGACTCTACCGAAGGAGCCGAACATGGCAACGAAACCCGGCACAGTCCGAACGAACGAACCGAGGGGCGACGAAACAACGATCGTCCTGCAAGTGGGAACCGAACTGCGCATCACCAACAAAGGAGAAGTGATCCTCAGCAATCCCGAGCTGGAGCTTTCGCGCGAAGAGCGGGCCGCCGACGCCACATTGCTCTACAAGTTCGATTCCAACCGCGGCGAGCACAACTTTCGACTGGTCGAGCCCTTTGCCGACCACAAACACATCAAGAAGCACAAGCCCGGCGACTAAGCGCCGAGCGAGCATTAAACGAGCAACCGAAAGGCACCATTCAGAGTAATAAAGGGCACCAAACAAGCGTTCCACACCCGTCCCAACGCTTGGCAGCATCTCGGCATCCTACAGTGGTGCGCTTTGACGCCGCTACCCGCCAACCGGCGCGCAAACCGCTGCTATCCGAGCGTGCAGCAGCTGGGCGTGCAGTAGCTGGAAATGCCGCACTTTAAGTCTTTTGACCGACTTTCGGACGCGTGGGATACTTTTCTTTTGGGGTAAACATGAGCCTTTTCAGACCGGTCGTTATCGCGATCCTGCTCGCGCCCGCTGTTGCATGGAGCGCCCAGGCGCAAAAGCCCGCCGAAGCCGAAACCGCCGCGCCGCAGCAAGCGCAGGCTCAGCCTCAGGCCCCAACCCTAGGCTCATTGCTCTCCGAAGAATCCGGCATCACCCAGGCACCCCCCGCCGAAGGCAAGCCCTCCGATCGCTCCGACGCCTACTACAACTTCACGATGGGCCACGTCTACGAGCAGCAGTTCGAGAACTCCAGCAAGCCCGACTTCGCCACGCAAGCCATCGAGTTTTACAAAAAAGCCTACGCGCTCGACCCGAAATCGCCAGTCATCGGCGAACGCCTCGCCGAAATGTACTGGAAAGCGCGTCGCGAACGTGACGCCATCACCGAAGCCCAGGAAATCCTCAAGCGCGATCCCAACGATGTGCCGACGCGCCGCCTGCTCGCGCGCATTTACATCCGCAGCCTCGGTGACCTGAGCACCAACGCTGGCCAATCCGAAGTCGCTGATCATGCCATCGAGCAATACAAAGAGATCTACAAGCTCGAGCCGACCGACACCGAATCCGCGCTGTGGCTCGCGCGCCTCTATCGCCTGCGCAACGAGCACGACAAAGCGGAAGACGTGCTGCACGGCATCCTGAAAGCCGATCCGGAAAACGAGCCCGCGGTCGAACAGCTCACACAGCTGCTGCTCGACGAAGGCAAATCCGGCGAAGCCGTTCATCTGCTCGTCGAGATGACGAACCATAATCCTTCGCCGGTTCTGCTCGATCTGCTCGGCGACGCCTACACGCAGACGAAAGATCTCGCCAAAGCCGAAGCCGCCTATCGCCACGCCTCCGAACTCGATCCGTCCGAGCTCAATCATCTGCGCGGACTCGGTCAGACGCTGATGGCCGAGGAAAAATACAGCGACGCGCTCCCGGTCTACCAGAAGTTGATCGACCTGATGCCCGACGACGCCGACAACTATCTCGCCGTCTCGCAAATTTATCGCGAACTGAATCAGCTCGATCAAGCTGAGCAGAACTTGCTCAAGGCTCGCCAATACGCGCCCGGCGACGTGAAGATCATGTACAACGAAGCGATGTTGTACGAAGCGCAGGGCCGCTTTGAAGACGCGATTCGCGTGCTGTCCGACGCCATCGTTGGCGTGAAGCAATCGACGGTTCTTCCGTCGCGCCGCCGCTCGCTCGCCATTTTGTATCAGCAGCTCGGCCAGCTCTATCGCGATCGTCAGAATTATCAGGCCGCCGCGTACACCTACGATGAACTCGGCCATCTCGGCGACGAAGAAGATCGCCGCTCGCGCATGCTCCTCATGGACACCTATCGCGAAGCGCGCGATCTGCCGAAAGCGCTGCAAGTTGGCAAAGACGCGCTCGCGAAATATCCGAAGGATCCCGCCGTGCAATCGCGCGAAGCGTCGATGCTCGGTGAAAACGGTCAGGTCGACGAAGCGGTCAAGATTCTGCACGCGCAGTTGAGCAGTACCGAAGCCGACCGCGAAACGTATCTAAACATCGCGCAGGTTTACGAGCGCGCCAAACGCTTCAAAGAAGCCGAAGAAGCCGCCAAGGCTGCTGAAGCGCTGCCCGGCGATCCGCGCGAAAACGAGACCACGTATTTCCTGCTCGGCGCCATTTACGAGCGCCAGAAATTTTACGATCGCGCCGAAGAGCAATTCAAAAAAGTGCTCGCGATCGATCCCGGCAACGGCCCGGCGCTCAACTACTACGGATTCATGCTCGGCGATCTCGGCCAGCGTCTCGACGAAGCCGAGGACATGGTGAAAGCTGCGCTGAAACTCGAGCCGTACAACGGCGCGTATCTCGACAGCCTTGGCTGGATTTACTACAAGCAGGGCAAGTTCAATGACGCCGAAACGTATCTGCACAAAGCGCTCGAGCGCGATCCGCACGATCCGAATATTCACGCGCACCTCGGCGACGTTTACGCCAAGCAGGGCCGCACCGAACAAGCTGCCGCCGAATGGGAGAAGTCGCTCACCGAATGGCACCGCTCGCTTCCGGCCGACATCGAACCCGAGAAGATCGCCGAAGTTGAGAAAAAGGCCGGCTCGGTGAAGCACCGCGTCGCGCAAAAGTCCGCGCCCCAAAGCTCAAACAAGCAGCAGTAACCTCGCGACCAAAGCTGCTCCTGGGTGCCCCACCCTCGGTTTTCAGAGGGTGGGTGTTTAGACGAAGCCCTACACATACCATCACGACGACCGCGACCAGTCCGCAATACATCCGTCTCGCAACGTTCGCGTGTAAACTATCTCGCCATGCGCGAAGTCCGAATCCCAGCATTCGCGAAAATCAATCTGCGCCTCGACATTGTCGGCAAGCGCGCCGACAACTTTCACGAGCTGCGCACAATTTTTCAGACCATCTCGCTGCGCGACGAACTGCGCCTGCGCGCATCGCTATCGCGCAAGCCCGGAATCTCGCTCACCATCCATGGCAACGATCGCCTTGCGCAAGAGCCATTCGAAAAAAATCTCGTCTATCGCGCCGTCGATGCCTTGCGCCACGAGCTAAAAATCCGCACCGGCGTCGAGATCGATCTCCACAAAACAATCCCCGCCGGCGGCGGCCTCGGCGGCGGCTCCAGCAATGCCGCGGCAGCGCTGCTCGGCTATCTCCAACTCACGCGCAAACGCATCCCGCTCGAACGCCTGATCGAAATCGCCACGCCGCTCGGCGCCGACGTCCCCTTCTTCCTCTTCGGAGGCCGCGCCCTCGGCGTCAACAAAGGCGACGAAATCTACCCGCTCGAAGATGTCAAAAAACACGCCATCCTCGTGGTCGCGCCAGAGGGTATCCACGTCGCCACTCCCGACGCCTTCCGCTGGGTCAACGCGCCCCCGCTGCCTTCCTCTCAAGGTCCCAAGTCGCGCCACCAACAACAATTGACAAAATCCCCCTCAAACCCTAAACTTTCAGGGTTCTGTGCTCTGTGCTGGAGCGCGCAGTTAGCCGGCCTCTCGAATGATTTCGAGGCAGCCGTCTTCCGGCGCCACCCTCGTCTCGCATCGATCAAGAGGGCTTTGCTTCAATCAGGAGCTACGGAAGCCATGCTGGCGGGTAGCGGTTCGGCGGTGTTTGGAGTTTTCCCGAGCCCAGCGTTGGCGCGCCGAGCCGCTGTAGGGTTTTCAAGCGACCAGACTTTCGTTTGCGAAACAATTTCGCGCGATCGTTACAAGCGTCTGGTTAAGACTGCGTTTTAAGCTGTCGCCGATAGGC
>DASXPD010000048.1:0-17100 GCA_036493835.1 Candidatus Acidiferrum sp. | reverse complement strand
CTTAGTACCGCAACAAAGAATCGGTGAAGAGCGTGGCTTGCGAAAGCGGGCCACGCTTTTTGCGTTTCAGGGGGGCTGGACCGGGCGCGGTTTGAATCCAGCCTATGAGGCCGCGATTACGGTCTGGTTTTGCTCGCCGAGGCCCTGAACGCTGAGCTGGATTTTATCGCCGGGCTGGAGGTATTTGGGGGGCTTTTGACCCATGCCGACGCCTGGGGGCGTGCCGGTGGAGATGATGTCGCCGGGCTGGAGCGACATGAAGCGGGTGAGGAAGCTGATCACGAAGGCGACGCCGAAGACCATGGTCTTGGTCGTTCCGTTTTGGAACTGATGGCCGTTGACCTTGAGCCACATGCTGAGATTTTGCGGATCGGGGACTTCGTCACGGGTGACGAGCCAGGGGCCGATGGGGCCGAAACTGTCGGCGCTCTTCCCTTTTACCCACTGGCCGGTGCCTTCGAGTTGAAAGGTGCGTTCGGAGAGGTCGTTGACGACGCAGTAGCCGGCGACGTGGTTGAGCGCGTCGGCTTCAGAGACGTATTTGGCCTCGGTACCGATGACCACGCCTAGCTCGACTTCCCAGTCTGTTTTCACGGAGTTACGCGGAATGATCACGTTGTCGTTGGGGCCGGTGACGGCGGATGTGGCTTTCATGAAGAGGACGGGCTCGGTGGGGACTTTCATGCCGGATTCGGCGGCATGGTCGGAGTAGTTGAGGCCGATGCAGATGAATTTGCCGACGCGGGAGACGCAGGGGCCGATGCGGGGCGTGCCGGTGACGAGCGGGAGCGATGAGGGGTCGACGGCGGCGATGCGCTTCAGGGATTCGTCGGAGAGGGCGTCGCCGGATAGGTCGTGTACGACGGAGGAGAGTTCGCGGATTTGGCCAGCGTTGTCGAGGATGCCGGGGATTTCTTTGCCGGGTTGACCGTAGCGGAGGAGTTTCATTTGGGCTCCGATGAATTTGGAGTTAGGAGTTTACGGCAAATGAGGCAGTTGGGCGAGTGGGCCGATTAGAGAGTCCAGCCGCCGTCGATGATGTGGACGGCGCCGGTGGTATAGGCGGATTCGTCGGAGGCGAGGTAGACAGCCAGGGCGGCGATTTCTTCGGGCTTGCCGAGGCGGCCGATTGGCTGGCGGGCGATGAAATCGCGGCGGGCTTTTTCGACGTCGCCGAGGGCGGCGATGCGCTGTTCGAGCGACGGAGACTCGACTGTGCCGGGGCAGATGGCGTTGACGCGGACTCCCTGCTTGATGAAATCGACGGCGAGCGCTTTGGTGAGGCCGATCACGGCGGCTTTCGTGGTGCCGTAGACGAAGCGGTTGGGCGCGCCTTTGATGCTGGAAGCGCCGCTGGACATATTGATGATGCTGCCCTTTTTTGCGGCGGCCATGGCGGGGATGAAGGCGCGGCAGGTGCGGTACATCGATTTCACGTTGAGGTCGAAGGAGAAATCCCAGTCGGATTCGGAGCAATCGAGGATTGAGCCCTGGTGGACGAAGCCGGCGCAGTTGAAGAGGACGTCGATGGCGCCGAGTTCGGCGGCGAGAGCGTTAACGGCGTTGGAATCGCGGACGTCGAGCGTGCGCGTTTTGATCGTGGGATGAGCGGCGGCGAGTTTCTTGAGGAGATCGTCGCTGATGTCGGTGGCAAGGACTTGGGCGCCTTCGCGCGCGAACGCGGCGGTGGTGGCGGCGCCGATGCCTTGGCCTGCGGCGGTGATGAGAGCAGTTTTTCCTTGGAGGCGGCCGGTGGTCACGAGTGGAATGGGCTCTTTGTCATTTGGTTTGTGCTTTGCCGGTGCGGTCCGCGCGTTTGAGATGGCGGGACTGGCGAGGGTCGAACTCGCAACCTCTACCTTCGGAGGGTAGCGCTCTATCCAGTTGAGCTACAGCCCCGGCGTGTTTCCGGCGAGCGATTGCCGGAGATGGGATTCTATCGTTGATTGGGGAGAGAGTCGAGATGGAGTGGGCGTTTCACGCGGATCGCTGTAAGGCAGGGCTTTGATTGTAAAAGCGGCGCAGGGGCGCCGCACTCCATATAGGTCTGGGCAAGTGATCGAGAATCGCTCGCATAAGAGTGGAGCGGGGCGGGCGGCGGGGGTTAGCCTTTGGCGTTGTCTTTGATACTGCGGGCGAGTTTTTCGATTTCTTCGGCGCGGCGGATCATTGCCAGGGAGAGGGTTGTGGTGGCGTCGGTTTTTTCCACTTCGGCTTTCAGTTGGGTGGCGAGGTCGAAAAGTTTTTCGATGTCTTTCTTGATGTCTTTCTGGCGCATCTCGAGGAGCGCTTTTTTGGATGCGGCGGCGGGGAGCGCAGGATCGGTGTCGTCGCGATTGTCGCGGCGCGAAGCAGGCGCTTGCGGAATTTCGAGGCGATCGGAAGTTTGTGCGGCTCGCGCGACGACGCGGAAAAAGAGCGCGCAGATGGTGGCCGAGCCGACACGGAGAACATTACGTCTGGATGAGTTATCGAGAACTCTCATAGCTGCTCCTGAATCGCGACGAGCCGGCGTTTCCGCGGGTTCCGCGGTTGCGGCTTAGTCAATGGTATACTTTCTCTCCCGAAGAATATGATGTCCAGCCCGTTCAGCTCGTGGCCGTCTTTCACAATCGCAGTGGGAATTTCCATTTTATTGACATTGGTGGCGGCCGAAGTCGCTAATTTGTTGCTGCGGCGGCTGGCGAACCGGCTGGTGCGGCCGGCGGCTTCGCAGGCGCGGGGAGCGCAGGCGCGCGAGCAGCAGAGCCGCGCGATGGCGGATCAGATTTATCGCGTGGCGAGCGGATTTGTTTGGGCGGCGGCGGTTTTGTCGGTGCTGGCGGAGCTGGGAGCGAACGTGCTGCCGGCAGTGATCGTGATCGGCGCGGCGATTGTGGCGCTTGGGATTGGCGCGCGGAGTCTGGTTTCGGACATTGTTGCGGGGCTGGCGATCGTTTTCGAAGATCAATTCGGTGTCGGAGAGACGATTCAGACGGGCGCGACGACGGGCAAAGTGGAGCAGTTGACGTTGCGGCGGACTGTGGTGCGCGATGCGCGCGGCGCGCTGGTGACGCTGAGCAACGGCGAGATGCGAAGCGTGGCGAATGTGAGTCGCGACTGGTCGGCGGCGATGGTGGATGTTACGGTGTCGGCGGAAGAGCCGCTGGAGCGCGCCCTGCAGGCGCTGGAAGCGGCGTCGGGTGCGCTGCGCGCCGATCCGGCATGGTCGCAAGCGATCGTGGATGGGCCGCGCGTGTTGGGCGTGCAGGACTACGGACGATCGGGGCCGACGCTGCGCGTGCAAGTGCGGACGATGCCGCTGCGACAGGATGAAGTGGCGCGCGAGCTGCGACGACGAATTCAAATGGAATTTCAGCGGCATCGAATCGAGATCACCACTGCAGACGATCTCGACCAGCCGTCCATCTTCGACGTCCGGGAAGAAACGTCCGGGCCGAAGATTTCCGGGTAGGAGCAAGAAACAATGGGGCAGGGCAACTACGAAGAAGTGAATCTGATGCTACGGCTGTACGACATTCGGCGCGAGTCGCGATTGCGGCAGGCGCGTTCGTGGTTCGTGGAGCATTTTCATCCAGTGTCGCCGGAAGAGGCGATGCAGAAATATCCGCAGGGCGGCGACGAAAATACATACATTCGCATGGTGATCAGCTATTGGGAGATGGTGGCGAGCATCGTGAATCGCGGGCTGATCGACGATGAATTATTTTTTGAGAGCAACGGCGAGATCTGGGTGGTGTGGGAGCGGATGCGAGTGATCGTGCCGGCGTGGCGCGCGGCGTTCAAGAATCCGACGATGTTTTTGAATATTGAGGAAGTGTGCAAAAGGCTGGAAGCTTGGCGCGAGAAGCGGGCGCCGGGTTCGACGGCGGCGATGCGGAGCGTATTGCAGAAGGAATCGAAGGTGAAGTGACGCGGTTGCGCGACGCCACTCTGCGTTGAGCGAAGGGCTCGTGATTATCGCGAGCGCTGCACAGATTCGCGAACTGATAACAATGGAACTTCGGGCTCGACTGGCGGCTTGGCGATGCGAATGCAGTTGCGGCCAGCGGCCTTCGCAGCATATAGAGCGGAATCCACTTCGTGCAGTAGTTCTTCGACAGGGCGAACTCCCCACGCATTGCTGAGCAGCAAACCAAAACTCATCGTGATGTGAAGTGAGCCCGCGAGCGTTTGGATCGGACGGTTGCCGACGATTTTGCGAATGTCTTCGGCTCGCGCTTCGGCGAATTGCGGGCTGCAATTGTTAAGCACGAGCAGGAATTCCTCGCCTCCGTAGCGACCAACGAAATCATACGAGCGAATCGAGAGAAGGAGACGGCGTGCGATTTCCTGAAGGACTTCGTCGCCGACGAGATGGCCGTGCGTGTCGTTGACGGATTTGAAGTGGTCGACGTCGCCGAGCAGGACGATGGTGCAGCCGTCCTCGCGCTGCGAGCGCATGAGTTCGCGGCCGAGAAGATCCACGATGACGCCGCGATTCCAGATCGAGGTGAGCGCATCGTGGGTGGCTTTGAAGCGCATCATCTCGCGCGCTTCGACGAGGCGACCTTCGAGATGGAGAATGCGTTCGCCGGTGCGGAGGCGCGCTTTGAGTTCGTCGACGTTGAACGGCTTGGTGAGGTAATCGTCGGCGCCGGATTCGAGACCGGTGACGATGTCTTCCTTCGATTCTTTGGAGGTGAGCAGCACCATGTAGACGTAGGACTGGTCCTGCTGGCGGCGAATCTCGCGGCAAACGCCGGGGCCGTCGAGTTCGGGCATGACCCAGTCAAGAAGAGCGAGGCGCGGGCCATCGGGCTGGCAGAGTTGGCGGGCGGCGGCGCGACCGTTTTCAACGGCGACAACTTCATATCCGGCACGCTCGAGCGTTTTTTCGAGGAGGCGGCGGGAGAGCGCCTCGTCGTCGGCAATCAAAATTTTCAACGTTGCACCTCAGACAAATAGGTCTCCATCTCTGGCAAGAGAGACTGAACCTCGTGTTGGAAGGCACGGATCGCGATGGCAATTTCGGATTCGGTGGCGCCGTCGCGGCCGAGCTGTTCGAGTTTGCCGGCGGCGGAAGCGGCGCGCGTGGCGGCGAGATTGGCGAGCATGCCTTTGAGCGTGTGGCTGACGATTGCCATTTTTTTGAGATCGCGCGCGGCGATGACGTCGGAAAGTTCGCGTTGATGACGCGGGAAGTCTTCCTTGAAGATCGACATCAGATCGAGGAGGAGTTCGCGGTCGTTGTCGACGCGCGAAAGGAGTTCCGGGAAGTCGATGGCGGATTCACTCGGGGGCTGATTTGCGTTGGTCATGCTTACCTTCCTGTGCACGGTGACGAACAGCAGACACAAATACTCCGATGAGTTCGGGGCAAATGGATTGCCAGACCGCGCGCCGGAGTGACTCGAGAAACCAAGCAAGTCGTGTGGATTGTGATCGAGCTGAGATATCGGAGAGAGTGGAGCGTTCCACTTAAGAAATTGGCGAGAATTCAGGTTCGAATCGGAACAGGTGAGATGCTCTCACGCGCGAGTTGCGAAGTTTTAAAGAGGCGATAAGTGGTCGTCGTTAGAGCTTTTTAATACACAGAAAGAGATAGCAATTTTGTATTTCTCGTCATCTCGATATCTGCCAGCGGCATTTAAAGCTCGGTAATACTTTTAGTTTTTGTTTGCTGCACTTTCGCGTTTTTCCGACTACGGAAATCGCCGCTCCACGCTACACGCTCGTAGATTTTGAACTACATGGACCACTGTATTGTTGGTTCAGGAGGGCGGCCCTATAACGGTTCCATCAAGCCTAGATTGTCCTTGGCAGGCAAAGGAGCTTTCCAAAAATGGACACGCAAGCGAGTGTTCCGGAACGAGTTTTAGTCGCTAGAGCCCAGGCAGGAAATGAAGAGGCATTCACCGAATTGGTGCGCCGGCACTCAGGCCAAGTTTATGGATTGTCGCTGAACATGCTTCGCAATCGCGAAGATGCCGAAGACAATCTGCAAAACGTTCTCGTGAAAGCATTTCACCACATCGACCGATTTGAGGGGAACTCGCAGTTCTCGACGTGGCTGGTGCGCATCACGATCAACGAGGCGTTGATGAAATTGCGGAAGCGGAATTCGGAGCGTATCTCGGATTATCACGATCCGAACGGATCGGATGATGAGTCGCGCTCGTTTCCGGAGATTGAAGATGGGCGCCAGGATCCAGAGCGGCTGTACATGAGCAAGGAACTGACGCGCAAAGCGTTTCATGGGCTGAATCCCTCGCTGCAAGACACATTTATATTGCAGAAGGCTGAAGGATGGACGAATCGCGAGCTGGCGCAGGCGCTTGGGATCACGGTTTCGACTGTGAAGTCTCGTGTGTTCCGCGCGCGTGTTCGGCTGCGGGCGCAATTGCTGAGCCTTACGCAACCGGAATCGGTTGCGGCGATGCAGAACTAGAGTTTCACAGGACAGGACGGAAAGCGGCCCGGGCAACCGGGCCGCTTTTTTTGTGCGCACATCGCAGTGCATATATCGCAGCACTAATCTTGCCGACCGGACAGTGCGGTCGGCGTGCATGTCGATGCTGGGCGTTCGAATCATGCATGTAGAAACACGAACGCCGGACAGAACGGAGTTCTGTCCGGCTTCATTGGCAGCATCGCAGTGCTGCCGACTCGATCGTGGAATTGACTATTACTTTCCGTTGGTCGCGCTGGCCTTCTGGTTCTTCACTTCAATTTCGTTGACGACTTGCTTCACGTTTGGCACGTCAGCGGCCACTTTCTCTACCTGCGTGCGTTTTGCATGCGTTGTAACGTCACCTTTCAACGTGACCACGCCACTCTTCACGTCGTAGCTGACGTGCTTGTCGAGCTTGTTTTTCACGAGCGCGGCGTCGAGATTCTTCTCGATCGCTTTATCCAAATCGGAGTCGACCGTCTTCGCGTCGCTCTCATTGCCTGGGGGACGAACTGCGATCTGATCGGCGACGACTTGCGCACCTGCGCCAGACTTGGCGATCGATTCGGCTTGCGCCTTGTCGCCGTCGGTGGCCACCGTGCCGGTCAAACTGACAACGCCCTTGTCGCGATCCTGGCTGACGCTGACATCTTTGTAGCCTGCTTGATCCAACGACTTGCGAATGTTGTCGCTCACGTCGGGCGATTTATTCGTGTCGGAACAGCCCATCATCGCTCCCGCCATCACGACGGGGAGCACAGCCAAACACAGTCTCCGTACTTTCATATCTCTCCTTTGGTCCGGCGATGGAATGCTCTCCATCTCTATCGGGCAGGCCGCGTCAGAGAACGGCGCGCGCTGGCCACAATTTGCATTGCCACGCGAGTTCACTCAATCGGGAAGTCGATGTAGAACTTTTAAGATAGATAGGTAACGAGGCTTACGTCGTTGTGGAAAATTCAGGGATGCGCGTCGGAAGTTGGATGACGAGATTGGAAAAGAAGAGAGCGGCCAAGGATGGCTTCCAAGTCAGTCAAACTGCGAAGGCCTGACGAGGACCACCGTGCGCAGTCACTCCGGTGAAGGACTATGACCGCTCTCCGCACTTACGACAATTCACGATAGTGCGGACAAGCAGCGGGATTCTATCCAGTAATCGCTGTAATGTGGCAGCGAATTTTTCGGAGCAAGGCTCAGAAGCCGTGCGATTTTTGAGATGAAGACAAATGAGAAGCGGCTATTCCAACTTCGAGGCAACCGAGTCCAGCGCGTTTCGGCCGGTACGCAGCACTTTGTTGACCTGCTGCTCACCACGATCGATCAAATCTTGCGTCTCGAAAACTAGACGGCGGCCGCGGCGGCGCATGCGGTAAAACTGGTCTTCCGCATTGGCGCTGATCCACTCGCGGGTTTCCTCGCCCGACTGCGGAGCGAACAGAATCGCCAGGCCCACGCCCAGCCCGAAACCGAAAAGCAAACTTCCTACGGCTTTGCCTTTGTCGGACATTGGTTTCCTCTTCCGGGGTTCTATCTCGGTGCCGCGTCCGGACGGCGATGCCTCATCGTTGAAGTCGTCATATTCGTCGTCGCGGCGTTGATGAGAGTGCATGGGTCGCTCCAGTGATTACTGCGTTCGATGATGAGGATATTCGAAGAATCCTGCCAGGAGAATCCATGAAACACCGGACGCGGTCCGGAGCAATTCTAGTTCCGGTCGCGCATTTCTTCGACGACGCGTTTGGCGACAGCCGCGTCGATCGTCGGGCTGACATATGTGCCGTCGCCGAGGATGACGTTGAGCGCGCGAATCAGTTCCTGCTCGGCGTCGGACTTCAAGACATATCCCCGGGCGCCAGCGCGAAACGCGCTACGGACAAGCTCGGTGGACGAATGCAGCGTCAACAACACAATTTTTGTCTCGGGTAGGGCATCGCTGATGATGCGGGTGGCTTCGAGCCCGTTCAGGACGGGCATGGAAACGTCCATGATGATGACTTCGGGCTTGAGCGATTCGGCGAGGCGTACGGCCTCCTGGCCGTTGTCCGCTTCGCCACACAATTCCCATTCCGGAAAGGAGTGCAGGATGCCCTGAACGCCGCGCCGAATTGCAGCATGATCGTCGACAATCATTACCCGCGGCATTTTTCGCTCCTTCTCATCGTCCGTGCGTCGAAAGGGACCTGATGCCGCAGAAGAGCCTGCCCAAGGAAGGTTCCAAAATCTTTGGCGGATCCGACGCGTCCCGAAATTCCAAATAGCTCGAAACTCAGATCAAGCATCAAGCTTCGATGATCTGATTTCGAACCGCGTACCGAACCAGTTCGCTCACCGAGTGCAGCTCGAGCTTGCGCATGATATTCGCGCGATGGGTTTCGGCGGTCTTGACGCTGATCCCCAGGGCGACCGCAACCTCTTTGCTGCTTTTGCCTTCAGCAAGCAACTGGACAATTTCTCTCTCGCGCGAAGTGAGCCGGCTGCGCAACAACGCTTGCGGATCGGGCGCGGCGTGAGGACGGCTGAATCCGTCGAGCAACATGTCGGCGGCGCGCGCGGTGAAAAACGAGCGGTGATTCGACAAGGCTTCGACGGCCGAAACCAAGTCCTTGTCGGCATCCGATTTCATGATGTACGCGCGAACGCCGGCTTCGACAATTTCTCGAACAAGCTGGTCGGAGAAGTGAAGCGTGAGAATCAAAATTTCGGTGCGCGGAAGGCTCTTCTTGATGCGACGCGCTGCCTCGAGACCGTTGAGGTCGGGCATGCTGATGTCCATGACGACGATGTCAGGGCGAAGCTGCTCGGCAATGGTGACGGCCTCGCGGCCCGTCTTTGCCTCGGCGACAACTTCCCAGCCCGCGTGCGCGGTGAGCAGCTGCTTCAATCCGCGTCGAATAATATCGTGATCGTCAGCGACTACAATCCGAAGCGCCATTAATTTTTCCGGATGAAAACTCCGTATCCTCTCGTGGGATCGATATTCAGCGACCTTGGGTCCTTGCTGCGTTATCATTTAGCACACTCAGGTCCAATTACATACCTATTTCCCTGTATTTTCCCGGAGACGGGACCGAATGCATTTCCGCAATTCCAGCGGGTTTTCGAACCGCTCAGCAAGGCAAATTACTCTCCCGCAACCGCCTTCGTAAAATACGGCTTGGCACTCACTCCGCTACACGAATGCATGGATTGTTGGCGTGGGAGTCTGGATATCTAATGCGCGGGCGGAGGTTGAAAGCCCCCAGACCCGACCTCTGAACGCGACGGGATAGGGGCGAACACACACATGCTAACCATACTCGTAGTGATTTTGCTCTTGGTCGCCCTTGGCGCTCTTCCGACCTGGCCGTACAGCCAGGGTTGGGGATACTACCCCAGCAGCGGACTGGGGCTCGTCGTTCTCGTGCTCGTCATACTCCTGCTGCTGGGACGCATTTAGCGATCATTAAATCTGGCGATCTTTGAATGCGAAAAACGAGCGAACATGAGCGGTTTGCAAGACTCTTGTTCGCTCGACGATTCGCGTCAGAAATTTCGCGCAGCTTTGGGCTCGAATCAACACTCACGCTCAGCAGCATACTTTTGTGCGTTTCTGCGGAGGAGAGGTAATGTCCGTCCCACCCAGCTCTCCTCAAACGGAGTCTCAGCCGCGCCCGATGGTGCGCATAGTCGGCTTGCTTTGGGTCGTCGTCATAGCGATCGTGGTTGCGTTTGCTTATTTTGCAAGCTCGCTCTGCATCACATTCCTTCTTGCTGGTTTTCTCGCGCTGCTTCTCGATCCCATTCCAACGTTTCTTGAACGGTTCCGTATTCCGCGTGTCGTGTCGACGAGCTTTCTCATCATCACGGCTGGACTTGGAATCGGTGTAGCCATTCACGCATCGTACGGTAGAGTTGGCCAACTGATCGAGGAACTGCCTGACTACGCTGACCGCATTCATGACGCTTTCGAGCCACTGAATCAACGCATCGAAAAGGTGCAGAAGTCAGCCGGCAGCATCACCGCGGCGACGCCCGCCCCAGTAAGCAAGAGATCGCCGCCCGTCGTGAGAGTTGCCGACCAGGCCGCGTGGCCTTCCTATTTGATTCGCGGAGTGGGCACCGTGTGGGGCGCACTCATCGTCGGAGGCATCGTCCCGTTCTTAATGTTTTTCATGCTGGTCAGGAAATCACATCTTTACGGCTGGCTGGAGAACGCATTCGGCGAAACCGTCGACGTGGCGCAGTTCACCGCGCTGCTGACGAAAATGGTGCGCGGATTCGTTTTCGGCAGCTTGATCATCGGCGCCGCGATGGCTGCGGTGATGGTCGGGGTCTTGTACGCGCTCAAGATTCAAGGAGCAGTTCCTCTGGGCATTGCCAGCGGCTTTCTGAACTTGATTCCATTTCTGGGCGCGATTCTGGCGGCGGCTCTGCCGGTGTTCGCTTCGTTGCTTCAATTTGATTCGCCCGCACCATTTATCATCATCGTGGTCGTGGCCATGACGCTGCACATCGTGTCGGCCAATCTGCTGGCGCCGAGATTTATCGGGTCGCGCGTCAACATCGGACCGGTCGCAGCAACCATGGGAATGCTGTTCTGGGGCTGGCTCTGGGGAATCATGGGAATATTGCTGGCGGTGCCGCTGACAGCATTTGTGAAGCTCGTCGCCGACTGCCATCCGTCGCTGATTCACATCTCGAATTTGCTGGCGGAAAAGCCCCGCGGCGTCCCGCAATGGGCACAGGAACGCGTGGCGCGCGCGGTGCCGTTTTTCGTCAAATATCTGGGGACTGAAGGAAAAGACTGATTTTACGCGGCAATCTCGCACTCGCCCGATTTTAGCCTTCTCTAATTTTCGACTTCCCTTCTCTCGTTACAATTTCGTCCGACCTGTACTTTCGATTACACAAGTATTACAGAGCCCGATATCACCGCATGCTACGGTCGTATTCGTGTGAAGCGCGTAGCCCGCGCCAAGGATCCCGCGAAAATGAGCGTGCATGACGACCGTACTTTCAAAGCTGGGCTGAACTGGACGACCACTTCTTTCATGCTGCTGTTCCACGTCGGCGCGATTGCCGCGCTCTTTATGTTTTCGTGGAAGGCGCTCGCCTTGGCCGTGGTGTTGTATTGGGTTGCCGGCAGCCTTGGCATCGGCATGGGTTACCACCGCCTGCTGACCCACCGTGGGTACAAAACACCGATCTGGATGGAATATTTTTTGACGGTTTGCGGGACGCTGGCTCTTGAAGGCGGACCAATCGCGTGGGTCGCGACGCACCGCATGCATCATCAAAACACTGACAAGGAAGGCGATCCACACTCGCCGCAAGACGGCGGTCTGTGGGCGCACATGGGCTGGATCATCACCGGCCAGGCGATGCACCAGAATACGGCCGAGCTTCTGCCGTACGTTCCCGACCTTCGCAAACACAAATTTTATATGTGGATCAGCAAGTATCATTGGGTGCCCATCACGACGCTGGCCGTCGTCACTCTCGCGTTCGGCGGTTTGTCGGTCATGATGTGGGCCGTGTTCCTTCGCACCGTGCTCGGGCTTCACTCCACATGGCTCGTCAATTCGGCGACGCACATGTGGGGCTCGCGCCGCTTCCTGACGACCGATACTTCGACCAACAGCTTCTGGGTTGCGATCCTCACGTTCGGCGAAGGTTGGCACAACAACCATCACGCTGTTCCGCAAGCGGCGAAGCATGGACTCGCGTGGTATGAAATCGACATGAACTGGTACGGCATCGCCGTGCTGCGCGCTCTCGGCCTTGCGTGGGACGTCAAGCTCAACAAGCTCTCGCCGGAAGCGGTGCGCGAACAACACCCCGTGCCAACCGGTCAGCCACCAGTACTCATCGGGTCTCCGATGATGGCTACCGTCGAAGAAGACGCGCTCGTTTCGGGCGACTAACTCTTAAGGAATTTGCTTTGAATGCCGCACCTTTCTGAATCTGGAGGGTGCGGCTTCTCTTTTATGAGCAGTCGGGTGTTAGGCCCCGACAGGCCGGCTCGTTGCCCCGATTGCACTGCGTCTCAGGCCACTCCGCCAACTCTCACCTGTCCACTCCGCCCACGTTTCCACTAAACTAATCTTACCCATGCGCATCACCTCCCGCACGAAGACCGTCGCGTTCTTCATCACGCTGGGCGCTTGTCTGACTGCAGTCGCGATCTTCCTCAACGTCAGCTGGATCATCTACCACTCGCGGACCATCGTCCCGCTCATTCTCGGAATTGTTTTTTTTGCCGCCATCATCGCCGGACTCGTCGTCTATACGATCTTCATCGTGCGCGAAATCCGCCGCAACGAGCGCCAAGACAGCTTCCTCAACGCTGTGACGCACGAGCTGAAAACACCCATCGCCAGCATTCGCCTTTATCTTGAGACATTGCAGACGCGCCCAATTGAAGAAGCACAGCGCCGCGAGTTTTATCGCATCATGCTCGAAGATTCGGAACGCTTGCTCGGCACCGTCGAGCAAGTGTTGAAAGCGGGCGAAGCGCGCCACCTCACGCACAAACGCAACTGGCAGGAGATCAACTTCGGCGCCGTCGTCACCGAGACGCTCGAACTCGCTCGGCTCCGCCACCACATTACCGCTGAGTGCCTCCGCTTCGGTACGCCACCGAGAGACGACTTGATCGTCATGGGCAGTCCCGAGGAACTCCGCACCGCGGTCTTCAATCTCTTCGATAACGCCGTGAAATATTCTGTTGAAAACAAAGACATCGTCGTCGACGTTCGTACGCCGGACATCGACACAATTTCCCTGAGCGTTCGCGATCAGGGCATTGGCATTCCGCGCCCCGAACTCAAGCGCATCTTCAATCGCTTTTATCGCGTGCAAAGCGCCGCCACAGGACAGGTCAAAGGCACGGGCCTTGGCCTCTTCATCGTGCGCGCCGTTGCGCGTCGTTACGGCGGCGATGCCTTTGCCGAAAGCGGTGGCGAAGGCCAGGGCAGCACATTCACGCTCACGCTTCCACGGGTTTATCGCGCATGACTCGCATCCTCATCGTCGAGGACGAAACGCATCTCGCTGAAGGTTTGCGTTTCAATCTCGAAGCCGAAGGCCACTCCGTCCGCATCAGTGGCAGAGGCGAAGAAGCGCTCGACCTGTTGCTGAAAAAAGATTCCGACTTCGAAGCGCTCGTGCTCGACGTGATGTTGCCGGGGAAAGATGGCTTCACCGTAGCGCGTGAATTGCGCGAGGCGAAGAACTACATTCCGCTGTTGATGCTGACGGCGCGCGGCCGCCCTGAGGACGTTCTAAAAGGATTCGAATCGGGCGCCGACGACTATCTCCCCAAACCGTTCAATCTCGCCATTTTGCTTGCGCGCCTCGAAAGCCTCTTGCGCCGCAAGACGTGGCATCAATCGTCCGAGCCCGCAGCCAGCGCGCCGGCTCGAACGACGCAAAACGCCAGCGCTCCGGGGTTGCCGACGTCTGCGACACCCGCCGCCGACAAATTCACATTCGATGGAAAAACTTTCGATTTCCAAACCTTGCAGCTGAAGATCGGCAAGCAAACCGTCCAGCTCACGCTGATGGAAGCCGAACTTCTTCGCTATCTCATCCGCAGCACGGGCAAGCCGGTCTCGCGCAAAGCGATCCTGCAAGACGTCTGGAATCTCCGCGAAGACACCGACACACGCGCTATCGACAATTTCATCGTTCGCCTCCGCCGCTACGTCGAGCGCGACCCCACCAAACCACGCCATCTGCTGACCGTCCGCGGCCTGGGCTACCAGTTCGTCCTCGATCCAAAGAAATAAGCGGCCAACGCGCGCAGTAGAAGTTAGAAATCCCTCCTCACACCGCACAAAGAACTACGTGACGCGCGCGCGATTCGCCGATCGCAATCCACCGAGCGATCGCTGTCCAAACGGAAAAGCCCCAGCGGGATTCCCTTCACAGCCTATGGCGAACACAAAGCGAAAGTGCTAGGCTCGTTTTGCCATGACCGAACGCCGCTGCCGCGTCACCATCTCCGATGTCCTCGGGAAAGAACGCTCCATCGAAGTCACCGCCTCCTCCCTCTTTGAAGCCGTCGCGCGCGCCCTGCTGGTGATTCGCGGACCCGGATCGAACGCAGCTTCCCCCGACGGCTTTAAGACCGTCCGCGTCACCGTGCAAACCACCAGCGTTTACGAAGTGCGGCTGAAGAATTTTGCGTCTTGGCTGAACCGCCAAGGCCGGTCGCCGAAAGATGTGATGGACCGAAAGAAAATTCGCCGCATCCTAGGCTTGTCGGCTTGAAGAAACGGATAAATAACTGTAGGGAGCGACTGAGGAGTGTTGGAGGCGCGGGTGGGAGTCGAACCCGCGCCCAGTATTGACCCCACGTAAGTTATTGATTCTAAGAAGCGCCAGAAAAGCTCAAAACGCCCGAATACCCCCTCCCAGTTACGCGGCGGTTACGCGGCGGCGATAAAACAGCCAGCGATTTCGTGAAGCGAAGTCATCTGTCCAATGATGGGCGACTGTCATACACGAGACTTCTCTCGATTTGTTTTGGGCTGACGACCTTTCGGCGCGTCCCTCATTGTATGGAGCCTCACAACGGCTCGCACGATTTTGCGGAAATGTTTGACACGATCATTCTTCACAAAGCGCTCGCGAAAAAAACGGTCGACCGCGTCATTGAAGACGTTGGGATCATCGTAAGGAACCATGTGCGTGGCACTGGGAAAGATACAAAGCTGGCTATTCGAGATGTTGTGGTAGATCTCGAGGGTGTGCTCATCACGGATTATGTCGTGATCGCTTGCCAGCACGAGTGTGGGGGCAGTTATGGTCGCAAGGGCCTTGAGTTCGATGTGCGGCTCGTTGAACATCATTTGCCACACCTTTAGCAGGCGCTTGCCCTCTGGCGTCTTTCTGACGGCAGCCGGGATGAAGTCCTCCATAGACTTGATCATGGCAAGGATTTCCGGGTGGAGGGCTTCCTCCGTCGGGTTCAAGTTTGCAGCCATAGCGGCAATTTTCTTTACTTTCGCGGGATGCCTGATGCCGAGCAGCAGAGCCTCAATGCCCCCATCGCTGCAGCCCAGCACATTCACTGGCCCGGTTTGTAGGTGGTCGAGCAACGCTGCCAGATCGTCGGTCATCTTTTCGTAAGTGATGTTGTCTGGGCTGTCGGCGGACCTGCCCTGGTCACGGCTATCCATGGCGATCACCTTGTACTTCTGCCGGAAGTGTTCAATCTGCGCTTTCAAAGAGGCGATACTTGCGCCGTTGCCGTGTACAAGTAAAACCGATTCGCCTTCTCCGTAAATTTCGTAATACAGACTGACGCCATCGTGAGTGAAGGTCTTACCGGCGGCAGGATTTGAACCATATCTGACTTGGCGCTTGTGCTTCATTCGGGTCTCCCCATGAGTTGCTATTGCCAGCTATAACCGCCCCGCGGGAGTATTGTCAAACACTAAACTAATTACTCATGTTATATAAATCGCTCAAAACCCTCAAATCGCTAGAACCGCCAATAAGGAACGGCCATCGCTCCTGAAGGACGAAGTCAGCTGCTGAGCGGACCGTTTGATTTCTGCTCCAACCACAGCCAGTTCTTACTATCGGTGCGTGCCGTGTGAGGTTTGCAACGCCGATGAGACTCGGGAGGAAGGAACCGACACTGTTATGCAATCAGTGCCTGCGATTAAGTCTCAGTTTGGAGTCAAGCGTTAGTCAGGCTGTAACCAGCCGTGACTTGTAGTAGGCTGACAACACCTTGTCGAAATAAAGGACTCCGTAATATGACGTGGGAACCAACGTTGCTTGATCTGCGTTTCGGATTTCGTATGTTGCGGAAGTCCCGCAGTTTTTCCACGGTTGCGATCCTGACTCTTGCTCTCGGCATCGGCGCAACGACCGCTATCTTCTCCGTCGTCAATTCGGTACTGCTCCGATCTCTTCCTTACCAAGATCCCACCCGACTCGTTTGGCTAGCCGATGAAAATCCTCGCGAGCACTCGGCAGCGGTCCTCGAACCGGATTTCTTCGCATACCAGCGGCTGACTCGGATTTTCGAGTCGGTTGCTGCCTTTGAGCCGGGAGATTCGATGACACTCACCGGCGGCAGCGAAGCGATTCGCTTGAGCGTCGGGTCAGTCTCATACAGTCTGTTTCAAACGCTCGGCGTTCAGCCGAGGCTAGGGCGCCTGTTCTTGCCCGAAGAAGATCGTCCCAAGGCTCCTCATGTTGTTCTGCTAACCGATGCGTGCTGGCGCCAACAATTTGCCGCTGATCCCGCAATCCTCGGGCGCGTCGTCTCCCTCGATGCAGAGTCATATCAGGTCGTCGGAGTATTGCCGCCCCAATTTGAGTTTCCCGATAACAACCGCGCTGACGTTATTGTGCCGGCGGCTTTGGAAGACTACGAGATTTCGCCGACAAGGGCAGTTCGACTCGTACAAGTTGTTGCCCGGCTGAGGCCGGGAATCACAACCGAGGAAGCGATAGCCAACCTCGATGCGGTAAATCAACGCCAGTGGGCGACTTATCCTGTAATGTTCGCAGAAATTCTCAAGGGATCGCGACCCCTTGTGATGCCGCTGCACGAGCGACTTGTCGGAAAAGCGCAGCCAGCCTTGCTGGTGCTATTTGGCGCCATCCTGTTCGTCTTGCTGATCGCCTGTGTGAATATTGCAAGTCTTCAGTTGGCTCGCGCTGTC
>DASXPD010000047.1:0-124433 GCA_036493835.1 Candidatus Acidiferrum sp. | reverse complement strand
CGTCATGGCCGATAACCTCTGCTTGTGTGCCCGAAAGGTTGTGTAGCATCCGGTCGATCTCATATCTTGCTCACTGCGGTGGATTCTTGTTGCTCGGCACGATGCTTTTCGGCTGGTCGGTCGAGTCGATGATGGAAGGGTTGGCACACTGATGCCGCCGATTGCGATCTGCGCCTCAACCGAATGTGACTTCCGCCTACGGATTCAAAATCCTGCGGAGGGAACATCCACGCCGACGCCGAGCGAGTGCCCCCACTGCGGCGGTCCAATCATCGCGTACTGCTCGTCGTGCGGATTTTTGCTGATCGGCTTTCGTGACCACGACACCGCCTGCCAGATGTGTCACCAGGATGTCCGCGCATCGTTCCTCCAACGCCATCAGGTTCGGTGATTCTCTCGCACGATCTGCTCTGAAACCGCACCAATAACGCGCCAGAAAAAATCTTTTTTGCATGTCAAGTTGTTGACATACATCGGCCTCGCCGAGATGCTACGGTCGTAGGTTGGTAGAACGCACGACCTCTAGGAATATGACACTTTTATGACACTCACCCCGAAGGGGGCGGATCGTGACAAACGCTCGAGGCTGTAACCCTAGTTGATTCTGGGAGATAAATGGCGCGCCCGGAGAGGTTCGAACTCCCGACCTATGGTTTCGTAGACCATCGCTCTATCCAGCTGAGCTACGGGCGCGCTGTGTTGAAAACTGCGCAAACTGAAGCAACAAAAGTATATCACACGAATTTACGGTCTCGAACCAGCGCGTGCAGCGCAGGTCGCCGCTCATTACCGCTATCACTGGTCTCATCACGCGGATGCTCTTCTAACCGCCCTCTTCGCGCCGCCATAGAAGCCGTGCCGCCCCCACATTGCCCTCGCGGCGTAAGTAAGTGTTCATGAATTTGCGCGATAGCGCGGTTCCATCTACATTGGCAACGCAACATTCGCGCGGAGACGGCAATCGTTCGCCCGATCACGCCGTGAAATGAGAGGTCACGCTCTTGCCGACCGCACGCTTTCTTAGACTCGTCGTCTTCGTCGCTTTATTTTGCACAGCGGAACCCGCAACGACTCTTCGCGCCCAAGTTCCTTCCGAGCACAAAACCCAGCACATCATCTTCGTCATGACCGATGGCCTCCGCTGGCAAGAGGTCTTCAACGGCGCCGAAGAATCGCTGATGAACAAGAAAAACGGCAAAGTAAAAAACGAAGCAGCGCTCAAGAAAACCTACTGGCGCGATACGTCAGAAGAACGCCGCGAAACCCTCATGCCGTTCCTCTGGCAAGTCGTCGCCAAGCAGGGCCAAATCTTCGGCAATCGCGACAAAGGCTCCGACGCTTACGTCACAAACCATATGTTTTTCTCCTATCCCGGCTACAACGAAACTCTGTGCGGTTTGCCCGACGACGAGCGCATCCACAGCAACGACAACATTTCCAATCCCAACGTAACCGTGCTCGAGTGGCTGAAGAATCGCCGAGGTTTCGACGGCGACATCGCGGCCTTCGGCGCATGGGATGTGATCGCAAACGTTTTCAATCCCGAGCGTTCCCATCTCACCGCCAACGCCGGCTACGTTCCGCTCACCCTGACGCCCTCAACGCCGGAACTCGACCTGATCAATCATTTCAAGCTCGAAACCCCGCGCGTCTGGGAAGATGAAGCGTTCGACGTCGTCCCGTTCTATACAGCCGTCGAATACATGAAGTCGAAACACCCGCGCGTCCTCTACATTTCGCTCGGCGAAACCGACGACTGGGCGCACGCCGGCCAATACACCGAATATCTGGATTCCGCGCATCGCGTCGACGCCTATTTGCGCGCTATCTGGGAGCTCGCCCAATCGATCCCCGAATATCGCGGCACTACAACGCTGATCTTTTCCCCGGACCACGGCCGCGGCAAAGCTCCGCACAAGTGGCGCGATCACGGACAAAAAATCCCCGACTCAAAATATATTTGGATGGCGTTTCTAGGACCCGACACGCAACCGCTAGGCGAACGCGCAAAAATCACGCCGGTTACGCAGAACCAAATCGCGGCAACCCTAGCCGCGTTTCTAGGACAAGACTACGACGCAGACGTGCCCAAGGCAGGGAAGCCAATCGCCGACGTTTTGCCCCACTAAAAGCGCGCCATCGACGGCCTTGTAGGGGCGGGGCTTCGCTCCGCCCGGCGTAAACACAACCTCGGTCTGTCCGTTCCATCACGAACTCATCAACAGGAATTCTTCTTCTCTTGCGGAATCGACGTGGCCGCTTGCCTATTTAAAACGTCGCTAATGCACCGCCGCCTCATCCTTCACAAACTTTCTTCCATGCGCTTCAGTTCCCACCGCCAGCAAAATCGCGAGCGTCAGAATCGTCACAATCTCAAATCCCGCAAGCGCCCACTTATACCCGACATGATCGCGCAAAGCATATTGAATCGAATTCGTAGGCGCCGCGATCAAAATTCCCAACTGATACGAAAGCCCAGGCATCAGCCCGCGCGCCGCGTCGGCCGATAGCTCGTTGAGATGCACCGGAATCACGCCCCACGCGCCCTGCACTCCCGCCTGCATCAAAAACGCACCAACAATTAAAACCGGCAAGCTGCCGCCAAACGCCCACGCCGGAATCATCACCAGCGAAAGGCCAAGCGCCGCGACCATTCCTTTGCGCCGACCCGCATTTTGCGATAAATGCCCAAACACGATCGCGCCCAGCACTGCGCCTACGTTGTACAGCATCGCGATGTTCGCGCGCGCCGCAGCCGAAACGCGATGCACTTCCTGCAAAAAGTCGGGATAAAGATCCTGCGTCCCGTGCGACAAAAACATCATGAACGTCATCAGCACGACCAGATACGCGAACCGTTTCCATTCGCGGCCCACGATGCGCAACACTTCGCCAGTGCTCGCCGCGCGGTGTTGTTTCCACGCTTCCGACTCCGGAACCTTGGTCCTTATATATAGCGCGAGCAGCGCCGGCAGCGCGCCCACCCAAAACATCGCGCGCCAGCCCCAAACCGGCAGCAGAAACCGCGCCGCGACCGCTGCCAGCAAATACCCAATCGAGTAGCCGCTCTGCAAAATGCCGCTGAGAATTCCGCGCCATCGCGGAGGCGCAGCCTCCATCGCCAGCGATGCACCCACCCCCCACTCGCCACCCATGCCGATGCCAAACAGCGCCCGCATCACGAAGAAAAATGTGTAGTTCGGCGCGAACCCGCACAGCAGCTCGATCACCGAAAAATAAATCACGTTGCACATCAGGGGAATGCGGCGCCCATAGCGGTCGGCGAGCAAGCCGAACAAAATAGCTCCAACGGGCCGCATCGCCAGCGTCGCTGTCATCGTGCGAACGATGTCTTTCTTGGGAACGCCGAAATGCTGCGCCAAAGTGTCGATCAGAAACACCACGACGAAAAAATCGAACGCGTCGAGCGTCCACCCCAGAAATCCGGCGAAGACCGAAGCACGCGCCCCGGGATTCATCACCGTTTTGGTGGATTGAGTTGTGATCGGTTGGCTCATCGGCTAGTGAGAGATCGGAGCACGGGCAGCTCGTCCCGGCATCACACCTTCTACGAGTTGCCCATCTTTCACCACCGGCGTGCCGTTCACGAGCACAAACTGAATCCCCTCCGAATATTCCAGCGGATCGTCGAAGGTAGCTTTATCGATGATCCGCGCGGCGTCGAACACGGTAATGTCCGCATCGGCTCCAACGCGGATGCGGCCTTTGTCGTGAAACATCGGCGCGTGTTTCTCCAGGCGTTGTGCCGGCAACAGCGTCATCTTGCGCAGCGCCGTCATCAGATCGAGCACTTTTTCGTCGCGAACATAGTGCCCCAGCACGCGCGAAAACGTCGCTTGTCCGCGCGGATGAACTTTCGGTCCGGTGATACGCATGCCGTCGCTCGCCACGATGATATTCGGATTTGCGAGCGCGATTCTCACATCTTCTTCCGGAATCGAGTGAATCACGACGATTCCGCCTTCTTTGCGATATTTCTCAAACGTTTCCGCGGTCAGGCGTTCGCCCGTCGCGGCCCACTGTAAATCCTTGAATGTTATGCCCTGCGCTTCCTGCCAGCCCGGATCGAAAACGGTCGACTCGATCGAAGTGCTTCCCGCAGTGTACGGATAATTTTCGGTGGTGACATCGATGCCGTGCTTCCGCGCACCTTCAATCATGGCAATGGCATCGGGCGTCGCTTTCAATTCCATGCTGGTGATATGCACGACGTGTAACGGCGCGCCCGTCTCTGCCGCCGCTGCGATAACCTCTTCCAACGCGGCGAGACCCGTCGTCGGCTCCTTCATGCCGCTATAACGCATGTGCACATGAACCGACGCGTTGTATTTCGCTGCGATGCGGAACATCTCGATGATTTCTTGGTGTGTGGCGGCGGGCGTGTAGTTGATGCCCATTCCTTCGGCGAGTGCGCCTTCGCGAAAGCCACGTTCCATCAACTCAACCATCTGTTTCATGTCGTCGGGCGTCGCAACGCGACGCGCAGCGTCAGCCGTCGGAATCCACGACGCGTTGTCGTGCATCACTGCCATGCGAACCGGAATGTGACCGATGCTCACCCCATAGTTAATGAGCGCTTTGCCTTCGCGCGCGGAATACCACTTGTCGACATAGTCGGTTCCGACTTCGAGTTCGAGCGAAGTGGTCACGCCATCGTGCGCCTGAAATTGATAGTTGCGTGCTTCCTGTCCGTGTTCGTGAAGATCGATGAAGCCAGGCGCGACAACGAGACCCTTGGCGTCGATCGTAGTTTTGCCGGAAAGGGGAGAAGTGGAAATCGCCGCGATCTTTCCGCCGCGGATTCCAACGTCGCGAACCGCATCGAGATTGGATTCAGGATCCATCACGCGTCCGCCGGAGATGACGATGTCGTAGATTGCGGGGGCCTTGGAATCAGGCGCGTTCGCTGTGTCGGCGCTGGCTTTTTTCGAGCAGCCGTGCGCGAGAAAATAAATGCCGACAGCGAGCGCGATCGCCACGAGAATCCCCTGCCAATATTCCTTCTTCACAGCCATCCCACGCTCCCGGCGGTCGCAAAACTGAGATGCGACGACTTGCCTTTTCGATTGCGCGCCACAGCAGCGCTAAGAGTCTAGTGGCTACGCAAAAGAATGCAATCCCGGAACATCGGGCGCCGCCGGCGTCGGAGATCCGTCAAAATCCACGCTCTTCTGCTGTGAGTAGAACTCTCTAATTTTTCGAGCGTTCAGTTGGCATTGCGGATGCTCCCGCTCACACCGGCAGAGGTGCGTTCCATGAACGCAGAACCGACGCAGCGAGCGGAGTTTGCTCGCGTCAAGCATCAGCAAGCACTGGAGCTAATGGACAAGCAGCACTGGAACGGAGCGCTGCGCCTATTCGGCGAAGCGCTTGCGCAAGAGGAAACCTGCGAGCGATGGAACGACTGGGCGGTGGCGCAGTTTACGCGGAACCTGTTTCCGGAAGCAGAGCAGGGGTTCCGGTACGCGCTGGAGTTGGACCCAGGCAATCTGGAAGTAGCAGGTAACTTGGGAGTTTTGCTGGTCGAATGCGAACGAGAGCACGAAGCCATTCCTTTTTTGGAACAGGCCGCGAGCGCAAACAACGGTGCCGCTTCGAGCCGCAGCACTGCGGAGGTTCTGCTGGCGATCAGTCGGGACACCGTCGCTTCGTGGCGCGCGGAATTCGAGAAGCAACTTCGCGAGCCGCCAGTGGAGACCTTAGAGATTCCGCGATGGCCGTTGGGCAAATATGCGTTGCGATTGGCGCAGCTGGGAGAGTTTGAAAACGCGCTGGAGATGGTTACCTACAACCGGCATTTTCAGCCGGCGGACATGGAGTTGATACGGATGGAAGCGGTCCTGCAAGCGATTGTTGCGGAAATGTTTGGGACTGCGCGACGCGAGCAGGGAACGATTGCCGCATGAGTTCGGACTGGCCGAGCGTACTCGATCCGCTGCAATCGTTGCAATCGAAACGAATGCCGGTCGCGCGGCGCTGGACTCCGGAGAGCAAAGTTGGATTTGCGCTGAGCACACGCGACCGCTTCGTGTTCACGATGCGGACAATCAAAGCGCTCGATCTGGAGGGCGGATTCGATCTGATCTGGAACGATGGCAGCGAGCAGAACGAAGTGCCGGAATTGTCGCGGTATCTCGCGTTTCGCAACGCGCGACTGGTGGAAGTGAATTACGTCGTGAAGGGCGGCGCGGACGCGGCAATTTGTTACGGCCTGCGGCGACTGCTCGAGCTTGGGTATGACTTCGTCGGCCTCGTGGAGAACGATGTCTTGCTGGCGCCAGAATGGCTCGCGGCGATGCGCGACGCATTTGAAACGGCGGCGCAGGACGGCATCTCAGTCGGCGCGGTTTCAGCGCTTGGATACCAGAGCCGAGTGCTGGAGTTTCGGAAAAATTATTCGATCGATTGGGCGCGGGGAGCGGCGCTGGTGCTTTTTACGCGCGAAGCGGCGCAGATTCTTTTGGAAAACTACCCCCGATTGGAAATGACGAGCCAACAGATTCGAGGATTTTACGCGGAGCAGTTTGGAGTCGCGCTGCATGTGCCGGAGTGGGCCGTCGGCGGGCGATGGATGGACGGACCGATGACGATGGATTGGGGATACGCGCCGCTGCTGTACTCGCATGGGTACGCGTGCGTCGGGACGGTTCCGTCGCTGGCGAAGGACCTTGAGTTCGACGTGCGGCGAGTTTTGCGAACCGACTATGTCCGAGCAAAGCAAAACGCATCGGGGCTGGCGCATCCGAGGATTACAGTCCCGAATGTTTCTTTTGCTCCGGACGGAGCACGCAGCGTCGACGGCGAGTCGACAGATGCTCCGAGAGTCACGCGATGACGCTGCACGCTGCGATGGTGCTGACGACGGTTGGCGATCCAGCTTTGCTGGATGGTTACTTTGAAAATTTCCGCGCGAACGGGCGGCTCGCGCAGGTTCGCGTGATCGTGATTCCGGATCGGAAGACACCGAAGACCGCGTACGAACGATGTGCCGCGCTGGCGAAAAAAGGCTTGTCAGTGATTTGTCCAACTCTCGAGGAGCAAGACTGTTTTCTGCGCAAGCTTGGATTGCCGGCTGATTTCATTCCGTACGATTCGGACAATCGACGGAATATCGGCTATTTAATCGCGCTCGAAGGCGATTGCGATTTCGTGATTTCCATCGACGACGACAATTTTGCTCCAACGCGTGGAGATTATTTCGGCGAACACGCCGTGGTTTGCGGTGAGACAAGCGATTTTCGGATTCTTGAGGCGAGCGGCGGCTGGTTCAACGTGTGTTCGCTTTTGAATATGGAGCCGGAAATCGCAACGTATCCGCGCGGATTTCCGTATTTTGCGCGGCACGAAAAAGTGAGGATCGCGGCGCGGGTGGCGAGCGCGAGCGTACGAATCAACGGAGGACTCTGGATACAGCATCCCGATCTCGATGCGATGACTTGGCTGAACGGGGCGGTGAAGGCGACAGCGTTTCGCGGAACTTCGTTTGTGCTCGACCGCGCGACGTGGGCGCCCATCAATTCGCAGAATACGGCGGTGCATCGGAGCGTGATCCCGAGCTACTACTTTTTGCGCATGGGCGCGACGGTCGCGGGAATGAAGATCGACCGCTATGGCGATATTTTCTCGGGATACTTCAGCCAGGCGTGCGCGAGAGCGCTTGGAAATTCGGTGCGCGTCGGATCGCCGATCGCGACACATGCGAGAAACTCACACAACTATTTGCGCGATGCGACGCAGGAGATGGCTTGCATCTGCGTACTGGAAGACTTGCTGCCGTGGCTGCACGAAGTCAGCTTGCGCGGAGAAGATTACGCCGATCTGTATTGTTCGCTCGCCGAGCAGTTGGAATGTGCCGTCGAGAAATTCAAAGGGTTTATTTGGACCGACGAGACCCGGGCTTATTTTCACGCCAGCGCAGGCATGATGCGAAAGTGGGCCGAAGTTTGCCAGACGATTGGAGTTTGAAGCGGCAAAGTGGTCGCTGTTCGGAACTGTAGACGCCGACGCCAGCGGTACCAAGGTTCGCTAACCGATCGAAAAGCCTGAGCGACAACTGATGACATCGTACGGACAAGGGGCACAGCAATGCTGCGCCCCTACACGTGCTTTAATCGCTGCGAAGGGCTTCAATCACGTCGATGCGGGCTGCGCGCGATGCCGGCCATGCTGACGCAACGACTGCGGCAGTGAGCAAGACGGCGGCGGACACCACGACTGGAATCAGGCTTGGCATGCGGATGTCCATGACGTAGCTGCCGACGAGTTTTGCCAGTGCATAGCCTCCGACAGCGCCCGCCAGCACGCCAATCGCGGCCATGAAGGCGCCCTCCGCAATCACTTTCGTAAGAAGCCGACTTGGTGGTGAGCCCATGGCGAGGCGAATGCCGAATTCACGAGTGCGTCCACTGACGGAGAACGCAAGCACGCCACCGACGCCGACAATTGCAATCAAGAGGGCAACCGCGGCGAATCCGCTGAATACAAATGTGTTCAACCGATCGGGAGTCAGAACTTCAGCGCGAATGTCTTCGAGGGTCGCGGGACGTTCCACCGGTTGGTCGGTCGAAAGGTTGCGAATGATCTGCGTGACTGGATTGACCAGCGCGTATGGATCGCCCTTGGTGTGGACGAAGAGGCGCCCACCGAAGACGGGAAATTCCTTGTCGGGATTGTCGTCTGGAATCTGACCGAACGGATGATAGATGGTCAAAGATGGGCCGGGCACGACGTGTTCGTCGTCGACATCTTTGGAAACGCCAACAACGCGGCGCGGGCCCATGCTGATGTAGACGAATTTCATTACGGGGTCGGTGTACATCACGTGGCGATTGATGGGATCTTCGCCGGGGAACATGCGCTGCGCCACGCTTTGGCTGATGATGACGACGGGTTCACCGCCGCGGCGATCATCATTGTTGAAGTCGCGCCCTTCGAGAATCGGAATGCCGAGCGAAGCGAAGTAGCCCGGCGACACGACGCGGAAATTCGCGCGCGGATCTTCTTCCTTCGTGCCCTTTACGTGGCCCTCGCCTGTAAATGAAAAGCCAGGACCAAAGGTGCCGGCGTCACGCCACGGCGTGCTGGTGCCGAGAGAAACGTGATCGACGCCGGGAAGCGCTTCGATGCGGCGCATGACTTCGCGATAGAAATTGATGATTTCGTCAGAAGATTTTCCATAAGACATGACCGGAACGTTGAATGCGAGCGTTCGGTGCAGGTCGAATCCAGTATTCACGGACTGGAGCGAGACTAGAGTTTTGATCAACATGCTGGCGCCGGCGAGAAGGATGAAGGATGCGGCGATTTGCGTGATGGCGAAAACGCGCAGACGGCGGCCGGTGCTTCCGGTGATGCGAACACTGCCACTGGCGAGGCCAAGACCGTTGCTGGATTCGGCGGAAGGCAGGCGTGGCACGAACGCGAGCAAGATGGAGGCGACGATGGCGAGGATCGCGCCGACCCAAAGCATGCTGGAATCAACCGTGAGATCGAGAGCACGAACCGAAAAGCGGGAAGCGTAGTGCGCGAGGATCCCGACCATCGGACTCGCAACAAGAATGCCGAGCAAAGCTCCCGCGGTGCACATGAGAAGACTTTCGGCGAGGAGTGTGCGACGCAGTGCGCTGTGGCTAGCGCCAAGAGCCGCGCGAATCGCAAGCTCGCCTTCGCGGCGAACGCTACGCGAGAGAATCAAGTTGGCCACGTTGGAGCAAGCAATCACGAAGATGAGCAGCGACGAAGCAAGCAGGACCAGCAGGACGGTCTTTGCGCCCGAAGTGATCTGCTCTTTGAGGTGAACCGCCGAAATGCGCGTGTCGGCGCTGGGGGAATAAGCGTCGGGATGTTCGCGAATCATGTTTGCGGAAACGGTGTTGAGTTCAGCGCGAGCCTGTTCAATCGTGGCGCCCGGCGCGAGGCGTCCGAAAAGTTCGGTCATGCGATGAACGCGGCCCTGCACCATCGTTGCGGAAAGGTGATGCGGGCTGGTGACGACGTTGGCGATGATCTCGGTTTCCGCAGGGTAGGGAACTGTCGGCTCGAGAACGCCGATGATGGTGGCAGAGCGCGTGCCGAGACGAACGGTTTTTCCGATGACCGTGGGATCGAGATTGAACGCGGTCTTCCAGAAGCGATACGTAAGAACGGCAGCGCCTTGGGCGTTGGGCCCGTCGTCGCGCATGTCGAGCAAGCGACCGATCGCGGGATGAAGGCCCATCACGTCGAAGTACGTTCCGCCGACGACGCCTGCACGGACTTCGCGGGGTTCACCGAGGCCGATCATGGTGAAGCCGATGACGGAGAAATCGCCAAATTCGGCCACGGATTTGACGCTGGATTTGATGTCCACAATTTCGGGGACGGAGAAGTTGGTGTTGTCAACGCCGATGCCCATGGCGGACTGGCGAATGTAGATGATGCGGTCTTCGTCGCGATTGTTGAGCGGGCGGAGCAGAACGCCGCGCACGACGCTGAAGATGGCGGCATTGGCGCCGATGCCGAGCGCGAGCGTGACGATGACGGTGATCGCGAGCCCCTTGCTGCGCCAGAGGGAGCGGGCGGCGACTTTCAGGTCGGTGAGGAAAAGCTCGGGCTTCATCGGTCGATCTCCTGAATCTTGGCGCAATTCGACGGAATACCTTGTAAACGTTGCTAGCTATGGCTGCGTTTCCGCCGATTGTGCTGTAGATTGCTTTTTTCTTGCAAGTGAAAATCGAAGAGGCACTGATGGGTGCCGGGTGGGCCTCGTGGGAGCCGATCGCTCGGCTACCGATGGGTGGTTTGTCGGATCAGGTTGTGCCGGAACCATTTGGAAAGGCCCGCGTTCTGGGAAACGAACGGGGCTACAGGGTGGCGCTCCCCGACGGTGTCCGACGGCGGTTCCGAAATCGGAAGGTTGGGGGTACACCCCGGGTTGTTTTACAAAGAGTGCGCAAGCGCTTAGGAATAAAGGGCTTGCGCGCAGGTCGATTTTAAGAGTGCGCAAGTCTTTTAGAATGTGTAGCTTCGGGACTGGCTTTGAGGCCTTAGAGGTAACTAAAAATAAAATAGGCGCCTCGATGGGCGCCGGGACGTGATTCTCTACGGAGCGATTATAGCGCGGGTTTGCGATTTGCCGAAGCGACTTCCTTATGGCTGACAGAGATATTACATTTGCCCCACGAAAAAGCTGCTTCCGCGTCTTGCTCGGGCTGACAGGGTGGACACGTGGATAGATCATTGGCGAACCATTTTCGATGAGCCGATTCAACGTCCTACATCTAGACGACGTATGAAGACTGCAGAAATCGACAGCTCTCAAAAAAAAACATTGAACGGCACGCGATAAGCCTCTCTATTTCGCTGAAAGAGTGTTCAGGTAGGCCTGCATTTTGTCGAAGGTGGCGGAGAAGCCGTCGTGGAGCGAGGTCTGCATCGATTCGAACAGTTCGGTTTCTTCCGCAGTTGAATTCACAGGTTCGCCCATCAAGACCAAGCGTGTGAGGTCGAACTGTTCGGAGAGGGTGAGCGTGTTGAGAATTTCGAGAGGAAAGTTGGGATTGAAAGGGGCACGGGTGGTCTTGCCTTCCGGATCGGAGAAGGAAGTGACGAAGACGAGGCGCTCGGGCGGGAGGATTTCGCGGTAGACGAATTTACCCCACATTTCCTGGCCGTCGGGCATTTGCAGGCTGTAGAGGAGTTGTCCGCCTTCGCGGAGATCCATGTTGCAGAAGCCGACCGTGCAGCCCTTCGGTCCCCACCATCGGCGGAGGCGATTGGGGTCGGACCAGAGACTGAAGACGAGTTCGCGTGGGGCGTCGAACATGCGGGAGATGGCGAAGCGGCGGTGTTCGGGGCCGAAGCGGGAGGAGGTTGGTTGTGGATTGGAAGGGGCGGACATGGTGAGGCTCCTTACGTTCGGTATTGGGATAGTTTCTAGCGAATGGAGTGTGGGAGCAAGGCCTGAGAGAGAGATGAAATCTGGGGTGCGACAGCCCGAGGCAAGTCAGGCGTTCACATTTGCAGCGCGAAAATGAACTGTGTCCGACGCTCGACGAGGAGCATCGAAGCGTTTGGTTGCACGAGCAGTTTTATTTCTGAAATTTAACTTTAGCGGGCTTGCTTTTTACCTGGCGTCAATATAGGAACAAGAGCCAAGCAGGGGATCCACGATCATTTCGAGGGACTTAAGCGTTCGACACATCCTCGTGTGAACGACCTGTGGAGTTGTGCAGAACCTCGAGCGGCCCAATTCGATCGGTGACCGCCGGGGCGTTTGGCGTACGTACAGGAGCTTAGAGAATGGCGGTGCTTTCGTTTCTCGATCGAGAAAGATCGGTCGCACATCCAGGATATAGCCGGTGGTTGGTGCCGCCGGCGGCGCTGGCGATTCACTTGTCGATTGGACAGGTGTATGCGTTCAGCGTGTTCAAGATACCGCTGTCGCAGTTGATTGGCGTGACGAAGCCCGCGGCAGGCGATTGGAAGCAGACGCAGATCGCGTGGATCTTTTCGCTGGCAATCGTGATGTTGGGATTATCAGCGGCGGCTTTTGGAAAATGGCTGGAAGGCGCCGGGCCACGCAAGGCGATGTTCGCGGCGGCGGTTTGTTTTGCGCTGGGATTTTACATTTCGTATTTCGGCGTGGTGACGCATCAACTGTGGCTGCTCTATTTCGGCTACGGCGTTGTTGGCGGCGCCGGCCTAGGGCTCGGATATATTTCGCCGGTGTCGACGTTGATCAAATGGTTTCCCGATCGGCCAGGACTGGCGACGGGAATGGCGATCATGGGATTTGGCGGCGGGGCGATGATCGGTTCGCCCCTGTCGATCAAGCTGATGACGTTGTTCAAGGGCGGCGGGGAAACCGGCGTCGGCAAGACCTTCCTGGTGATGGGAACGATCTATTTCATCTTCATGATGTTTGGCGTTTTTACGATTCGCGTCCCGCGCGAAGGGTGGAAGCCGGAAGGCTGGACGTCGCCGGTGAAAGCCAACGCGATGATCACGACACACAACGTGGACGTGAATACGGCGTTTGGGACGAAACAGTTCTGGCTGCTGTGGATCGTGTTGTGCACGAACGTGACGGCGGGGATTGGGATCATCGAGCAGGCTTCGCCGATGATTCAGGAATTGTTTAAGGGCGCGATTGGACCGATTGCGGCGGGCGGGTTCGTCGGGTTGTTGAGTTTGTTCAATATGGCGGGAAGATTTTTCTGGTCGACGGTGTCGGATTACATCGGGCGGAAGCCGACGTATTTTGTTTTTTTCGCGCTGGGGGCGGTCTTGTATTTCTTTCTGCCACAGACCGGAGCGAATCATCTGAATTCGATCGCGTTGTTTGTAGGAATATCGGCAATCCTGTTGAGCATGTATGGCGGAGGATTCGCGACAGTGCCGGCGTACCTGCGCGATCTATTTGGCACGTACCATGTGAGTGCAATCCACGGGCGATTGCTTACAGCGTGGTCGGCGGCGGGCGTGCTGGGACCGGTGCTCGTTAATTACATGCGGGAATATCAGTTGGCGCATGGAGTGGATAAAACGGGAGCGTACCAGACGGTGCTGCACGTGATGGCGGGGCTGCTGGTGGTTGGACTTGTGGCAAATTTGTTGGTGAGGCCGGTGAGCGAGAAATATTGGATGTTGGAGAAGAGTCCGGCGGGCACGGCGGTTCGCGGGCACTGAAATCGTGCGGAGATGGGGCGCAGCAGCGCAGCGCCCGAACATGGAGAGAAGATGACTGAGAACAAGACGAAGTCTTCGGCTGCGACGATTTTGCTGGCGTGGGTGTTGGTGGGCGTGCCGTTGACCTGGGGCGTCTACAACACACTACTGAATTCGATGAGACTGTTTCAGGTGCCGGCGGCGCCTGCTTCGGCACCGGCAAGCAGCACGCCGACCAAGTAAGGCGCGGAAGGACGCGGCTTTCATGCTCGTGTCGGAATCAGCTCTCCTCGTTGCAATTCCATTCGGAAAAATCCAAACCAACGGCGAAGTTGATGCATCGGATTGTTGGAACTCTGTCCAGGTGTGTGGAGTCGCGTCGCGGAGATTCGAATGATTAAAGAATTGGCGATGAAGTGGCCGGTGATGCGGCAGATTTTTAGCGGTGGCGACGGCACGGGCACTGAGGCGATGAGCGACGCTACAAGAAATCTGCGTCCGAAGAACGAAGGTGCGCGGATGGCGCGGTCAGTTTGCCCTTACTGTGCGGTGGGATGCGGGCAGCAGATTTTTCACAAGGACGGGAAGCTGATATCGATTGAAGGCGATCCGCATTCGCCGGTGTCGCGCGGGAGATTGTGCCCGAAGGGTTCGGACAGTTTCGAATTGCTGACGCATTCGAAGCGCGTGACGAAAGTGAAATACCGGCGGCCGTATGGGACGGAGTGGGAGTCGCTGGACCAGGATACGGCGATGAAGATGATCGCGGACCGGGTGTGGGAGAGCCGCGAGAAAAGTTTTGTCGAGACGCAAGACCTGCAAACCCTTATGCAGACGAAGACGATCGCGCATCTGGGCGGCGCGACACTCGACAACGAAGAAAATTATCTGATCAAGAAGCTATTCTGCGGCGGCCTGGGGATGGTGTGCATCTCCAATCAGGCCAGGATATGACATAGCTCCACGGTGCCCGGTCTGGGCACAAGTTATGGACGAGGCGGAGCGACGACGGCGCCGAAGGATCTGGTGAACTCGGATGCGATCTTGATTATGGGATCGAATATGGCCGAGAACCATCCGGTGGGATTCCAGTGGGTGATCGAGGCGCGGGAGAAGCATGGGACGCAGGTCATCCATGTGGATCCACGATTCACGCGGACGTCGGCGATGGCGAATATTTGGCTGCCGCTGCGGGCTGGCTCGGACATTTTGCTGCTCGGCGGGCTGATTCGCTACGCGATCGAGAATGAACTTTATTTTCGCGAGTATCTGGTTCACTACACGAATGCGCCCGTGATTATTTCGGAGAAGTATCAGGACACGGAAGATCTGGAGGGATTGTTTTCGGGTTGGAATCCGAAAGAGAGGAAATACGATCCGACGAGTTGGTTGTATGAGGGAGCGGAGCCTGAACGGTGGGGTACCGCTGCTTCTTCGCACGGCGGACATGGGGGCGAGGGGCATTCGCCGGCGGATCTAAATCACTATGAAAAGGACGAGACGCTGCAGCACCCGCGGTGCGTGTTCCAGTTGCTGAAGCGGCATTTTTCGCGATACACGGCGGAGATCGTGGAGCGGTATTGCGGGATCGACAAAGAGGCGTTTTTGCACGCGGCGAAGACGTTTTGTTCGGCGTCGGGACCGGACAAGACGGGCGCGATCTGCTACGCGGTCGGGTGGACGCAGCATTCGACCGGAGTGCAGATCATTCGAACGGCAGCAATTTTGCAACTGCTGCTGGGAAACATGGGGCGGCCGGGCGGCGGGGTTCTGGCGTTGCGCGGGCATGCGTCGATTCAAGGGTCGACGGACGTGCCGACGCTTTACGACATTTTGCCGGGCTATTTGAGCATGCCGCATTTTGGCGAAGAGTCGTTGTCGCTGGACACCTATATCCAGAAGTACGAAGCGAAGACGGGATGGTGGCGCAACTTCGACAAATATATTGTGAGCTTGTTGAAGGCTTATTATGGCGAGGCGGCGACGAAAGAGAATGAGTATGGGTTTCACTGGCTGCCGCGCGTGACGGGCGATCACTCGCATCAGGGCTACTGGCTCGACATGGTCGACGGAAAAATCGATGGGTTGTTTGTGATGGGGCAGAATCCGGCGGTGGCGGGGCCGAATTCAGGGATGGAACGGCGCGGGCTGCAGAAGCTGAAATGGTTGGTGGTGCGCGAGATGGTGGAGACGGAAACGGCTTCGTTTTGGTATGAGTCGCCTGAAGTGAAGCGCGGGGAAGTGAAGACGGAAGAGATTGGGACGGAAGTGTTTTTGCTGCCGGCGGCGGGGCACGCGGAGAAGGACGGATCGTTCACGAACACGCAGCGGCTTTTGCAGTGGCGAGAGAAGGCGGTTGAGCCACCGGATGATGCGCGCAGCGAGAATTGGTTCATGCTGCACCTCGGTCGATTGTTGAAAGAGAAAGTCAAAAACGACACGCAACCACGAAACGCAGGATTGCGTGCGTTGACCTGGGACTATCCGACCGAGGGTGTGAACGTCGAGCCTAAGGCCGAAGAGATTCTGAAAGAGATCAACGGGTGGAAGACCGACACGAAGGAGTTGGTCGGGAGCTACACGGATCTGAAAGCGGACGGGAGCACGACGTGTGGGTGCTGGATTTACAGCGGCGTGTTTCCAAAAGAAGGTCAGAATCGAGCGAACGAGCGCGAGTCGAAAGATTTCTATGGGCATGGATGGGGCTGGGCGTGGCCATCGGATCGGCGCGTGATTTACAACCGGGCGTCGGCGAAGCCGGACGGAACGCCGTGGAGCGAGCGGAAGAAATTAGTTTGGTGGGATGAGGAGCAGAAGAAGTGGATCGGGAACGATGTGCCGGATTTTGTGGCGACGAAACGGCCTGATTACAAACCACCGGAAGGTGCTGTTGGGGACGACGCTTTGGCGGGAGACAAGCCGTTCATTTTGCATCCGGACGGGCTTGGATGGATTTGGGCGCCGACGGGAGTCGTCGATGGGCCACTGCCGGCGCACTACGAACCGCTGGAATCGCCGGTGCGGAATCCGATTTATCCGGAGCGGCAGACGAATCCTGTGTCGGAGAGAAAAGCGCGAAGCGGAAATGAGTATGCTTCGTCGCCGGATGGGAAATTTCCATATATTTTGACGACGTACCGGCTGACGGAACATCACACGGCGGGCGGGATGTCGCGAACGTTGTCGCATTTGGCGGAATTGCAGCCGGAGATGTTTGCGGAGATTTCGACGGAGCTTGCGGAGGAGTTGTCGATTGCGCCGGGAGAGTGGATCACGGTATCGACGGCGCGCGGGGAGATTGAAGCGCATGCGCTGGTGACTCCGCGCATGCAGACGTTGATGATCGATGGGAAGGCGATGCAGCAGGTGGGACTGCCATTTCACTGGGGATATTCGGGATTGGTGAAGGGCGATATTGGAAATGATTTGGTGGCAATTTCGGAAGAGCCAAATGTTCGAATCATGGAGACGAAGGGGATTTTGTGTAATGTGAAGCGCGGGCGCGCCCATGGTGACGGTGGGTCTTCAACGGCGCGTCGCGTTTCGCGTGGTGATGTTTCGAAGGGCGCGCACTGATGGCGATCACGGCATTTCTGACGGATGCGACGATTTGCATTGGGTGCAAGGCGTGCGAAGTCGCGTGCAAGGAATGGAATGAGGTGCCGGAAGACGGGTACGTGTGGAGCGGGTTGTCGTACGACAACACGAAGTCGCTCGGGGCTTCGACCTGGCGGCACGTTTTGTTTCTTGAGCAGCCTTTGGCGGCGGGACCGCAGCTTGCGGATACGAGTGATCCGTTTCGGTGGGTATTTTTGTCGGATGTGTGCAAGCACTGCGCGAATGCGGGATGTCTCGAGGCCTGCCCGACGGGTTCGATCGTGCGGACGGAATTCGGCGGCGTGTTTGTGCAGAAAGATGTCTGCAACGGATGCGGGTACTGCGTGGTTTCGTGTCCGTTCGGCGTGATCGACAAGCGGTACCACGACGATGGTCGCGCGTTTAAATGCACGTTTTGTTATGACCGGCAGAAAGTCGGGCTGATGCCTGCGTGCGCTACGGCCTGCCCTACGGAGTCGATTCAATTTGGCGACATGGCCGAGCTGAAGGAGCGCGGGAAGAATCGCGTGGCGGAGTTGAAAGAGCGCGGATATGGCGATGCGCGGTTGTATGACCCGACGGAGACGAGCGTTGGCGGGGTTCATGCGATTTCGGTGATTCTTGGCGAGCCGGAGGCGTACAACTTGCCGCCTGCGCCGCAGGTGCCGACTTCGTATTTGAAGAGCGCGTGGACTTCGGCTTTTGTTTCGGCGGCGATTTTGCTGGCGGTGGTGTTGGCGGCGTTTGCGATACGACTTTAAAAATGTGGCTTTAGCTTGATCTCGGAGGATTTGCTCAACGAATGACCACTGCTTCCAAAACGAAACCTAAAGCGACCGAGGCGAGGCTCGGAGAGATCCGCGAGTCGGCGCGGCGTGAGGCGCCGCCTCCACCACCGGATATTGCGGTGAAGACTGCGGTTGGTGCTCTCGATCCATCAGAGACGGGTTACTACGGGCTGCCGCTGCTTAAGCCGCCGACGTGGACTTGGGAAGTGCCGCTGTATTTTTTTCTGGGAGGGATTTCGGGAGTTTCGGCTTGCATCGCGTTTGCGGCGCAGGTGTTTGACGCGCCGACGAATCTGATTCGGTTTGCGCTGTGGGTCGGACTGATCGGTGCATCGATTTGCCCCTTGCTGCTGATTTCGGATCTCGGGCGACCCGCACGATTCCTCAACATGTTGCGCGTTTTTAAGTGGCGATCGCCGATGTCGATGGGGTCGTGGATTCTAGTGGGGTTTTCGGGATGCGTTTTTGTTGCGGTCGTTGGGATTGAATTAGTCGCGCGAGGTTACACGCATCCGGCGATCGTAACGGTGTTGTGGCTTGGCGAGGCTGCCGCGGCGCTGACTGGATTGTTGTTGGCGAGTTACACCGGTGTTTTGATTGGGGCGACGGCAATTCCTGTGTGGCATGAAAATCGGAAGCTGCTGCCGGCACACTTTTTGACTTCTGGTCTGGGTTGCGCCGCCGGGATTTTGGAGTTGGCGGGATTTTTGGTTCCGGCGACGCAGATTCTTGGTTTCGCGGCGTCGGGGATTGAGACTGTGATTGAGATTTTGTTGACGTTGCGGAAAGGCGTCGCTGACGGACCGCTGCATCGTGGCGTTTCAGGGAAGACTTTGCTCATGGCGGGAATTCTCGAAGGGCCGGTGGCGCTGCTGATTCGAATCGTCTGGCACGCGGAGACGTGGGGAAGGTATACGGCGGCGGTTTGTTTTCTGGTCGGAGCGCTGATGAGCCGGTATGCGTGGATTTGGGCGGGGCGGGAATCGTCGCATGATACGAAGACGCTGTTCGCGTTGCAGCGGGGCAGGTAGCGCGTAGTTCTGAGGCAAGTTCCAACCATCCGTTTTACGTGTTCGATAAACCCAGAGGAATGAAACTTTTACGGTACATCCGGCGCGGCCTGCGCATCGTATCTATATAATGTAGGGAAGTTCGAACGACGTTGTGGCGGCTGAAGAGGCGCGAATCGTATGTTGTTGTATCTTTTGGCGTTTGTTGGCGGCATTTTGACGATTGCGAGCCCGTGCATTTTGCCGGTGCTGCCGTTCGTGTTTTCGCGATCGGATCAGCCGTTTCGGCGCAGCGGGTTGCCGCTGCTTGGCGGAATGGCGGCGACGTTTGCGGTCGTGGCGGGACTTGCGACGTATGCGGGCGCTTGGGTCGTGCGTGCGAATCAGATTGGGCGATGGATCGCGGTCGTTGTGTTTGCGGTGCTGGGGCTCGCGCTGCTGCTGCCGAATTTTGCGGAATATTTGAGCCGACCGTTTGTGCGGCTGGGTGGGCACGTTCAGGGACAAGATAGCGGGAAGGCGCCGGGAATCGGGCGATCTTTGCTGCTTGGAGTTTCGACTGGCCTTTTGTGGGCGCCGTGTGCGGGGCCGATACTTGGATTGATTTTGGCGGGGGCGGCATTGCAAGGGCCGAGCGCGCACACAACATTTTTGTTGCTGGCGTTTGCGGCGGGGGCGGCGGCTTCACTGGCGCTTGCGTTGTTGGCGGGGAATAAAGTGTTTGCCGCGATGAAGCGATCGCTTGGAGCTGAGGAGTGGATTCGGCGCGGACTCGGCGTCGCCGTGCTTGTCGGAGTTGTGGCGATTGCGTTTGGCTGGGATACGGGAGTGTTGCGACGGCTTTCGCTGTCGAGCACGTCGGGGATTGAGCAGAAGTTGGTCGACCGATTCCATTCGGTCGCATACGCAAAAATGAATGGCGGCGATTCGAACAGTGCGGAAGCAGCTTCGCCGGCGATCGATCTGAAGCGCGAAGGGGCGATGCCGAGCCTCGATGGCGCGGTGAAGTGGCTCAACTCGTCGCCTCTTTCCACCAAACAGCTCAAGGGCAAAGTCGTGGTGATCGATTTCTGGACGTACTCCTGCATCAATTGCTTGCGGTCGATTCCGTATGTGGAAGCGTGGTGGGAAAAATATAAGGATGATGGGTTGGTTGTGATCGGCGTGCACACGCCGGAGTTTGCGTTCGAAAAAGATGCGGCGAATGTGCAGAAGTCGCTGGGCGATCTGAAGATCACGTATCCGGTGGCGGTCGATAGCAACTACGCGATCTGGAATGCGTTTCACAACGAATATTGGCCGGCGCATTATTTCATCGATGCTGAGGGACAAATTCGGTATCACCATTTCGGCGAAGGGAAGTACGACGAGTCGGAGCAGGTGATTCAGCAGCTGCTGAAGGAACGAGATGGAAGTCTGAAAGCGACTGGGCTCGTGCAGGTGAATGGATCGGGCGCGCAGGCTGCGCCGGATTCGCGCGATGTTGCTTCGCCGGAAACGTACATTGGGTACGCGCGGCAGCAGCATTACGCGTCGCCGGAAGCGATCAAGCAGAACAAGACGCAAAATTACAGCGCGCCGGTGCGGCCGACGGTCAATCAGTGGGGGCTGGTCGGAAATTGGAACGTGAGCGACGAGGACGCGACGCTGACGACGGCGCCGGGCAAAGTGATTTTTCGATTTCACGCGCGCGATTTGCATTTAGTGCTTGGGCCGGGGAAAAACGGCAAGCCGGTTCGTTTCCGCGTAAAGATCGATGGCACTGCGCCGGGGGCGGATCATGGCATGGACACCGACGACAGCGGCGCGGGCGAAGTGAAGGACTATCGGCTGTACCAGCTGATTCGCCAAAAAGGCGCGGTGGAAGATCGGACGTTTGAGATTGAGTTTCTCGATCCTGGCGTGCAGGCGTTTGCGTTCACGTTTGGATGAAGCGGAAAAGAGGCTGACATGACTTCCATTAAAAATACCCGAGACAGTTCCATCGCAGAGAGCAACCCTATGACGCGACGTTCGTTCCTCGTTGGCGCGGGTGTGGCCGCGATCGGAGCGACTTGGTGGTGGTCGCTTGGACGACAGCCGATAACCGCCGAAGCGGCAGCGGCAGGAGCACCGAAGATGGTGACGATTATCGGGTTCAAGGACGATGGAACGCGGACAAACAAGGAATCGGTCGCCCGCGTTATGAAGACGGAAGAGGAATGGCGGAAGCAGCTTTCTCCGGCGGCGTTTGAAGTGACGCGACGTGCTGCGACAGAGCGCGCGTTTTCGGGCGACCTGCTGAACGTGCATGATAAAGGCGTGTTTCGCTGCATCTGCTGCGACAATGCGTTGTTCGATTCGTCGACGAAATTCGAATCGGGCACGGGCTGGCCGAGTTTTTATCAACCGATCGCGAAGGAAAATATTTTGGAGTCGGTGGATATGAGCCTGGGCATGACGCGGACGGCGGTGTCGTGCAGACTGTGCGACGCGCATCTCGGGCACGTTTTTGATGATGGTCCAAAGCCCACGGGTTTGCGATATTGCATGAACTCAGTTTCGATGCGATTCGCGAAGGCGAGCGCGTAAGAGCAGTTCATTTTCGGTGCGCGTGTCGCGTGCTAGTCTAGTGGCATGAACACACTCGAGGACAGCCGCGCTGCGGCGCTGCTGCAAGCCCAAGAAAAAGCCAACGAACTGTTCCACGCTGTCGAGTCCAAGGGACTCATTCGCCCTAATATTTCTGAGACAAAACTCAATCAGGAAATCTACGACCTCGCGCAGCAGATGTACGGAATTTCGACTTATTGGCACAAACGAATCGTGCGCGCGGGCCGAAACACGCTGGTGCCGTACGACGAAAATCCGCCGGACCTCACGATCGGCGAAGATGACATTTTGTTTCTCGACCTTGGTCCGGTATTCGAAGAATGGGAAGCGGATTTCGGCCGCACTTTCGTGGTTGGCTCCGATCCGGTGAAGCTGAAGCTGCGCGACGATATTGAGAAAGCGTTCGCGGACGGCAAGCAGTACTTCAATAGTCATCCCGACATCAAGGCGGACGAATTGTTTCGCCATGCGCACGAACTCGCGGCGAAATACGGCTGGGAATTCGGCGGGCCGATCGCGGGACACTTGATCGGACATTTTCCGCATGAACGAATTCCCGGAGACAAGGTCACGCTTTACGTTCATCCGGATAATCCGAGCCGCATGCGCGATCTCGACGCGAATGGACAAGAGCGACATTGGATCCTGGAGATTCATTTTGTCGATCGCGCGCGCCAAATTGGTGGTTTCTACGAAGAGCTTCTGACGGTAGGCTGATCGTTAGTTCGAGCGCGTGATTCGATCCGCGCTTTTGTTCCGTCGCACCCTGCAACCATGGAAAACGCTACGAATCCGTCGCATCCGCCTGCCTGGAAGAGGCTGCTGGCCTTCGGCATCATCTATTTCGTCTGGGGTTCGACGTTTCTTGCGATTCGAATCGGAGTGCACGAAGTTCCGCCGTTGCTTTATGCGGCGATGCGGTTTGGAACGGCGGGGCTAGTGTTGTTTGCGTGGACCGTCGTCAGAGGCGAACGCATTCCGAAGGGGCGTGAGTGGTTTTCGCTCAGCGTTCTTGCGGCGCTGATTTTTCTGTGCGATTACGGTTTGCTCTTTTGGGCGGAGCAGCGTGTGCCGTCGGGAATCGCTGCGGTGATGCTGGCGACGATTCCGGTGTTCATGGCGCTGTCGGAGATTATTTTTCTTCGCACGCAGAAGCTCACGCTGCGTCTCGCGGTGGCATTGTTGATCGGGATTGGCGGCGTTGCGGTGTTGATGAGCCGGTCGCTCAACCTTGGCGGAGCGCCGATCGATCAGAAAGGCGCGTTGGCGCTGCTCGGGGCTTCGATCACTTGGTCGATTGCATCGGCGTTGCCGCGATTGATGCCGCTGCCGGAGTCGAAGCTGGTGAGCTCGGCGATGCAGATGTTGATTGGTGGGCTGATGCTGTTGGCGGCGTCTGGAGTGGCCGGCGAATTCGCGCGATTTCATCCGGCTGCGGTTTCTGGCGGCGTGTGGTGGGCGCTGGCGTATTTGATCGTTGCGGGTTCGATCATCGGATTCACTGCGTACGTTTGGTTGCTGCATCACGAATCGCCGACGAAGGTTGGGACGTATGCGTACGTCAATCCGGTCGTAGCAGTCGTGATCGGATATTTTCTTGGAGGGGAAGCACTCGACGCGAGAGTTGTGCTTGGCGCTGCGTTTGTGCTGGTGAGCGTTGTTCTGATTACGACGGCGCGAGCGCGGAAGCCGGAGGCGGTTCCTGCCTTGGCGACGAAAGACGCGGCTTGATCTCGCTCGCGCTATTCCTAAGCTTTCACTCTCACTGCGGAAATCTACGAGACGCGTTGGACGTTGCAAACGCAATGGGCGCCAGCTAGAATCCGCGCCAACGAGGTGATTCATGAGCAAGATTCTACTGGGTGTTCTCCTGGGGGCGGTTCTTGGAGCGATTGACGGAGCGACGGCGTGGTTCACGCCGGAAGTGAGGCCCGCGATCGTGGGCATCATCATCGGAGGAGCGATCAAGAGCATTATCGTCGGCGCGATCGTCGGAGTGTTCGCGCGCAAAGTTCAGTCGATGGTGGGAGGCGTGGTGCTCGGGCTAGTTCTTGGCGCTGGGCTCGCGTTCACCGTCGCGCAGTTGCAGCACGCGCACTATTTGGAAATTATCGTACCCGGGACGATCGTCGGGATAATTCTGGGCTTCGCGACGCAGCGATATGGCGCGGGGCCGATCGTGGCGCCGGCCAGTTGAGCGGGTGTGATTGATTCGAATCGCGTTAGCTTGGTTGAAATCGATTCTTGCTGATTCCCAGGCTGGCCATTTTTGATTCAAGAGTCTGCCGCGGGATGCCTAATTTCGCGGCCGCTCCAGATGGGCCAGCGACGCGCCCGTTGCTCGCGCGCAGGGCATCCTCGATGAGGCTGCGTTCCTGTTCGGAATCGATTCGCCCCAGCCCTCGTATCGATGTGCTGGAAATATGCATGTCCTGCGTAGGCGCCTGGCGCAGCCAGTTTTCATCCACTGAAAATGTATCGCCATCGCACAGCAAAACGGCGCGCTCGACGATGTTCTGAAGCTCGCGTATGTTTCCGGGCCAGTCATACGCGGCAAACACATCCAAAGTGCGCTTCTGGATATTGCGAATTTTCTTTCCAGCGCGCTTGCCGTAGCGATCGATCAGATATTCGACTAAGAGCGGAATGTCGTCGACGCGTTCGTGCAAGGAAGGGATCTGAATGGGAAAGACATTCAGGCGATAGAAAAGATCGGAGCGAAACGTTCCAGCGGCGACCGCGGCTTTGAGGTTTCGGTTGGTCGCGGCGAGGATTCGAACGTCAATCGCGATGGGCTGATTGCTGCCGAGGCGTTCGAATTCGCGTTCCTGCAAGACGCGTAACAACGACACCTGCGTTTCGGCCGGCAGCTCGCCAATTTCGTCGAGGAAGATCGTCCCACCGTCGGCGGCTTCGAATCGGCCCAGGCGTCGCTGAAAAGCGCCGGTGAAAGCACCTTTTTCGTGTCCGAACAATTCCGATGAGATGAGCGAGGCGGGGATTGTCGCGCAGTTCACGCGGATGAATGCGCGGCGTCCGCGGTTGGATTGTTTGTGGATCGCGCGAGCGATCAGCTCTTTGCCTGTCCCGGTCTCGCCGAGGATCAATACGGTTGAATCGGTCGGCGCGACGCGGCCGACGTCCGACAGTACGCGCAGCAATTTCTGTGACGAGCCGACGATCTCTTCGAACATCGACGAACGATCGACTTCTTCACGCAGCGCGAGATTTTCGTTTTCGGTGCGCTGTGCGGCGAGCTTGGATTCTTCGATATCGGTCTGCGCCACGTACCAACGCACGATGTTTCCTTTTTCATCGTGCATCGGATTGAAGCGGCTTACGAACCAGCGATAGGTGTTGTCTTTCCTGCGGCGGCGCACGTCGAGTTCGAACGGACTCGCTCCCGCCAAGCCTTTGTTTCGTTCCGTCAGGTAGCGGTCGATATCCTCGGGATGGACGATTTGCTCGGGCACGCCATCAGCGAGCCACTCATCCATGGTCAGGCCGTAGTAATCGAGCACGACGCGGCTGGCGTAGATGCCCGCGCCTTTCGACGACAGAACGAAAACGTGCGTTGGTGCGAATTCAACGAGCTGATGTAACTCGTGTTCACTTTCGCGAAGTTTTTCTTCGCGTCCGCGCAAATCTCCATACAAGTGGCGAAGCCGACCCGCCGTTTCATTAAACACGGAGCCGAGCTGGGCTAACTCATCTTTACCGTCGATCGGAATTTCGTGATCGAACTCGCCGCGCGCCAGGGCTTTCGACCCTTCCATCAGGCGCTGCAACGGCTGTGTGATACTTTCCGTCACTACAACTCCAAGCAAGATCGCGAACAGCAACGTGACGAAAACGCTGAGCGGGATGATCCACATCAATCGCTCCTGCGCCTGTGCGATCGAGGAGACCGCCACGTCTCTGTCGGCGGCGACCGTCCGATCGACATTCTGGACGAGCTCGGCGCTCAGCGACTCCAGCGGCTCAACTTGATCCCTGAGCCGCACTCGCAATGCGGTCCAATCGCCGGCGGATGCCAGAGCGCGGATCGCTTCGAGATGTACCGGCAAGGAGCTTTGAATCGTCTCCAACGTCGCCAGCGCGGTCGGCTCGGGTTTTGCCAGCCACGGCAAGGCGCCGAATGCAGCTTGAGTCTCGGCGGCGTGGGCGATGAGCGATTTCTGGAGATCGGTCGATTCCTGAATGAGGTGATCCGTGCGCCCAGATTGCGCCAATTCGTTTAGCTTTGCGTGAAACGATCGAAGATGAGTTTGGAAACGAAGAACCGCGATTAGCTCTTCATCGACACCCAGCAGATGTTCGCGTTGATGTCGCACATAGCTGAACTGCCAAAGTAACAGCCCATTACTCGCGGTCATCAACATCACGACGAAGATGAAGCACCAGCGCAGCCTGGTTCCGATCAACGCGCTTCGAAGTGGCGAAAATGTTTTCGCGAAGCTCATTTTGCCGGCGCACTCGAAGCCATGATTTCCGTCAGCTGCTTTTGTAGAGATGCCGCGGCTGTTTCGGCATCGACCTTTCGTTCCAGCACCGAGTGCAACGATTCAACATACGCAGCTGATACGGCATCGTATTTGCGCCCGGTCACGGTCGATGGCCGGGTCACCGCGTGCGCCCCGGACACACCACCAGATTGTTGTTGGTGAATGTAAGCGGTCAGAATCGTCGGAACTTCGAATCGCGCAGGAAATTTCGGTGGTGTTGCTGTGGCTCGCTGCTGATCGAGCTCTGCCTCTTTTTTGAGCAGGAACCGCACGAGCGCAATCGCTTCCGTCTGGTGCTTCGACGAACGCGAAACCGCGAGTCCAAGTCCACCCAGCGTGCCCACCCGTACATCTTTCTCTCCTGGCAAGCTCGTAAGGCCGGATCGATCGTTGAAGGGGTAAGACACTGGGTTAGCGATAAAGTAGTCCGACTCCCAACCGCGGAGAAATGCTGCTCGCCCCGAGGTCCAGAACGCATTCCACGAGTCCCATTCCTGGTACGAAAGCGATGTCGGTGGCGAAATCGTGCCGAGCCAACGCGTTGCGCGTTTCCACGCGCGAATGGTGTTCGGGTTGTTGACGCTGACTTTGCCATCCGGTTCAACGATGTGTCCGGCATCCGTCGACGCCTGCCACTCCATCGCATCGCAAATTAGGCCTTCACCCACGGCTCCGGGCCACACATAGCCCCAAAAATCTTTTTGACCCTTGGCTCGCTCGCCGGCTTGAATGCGAGTCGCCATTTTCTCGAGCTCGTCCCACGTTCGCGGTGGCGCGCGATAGCCATATTTTTCGAGCAGGTCCGTTCGATAGAAAAGTACACCGATGTTGGAGTGGTAGGGCATGGCGACCAGCCTGCCATTCACTGTGTAGTTGGCGATCAATTCCGAATCGCTCGACTGAGATTCTTCCGCAAAGTAAGGCTTCAGGTCGACGAAATATTCGCTCAAGATGCCCGGCCAGATGACATCGATTCCATACACATCCGGAGTTGTCGCACCCTTTTTCAGCAAGTTCTCGGTCAATTCGAGTTGCGAGGAGGCGTTCTCGGGTGCCGGCAGATGCGTGATTCGAATTCCGGTTTCCTTCGTGAAATCGGCCAGTACTTGTTCGTGGGAAGCATCGCGTTCGCGCGAATCGTGAGACCACTCAGGATCGAGGAAGGTGAGAGTGACCGGTTCTTTTGCAGGTTGGTGACAGCCAGCGAAAAACGCACTGAGGCACGCAAGTAAGACGGCTGCGCTCGCTCGGATGATCCGGCGGCGTTCCGATCGAAACGGGAAGACACTTGCGCCATATCGAACCAACGGTTTAACCATGACCTGGGATTTCTGCGGAACTAATTTACAGCAGTTTGGGAATTTCTGCCTTAGAGGCTGGAGAGGGAGAGAACGGCGGAAACGTCGGGTTCCGCACGCCGTCCAAGTAATGAAATGGTGCGCAACGCGAAATACCGGGAAACCCGTTACGCGGTGCAACGTCAGTTGGATCAACAAGATGGCGAATAGAAGCATCCAGAAGCCCGGCTCCCTGAGCCTCCTCCATCGTCGCCACGCCATTTTTCTCGAAAGACGCTGTCGATTTTGGGGCTGCTCGACCGACATATAGATGAAGGGCGATTCGAGGGAGCGGAGGTGGAATATGTTGGCGAGAGTCACAGCGACGCAGATCAGGGATAACGGAATTCGGCTGGCGGCGATTCTGGCGGGCGCGCAGGTGCCGGCGGCGATTGCTAAGGCCGCGGATCATTCGACGGCAGTAGCGGGAATCGAGGCGAGCGTCGATTGCGTGGGCGAAACCGCAGTGCATACCGCGATCACGCTCGGCCAAACTGTCTGGGGGATGCTGGACGCCTGCACGATTGGGCAGATGGTGCACGCGGCCGGAGTGCTTATCGCGTCGGACGCGATCTTCCATCCGCTGAACGCGATCGCCGGTATTATCGGACACGAAGTATCCGCTCATCTCGTGTCGTTTGTGTTCCAGATTTTGTCCTGAGGGCAGAAATCGCGGCGCATCTGGTAAATTGCGGGCGCAATTGATAGCATCCGCCGCATGCGCAAACCACTCTTCGTTGTTTTGAGTTTTCTTCTCGCCACCACAACACTGGCAACCGACCTGCCCACGAAAAAGTATCTCAACCTCGCGACCATCAAAGTGATGGTCGCCGCCGCCGAAGCCGAGGCGAAGACGCGCGGCGTCGAAGTGACGATTTGCGTCGTTGATGACAGCGGAAATTTGCTGTTTTTGCAGAAGGCGGATGGAGCTTCTCTCAACACGATCCAGTTCGCTCAGAAAAAGGCGCGTCACGCGGCCGCTTATGGCTCGCCGTCCAAAGACGGCGCCGATTACGTAAAAAAAGGCAACGTTGATGGACTGGCGTTCCCGGATTTTTTCCCCAATCAAGGCGGTTTGCCAATAAAAGTGGATGGCAAGACGCTCGGCGGCATCGCGGCGAGCGGCGCCAAGTCGGAAATCGACGAGGCCATCGCCCAGGCCGGCATCGACGCCGCGTTCAAGAAGTAGGCGCGCAGTTTCCGCCGCGATCGAGGCTCCCGTGGGCAGTACTCGGGCGCTAAGGGCTTACTAACTAGCCAGATACACGCTCACACCCATATTGCAATTCTCTTTGGGGCACTCATAATTGAGTTATTCTGGTGACCTAGACCGCCAGCTCAATGCAATGCCCTTTATGTCAAGCCGATAACCCGCCCAGCGCGGACCACTGCACGAAGTGCAGTACGCCGCTGCCGCTGGCTGACATGACCTTGCCGCCGGCTCCGCCGACTCCAAAGCCTCCTCCTCCGCTGTCCCCGCCTCCGCCGCCTGGTGGCGAAACGATGGGTGGAACATTGGGTGGCACGATGGGCGGCACTCAGGCGTGGTCGGTTGCGGTCACGCCGCGGCCTTCCAGCGAAGCCGCCGCTAAAGGCCAGCTCGAGCCCGGATTTCTCCTCGCAGAACGTTTCGAGATTCTTGCGCTGTTGGGACAGGGCGGCATGGGCGCCGTCTACAAAGCGCGCGACAACGAACTCGAGCGCCTCGTCGCGATCAAGCTGATTCGCCCCGAACTCGCCAGCCATCCGGAAATTCTTCGCCGCTTCAAACAGGAGCTGATCCTCGCGCGCGAGGTGACGCATCGCAACGTCATTCGCATTTTCGATCTCGGCCAAGCGCAGGGAATCAAGTTCATCACGATGGAGTTCGTCGAAGGCCGAGACCTTCGCGGACTTATTAACGAAAAAAAGAAGCTGACGGTCGATGAAACCGTTCCCATCATTTTGCAAATTGCCGCGGCGCTCGATGCGGCGCATACGGCTGGCGTCGTTCACCGCGATTTAAAGCCTCAAAATGTGATGAGCGACAAAGACGGCCGCGTCTATGTCATGGACTTCGGCATCGCCCGGTCGCTGGAATCGCAAGGCATGACGCAGACTGGCGCGCTGATGGGCACGCCGGAATATATGTCGCCAGAGCAGGCCAAGGGCGAGAAGGTCGACGCGCGGTCCGACTTGTTCGCGCTCGGCATCATCTTCTATGAAGCGCTGACCGGCATCTCGCCATTCAAAGCGGAAACCGCGATGGCGATGATGTTCAAGCGGACGCAAGAAAAGGCGACGCCGCTGGTGCAGCTCGACATCGGCGTTCCCGGCGTCATCAGCGACATCGTCGCGAAGTGCCTTGAGATCAAGCCGACGGAGCGCTATCAAACGGCGCGCGAAGTCATCAACGATCTCGAAGCGTACACGGGTGGAGCGCAGCGAGGCACGATCATCGCGCCGTCGCGGCGCATCAGCCACGCGCCCGCGTATCAAAAGTGGCTCGTGATCGGCGGCATCGTTGTTGTGCTGGGAGCGGGCGGATATTTCATCCACGATCGCGTGGTGCTTCGACCGGGTGGCTCTTCTGCCGGCCCGGTGCAACCAGTTTCGCTGGCGATTCTACCGTTTCGGAATTCGTCGGGCGATCCTGCGATCGATTGGGTTGGCAGTGGTCTTGCAAACATTCTGAGCACGGATGTCGGCCAGTCTTCTTATCTGCATACGATCTCGTCGGATCGCCTATTTCAGATTTTGAAGGATTTGCACGTTTCGGCGAATGCCGAACTCGATCCCGACACGCTTCGCCGCATCGCCGAGAACTCGAACGCCGACATCTTGGTTTGGGGACGCTACGCGAAGTATGGCGACCAGATTCGCATCGATGGGACGCTGCAGGATCGCAAACACGACCGCACCGTGCCGTTGCGCATCGACGTGCCCAGCGAAAAAGATTTTCCGAAGACGATGGATCAATTCGCCGAGCTGATCCGCACGAATCTCTCGGTGTCGTCCGACGTGCTGAAAGAATTGAAAGCAAGCTCATTCCAGCCCACTTCGGAATCGGTTGCCGCGCTCCGCGATTACAACCAAAGCTTGCAACTTATTCGTGAAGGAAAAAATCTCGAAGCAGTCAAGGCATTGCAGGGCGCGATCAAGGAAGACCCGCAATTCGCGCTGGCGTTCTCGCGTTTGGCGGAGATCGATCTCGAGTTGGGGTACGACTCAGACGCCGAGCGCAATTCGCGCCGCGCGGTGGAATTGAGCGATCAGCTTCCAAAAGCCGAAAAGTATCTCATCCAAGCCAATCACTGGCGCGTGATGAAGGATCCGAAAAAAGCGATCGAGGCTTACGAAAACCTCACAAAGACATTCCCGCAGGATACTGACATCGAGTACGCGCTCGGCAGCCTGTATGTCGATCAGGGCGATTACGCGAGAGCACGAACGCAATTTCAGAATATCCTCAAGTCCGATCCGAAGAATATCAAGGCGCTCTGGCAACTAGGCACGGTGGCATTTCTGCAAGACGACCCGCAAGGTGCGCTGACACCCCTGAATAACGCTTTGAGCCTCGCCGTTCAGTACGACAACCAGGAGCAGAAGGCACTGCTTCTCCATTCGCTGGGAATCTCTTATCGAGGGATGAACAAGCCTGAAGATGCGATGAAGAATTTCCAGGACTCGATGGAAATCTCGCGCAAGCTCGGACTGAAGCGCCTGCTGGCGAACAGTCTTTCGGAAAGTGCCCAGGTTCAGATCACGATGGGCAAGCCTGACGTAGCGATGACGAACTACAACCAGGCGCTGCAGATACTGAAAGAAATCGGGCTCAAAAAAGAATATGGCGACATTCTGATCAATCGCGGAGTGCTGTACGAAAGCCGCGGCGATCTCGACAAAGCGTTGCAGGATTACAAAGACGCGCTCCAGATCGAACGCGACGCCAACGACGAGAATTACATGGCGGTATGCCTCAGCAATATCGGCTACATCTATTTCGCAAAAGGCGATACCGACAATTCGCTGATTTACTACCAGCAATCCCTGGCATTGCGCCAAAAACAGAATCAGCCAATTTATCTGTCGGATACGCTGAGCGCGCTCGGCGACGTGTATACGTCGATGGGCGACTACGACAAGGCGCTTCAGGTTCTCCTTCAGGCGCAAGACGTCTCGCGCAAGGCGAACAATGCGCGCGCCGCAGCCGGTGTTTCTGTGCTGATCGGTAATGTGTTGACCTACGAGGGCCGCGTCGGCGGCGCCGTAAGCGCGATGCAGGATTCCGTCAATGGCTATCGTTCGGCGAACAATCAAAGCATCGACATGGTCGAGGCTTTAAATGGGTTGGCGGGTGCGTTTGCGTTGGCGGGACGTCCGAGTGAATCGGGCAAGCCTCTCGATGAAGCGCGAAACCTGGCGAAGGATCTGAAGAGCGACACTGTGAATAGCGAGCTACTCAATACCCAGGGTGACGCCGCCTATTACGCTGGCGATTGGAAAGCGGCGCGTGGATTCTACGAGCAGGCGGCGAGTGCCGCGGCTCGAGCGAAAGATCGAGATAAAGCGACGATCGCTCGGCTGAACCTGGGGCGCGTATCTGTCGCAGAAGGCAAACCGGCGGCATCGGATCTCAAGGCGGCAGTGCAGCAAGCGGATTCGCAACACCTAACTTACTACGCGCTGCGCGGCTCGGTCGATCTCGCCGACGCGACGATCAAGTCCAGGGAATACGCGCAAGCGCGGCAGATGCTGGACAATGATTTGACGCGCAGCGAAAAGCTGGGCGCACGCATCGAAACGGCGCGCATTCATTTCCTGATGGGCGAGGCGATTCGGCTCGGCGGCGATCCCCGCGCCGCTACAAGCCAATACGGCCAGGCGATGCGCGCGTTTGACGATTTGAAGAAAGAGGCTGGCGCGGAGCATTTGCTCGAGCGCGCCGATCTCAAGGCGATTTACGGAGAAGCGAGCAAGCAGTTTTCGTCTGGCGGAGCATAGACGCTGGCTGTTGTTTCGCAGCGTTCCTCAGCAACTCGTTTAGCCTCTTGAGAAATTCGAGCACCCACCGAACTCACTTCTACGAAGTCAGAACCAATTCGTCGTCACTCCAAGCTACCTGAAAGATTTCAGAGCTTCGCTTGGTATTGCACAACGTCAGCGTGTGTGCGTCTTGACGGCTGCGCTGCGCAAAAGAAAAGGCGTCCGTCGTTTTCGACGGACGCCTTTTCGGAACGATGTTTTGTAATCGACCTCTTACTGCGTGACTTTCGTCACCACGGTCACGGTATTGTCGCCCTTAACCGTATCCGGGTTCGACGACGAGACCGTCGCGGTGTCGCTGATACTCTTGACGGTTGACGGCGCCGTGACTTTAACGACCAGCTTGATGACGAAGCCGGTCAGTCCGGGCAGAATCGGCTTCACCGTTGGAGTCGTGCAGGTCACGGTGCCGCCGTTATTGGCGCACATCGAACCAGTCGTCAGGTCATTGCAACCCGCAAACGTGCAGGAAACGATGCCCGACATCGCGCTGACGAACGTCGTGTTGGCCGGAACAGTGTCGGTCACCACGATGTTGCTCGCCGTATTCGCACTGAGATTCAGCACGAAGATTTTGTACGTCAGATTGTTGCCGCTCTTGACTGAAAGCAGCGGGTTCGGAATGTTGGCGATGACCAGTTCCGTGGAAGGGTAAACCACGGTGTAGGAAAAGGACATCGCTGACTGATTGCCGGCGCAATCGACGGCGTTGAGTTTGTGCGTGATGCCAACCGCCGCAGCGGTCGTGTCGATGGGAAGTCCGGTCGTGTTCGCGGAATTCAGCAGATTCGCTGCCGGCGCCGATGAGCAAGCAGTCAGCGACTGTGTTCCGCAAGTGGCCAAGCCCGAGACGTCGTCGCTGCAGGTGAACTTCGCGGTCACATTCTGACCAACCGTGAAGGTTGTGCCCGACGCGCTGAGCACTGCCAAGAACTTCGGCGGCGTGTTGTCGATCGGCGTAAGAATCGCTGCCGTCGGAGTGGAAACGTTGCCGGCGAGGTCCGCGATCGTCTGCGGGGCAATTTGCGCAGCGGCTCCGACCCCAGTAGCCGCAGCTGTTGGACTTGCCGTAGGCGAGCCCATCATCACGGTGCAATCTCCCACAACGGCGGAAGTACAAGCAGGATCCGCCACTGGTGAACCGGGGCCAAAGCCCGAATAGTCGTCAGTTGCGGAGCAGCTTACGCTCGGGAGCGAGAGAAACCATCCATTTGCAGCGGTTGCAGTCGGATTCGGGCAGCTCAGCGTCGGAAGTCCACTGTCTACGCCGAATGCGATCGTCCGAAATGACGCCCAGTTCGCCGTCGCATCACTCTGCTGAGTGGGAGTCGGCTGGAACAGAAGCTCTTCCGACAACGCGCAGTCCGTTGTGAAGTAGTGCAGGTTGTAGATGCCCTTTGCGACCGCGGCCGTGAATGGCGCAGAGGTGGTGGTAAACGAAGACGGAGGCGGTGTCGTTATTTTGCACAGCGGCGTGCCAAATCCGTGATTCACGTTGGGATCGTTGTAAGCAACCTGGTCGCCAGGGACGGGGAAAGTGGTATCGAGAGCCGGATCAGTGTACTTCGCGAGGCCATAGGTAACGCTGTATGGCGGCGTCGCTACGAAGCTGTTCCCGGCCGGCGTGCCCGACTGCGCAACGTAGTTCGCCTGGTTCGATGTAAACGTCGCCGTTGGCGCAGGAGTCTGCACCCAACCCGCGGAGTTGCGGCCCGCCACGGTCGTTTGTGTAAAAGGCAGAGGCATGTTGACCACCGGGATGAAGAGCGAGTTCTTACCGGTTGTGGTGCTGCCGTGAACCGGATCGGACGCGCCCTTAAACTGTGTCAGTGGGTTGAGCGGGCACGGGTCGTTCTTAAGGCTGCCAGTCAACACGCAATTCGCCGTCGAGTAAAACGTTGTGCCCGGCGAGTCCGCGGTTGAACGGTTGACCTGATTCTGACACTGAGTGAGATCTGCGCCGGGCGAGCACAGCCACTGGTCGCCGCCCATCAGGAGGCCGGGGCCAACAAGCATGGTCGACGGAGCATCCATTCCGATCACGCTCTGTGCGCAGTTTGTAGAAACACCGCGGCAAGCGCTTTTCGTGGTGTTGTTGGAGCCGACCACGCCGAGATAGTTCTGACCCGGAGGCGCGTCGTCCGAGTCGTAACCTGTGAAATCAAATAGGTTGCGCGCGGCACTAGGATTCGGTGTGCAATTGTCGCCGCTGAGCTTCGAGTGATTCGGATCCCAGCACTGCACCAGAAACCCTTTGCACATAGGCTTGCCCGAACTGTCCTTTTCGCTGTTCAGCCGGACGCAGACAGCCGGCGCCGCCGCAGTGCCTTGAACCAACTGGAAGAAAAGTGCCTGAGGGATCGGGAAATCTTGCGTAACCTGTTGCGTTCCCGCCGGGGCCACGTTCGGCGCATTGGCGATGTTGCTCGTGAATTGAATATTCTGTCCGTTCACGGTGTCGAACGGGAAGCTCTGGGTGAGTGTCGCTGGAACGTTCGGATCGATAGGGTTGCCCGTCACCGTCCCGCCAGGCGCGACGCCACTTGGCGTGCACTGCGTCACGAGGAAGAGGCTGCTGCTCGCGACGAATCCGCCACCATCCAGCATGCTGATCGTGGTCGTTGGCGTCGTCGGAACGTTCGACGTGAAACCGCTCAGCGTGATCGGCGGAACCCCGCCAGCTGCGCCGTTCAAAGGCTGATTGCCTGCGTTCGTGATCGTGTCAGGATCGACGCCGTTAAGATTGCCCGCACCGGCCGGGCCCTGGTATGCGCTGGTGAAGCAGTCAAACTGTCCCGAGTCGTTCGGATTTCCCAAGTTCGCCGGGCATACGTTGCTGTTCCCAATCTGACTCACATCGGTCTGCGGCAGCAGATTCGAGCCGGGCCGCACAGTAATGAAGTTGTCGACGAGCACGTTACCGACGCCATCTGGCGATGAGGAAAGTTTTGCGCTCGAGCCAGCTGGGCAAGACAGCGCCAGAGTCGTCGAATTGAACGTCACCATATTCTGCAGTGTCGCGCCGCCGTTCGACGGGCCGACGGTCACCGACTTGAAAAGTTGAATCGCGCCGAGCGCTCCGCTAAGGCTGACCGAAGAGCCGCCGACGTTTAGTGTTGCACTTTCCTTGGTGCCCGCCGGTTGAGTCGGCGTGTACGTCACGTTGACCACGCAGCCCGGAGGCGCGACCGGGTTCGAGTTCGCCGGATTGGTTCCACACGTATCGGTCTCGCTGAACGCGTTGTTCGTATTTCCGCTGAACGAAACGGAGACCGGGACGCTGCCGCCGGTCACACTGACGTTTACTTGTTGAGAAGCGCTCGCCGCGCTCACTATGCCGGGAACGCCAAAGGTCAAGCTTGAAGGAGAAACTGTTACCACAGGCGCTGCCGTTTGACCACTCGCGAAACCTGCCGAGACACAAAACACACCAGCTGCGAGCACGAGCCCACGCACAAACCGTTCACAAACCCTCATTGCAGCCTCCTTAAGGGGCTTCTCAAACACCAACTCAAATTTTTTCTGCGGGGCCTCGACCTAGGCCATATCGTGTGCACTTGGCGTTTCGAGGGGACGGGGACCTGCGCCTGCGCCGACCAGCGCAACGATTGCGGCAGGAATTGTCATTCTCCCATCCCAGCGATGTCAAGAAAAAAGCCGTTTCACACGCTGGTTCTAGCAGTACTGCTGTCGTCGTGCCCGTTTGACACTCACGCAAACAGGTCGTCGGACGCGCCGCAATCGCGGCCCCGCCCGATTTAGATAAATCAACTCGTAACCGCAACGATGCAAACGACCGGTCGAACCTGTTATGAGAATCTTTGCATTTCAACTGCCGTCGGACGTCCAGCCTATTCCAACCAACGGGCGAGGCTCAGCCACCGCCCATCCGCGCCATTCTCATATTGAAACTCGCTGACAACGCTCAAGATGGCGAGGCCACCGCCCCCGCGCGAACCCCGGCCCGTCGCGTTTGACGCCACGTTCACATCCGCCGCCCGCGTCACCTTTACTATCCAAATCGATAGTCGTTGTATCCACTCGGATAGCCTCGCTCGAAATTCGCGCGCTTGCTGCTATACTTGGAGGGTTATGCTGTCCATGAACAACGTCACCATGCGCTTCGGTCCGCGCGTCTTGTTTGAAGACGCCACCGCCACCTTTATGGCGGGTCGCCGCTACGCCATCACCGGCCCCAACGGCGCCGGCAAATCCACCTTAATGAAGATTCTGACCGGCGACCAGGACCCGACCACGGGCTCCATCACTCGCCCAAAGCGCCTCGGAATTTTGCGCCAGGATCAGTTCGCCTTCGACGCGTTTCGCGTGATCGACACCGTGATCATGGGCAATGCGCCGCTCTGGAAGGCCCTGCAAGAGCGCGACGCGCTCTACGAAAAGCCGCACGAAGAACTCACCGATGCCGACGGAATGCGGCTCGGTGAACTCGAAGGCGTCATCGGCGAAGAGGGCGGTTACACTGCGGAATCCGACGCAGGCGCGCTGCTCGACGGCCTCGGCATCGAGAGCGATCTCCACGAGCGCAAGATGGGCGAGTTGCAAGGCGGACAAAAAGTTCGCGTGCTCCTCGCGCAAGCGCTGTTCGGTTCGCCGACTGCTTTGCTGCTCGACGAGCCGACCAACAACCTCGACCTCGATTCCGTGCACTGGCTCCAGAAATACTTGAACGACTACGAAGGCGTGCTGATCGTCATCTCGCACGACCGCCATTTCCTGAATTCCGTGTGCACCCACACCGCTGATATCGACTACGAAGCCGTCATCATGTACGTCGGCGGCTACGACGACATGGTGGTCGCCAAGACGCAAGTGCGCTCACGCATCGAATCCGAAAACGCGCAGCGCGAGAAAAAGATTGCACAGTTGCAGGACTTTATTGCCCGTTTTTCCGCAGGTACCCGTTCGGCGCAAGCGACTTCGCGGAAAAAAGAAGTCGAGCGCCTGGCGACTTCCGAGCTCGCCCGCTCCAACATTCAACGCCCTTATATTAAGTTCGACATGAAGCGGAATTCCGGCAAGCATCCGCTCGAGATCAAGAGCGTCGAAAAGTCCTACGACGATTTGAAAGTGATTCCGCGCTTCAGCGCAAGCATCGTGCGCGGCGAAAAAATCGCGTTGATGGGACGTAACGGCGCCGGCAAAACCACGTTGCTGCGATCTCTCGTTCGCAACGCTCCGGGATTCATCGACGACAGCGACAAGGAATTTCCGATCAATGGCGGTCAGGTAATTTGGGGGCACGAAGTCGCAGTCGGCTATTTCGCCCAGGACCACGCCGAGTCGTTCACGAGAGACAACACTTCTTCGATCGATTGGCTTTGGCAGTTCGATCCGAGCGCGAATCAGCAGGAGCTTCGCGGCTTGATGGGCCAAATGCTTTTCAGCGGCGATGATGCGATGAAGCCGACGCGCGCTCTTTCCGGCGGCGAAACCGCACGATTGATTTTCTGCCGGCTGATGCTGCAGAAACCCAACTTCCTTGTTCTCGACGAACCGACCAACCACCTCGATCTCGAATCGATCAACGCGCTCAATATCGCATTGCAGCGCTACGACGGCACCGTTCTTCTCGTCACGCACGACCACGACGTGATCGATGAAGTCGCCACGCGCATCTGGCATTTCCATGGCGGCAAAATCGACGACTTCAAAGGTACGTACGAAGAGTTCGCCCAATATTCCGAGCAGCAGGCAGCTCAGGCGGCAAAATCGACCGCAGGCCAATTGCGCTAGCGATTTCAGTCCAACAAGTCCATCACATTTAGAACGGTGTAAGAGACGGGGTCATAGACCACCACGTCCCGTCAGATATCCCACCACGCAGCGTGCGGAGCCGTCCACTTTCACAGAACGTCGCCGATCTCTTCAGTCGAAAGATGAAACGTTCGTTCTCGAAAAGCGTCTCGTGTACCATAACGTTCCATCCTGATTCCGCAAGAGGGCACTTTGAAAAAGCTCGCGCTGTTTCTTTTCTCACTCACATTCACTACAACATGTTTCGCACAAACCAAGCACACACCAGCAATCGATGAATCGCTGAGTCTGAAGGGCATTAGCGGCCAGCAAATTTCGCCCGACGGCCGTTACATTGCGTATCGCGTGCGCGAGACCGATTGGGAAGGGAATCAATATATTCGCCAGCTATGGCTGGTGAACGTTTCGACTGGCGCCAGTTTTCAGCTCACCCGCGGCAAGAAGTCTGTCGATGGATTCCATTGGTCGCCCGATGGCAAGTGGCTCGCATTCACCACCGAGCGCGATCAAAGCGCCGTCGTGCCTCCCGACAAAGAAAAGAAAGACGACGCAACCGAAAAGAAAGACGAGAAGAAAGAAGAAAAGAAAGACGCCGATAAATCCGACAAGGATAAGGACAAGAAGGACGCAAAGCCCGGCGACAAATCCGGCAAGCCTGCAGGTCACCAAATCTGGCTGATCTCACCCGAAGGTGGCGAAGCCTGGCAGCTCACGCGCCACGAAACAGATATCCAGGATTTCGACTGGTCGAAAGACAGCAAACAGATCGCATTCACCGCATCAGCGATCGAATCGAAAGCTGACAAAGACCGCAAAGAAAAATACAGCGACTACGAAGTTTTTGAAGAGGACTACAAGCAGAGTCAGATTTGGACTGTCGATGTCACCGCGGCGCAAACTAACTTCCTTCCAACGAAGGCGCGCCAAATCACGCACGACGAAAAGCTCAACATCGCTGACTTTTCCTGGTCGCCCGACTCTACGCTGATCGCCTACTCCGCCACACCCAATCCTTTTCTCGCATTCCGCGGAGACGAAGACATCTACATCGTCGATCTCGCCCACGACAACGCCATCCACAAGGTAGTCGCGCTCGAAGGTCCCGACAGCTCCCCCTTCTTTTCTCCCGACGGAAAACAAATCGCGTTCTCCACCGCCCTCGCCTCGCCCTACTTTTATTACACCAACGCGCACATCGCGACCGTTGACGTCGACAAGGTCCTCGCCAAGACCGCCACAACCCCCGCAGACGTTCGCGATCTCACCGCAAAATTCGACGAAGACCCGCGCCTACTCGATTGGGGGCCGGACGGAATCTATTTCACCGCGCTCCAGAAAACGACGGGCCACCTCTTCCGGCTCGATCCATCGACAACTCAGGTCACTCGGATCTCTTCGCCCGATTCTTTCCTCGGCGAAGACGCCTCGCTTACCAAAGATTTCAAGACTGTTGCAGTGATCGCTGAAGATGGCTCGCACATGAGCGAACTCTACGTCTCTCCGGTCGCGCAATTTGCCCCGCGAAAGCTCACCGACTTCACCGCGCAAGTCCGCGACTGGACGCTCGGCACCGCCGAAGTCGTCAGCTGGAAAAGCCAGGACGGCGCCACCGTCGAAGGCATCCTCCACAAACCCGCCGACTACGATCCCGCCAAAAAATATCCGCTGCTCGTCCTCATTCACGGCGGCCCGACCGGTATCTCGCTGCCCACGCTCTCGCCCAACGACAGCTACTACCCGGTTCAGATTTTCCTGTCGAAAGGCGCGCTCGTTCTGCAACCGAACTATCGCGGCAGCGCCGGATACGGTGCCGCCTTCCGCGCGCTCAACGTCCGCAACCTCGGCGTCGGCGATATGTGGGACGTCATGAGCGGCGTCGACTCGCTCATCAAGAAGGGAATCGTCGACCCCGCGAAGCTCGGTTCGATGGGTTGGTCCGAAGGCGGCTACATCTCCTCATTCCTCACCACCCACACCGACCGCTTCAAAGCGATCTCCGTCGGCGCCGGCATCAGCGACTGGATGACCTACTACGTGAACACCGACATCACGCCGTTCACGCGCCAATATCTCCACGCAACTCCGTGGGACGACCCCGCGGTTTACGCCAAGACGTCTCCGATCACGACGATCAAGCAAGCGAAAACTCCGACGTTGATCCAGCACGGAAGCGTCGACAAACGCGTCCCCGTCCCCGATGGCTTCGAGCTTTATCGCGGCTTGCAAGACCAGCACGTCCCGTCGCGCCTCATCCTCTATCAAGGCTTCGGCCACCCGATCACAAAGCCCAAGTCCAATCGCGCCGTCATGCAATCCAACCTCGACTGGTTTGACCATTACATCTGGGGCGAGCCGTTCCCGAAAGATTCGCCAATCCTCGGCTCCAGCGAATTCGCTGTTGAGCCATCAAAGTAGTATCGAGCGATATACTCAGCCCGAAGCGTCGAACAAATCGCTGAGCGGAAACACTTTAACCGCGAGCATGGTACTGTACGTACCAAAACAATTTGACTATTCGTTAGGCGTTGTCTGTCAACTCCTGCACTCCGTATAATTCCCAGTCTTAAGTCTTTCCGCAGACTGACTTCGAGTTGATCCATCTCGACGTGTGGCGTTGTCAGTGAGTTGAGCGAAAACTGAAACGCGCCAAATTTGCCCGAGAGGTCCAGCGTCTCGGGTGTTCTTGGGGCCCAAGGACTGTCTCTGTGACGAAGCTTTCTGTTCATGCCGGCGGTGAATCCTGCGCGGAGCGGCGCGTCGCGGCGGTTTGTGCGGAAGCTTGTGCAATGTTCCGTGTGGTGTCGAGACCGCTCTTGGCGTTGATCCTGCTCGCGCTTGTGTCGGTGTCGGCGTCTGCCCAGGTCAACGTCCTCACCTATCACAACGACATTGCCCGAACCGGCCAGAACACCAATGAAACAATCCTGACTCCCGCGAACGTCAATCAAACGACCTTCGGAAAGCTCTTTTCTTTCGCCGTCGATGGATACGCCTACGCCCAGCCTCTCTACTACGCGAACCTGACGATGGGCGCCGGCACCGCGCAAGCCGGCACCGTCCACAACGTCTTCTTTATCGAGACCCAAAACGATTCAGTCTATGCCTTCGACGCCGATTCCAACGGCGGCGCCAACGCCTCGCCTCTATGGCACGTTTCTCTGATCGACGCCGCTCACGGCGCAGGTTCTGGCGAAACTCCGGTGCCGGCGCAACCGCTCACTGACACGAATAGCTCCAATAACCCCCTGTCTACCAACGACATCGTTCCCCAAATCGGCATCACCGGCACTCCGGTTATCGACCCGGCTACCAAAACGATGTACGTCATCGCGAAGTCGACCGTTTCCAGCACCACCTTTTTTCAGCGCCTTCACGCACTTGACATCACAACAGGGCAGGAGAAATTTGGCGGCCCGATTCAACTCGCGGCAACTGTCAGCGGAAACGGGAACGGCAGCACCGGCGGCCACCTCACCTTCGATCAGAAATGGGAAAACAATCGCCCCGGTCTGCTGCTTTTGAACGGCATCGTTTACATCGGCTTCGGCTCACACGGTGACAACGGCCCGTGGCATGGTTGGCTTCTCGCATACAACGCAGCCACGCTTCACCAAACCAGCGCTCTTTGCTTCACGGCAAATGGACAAGGATCCGGAGTCTGGCAGGGAGGCGCGGCACTCGCCGCCGATGTTCCGGACCCCGTGAACCATCCCTACGGTCGGATGTTCGTCACCACCGGAAATGGCACCTACGACGCAACGACGCCCTTCGGCAACGCGATGGATTACGGCGACGATGATCTTCGATTGGATCTCACCAACGGAGTGTTCGCCGTTCAAGATTCGTTTACGCCATCCAACCAGGCGAACCTGAGCAGCGCCGACCAGGACTTGGGCTCCGGCGGAGCCGTGCTGCTTCCCAACCAACCCGGTGCGCACCCACGCCTCTTGGTCCAAGTTGGAAAATCAGGAACGATCTACGTCGTCGACCGCGATGCAATGGGCGGTTTCAACGGCGCCTCCGACAACATCGTGCAGGAATTCGGAACCGAAATCGGCGGCATCTGGGGCATGCCCGCCTACTGGAACGGTAATGTCTACGTTTGGGGCAAGGATGACAATCTCAAAGCATTCACTGTGACCAACGGCAAGCTCTCCGCCGGTCCGAATTCCGTCGGACCTGATGAGAGTGGATTTCCCGGGCCCACCCCGGCCGTTTCTTCCAGTGGCACGACAAACGGTATTGTCTGGGCGATTCAAACCGACAACTATCAGTCTTCCGGTAACTCAATCCTGCGAGCCTACGACGCGACGGACGTCTCGAAGTCTTTGTACAGCAGTTCGCAGAATTCTTCACGAGACGTGGGTCCGGTATCCACAAAATTTACCGTTCCCACCGTTGTGAATGGCAAGGTCTACGTCGGCGGAGGCAGCAAGGTTTCCGTGTACGGCCTGTTGGGTGGCGCGCAAACAACCGCGACTCCTTTGTTCAGCCCGGCCGGGCAGTCGTTCGCGAACAGCATATCGGTTTCGATTACTGACACCACAGCTGGCGCGACGATTTTCTACACCACCGACGGCACCATTCCGACGTCAGCCTCGACGAAGTACACCGGGCCGATCGCCGTGACCAGCACCGAAACGATCACGGCAATTGCGACTGCTACCGGATTCATTTCCAGCCAGCCGGCCTCGCAGACGTACACGTCCACGACGCAGACTCCAGCTCCGAGATTTACTCCTCCAGCCGGTTCCTATGCCGGAACGCAGAGCGTTGCGCTGAGCGACGCCACAGCGGGCAGCAAAATTTATTTCACCGTCGACGGTTCAACGCCGGCGCCCAACACCGGCACGACGCATCTGTACTCCGCGCCAATCGCGGTGGCGCAGACGGCTACGATCAAGGCGATCGCCACTTCGACGTTGACCAACAGCCCCGTGGTGAGCGCGGCCTACACCATCGGCCCTGCCACCCCGGCGATCAGTTTCCCCAACGGGTTCGCCGCTGCGCAGTCGACCATGACCTTCAACGGCAGCACCGGCCTCGACGACTCACGCCTGCAACTCACCAATGGCGGCTTGAACGAAGCCTCCAGCGCATTCGTCAATACGCCCGTGAACATCCAGAACTTCACGACTGATTTCACGATGCAGCTCTCAAATGCTCTGGCCGACGGCATGACCTTCACGATCCAGAACGTCGGACCAACCGCTCTTGGTCCCGCGGGCGGCGGTCTCGGCTACGGGCCCGATTCGCCGACAACTCCGGATCCGAGCCCAAATACTCCGATCGCGCGCAGCGTCGCCGTGAAATTCGATTTCTTCTCCAACGCGGGTGAAGGCAATAACTCGACCGGCCTCTATATAAACGGAGCGTCGCCAACGACTCCCGCGATTGACCTCACTTCGTCCGGTATCAATCTTCAGAGCGGCGACACCATGTCGGTGCATTTTGCCTACGATGGCGCCAACCTCGCGATGACCATCACCGACAACGTTGCCAACACAACGTTTACGCAGACGTGGCCTATCAACATTTCGCAAACCATCGGCAGCAACACCGCCTACGTCGGCTTTACCGCTGGGTCCGGCGGCTCGAGCTCCAGCCAGAAAATCGAGACGTGGTCATTCACCAGCAACACGATCGCGAACCCAAGCTCCGACTTTACGATCAAGGCCGAGTCGACGTCCCTCACCGTTTCTTCGGGAGCGCAAACGACTTCGACAATCATGGTCGCGCCGCCGACGGGCGGAAACTTCGGCAATGCCGTCACCTTGACCTGCGCCGTGACGGGGACCGCGCCTATGCCGACGTGCTCACTTTCGCCGGCGAGTGTGACGCCCGGCACCCAGGGAGCAACGTCGACGCTGACAATTTCCGCTCCTGCGTCAGCCGTTCTCTTCGCGCCACACTCTCAGAAACCGACCTATTTTGCCGCTTGGAAGATTGTGACCTTGAGCGGCGCGCGTCTGGCGCTCGCAAATTTGTTTGCCGCCGCGATCCTGGCGCTCCTCATCTGGTTGCTGAGCTTCCAACGCAAATTCCGCCCTCGCTACGCATGGCTGGCAACGGCTTTGTTCCTCGCGCTGCTACAAACGGCCTGCGGCGGCGCTGGCGGAAGTTCGACCGCGCCGCCTACAACGCCGCCGGAATCTGGAAGCCAGCAGTACACCGTCACGGTGACCGGCGTTTCGACCACGGCGAACTCCGTGAAGATCCAACACGCCGCAACGATCACTGTCACAGTTCCTTAGAGAAATGTTTTTGTAGGGTTTTTTGCCGCGAAGCGACGGCTGCGCGTCGGCGAGCTTTAAATCTTGTGCCAGAGCGACGCCGTCAAAAGCCCGCCCAGCTTCAGGGTTTCTCGCTGCTTGCGAAACCCAGCGTGCCCGAGAGCACCCTCATAATCCGGCAGGCGCGTCACACGCAGCCCCGTCGTCATCCGAAATGCTCCATACAATCCGCGAACAATCGCAGCGTCGACATAACGCCCAATCCCGTGCGGCGGAATACGAAAATCCGACAAGAGCAGCCGAGCGCCAGTTCGTGCGAAAGAAGCCAGCTTGCCCGCCACACGAGCCACGTCCTCATCGCTGAAACAATCAAGAAAAAAATGCGCCGTGATCAAATCGTAGCGCTCGCCGTCAGCATTTTCGTTGAATTCCCGAACATCGCCGACGTGAAACTCCGTCCGCGCGCTCGCCTGCGAGCCGATCGCATCCGCACGCCGCTGTGCAATCCCGACCATCCCAGCACTCAGATCGACGAAGTCGACACGCACGCCGCGATTCTTGCGCAAAAGCGCATTGAGAAACCGTCCATCGCCATCCCCACACAACAGCGCTCTGCGGCAATCCAAAACTTCATCGAGATACATCTCGCGGCAAGCCTGCAACGCCCCGCCAAACGATAAATATTCCAGCGCTCGATACACGCGAGCGATCCGATCGCAATTCATCGCCGCGACTGTGCGCCCACCATCTACGTTCGCAGCGCCCGCACCATCAGCTAACGAGCCATCCGCCAGCGCCGAATTGTGAATCGCCCGCATCAGTGCACAAACACCAGAATCACAACCGCCGGCAGCAACAGCGCAACATCCACCAACACGCGCAACGCCTCCGCCGAAAATCGCATTCGCGCCAAGTCAAAAATCAAAATTAGTATCGCGCTTACCGCAATCGCCGCCCCAATCACGCTGAACTCACCACGAAGCCGCACCACCGGCGTCATCAGCGCCGCGCAAGCCGCCAGAACCGCAGCAAATTTCCCCGACCCAAATTCCGTCGCCGCAAAGCCAAAGCCCTGCGCGCCCAATCCAACTCCACGACCGCTCCCCCGAACGCGCTCCCACTCTTCAATCGCCACGCAATTCAGAGTGCACACCGCGCCAAACAAAATCGCCAGCAAGAAAAATTCCCATCTCCGCCCGCCGAGCCGCGACCACGCCGGCAACGCCACACCCGCCGCGAAAACTCCGCCCACCGCCACTTCTTTCGGCAAACCCGCCAGCACTCGGCCGCGCCCCAAGTGAACCCAAGCCATATACAGAACGAGGATCAGTCCAAGGGGCACTGCCAGCCCAAGAACCCGCTCACCGATTTGCGTCGCAACAAGAATCGCCGTAACAGCAGCGACAATCCCCGCAACAAACGCGATCACCCACGCATGACTCCGATGAAAAACATGCCGCTGCCGCAGTGGCGAACCAAAAGCTCCAGCGCTACTTCTCCATCCGGAAATCGCAACCGACTGCCCATCCAACAGTCGATCCACGGTGTAGATCAGCCACACCACCAAACCAAGCGCAGCAATCTCCGCGCACGGCAAGTGCACGCCCGACAACCGTGCGAAAACCAGCGCCCACGCAATCGCCACCATCGGCGCATCGAGACTCAGCACATTCCACCAAAGCCACCACGGCGAAGCCGCTCCAGCCAATTCCGCCGCGCCGCCGCGAATTTCATCCGAAGCGCACCTTTCAACTCCGGCAGTTCCGGCAATGCCTACACGCGCCGCGCTCCATTCATCGGAAACAAAAGCTCCCGACGCGGCCGTCACGTTTTGCCGCCCATTCCAATGACCCATATATCTTTAGAGTCCCGCCCACACGATTCGGGCACGCTATTTATTTCCGCCCAGAGCCTCGCTCCCAATTCTCCCCTTCAAACGCCGGCTTCCACAAATCAAGCAACTTCCCATCCACTCTAAATGGTTGACCGGATAGGACCGTAGCCGCGCCACTCCTAACATGCACCACCGACGAAAGTCTGGGCCCACATTCTGCGTCAAAGGGTGAAACTATGAGCGCACCAACTCGAGCAGTCGCCACCGAACCTGTGTACTCCACTCCGCGCGGAGCCGCTGCCGCCGCCTATGATTCGTACGGCGGCGCCACGCCCGCCGAAGCTTCTGCATCCGGCGTATCCTGGGCAGCCGTTTTTGCGGGCGCTTTCACCACTGCCGCGCTCTCGTTGAGTCTTCTCGCGCTCGGAGCCGGCGCCGGTCTCTCGTCGCTCTCGCCATTCTCAAACACCGGCGCGTCCGCCACTGCCGTTGGCGTTGGCGCGCTGATCTTCCTCTGCATCATTGAAATTGTCTCGTCGGGAGTCGGCGGCTATCTCGCCGGCCGCCTACGCACCAAGTGGGTCGATCTCCACACCGACGAAGTTTATTTCCGCGACACCGCTCACGGCTTCCTCGCGTGGTGCGTATCGCTCGTGATGAGCGCCGCGTTCCTCGGTGCAGCCGCCGCCGGAATGGTCGGCGCGTCCGTGACCGCGAATGCGCGCGCCGCAAACGGCTCCTCTGCTGCGACCGCCGACAGCGCCGCCCTTGAGGCGAATCGCTATTACATCGACAGCATGTTCCGCGGCGGTCGCGGTGCGGTCAATGCCGACGACAATGCTTACAAGGCCGAAGCCGCCGGCGTATTTGCCCACGCGATCGCAAATAACAGCGCGCTCGCTCCCGATGATCGCAACTACGTCGCCAGCCTCGTCGTCGCCGCCACCGGCGTCGGCCGCACCGAAGCCGAAGCGCGCGTCACCAGCGCTTTCGACCGCGATCTCGCCGCTATCGATCAGGCGCGTAAATCCGTCGCGCACTCACTGTATTGGCTCTTCGTAGCGTTGCTGCTCGGCGCCTTCACCGCAAGTTTTGCGGCAACGATGGGCGGCCACCGCCGTGACCATCTTCCGGTGCTGCGCGCCGCGTAATCGCGATCGCGACTGAGTTGGAATTGGAATCGCCCGGAAAAACTTGATCGCGCTGAGTCAGAACTCAGCCAAAGGAGAAACAAAATGCGCTCGATTCTCTTGCTCTTGCTCGGTGTTCCACTCCCCATCATTATCTTGATCGGCCTCTTCTCTCATTTCTAGTGTGCTACTCTCCCGGCGGCGATTTCGGGCGGCGTTTGTGATGAAGCCCGATGTTCACGCCGCCAGGAGAAGCCGATGCAAGCCCCCAGCCGGATTTCCCGAGCAGCCGCTCTCGCGCTGCAAGTGACCGGTCTCACCATCGCTCTATTCTTTTCGATTCTGATTCATTCGCAAATCGTCACAGCTGCACCGATTCCGCAAGGGAATCAAGGCGCCGGCTTCTTGGGCCAGTGGTGCGCCCAGGGTGATCCCTCCAAGCAAGCCTCGATCACTGGCAACGGCGTCTTTTACACGCTGACCAACGAAAACGGCGACACCTCTCCCGGCAACCTTCAAGGCGGAAACGTGATGTCGGCTCCTGGTTGGCAATTCGTTACGGGCACGCTCACTCCCGACGGTTCTCAGATCAACTGGTCGAACGGCACCTATTGGGCGCGCTGCAACAACGGTGGCGGAGGCGGTGGTTGGCATCGCCCGAGGATCGAAGGCGCGTGGTATCGCGGCGGCAATCGCTCACAGCGTTGCTACATTCGCCGTCGCGGCGACACCTACACGCTGACGAACGAAGCCAACGCCAGTGCGACCGGCTCGTTCGATTCGCGCCGCCAGCTCACGACGAATTGGTCCGGCTCGATTATCAACGGCGTCGTGACCGCTGGCGGCCGCCGCATCAACTGGGATAACGGCACATTCTGGTCCCGCTGACGCACGGCCCGTCTCACAGCGCCCAGAAGAGGCAACGCATCGCGCGCTATCACGCATCGACCTTTTGAGACGCGGACTCAACAGGCATTGACATGCGCCGTCTCAAATTCATAGGATAAAGACTCAACAAATTCCTGAGACAGTAACTGTTGTTGTTGCTGTGAGTGGGGTTAGCGCGAGCGCTGTGCGTCTGATTTTTAAAATTAAATTTCTATGATCACTGTTACCGATTTGACGAAGAGGTATGCCCGGCACACTGCCGTGGACCACGTTTCCTTCGAGGTGCAGAAGGGAACGATCGTCGGATTCCTCGGGCCCAACGGCGCCGGGAAAACGACGACGATGCGCATGTTGACGTGCTTTATGCCGCCGACGGCGGGCACGGCCATCGTAGCCGGATTCGACGTCCTCGAGCAGCCGTTCGAGGTGAAGAAGCGTATCGGCTATCTGCCTGAAACGCCGCCGCTTTATCCCGAAATGAGCACGACGGAATATCTGGAGTTTGTCGGCAAGCTCAAAGGGCTGTCGGGCGAGGAACTCGGCAAGCGCGTCGACTACGTGTTGGGGCGATGCTCGGTCGCCGACGTAAAAGATAAACTCCTCGGCAAACTGTCGAAGGGCTATCGCCAGCGCGTCGGTTTGGCACAAGCCATCATTCACAACCCTGATGTCCTGATTCTCGACGAACCGACCTCGGGCCTCGATCCCAAGCAGATCAACGAGACGCGAGACCTGATCAAGAGTTTGGCCGGCGATCACACCATCATTTTGAGCACGCACATCCTGCCGGAAGTCGAACAGACCTGCCAGTCGGTGCTCATCATTAATAAGGGCCGCCTGGTGGCGAAAGATTCCGTCAACAACCTGCAGAATCGCGCTCGCGGCGCCGAGCAGTTGTTTGTCGAAATCGCCGGGCGCGATGGCGACGTCGATTCCGCGGTCATTCAGCAGCGGCTTGAGCGTGTGCCGGGAATCACGCACATCATCTTCAAAGAAAAACAGCAGAATCGCAGCGTCTTTGAAATCGAAAGCCACAAAGACAATTTCGTTCGCGGCGATTTGGCGCGCGCCATCGTCGAATCCGGCTGGGATTTGAACGAACTGCGGCCCGCCGCCGTCAGCCTCGAAGAGATCTTCTTGCAACTTACGGGCGAGCCCGCTGCCGTCGAATCCAGCGTCGAGCCTGTCGCGACGGGGGCGGAGTGATGCGCAACGTTTTGGTGATTTTCCGAAAAGAGCTGCACGGTTATTTCACGTCGCCGGTCGCTTACTTGCTCTTGACGATGTTCGCCGTCGTGTTCGGACTGTTTTTCTGGAACGCGCTCGGCGCTTTCGTTTACTACTCGATGGAATCGCAGATGCGCGGCCAGTCGATGCCGATGAATTTGAATGAAGAACTGATTCGGCCGCTGCTCTCGAACATCAACGTGATCGGTCTGTTTTTCATTCCGATGATTACGATGCGTTTGTTCGCCGAAGAAAAGCGTTCGGGCACGATCGAACTGCTGGTCACTTCGCCGATTCGGGATCTCGAAATTATCGGCGGCAAATGGCTTGCCGCAATGGCGCTGTACGGCTGCATGCTGCTGGTGACGCTGATCAACCTGGCTTTTCTTTTTAAATACGGGCAGCCCGACTGGAAGCCGGTCGCCGTCGCGTACCTCGGCATGATTTTGCAGGCCGCAGGCATGCTCGCGGTCGGAATGTTTATTTCGACGCTCACAAAAAATCAGATCATCGCGGGCGCATCGACGTTCGGCGTTTGCCTCGTGCTCTGGGTCATCGGTTGGACCGGAAGCTACGAAACCGCGACGTGGACGCAGGTTCTCTCGTATATGTCGGTCACAACGCACATGGAGCCGTTCTCCAAAGGCTTGCTCGATACGCGCGACACGCTCTACTACATCAGCTTGATCGTCGTCGGATTTTTTCTAACAGCGCGCTCGCTTGAGTCGCTGCGGTGGAGGTCGTAATGGCTGCCCCCGCATTCTTGAAGGCGCGACAGACGAAGTACGCTGCCTACGCCACGATGTACATCGTGGTGTTCTTCGCGATCATCACCGTCGCCAATGTTCTTGGGAATCGCTACAACAAGTCGTACGACTCGACCTCCAACAAGCGCTACAGCCTGTCGGACCAGACCGCGAAGATCGTCAAGGGATTGAAGCAGGACGCGACGATCACCTACTACGATCAATCGACGCGGTTCTCGACGGCGAAAGATCAGCTCGAGCAATACGCGAACCTCTCGCCGAAAGTGCATGTCGATTACGTCGATGTCGACAAGAAGCCGGCGCTCGCGCGCGAAGCCGGGATTAAGAATTACGGCACGACAATCGTTCAGATCGGCGCAAAAAAAGAAGAAGCGAAGAGCCTCACCGAAGAGGGAATTACTGGCGCCTTCATTCGTAACCTGAAGAATACGACGCGCACCGTTTGCTTCGTGACGGGGAGCGGCGAGCACCAGATCGACGATTCCGAGCGCAGCGGATACTCGAAGTTCAAGGAATTGCTGGGCAAAGACGACTACGAAGCGAAGTCAATTTCGCTTTTGCAGAAAGCCGAGATCCCGGCCGATTGCACCGTTGTTGTGATCGGCGGGCCGACCGGCGATTACCAGCAGCCCGAGGTCGATGCGCTGAAGAAGTATGTTGAAGACGGCGGCCGCGCTTTGGTGATGCTCGATCCGCCGCTGAAAATCGGTCGCTCCGAAATTGCCGACAACGATGCGCTTGGAACGCTGCTGGCGAGCTGGGGCGTCACGCTGCAGAAAGATTTGATCCTCGACTTGAACCCGATCGGTCAGCTGGCTGGGCTCGGTCCGCAAGTCGCTCTCGTCACGACGTACGCGTCGCAGCCCATCGTGAACGAAATGAAGGGCACGGCGACTGGCTTCCCGCTGGTTCGCTCGATGGACATCAAGAGCGAAGGCAAATCGACCGTCGAGAAAATGTTCAGCTCGTCGGATTCGAGTCTCGCCACGACGAAACTGAATGCGCCCGACATTGACCCCAACGATCCGAAAAATAAAAAAGGTCCGCTGACCATTGCTGCCGCGGGTAGCTACAACACCGGGAAAGAGAACTCGCAGGGGCGCTTTGTCGTGATTGGCAGCGCGGCGTGGGCTGCGAATTCATTCCTGAATTTCAATGGCAACCGCGACCTGGCACTGAATACGATGAACTGGCTTTCCTCGGATGAAGACCTGATTTCCATCCGGCCAAAAGCGCAGGAAGATCGCAAGATCACCATGACGCGCGCGCAGATGAACGTGGTGCGCATCACGAGCCAGTTCGTGCTGCCGTTGATTGTGATTTTTGCGGGCGTTTCAGTTTGGTGGCGGCGGCGTTAGCGCGACCGTCAATTTCTTCAGCATGTTAGAACCACGACCAGGACTCCATCGATGAAAAGCACCGGACTGCTGATTGCCGCCGCTGTGTTGGCGGCGCTTACCGGAGTTTTGTATTGGTCGAACCATCACGCGGCGGAAGATACGAAGAAGCCTGCGACTCCGGCTGCAACGAAGCTCGTTTCCTTGAAACCCGCGGACGTCACCAAAATCGAAATCGAGAAAAAGGGAATTGACGCGGTCGAGCTGGCCAAGGGCAGCGACGGCAAATGGGAAATCACCGCGCCGCAAAAACTGAGCGGCGATCAGGATGCCATTACCGGAGTAATTTCAGTCGTGTCCGAGCTGAGTTCCGATCGCGTCGTGGAAGATCACGCAATCGACTTGAAGCAATACGGTCTGGCCGATCCGCTGGTCAAGATTGACCTGACTCTGAAAGAGGGCAAGACGCAGAAACTCTTGCTGGGCGATGACACTCCGACCGGAAACGGTCTGTACGCGGCGGTTGGCGGCGATCCCAGGGTGTTTACGATCGCGAGTTACGCGAAGTCGAATCTGGACAAGACGGTGTCCGATCTTCGCGACAAACGTCTCCTGACGGCGAATTTCGACAAAGTCAGCCAGATCGATCTCACTGCAAAAAAGCAGACTGTGGAATTTGGTCGAAGTAAAGATGCATGGCAAATCGTGAAGCCGCGTCCGCTGCGTGCGGATAATTTTTCGGTGGAAGATCTGGTGCGCCGGCTGAAGGACGCCAAGATGGATTTGTCGGCGTCGACTGACACGGACGAAAAGAAATTGGCGTCGGCGTTTGCGTCGGCGACTCCCGTTGCGACGGTAAAGGTTACGGACGCGACCGGCACGCAGACTCTGGAAGTTCGCAAAAACAAGACCGACTACTACGCGAAGTCGACCGCGGTGGCCGGCGTGTACAAAGTCGCGAACGATCTCGGCACGGGCCTCGACAAGGCGCTCGACGATTTTCGCGGTAAGAAGCTATTCGATTTCGGATTTGATGACGTCAGCGCTGTTGACATGCACGATGGCTCAAAGACCTATTCGCTCGTTAAAGGTGGACCGGATTGGTGGTCCAACGGGAAGAAAATGGACGGCGCGAGCGTCCAGGCGTTCATCGACAAATTCCGTGATCTCGCCGCGACCAAGTTTCCGGAGTCCGGTTTTGCATCAGCGACGATTGCTATGAAGGTGACGTCCAACGACGGCAAGCGCGTCGAGAACGTCTCGATCGCGAAAAGTGGCGACAACTACATCGCCAAGCGCGAGGGCGAACCCTCCCTGTATCAGCTTGATCCTAAAGCAGTTGAGGAGCTTCAGAAGGCAGCCGCCGCCGTGAAGCCGGCTGAAGAACCCAAGCCTGCCCCGGCGCCTGCGCCCGCTAAGAAATAGCGCGCAGCCCGGTCCGTTTCAGGAAATAGCCGTTCATCAAATGCGCCTGCCCGTTCGGCTACACTTACGTCCACGTTTTCGGGTCGATTTTCGAGAGGCTCATTCCTCCTTCGATGCTCGTTCAAGGCTATTTCCGCGTTCTAAGTTTTTTCGATGTCAGCGAGGCGTTTGAACTCGATCGGCTGAATACCTTGTTGAAGCCGGACGCGTTGCCGAAAGCTCCGGCGCCTGGAGTGCGCGCTCCTGAGTATGCTCAGGCTCCGACTGCACCGATCGTTGAGACGACGGGAACGATTGAACTTCCCACCGGTGAAACTCTCGATAGCAGGATTAAATATTATTGGTTCGGCGTGGCTTGCGTGGAACTGGTCACGCCGTTCGAGTGTCTGCTGGAAGCGCTTCCCAATCATTCGTATCGCTGGATGAACGCGCCCGAGGTGGAAAAGGCGGCGGAGGATTTGCTGCGCGCGCGGCTGGAGCGATTTCGCCCGGCGATGATCAAGCCGTCGCAGAAATGGCTCGACGAAGATTATCTGATCATCGATGTGCAGTCGGCGAGGAATAGCGACGGCGTCGCGGCGACCGCGACGGAGTTTCTGCAGACGTACGGAGACCCAGTCACGCGGGCGATTCGCGGCGAGTTGGTCCAGCTTTCCCAGGGAGAGCGTGACGAAGTTGTGCGCTCGGGACTGTCGTACTATCCGACGGATCTGGTGGTCGTTGGTTGGGCCGCGGCGCTCGTGTATGACAAGCCGGAAGCGACGTCGTCGGTGATCGACCTGCTGGAATACGCAAACACGCAGTTGCTGGAATTTCGCTACTACGACGAGTTGCTCACGAATGTGCTGTCCGACGTTTACAGCTCGCTGGAAGGGCGCGAAAGTTTCTGGAAGCGGTTTCGACTGTCGAGGCGAGCGGGTCGGCTGAATGAATTGCGGCTCGACATCATGGATCTTGCCGAGCGAACCGAGTACGCGGTGAAGTTCATCAGCGATACGTATTATGCGCGTGTGTATCGCGTGGCTTCGACGAGGATTGGTTCCAACGACTACAAGACGCTAGTTTCAGAGAAGTTGAAGACTGCGGGCGAGCTGTATGAATTCATGGTCGCGCAATTTAACGAGCGGCGGATGTTTGTAGTTGAGGTTGTTGTAGCGGTGCTCGTGTTGCTCGATGTGATTTTGCTGTTACGTGGAAACAAGTGAGGTCTGCGAACGGATGATTGTGATCGTCATGGGCGTTACGGGTTCCGGCAAGACGACGGTCGGGAAGATGCTCGCCGAGCGGTTGGGATCGGAATTTGCGGACGCGGATGATTTTCATTCCGCTGCGAACAAAGACAAGATGCATCGCGGGATTCCGCTGACGGATGCGGATCGGATGCCTTGGCTTGTGTCGATGCATGAATACCTCGCGAGGGCTTACGCTGAAAATCGCAGTGTTGTGTTGGGTTGTTCGGCTTTGAAGCAGGGTTACCGGCGAATCCTTCGCGAAAAACTTGCGGTGGAACTTGTGTATTTGAAGGGCAGCTACGAAGTTATCGATGAGCATCTGCGGGCGCGCAAAGGACACTTTGCCGACGACAAAATTCTTGCCGCGCAATTTGCCGACCTCGAAGAACCTACCGACGCGATTGTTGTGGATGTTCGGGTGGAGCCGGAAGAGATTGTTGATGAGATTTGCAGGCAGCTGAAATAGTTTGGCGCGATTGTTTGCGCTATCTTCCCGCTCAACTCTATCTCTGAGCATTGGTCGATCATCGACATCGCCGCGGTGAATGCTGCTGGATCGATTGGGTAGATACGGTTTGTTGGTCAAAAGTGGCGGCGAGCCGCCGCACTCCATATAGTTCGCGGCTGGGCGCGATCGAGGTCGACGGGTTGGCTCGCGTTCGTGAGAACGCGTTCCGATTTGGGACTGGATGTACCCCCCGTGGTTTTTGCGCAAGAATATGAAAATAAATGAGTTATACGGCGCGGTGATGCAAGAATTTCATTCTAAATGAGTTAGGTTTTGGCGATTTGCTAAGTTGATGAAAATAAATTTGTTAGGGAAGCGCGAGGCGGGGGAGTTCTTGACGTGAGTTTACTTGGGAGGAGTATAAACCATTTGTTAACTTTAGTCAAGTGCAATTGTGGTGCTTTTGGTGGTATTTGAGAAGAAAGAATCGGGAATAGGGGACCGCGGCTAGAGTTTAGCGTCTAAAAATGGGCATGGTTGATCCGACGGCGTCCGGGCCGGGAGGTGTTGGGCTCGTTTGGGTGGTTGGGAGCGGGGTGAAAGGCGGCGCTGAAGCGCCGCAGTCCATGTGGTCGTCCTCGCGGACCGAGTGCTTGAGGGTGGCGAGATAATTGTGACGGGCTTCATCTGTGCAATTCGAATCGGGGGGAGTAGAGTCGCAATATGTTGCGCAATATTAGTGGCGACGTTGTGCTTGGGCTGAGGTCGCTGCGGAAGAATCCAGTTCTTTCGCTGACGGCGATTCTTACGCTTGCGCTGGGGATCGGGGCGAATACTGCGATCTTCACGATGCTGTATGGGCTCGTGCTGCGGAGTTTGCCGACGCCGCAGGCGTGGCAGCTTGTCAAAATTGGGATTGCTTCGGGTGCGGAGCCCGACTCCGAACAGGGGCCATCGTCGGTTCCGTATCGCATGTTGCAGGCGTATCAGGCGCAACAAACGTCGTTCCGGGAGCTTTCGGAATGGAGCGGCGAAGATGTGCTGATGAAGGACGACAACGGCACGATTCGCAACTATTACGGCGTTCTGGTCAGCGGCAATGCGTTCGAACTGCTACACATTCGGCCGTACCGTGGCCGCCTGATCGAGCCGTACGACGATGTGCGGGGCGGCCCACGGACAGGCTGGCCGGTTGTCTTGAGCTACGGTTTCTGGAACGAACGGTTCGGCCGTTCGAACGATGTCATCGGGAAACAACTCAAGGCTCTTGACTTTAACTCGCACAAGGAAATCACCGCGACGATTGTCGGGGTCGCTCCACCCGATTTTCACGGCGTCCGGCCCGGTTGGGAGCCGAAACTATACGTGCCCTTGCAGATGGAAGACACGCTGGCGGGCAAAACCTTCCTGGATGATCCGGACTCAGTTTTTGGTGTTTCGGCGATTGGCATCCTCAAGCCGGGCGTCACCATGCAGCAGGCTGTGGCCGAAGCTGGCGCGATGCAAAAGGATCTGTTTGCGCGTTATATTCCGCCGAAATACCAGCACATCCCGTTTGTCGAGAAGGCGTATTTCATCGTGAACTCCGCGCGCGCTGGACTGCCAACCTATATCAGTCAAACGTACCGGAAACCGTTGTACCTGATGCAAGGGCTTGTGGGCGTGGTGTTGCTGCTGTGCTGCGTGAATATCGGCGGCTTGATGATGGCGCGTATCGCGGCACGACAGCGCGAGTTCGCGGTTCGCACGGCGGTCGGAGCTTCTGCGTATCGGCTGGTGCGGCAGTATTTGACGGAAAGTTTTGTGATTGCGATTGCGGGGAGCGCACTGGGTGCCGCTGCGGCGTGGTTCGGAAGCGGATTCCTGCTGCGATTTTTCCGCAATCCAATGATGTCGGAAACGATCGATGTGCATCCGGACAAGGCGATGTTCTGGATGTCGATGTTGTTCGCGGTGGTGACGACACTGCTGTTTGGCACGCTGCCGGCGTGGCGCGCGGCACGCACCGATCCGGGAATGCTGCTTAAGTCGCGGACGGGGATGGGCGGGCGGCGACAGATCGCCGGGCGGATGTTTGTGCCGGTGCAAGTGGGACTGTCGCTGGTGCTGGTGGCGATGGCGACGCTGCTATCGCAAAGCGTGGTGAAGCTGCGGTCGGAGAATACCGGCTTCGACCTCGACCACGTGACGATCCAGACGTCACCGATGCACACGCTCGGGCTGGAGGGAGTGAAGAAGCTCGATCTTTATCAGCGCATGGTGGACCGGTTGGAGCAGATGCCGATGATGAATTCGGCGACAGCGGTTTCTCAAACGCCGATGACCGGAGAAAAAGTGACCGGCGATTTTATGGCGGTTTCGAACGGCGCGAATCCGCCGGAAGACACGCAAATGCCTTACAACGACGTCGGGGCGGGTTATTTCCGGACGATTCAGACGCGCATCATTGCGGGGCGCGATTTTGAAAAGAGCGACCGCTCGCTGGATGTGTGCATTCTGAATCAGTCGGCGGCGAATTTCTTTTTCCCGGGGCAATTTCCGATTGGGCAGTATGTGCGGAGTCGCAAGACGGTGGATTTTGAGGACGACATGACGTGCCGGGTCGTGGGGCTGGCGCAGGACGCCAAATTTTTCGATCTACGGCAGGCGCCGCCGCGGACGATCTATTTGCCGCTGTCTCTGCAACGTATCGACCGGCTGGGTAATCTGGTTTTTCTGATGAACACGCCGAAGAAATCGCAGGCGGTCGATGCGTTTCGCACGGTGGCGCAGGAAGTGATGCCCACGATTCCGCTGGTTCTTTTCGTGACGTTGCGCGAGCAGATGGACGCGGCGCTGGGAAGCCAGGAACTGATTACGTTGTTGGCGAATTTCTTTGGGTTGCTGGCGCTGTTACTCAGCGCGCTGGGATTGTACGGGCTGCTGTCGGCGGGACTGGCACAGCGCGTCAGTGAGATTGGCGTGCGCGTGGCGCTGGGCGCGTCGCGCGGGACCGTGCTGCGGATGATTCTGGGAGAAGCGATGAACCTGCTCGTGTGGGGACTGGCGCTCGGTGGGCTCGCGCTATTTTTCACGGCGCGGTTTGTGGTGACGATGCTTTATGGAGTTACTGCACACGATCCGCTGACGTTGACGGCGGTGATTGCGACGCTGACGGTGGTGACGATTGCGGCGGCGGCGATTCCGGCTTTTCGAGCGGCTTCGATCAATCCGATCGATGCGCTCCGGTCGGAGTAGCGTGACGTTTCTGCGACGGCGTTCATCGAAGGTGTATGGCAACCCAAACTGTGACTCGTGCGATTGAGTGCGATCTAGAGCCTGAGCGGGTTTATGCGGTTCTCGCTGAAGCCGGCAACATTCCAAAATGGGCGCCGGTGTTTGCTGATGCGATTGAGCACATCGCCGACGCGCGGTATCGCGTGACCAAGAATAAGGCGAGCTTCGATGTCGAGATTGCGTTGCATCCGTCGGCAGGCACCGTCGATTACGTCCGGGAAATGGGCAATGGCAGGAGAGGCGGTGCTTACCTGCGCGTGATGCCTCGTCCGATTGATGGATGCACGATAACGATGACGGTGCCGATCGGGCCGACGGCGAGTGAATCGGAAGTTGCGAAGGTGCTGGAACAGGAACTCGTGGATCTTGTGCAACTCGCGCGTGGTTGAAGGTCTCGACCGATAGGCGTAGGTGCTCCGGCTCGAATTTTGGCCGAGTGGCGCTTCCTTGCTGGCTTCGTTAAACTCCTTGCTTACTTCACCATGAAGCGGCATGTGCTCATTTTCGGGGTCGTCGGCGGGGTTCTGATTGCCACCCTCCAGTACACGCAATACCGATTTCTGGTCATTGAGCACTCGGTTGAGATGTATGGAGCGCTGGTCGCCTGCCTGTTCTCGGCTTTTGGCATTTGGCTGGGGATCCGGATTACGCGGCGGCGGGAGACTGTGCGTGAAACGGTCGTGGTGAGGGAAGTGCCGGTTGCTGCGGGGGTGCTTGAGCCGTTCGCGCCCAATGTGGAGAGGCAGGAGAGTCTCGGCATCACGGAACGTGAGCTTGAAGTGCTGGTGCTGGTCGCTCGGGGGCTCAGCAATCGGGAGATCGCCGCGCAGCTTTTTGTGTCTGAGAACACCGTCAAGACGCACTGTTCACGAGCCTTCGACAAGCTGGGGGCGGCCCGGCGGACCCAGGCGGTCCAGCGCGGCAAGGAACTTGGTCTGCTTCCGTGATCGGTGGCGTGGTCGGTGGGTGAGTGCGTCCCCCGAAAGCACGATTTCTGGTCCATTCCTGCAAAATCATCCGAAAGAATGACGACATTTGGGCGCGCGATGCGGCATGGTGACTCCGTTCTGACTCGCAAAAGGAGCTTCACATGAAGAAGACCGTTCTCACATTTGGCGTCATCGCGGGCGTCATCATCTCGGTGCTGATGAACGCGTCGCTGCTCCTGGCCAACAAGATTGGCTCGGGGCACAGCATGATGCTGGGCTACACCATCATGGTGGCGTCGTTTCTGTTGATCTATTTCGGGATTCGGAGCTATCGCGACAACACGCTTGGTGGGCAAATCTCATTCGGAAGGGCGTTTAGCTGCGGGATTTTGATCGCGCTCATCACCACCGTGTTCTATGTGGTTTCGTGGGAGATTATTTTCTTCAATTTCATGCCGCACTTTATGGATGGGTATTTCGCGGCGCAGATTCATAGGGTGCAGTCTGCCGGACTGGACGCTGCCACGACCGCTGCGCGGGTGGCTGCGATACAGCATTCGCAGGAGATGTACCAAAACCCCTTGGTCAACATGGCTTATACGTTTATTGAGCCGTTTCCCGTCGGGCTCATCATTACGCTGATCTCGGCGGCGGTTCTGCGCCGCAAAGCGCCGGGCAAAGCTGTTGACACTCCTGCAGTCGTGACCACGTAACTGTCGATTCATTCTTAATCCGAAACAAACGGGCACACGGCGCGTATAGAAGATGGGTGGCGTTCTCATCGTGTGCCGCTGTAGGCTCGTGTGACCAAAGGTTGGCCAAATTCAAAGGAGGGTGGTCTCGTGAACAAAAGACTGTGTTGTACGTTTGCTCTGTTGATGGCGGTTCCGGCTGTGATGTTGGGGCAGGAGAAACCAGCGGCGCCGGCGGCTCCGCCGGCGAATCCGATTACTGCGAGTGAAAAGGGTTTTTACGGATTTGTAAGCGGCGCGGTTGTGGGCGCGGCGGTGAAAATGCCGGAAGACAATTACTCGTTCAAGCCGACGCCGGAGGTACGGAGTTTTGGGCAGCTGGTTGGGCATGTGGCGGACGCGTCGTATATGTTCTGCTCGCAAGCGTCCGGTGAAACAGTCGCGCCGAAGAACATTGAAAAGACGAAGACTTCCAAGGCCGATCTGGTTGCGGCGCTGAAGGATGCGGTCGCGTACTGCAACAAGTCATACGAAAGCATGACCGACGCGAAAGGCAGCCAGATGATCAAGATTTTCGGGTTTGATCTGGCGAAGCTGACGGTGTACTCGATCAATACGGCACATACGGATGAGCACTACGGGAACATGGTGACGTATATGAGGCTGAAGGGGATTGTGCCGCCGACGAGTGAGAACGCACCGGCGCCGGCACCGGCGACAAAGTAAACGAATAGTTTTTTGAGAAGGCGCGTCTAACCGGACATTGCCGCAGGGGCAAGTCTGGGGACGCGCTTTTTCTTTTTGTGGGGCTTGTTTCGGCCGAAAAACGGCCGGGGTGTTGCGGAGTTGCGTACAGAGGAGATAGCTGATATGAAGCGATCGATGGGATGGGTGTTGGTGTTCGGCTTGGTTTTGGGGCTGGCGGGGAATTCGGCGGCGGCTGCGCAAGCTCCGGCGGCGAGCGGACAGGTGCAGTCGACGGACAAGACGGCGCCGAGTTACGACATGAAACCGCAGGCGATTCTCGACTTGCAGGATATGCAGAAGAAATTCACGAGCTTGGCGGAGGCGTTTCCGGCGGGGAAGATGACGTGGCGGCCGGGAGACGGCGTGCGGTCGGTGGCGGAGATTTTCATGCATGCGGCGGGGGCGAATTATGGGATCCCAAGCATGATGGGAGTGAAGAGTCCCGAAGGCTTCAATGGGAAGACGTTCGAAAAGTCGACGACGGACAAGGCAAAGGTGGTACAGGAATTGAATAAGTCGTTCGACTCGGCGATTGCGGCGGTGCAGGGAATGACCAATGCGGATTTTGCCAAGCCGGATAAGAAGCTCGGACCGGATGCGAACGATGGCGACGTGGTGTACCTGCTGGTCGTTCACAATCACGACATGCTGGGGCAGGCGATTGCGTACGCGCGGGTGAACGGGATTGTGCCGCCGTGGACCGAGGACGCGTTGAAGAAGCAGGCGGCGGGTACGAAGTAGAACTCTTTTCGGAAAGCGGTCCGTCGGCGCAATGTTTTGGCGAAAAGATCGTGGGGCACTAACCGGAGGTCTGAAATATTCTGCATCCAATTCGGCGGTTCCGACTCAAAGCCATATTACGAAACTTGGTTTTGAGGGGGATCGACGATGCATTGGAGAAACAAGCTTGCGGTTTCGCTGGCGGTGCTCGCGGTTTTTGGCGCGGCGGTGGGCGCCGCGGCTGGTTCGGGTGGCGGGGCTGGGGACGATAAGTATTCGTTGAAGTCGCCGAGCGGGATTGCGTTTTCGGATTTCAGGGGATATGAGGATTGGTCGGTGGTGTCGTCGGCGCGGACCGACGAAGTGTTGAAGGTGATTGTTGGCGATCCGGCGATGATCAGTGCTTATAAGGCGGGCGTTCCGCTGAACGGGCAGGCTTTTCCGGAAGGTTCGCGGATCGTGAAGCTGCAATGGAAGCCAAAGAAGAGCACGGAGGCGCCGTTTGTGGTGGATGTGCCGGACGTGTTCAAGCAGGCTTTCGTGATGGAGAAGGACAGCAAGAGATTTCCGAAGACGAGCGGCGGATGGGGATATGCGGTGTTCAACTACGACGCGGCGACGGATAAATTTACGGCTGATGCCAGCAGCTTGTCGGACTGCGGGAATGCGTGCCATACGGTGGTGAAGGCGAAGGATTATATTTTTCATCCGTATCAGAAACGGTAGGAGTTTTAGGCGGCGGGAATCGGACTCTGCCGTTGCGCGGGGACTAGGTGTCTGACTAATTTTGCACCGCTTACAAAGGAGCGGGGCGCTCGGCAATTTCTGGCCGAGCGACCCGCGGATGTTACTTCAGTCGAATCTTTTCGGCGCCGTTCCATGCGGAGGGATCGGACAAGATGATGGTATCGCCGACCTTCAGTCCGTCGAGCACCTCGATGTTCGCCACCGATGCGCGGCCAAACTTCACGGGCACTCGCGTGGCTTCTTCACCGTCTGCCGTTAGCTTGTACACCGTAGAAGAAGCGCCGCTCATTACGCGGACGGGCCTGCCAACGTAGAGAATGTCGTCGATCTTTTCGATGTCCACGGTGGCGTCGATCGCCAATCCAGCGCCGGCTCCGGTGGGCAATGCGGCGTCGAGCGCGATGTCGATTGTTCGCGTTCCTGCTTTGTTTTGGCCTAGTTCGCTGACGTGTCCGGCCACAACTCCCTTGCGAGTGTCGACCATGGCGCTTTGATTGGCGCGAACATCTTTTGTGATTTCGTCGGGCAGCGAAATTCTTGCGATGAGCTTTCCGGAAGCGTCGTCTCGCACGAGTTCGCCTAAGCCGCGCACCTGAATCATCATGGGGCCGCGCTTTACTTCATCCGTCCAGATTGCGGCACGATCGACTTGAGGTTCGTCTGCCGAGACGCCGCCTGCGATTCCGCGGGCTACTCCGTCTGTGACTCCGCGGACAACACCTTCTGCGACGCCACCGACGATTCCTCCGGCGACACCTCCCGCGACTGCAGTCGACGGAGCATTCTGCGCGACTGCCTTCAACGGAAACATCCAGACTGCGGTGACTCCGGCGGCGCCGATCAGAACTGCGATCGCCGCCAACGACATTGCTAGCCTTGTTCGTGACATACGGACCTCCTTCAGCATTACGGATACGCGCCGAGCGAGTTGCCGCTCGGCGAGAAAAGGTGGCGCTGGAATCGCCGTTAGGTGTTTTTGGTCGGTCGCAAAGCGGAGTAGGGCTTCGAGATAGGGCTTGCGCGCTCCGGTCAGACCAAGAACTTGCTGATCGACGACTTGCTCTCGCGCCAGTCGGCTTTGCGCTACGAGCCACAAGATCGCAGGGTGAAACCACATTGCGACTCGGATTAGTTCTTCGACGAAATGCATTGCCCAATCGTGCCGGCGAACGTGCAACAACTCGTGACACGCGATGGCTTTTTGTAATTGCGGCTCCATCGTCAGAAATTCCGCGGGGAACAAGATCGACGGGGCTCTCCAGCCGAATGTGACGGGCGATTCCACGTCGTCGGATAGTCGAAAGTCCGCGTCGCAACCGACGTGCTTTCGCATCGCGGCGAGCAGCTGACCTGTTTCGGTCGACGAAGGGATTGACTGCGATCTGCGCCGAAATTGGCGCAGCTTGCGTAGGCCGGCTGCGAACATCAGCAAACGCACGACGATTCCGAGAAGGATCACTGCGCCGCAGACGGATACAAACTGCTGGGTCGAGACATGCCAGACGGAAAGGCCGGGTGAGGATGGCGGCAAAACTCGCGGATCTGTTGCAGGCTCCATCGCGATCGTCAATTCGCCGACGCGCACCAGTTTGTGCCACGGCTGAATTGCAGGGAGTGCGAAGGACGCGATCAGCAACACACGCCAGAAGGCAAGCAAGACTCGCGGCTGCTGGATTCGGAAAAGACGTCGAAGGATTGCGGCTACCACTACTAGTAGCGCGACCTGGGTGCTCCAGAACATGATGTTCGTAGCCACGAGCACGAAGTCTGGCGCGTTCCAAAACATTGGATTGATGGTTGCTTCGAGCACAAATGTCTCCAAGGCCTCGCCTAATTCGGCGCAGTTACTCGCTTTCCTCGATCATCCGGACGATCTTCTGCAGGTCTTTCTCTTCTAGCCGCTTGTCTTTCACCAAATGCACTACAAGCGGCTCCGCTGCGCCATTGAAGACGCGGTCGATGAATTCGCGGAGCATGCTGCCGATTACCTGGCTCTTCGGGCGTGTCGGCCGATAAAGGAATGCGCGATCCTGTTTTTTCTTTTTCAGGTAACCCTTGGTTTCCAGAATCTTCATCATGGTCATCACGGTGGTGTAGGCGACCTTCCGGGTTTCGAGCAGCGCCTCATAGATGTCGCGGACGGTCGCATCCTCGCGGTCCCATACCAGCTTCATGATTTCGAGTTCTTGCGGGGTTAGTGTTGCGTGTTTTGGTCTCATGTCTATCTGTCTTGTAGTACTAATTAATTCGTATGTCAAGCACAAATTAAAATGGCAGGTAGTTCAGAGGGAAGTTCATCCGGACGGTTCAAAGAGGATTGAGCGGCTTTTTGGACTATCGATGATTCGATCTTTTCCAAAGGACGGAGATGGGGCTGAAACGTTCGGAGTCGAAATATTGAAGGATGTTGTCGTGAAGCCAGTCGCTGCCGGTGAGGACGCGCAGAGATTGTCGTTTGTCTTCGTGGGGCATGGTGGAGTTGAGCACCTCGAAGCCTGAGACTGAGGCTGCTCCGAATAGTTCGTCGTAGGACAAATAATCGCGCGTTTGGACGGCGTGACCGGCGCTCGGCTCGAAGAAATTGAGACCTTTGCCAAGCGCCTGAATGATGGGGTCGTAGGTGCGCTGTGAGAGAAGGCGGACGAGCCAGGTGTGGCTGTCGTGGCGATCGTAGGGGCAGAGGCTGTTTTCGGTGTCGATGAAAAGGAAGCCGCCGGGGACGACGAGTTGGAAGAGATTGGCCAAAGCGGTGAATTGTTCTTTGCGGGGAATGTGTTCGAGCACCTGATAGCAGAAGACAATTTCGAAAGGGCCGCCCCAGTTTTGGAGAGGGAGCGGTTGTCGCAGATCGGCGTGAAGGACGACTCCTGGAACGGAATGTTCGCGGAAACGCTGGGCAGCGAGGGATAAGGCTTTGTCGACGACGTCGATGGAGTAGGTGGTGGCGCCGCGTTGTGCAGCGGCGACGGAAACGTAGGCGGTGCCGCAGCCGACCTCGATGAAGCGCTTTCCCGACAGATGGAAGTAGCGTTCGCAGAAGGCGAAGAAGCTGTGTGCGTATCCGAGTTTGGTGTAAAGCTCGTAGAGCGTTTTTTCGCTGCGGTCGGAGGGATTGCCGGTCGCGTACGCGGCGACGGCGTTTTCGAATTCGAGTGAGTATTTGCGAATTTCGGGCAAGCGAATCTCCAGGACAGGCACACGACCAAAGCAAGGAATGGTTTATGCGTGAAAGGGGAACTGAGAGGACTACGCCACTACTTTAGCAACGACGTGGGTTGTGTCGACTGCGTGGAGTTGGATCGGTTCCAAAGGATTACGCGGGAAAATGGATTCGAGGTTGTTCGCGGGAGTGAATAACGCCGTTACTGGGCAAGAGACGCTCGGGCACAACGAGCTATGTTGATGCACGGTGGACGAACTATTCTGAGCTGTGGCTGAAAATTTAGAAACATCTCCGAAGGATCTGCCTCCGAAGGATGTGGCGCGGAGGAGTGCGCTCCGATTTGTTGGGCGATGGGTGCTTATCGGAGTGGGGCTCGTCTGGCTGATGGTGGCGCTCTCGCTGGTGGCGATGCGGTGGATCGATCCGCCGACGACTGCGGTGCACATGGAGCGGCGATTTCAGGCGTGGATTCACCACGCGAAGTATCAGGAACGGTATGAATTTGTTTCGCTGAAGGAGATTTCTCCGGAGTTTCAGCACGCGGTGATCGCGGCGGAAGACGGAACTTTCTATCAGCACCATGGATTCGATTGGCACGCGATCGAGATTGCAGCCGAAGGGGACATGGAGGGCGAGAAGCTGCGCGGAGGGTCGACGATTACACAGCAGTTGGTAAAAAATTTATTTTTCGGGACGGGTCGGTCAATTATTCGCAAGGGTGCAGAGTTCACACTGGTGCCGGTTGCGGAATTGGTGCTCGGCAAGAAGCGCATTCTGGAACTTTATTTGAATGTGGTCGAGTGGGGACCGGGCGTGTATGGCGCGGAGGCGGCGAGCCGTTACTACTATCGGGAACCGGCGCGGGGTATCGATCGGGAGCGAGGCGCACGGCTCGCGGCGATTTTGCCGTTGCCGCTGAAGCGGAGGCCGGATCGCATGGATCGATATAGCGGATTGATTTTGGAGCGGATGCGGCAAGTGGGGTGGTAGGCGGCGTAGCACCCGTGAATTCCAAGTAAGGCCGGAGGGTAGAGTGACAGTGGGAAAAACGCCGGCAGGGATGCCGGCGCTACCAGCGGCCGACGTGGGCGCCACCGTCTACGTTGAGGACTTCTCCGGTGACCTGATCTGCGTGGGCCAAATAAAGGACGGCTTGGACGATGTCTTTTACTTCGGCCAGTTTGCCTATGGGTGACCGTTGTTGCGCGTCGCCGGGCGAATCGGCGTGCATTGCCGTGGCGACGGCGCCGGGCGCTACCGCGTTGAAGCGGATGCCTTCTTTTGCGTACTCCATCGCGAGATTGCGGGTGGCGGAATTGAGGCCGCCCTTGGTCATCATCGAAATAGACGCGTTCTCGCCTGCGACCGGGTGATCGGCGAGTGACGCGGAAATCGTGACGACGTTGCCCGATTTTTGCTTGAGCATCTGCCTTACAGCGAATTGCGTGATGTAGAGGAACCCGAGCAAGTTGATCGAGACCAGGGCGTTGACGTCTTCCGTCGTGTAGTCGACGAAATGTTTTTTGCGGAAGATGCCGGCGTTGTTCACGAGAACGTCGATGGAGCCAAAACGTTCGATGGCTGCGTTCGCGATTTTTGCGGCGGTTTCTGGTTTGCTGAGGTCGCCGTCGACGAGCACGAGGTTTGCAGACGCAGTCAACGATGACTGCGTGGCGTTGAGAGATGTCGCGACGACGTTGTAGCTATCGTTGAGGAAGCCCTGAATCAGGCCTGTGCCGATGCTGCCCGACGCTCCCGTGATGATCGCGGTTCTTTGAGCTGACATGAATGCTCCTTCGCATCAGGAGTTTTAGCGGCCGATGTCGGCGGTAAGGCGCTCGCGTTCTTGCTGGTAGCGGCCGAGTGCGCGTTCGATGACGGTGATGGCGGCGTAGGCTGGGCGGATGTCTTCGACTTCTACTTTTTTCCCTTCGAGTTGTTTGTAATCTGAGAAAAAGCGTTTCAGGACAAGGAGGCGGTGTTGCGGGAGATCGCGCGCTTCGACGTAGTCGCTGAATTCGGGGTCGTTGGTGGCGACGGCGATGACTTTGTCGTCGCTGGCGCCGGAATCGATCATGGTCATGAGACCGATGGCGCGGGCTTTTATCAGGGCGAGCGGCTGGACGGGTTCCTGGCAGAGGACAAGAACATCGAGAGGATCGTTGTCTTCAGCGTAGGTCTGCGGGATGAAGCCGTAATTGGCGGGATAGAAGACGGCGGAATGGATGATGCGGTCGACTTTGAGCAGACCTGTGGGTTTGTCGAGCTCGTACTTGACGTTGGAGCCGAGCGGAATTTCGATCACGGCTTGGAAGTCGCGCGGGAGATCGTTGCCGGGTGAGACGTCGTGCCAAGCGTGCATCATGGGTGACGATCCTTAGGGAGAGTTGTCGCTAGATATTATCGCCGGGATTGGTGTGGGGACCAAACGAGGACGGAACCGAGAAGCAGGGCAACTCAAGACGCGACGATGTTGCCGCGATGGGGCACAGCCGTGCTGCGCCCGTACACGGATTCGCCTAGGCCGGGCTTAGGCGCGGGCTTTGTCGATCATTTCTTTCCAGACGCCGCGGCTTTTCAGGAGGACTTCGACGACTTCGCGGGCGGCGCCTTTGCCGCCGATGGCTTTGGTTACGTAGTGCGCGCCATGTTTTACCTCGGGGGCGGCGTCGCCTACAGCTACGGCGAAACCGACGCGGCGCATTACGGTCAGGTCGGGAAGATCGTCGCCCAGATAGGCGACTTCGGATTCTTTGACGCCGGTTTTTTTCAGGATTTCTTCGTAGGCGGCGATTTTGTGGGGCTGCTTTTCGTAGACGAATTCGATGCTGAGTTCCTGGCAGCGGCGGCGGAGTGCGGCGCTGCCGCGTCCGGTGATGACGCCGGTGCGGATGCCGGCGGTGTGGGCCAAGCTGAGGCCTTGGCCGTCGTGGGCGTCGAAGGTTTTAATTTCGAGTGCGGAGCCGTCGAGTTGCGAGAGTAGCGTGACGCTGCCGTCGGTGATAGTGCCGTCGACGTCCATGAGGAAGACTTTGATTTGGCGGGCGCGTTTGGCGACGGCGGAGGAGATTTTTTTTGTGGTGGGGGTTAGCACGGGTCAGGCTCCTTAAAATTTGAAACGATGGACGGTTGCGGTCGTGCTGCTCGCGATCGGTGTTTGCAAGAGTTGAGTCTAAACCCCGCGATCTGGGAAACGATCGCGGCTACAGGGCGATCGCCAGATTGGTAGCGACGTCTTAAATCAGCTCCAGAGTCCAGAGATCGTGCAGGTGGACTACGCCGACTACTTTTTCGGCGGCGTCTACGACGACGATCGAGGTGATTTTTTTCTTCTCCATGGCGTTTAAGGCTTCGCTGGCTAAGACGTGTGGGCCGATGGTTTGTGGGTTTTTTGTCATGGCGGCGCCTGCGGTCAGGGCTAGTGTCGCGCCACCTTGTTTTTCCATCAGGCGGCGGAGATCGCCGTCGGTGATGATGCCGGCGAGACGGCCGTCGGAGTGAAGGACAGTGGTCATGCCGAGTTTTTTGGCGCTCATTTCGTGGAAGACGTCGGGCATTTTTGCTTCGAGCGAGACGCGGGGCAGGGCGTCGGCGGCGTGCATCAGGTGCTCGACGCGGAGAAGTTTTTTGCCGAGGCGGCCGGCGGGATGAAGCGCGGCGAAATCGTCGTGGCGGAAGTCGCGGCGCTCGAGGAGCGAGATTGCGAGTGCGTCGCCCACCGCCATCGCGACGCTGGTGCTTGCGGTCGGCGCGAGATTGAGCGAGCAGGCTTCTTCTTTGACGCTGACGTCGAGCGCGACATCGCTGGATTCGGCGAGAGTGGATTTGAGGTTACCGGTGAGAGTGATCAGCGGAATTTCGAGACGTTTAAGAGCTTCGAGAAGACGAATGATTTCTTCGGTTTCACCGCCGTAGGAAACGGCGATGAGTGTGTCCCCGCGCGCGAGCATGCCGAGGTCGCCGTGCAGGGCTTCGGCTGGGTGAAGAAAAAAAGATGGCGTGCCGGTGCTGGAGAAAGTTGCCGAAATTTTTCTGGCGACGAGGCCGGATTTGCCCATGCCGGCGAGGACGACGCGGCCCTTGCAGGCGAAGAGAAGATCGACGGCTTTTTCGAATGTGGCGTCGAGGCGTGAAAGAACGTCTTGGATCGCCTGCGCTTCTATTTTGAGGACGCGACGCGCGGTGTCGAGACTCATTGTGAATTCCACTTACGGACGAGTGCCGAGAGTTCTTTGAGTCGGGCGAGGAGTTGCGGGAGCTGCGAGAGTGGAAGCGCGTTCGGTCCGTCGGAGAGGGCTTCGGCGGGATTGTCGTGCGTTTCGAGGAAGACGCCGTCGACGCCTGCCGCTACCGCGGCGCGAGCCAGCGGTTCGATAAATTCGGGCTGACCGCCGCTGGCGTGGCCTTGTCCGCCGGGGAGTTGGACGGAATGCGTGGCGTCGAAGACGACCGGGTAGCCGAACTTTTTCATGATGGGGAAGGAGCGAACGTCGACGACGAGATTCTGGTAGCCGAAGCTGGCGCCGCGTTCGGTGAGGATGATGTTGTCGTTGCCGGTGGCTGCGAGTTTGTCGACGACATTTTTCATGTCCCAGGGCGATAGGAACTGTGCTTTTTTTACGTTTACGATGCGATTTGTTTTGGCGGCGGCTTCGAGGAGATCGGTTTGTCGCGAGAGGAACGCGGGAATTTGTAGGATGTCGACGACTTCGGCTGCGGGTGCGGCCTGTTCGCGTTCGTGAATATCGGTGAGGACGGGAAGTTTTAGATCGGATTTGATTTTGGCGAGGATGCGGAGGCCTTCTTTGGCTCCGGGGCCGCGAAAGGATTTCGCGGACGAGCGATTCGCTTTGTCGTAGGACGCCTTAAAGATGTAGGGAATCCCGGCGTCGCCGGCGATTTTGGCGACGCTCTCGGCCATTTTTCGCGCGTGGGATTCGGATTCGATCACGCATGGGCCGGCGATGAGGAATAGCGGATTGTTGCCGCCGAGGCGCAGGGAATGCAGCGGGATTTCGTGATTTTTCGTTTCGCTCATACGATGCGAGAGAAAGATAGCACAGAGCACAGGCAAGGGTGCCCGTGCCACTGAGGCAAACTACGCAGTGGCGTGTGGCGCGACGGCTACGGCTTGGGCGCGATGGGACTCAGCGACTGGCCGGTTCTTGTTTTTTTTATGCTCGATGGCGGCGCCGATGAACGCCGAGAAGAGCGGATGCGGTTCGAGCGGCTTGGATTTGAATTCGGGATGGAACTGGCAGCCGAGGAACCATGGATGATCTGGCGCTTCGACGATCTCAACGTAATTTTCGTCGGGAGTGCGGCCGGTGATGCGAAGGCCAGCGCCGATCAGAATTTTTTCGTAGTCGCGATTGAATTCGTAGCGATGGCGGTGACGCTCGCTGATTTCGAGTTTGCCATAGGCGCGATTGGCGAATGATCCCGGCTCGAGTTTGCAGGGCCACGCGCCAAGACGCATGGTGCCGCCCATTTCGTCGACTCCGAGGAGTTCGCGCAACTTATAAATGACGCGGTGTGGCGATTGCGGATCGCATTCGGTGGTGTCGGCACGTTCGAGGCCGGCGACGTCACGCGCGTACTCGACGGTTGCGCACTGCATACCAAGGCAAATCCCGAAGAAGGGAACTTTGTTCTCGCGCGCGTACTGGATGGTGTAGATCATACCTTGCACGCCGCGCTTGCCGAATCCGCCGGGAACGAGGACGCCGTCGAATCCGCGCAGTTTTGCGGCAGCCGTTTGCACGGAGTCGATTTCTTCGGCCTCGATCCACTCCAAAACCGTTTTGTGATCGTGCGCGAGGCCGCCGTGAAGTAGCGCCTCGCGGAGACTCTTGTACGCATCTTCGAGCTGTACGTACTTGCCGACGATCGCGATGCGCGCTTCGCCCTGAGGATGACTCATGCGGTGGACAAGATCGATCCACGGCTTGAGGTCCTGAGGATGCGGATGCTCCTCAAGCTTGAGCAGCCGCAGGATTTGCGTGTCGAGGCCTTCGCGGCCGAGTTCGACTGGCACGGCGTAAATCGTTGCGACGTCTTCCATCGAAATGACGCAGGCCTCAGCGACGTTGCAGAAGAGCGCGATTTTCTTCTTGAGATCGCTGGGAATGTGACGATCGCTGCGGCACAGCAAAATGTCGGGCTGAATACCGATGCCGAGCATTTCTTTCACGCTGTGCTGCGTCGGCTTCGTTTTCAGTTCGCCGGCGGCCGCGATGAACGGCACGAGGGTGACGTGAACAAACAAGGTGTTCTCTGTGCCGAGCTCGAGGCGCATCTGGCGTATCGCTTCGAGAAAGGGAAGCGACTCGATGTCGCCGACGGTGCCGCCGATTTCGACGATAACGACGTCAACGCCTTCGGAAACTTTTTTGATGGTGGCTTTGATTTCATCGGTGACGTGCGGAATGACCTGCACGGTCTTGCCGAGATAATCGCCGCGTCGTTCTTTGCCGAGAATGGTTTCGTAGATGCGGCCGGTGGTCCAGTTATTGTCGCGGCTGAGCTTCGCGTGCGTGAAGCGCTCGTAGTGACCGAGATCGAGATCGGTTTCAGCGCCGTCTTCGGTGACGAACACTTCACCGTGCTGAAACGGACTCATCGTGCCGGGATCGACGTTGAGATACGGATCGCACTTCTGAAGGGTGACTTTGAATCCGCGACTTTCGAGGAGACAACCGATGGAGGAGGCAGCTACGCCCTTCCCGAGAGAGGAAACAACACCGCCGGTAACAAAAATATATTTTGGCGCCATCCTTAGTTGGCCTAGACCCGTCGAATCGATTGACGTGCCTGGCCCGTCCGACCTCCGCAGGAGTGACGTACACATAATTATGGTCGCGAAACGTGAGTGTGTCAATCCGACGCCGGAGTTTCAGAGAATCAAAAAATCGTTTGCGAGTATTGGCGCGGCGCGATGCGTGGGTGTGAGATGGTTCGCTGAGAGCAACTTTTTTTGCGGTGAAGGGTTCCCACATTGGGGAAGGTTCGCGTCACCTTTGCTCGCCTGACGCACCTCAAATTGAGGAGTGTAAATAGTTTGTCTTTAGACATCGGAAAAAGCGCTAGCGTAACCGCGTTAGGCACTAATTCCATCTAATTAGGGAATAACGGGTAGCGCGAATTGCGGTTGTGATAACCGCGTGCGCGGTTCGAGACTCGAGTAGTCGAGTCATTCACATAAGGAAAAATCATGAAACGAGTTATTCGATTGGGTTGGATGGCTACGGCTCTCGCGGCAGCGCTTGCCGCGGCGAGTGGCGCGAATGCACAAACGGCGCCGCAAGCGATGTCATCGTTGTATCAGGTAGGCCGCGAGGTGAGCCTGGTCGGAACGGTTTCGAGCGTCGTTGAAAATTCGAAGACCGGGCCGCTGGGAACGCACGTGATGGTGCAGTCGGCATCTGGATTGGTTGATGTGCACGTCGGCAGCGCGAAGTATCTTGAGCTGAACAAAGTGAATTTGAAGAGCGGGGATTCGGTGCGCATCCTCGGCGAGAATTTTACGGTTGGCACGGACACCGTGTTTTACGCGCGCATCGTGCAAGACGGAACGGCGGCGGTTGCGGTCCGCTCGCCGAAGGGCATGCCGCTCTGGAAAAACGGTGAGCGCCTCGCAACGAATGCGAACGCCAATCGGGAAGGTGCACTGTGAATCGCCGGCTGACGAAGTACCTCGGCGTGATGAGCGTTACAATTTTGGCGGCGATGGCCGCATCCTGCGGTGGCGGCGGTGTTACGCCTGAGCCGCCGTCTCCGCCGAGTGGACCGTATTCCGTAGCTTCACTGAACGGTACGTACGCATTCTTGATGAGCGGTCAAGATGGCGGCGGATTCTTCACGCGCGCCGGCAGCTTTACGGCGAACGGAGCCGGGGCGATCAGCGGAGGCGTGCAAGATTTGAACAGCGGCATCGCCGGACAAAATGTGACGTTGGCGATCACGGGCGGCAGCTACACGGTCAACACCAACGGGAAGGGAACGCTAAGTCTCATCGATTCGGCCGAAACCATTCAAGTCACCATTGTGCTGACGTCGGCCACGGCGGGGATATTCACCCAAACGGACGGTTCCGCGACGGCCAGCGGCAACTTTACCGCGCAGGACACGTCGGCATTCTCCGCGTTCCCGAACAATGTCAGCGGTCCGTACGTGTTTGATTATTCGGGTGTCGATCCAAACGGATTCGGTGAGTCGATCGTCGGACACATGATCGGCAATGGCGGCGGTGGTTTGAGTGCCGGCGTTGTAGACATCAATGACGATTTCACTCCGAGCGGCGAACTGCAAATCACCGGCGGAGGCTTCCTCGTCGATCCGACAAACGGGGCCACGAACGGACGGGGCACGTTTACGCTTTCGGCGGGTGGTAGCACCTTCAATTTCGCGGTGTATGTCGTTGGCCCAAATCGGCTGCGTATGATGCGCACTGATTTTCCTGCAGCGAGCACTGGCGACGCGGTCGCGCAGACCGGGACGATTCCAACGACGGCAGCTGGACTCACTGGTAGTTTTGTATTCAGCCTCGGCGGGTCGAGCTTGAGCGGAGGAGACGTCCGGACGGGCCGTGCTACGTTCAGCGGCGGAAACCTAAGCAACGTGTTGTTGGACGACAACGCTTCCAGTGCGAGCGGATCGGGAAACAGTAATCCGGTCCAGATTCCTAACGGAAGCTTGAGCGCGACTACTTATACGGTCGACGCGAGCGGCAACGGGCGCGGAACGCTGACGTTCACTGACTCGAAGAAGGGAACGTACTCGTTCATCTTCTATCTCAGTTCACCGACACAAGGTGTGATTCAGGACGTCAGCAATGGACTCACATCAGACGGCTCGATAATGGCGCAGACCGGCGGACCGTTCACCGCGTCGGCCGCTGGCGGCAACTGGGCCTTTAACTGGGCCGGACAGAGCATCAATTCGAAAACCGGGATCCTGGCGGAAGAAGACTTTGCTGGCCAATACAGCCAGGATACTTCCGGGAACATTACCGGCGGCGTCGACTTCACCGAACTTTCGGCGAACGAAGTCATTACCGGCGCTGCGATCAGCGGATCGCTGTCGATCAGTGGTGACGGAACCGGACGGAACGGTTATGCGATTACGATTCAAACGTCACCGTCAGCGACGCTGAATTTCTCGGCGTACTTTGTAAGCCCCAATGAGATTTTTGTCGTGGGCACAGATACGCATCGAGTGATTACGGGAACGTTGCAGAGAAACTTCTGACGACGACCACACAAAATAAACTCATTCACCGCCTGGCTTTTTGAGCCAGGCGGTTTTTCTTTGCTACCGGCAAAATGTGATCAGCTTTGCAGGAGTTTTTCGACGCGAGCGACGTCTTCCGGGACGTCGACGCTAACAGCGTCATGTTCGACTTCGGCGACGCGAATTTTCGTCCCATTTTCCATCCACCGCAGCTGTTCGAGTTGTTCGATCTTCTCGAGCTCGCCTTGGGGCAGAGTGGGATATTCGAGCAGGGCATCGCGGCGAAAAACGTAGAGGCCCAGATGCTTCATGTGGCGGACTTGAATCCCGCTTTTGGTGTCTCTCACCCAGGGAATCGGAGCCCGCGAAAAATAGAGCGCGTTGTCGTCGAAGTCGAGAACGACCTTCACAACGTTGGGGTCCATGATGTCCGACGTGGTCTTGATCGGAGTGGCGACGGTCGCGACGTTCGTTTGGGAATCTTCGAGCAGAGCCTCAACGGCGGTATCCACGGCTGCCGGGTCAAGCAAAGGCTCGTCCCCCTGCACGTTCACAAAGACATCGCCCTCGACATGGGCGGCTACTTCGGCAACGCGCTCGGTGCCGGTGCGATGGTCGGGCCGGGTCATGCGGGCGACGCCACCGAAAGAATGGACCGCTTGGATGATCCGGTCGTCATCGGTTGCAACGATCACTTCGTGGACAGATTTTGCGGATTTTGCACGCTCGTAGACGCGCTGGACCATCGTCTGACCCGCTAAGGAAACCAGAGGTTTGCCGGGCAGTCGGGTCGAACCGTACCGCGCCGGAATGACTACGACCACCTTCTCAGAACCCATTTGTCGGGACCTTTCTACTTGGAGTCCGGCCAGCTTCTTGACCGCATCCGTCAAAGGCGATATCAGACAAGAGCCGGATGCTACCACAGCGCCGTCAAACGCATCTGAATGCCAGCGTGGGACGTACACCAGGTACTGTGACAAAGGTTTGACACGATCGCAGGCCCGATGGGACGCCGAGGCCCTTGTTTTCCTCAAGGCCGGTGCTATTATCCATTCCAGTCCTTGAACCGCGCGGCCGTTCCCGGCAGGCCAAGGGATCTTTGGGAGAGAGCCGTGAAGCGCGAGGTATACCAGGTTCGCGTTTTACCCTTTGCGGTCAGTAGTTTACTGATTGTCTGGGTCCTTCTTTGCCTGAACCCGGCGCGAATCTTTGCGCAAAGCCCTGCTCCCACCCCAGCTCCATCCGAAACCAGTTCCGATAAAACACAGGATGGTGCGAAGGCGAAGTCACCTGAAGCCGAGCGGGACGCCAAGGCGCAGGAAGAGAAGAAGGACGAGCCTTCGCAAGCGGTCAAAGACGACGTCAAGAAGAACACTCCCGGAACCAAGCTCAAACCACAGATTGGCCTCAAGCTGGACGTCGATCTCGCTCTAGTTAACGTCACGGTGACTGATCCTTACAACCGCCTTGTCACTGGCCTCGATCCTGACAATTTCCGTGTGTACGAAGACAACGTCGAGCAAGAAGTCGTTACCTTCTCGTCCGAAGACGTGCCCATCTCTATCGGCGTGATCTTTGACATGAGCGGCAGCATGACCAACAAGATCGGAAAAGCTCGCGAAGCCGCCATCCAGTTTTTCAAGACCGCCAACCCACAGGACGAATTTTTTCTGGTCAGCTTTAACGAACGCGCGGAACTAACCAGCGCCTTTACCAACAGCGTCGAGGACCTTCAAAGCCGCATGATGCTGGCCGCCCCGAAGGGCCGAACCGCGCTGCTCGACGCGATTTATCTGGGTCTCAGCCAAATGAGGGGTGCCAAAAACGGCAAGCGCGCCTTGCTCATTCTCTCGGACGGGGGCGATAATCACAGTAGGTACAACGAGAGCGACATCAAGCGGCTCGTGAAAGAAGCGGACACCCAGCTCTACGCAATCGGCATCTTTGATCCGCTCGGCTATCGCAACCGTACCCCCGAAGAACTCAATGGCCCCTCGCTATTGAGCGAAGTGACAGAAATGACCGGCGGCCGAGTCTTCGCCGTCGAGAATCTAAACGATCTGCCGGACATTGCGTCAAAGATCGGCATGGAGTTACGCAACCAATATGTCTTGGGATATCGGCCGAGCAATAAGGCACATGACGCGCGTTGGAGAAAAATCAAGATCAAGCTGCGCGCGCCCAAGGGGCTCCCGCCTCTCAACGTTTACTCAAAAACTGGCTACTACGCGCCGAGCCACTGAGGTTGTCGCGCATTTTGCGCTTCCCACATTTTTGATTGTCGCTGTGTGCGCGCTTGCGTTGTCGGGCTTGCCGGCGCTGTCGCAGATTCCTTCCGTTGGCGGTTCGCAGCCTTTGCCGCCGGGGCAATCGGCTCCTACCGATCCCAAGATTCGCGTCGATGTGAACCTCGTCGTTTTGCACACGACGGTGCTCGATGATCGTGGACGGTTTGTCGATGGATTGAAGGAAGAGAATTTTCGCGTTCTGGAAGACAAGGCCGAGCAGAAACTCTCGGTTTTTAAGCGCGAAGATATTCCGGTCAGCATGGGCCTGGTGATTGATAACAGCGGCAGCATGCGCGACAAGCGTCCTCGCGTGAATGCCGCGGCGATTACGTTGGTCGAAGCCAGCAATCCGCAGGACGAGGCGTTTGTCGTCAATTTCAATGACGATTTCTATCTCGACCTCGACAAAGATTTTTCGAACAGCGTTCCCGAGCTAAAAGAGGCTCTGGAGCGTATCGATTCGCGCGGCAGCACGGCCCTTTACGATGCCATCATCGGGTCGCTCGATCATTTGAAGAAGGGCCATAAAGACAAGAAGGTCTTGCTGGTCGTCACCGATGGCGAAGACAACACCAGCCATAACACGCTGGAGAAAACGATTCGCGAGATTCAGAGAACCGACACGGTGATTTACACGATTGGTCTGCTGGGCGAAGAGAATAAGAAAAACGCGAAGCGCGCGAAACGCGCACTGGAAGATATTTCCAAGGCTTCCGGCGGATTGTCCTTTTTTCCAGAGAATGTCGGGGACGTGAAAGAGATTTGCGAGAACGTTGCGCACGATATTCGCAACCAGTACACGCTGGCGTACTATCCGACGAATGCGAAGCGCGACGGTACGTTCCGCACGGTGCAGGTCGATATCATTCCGCCGCGTGGGCGAGGGAAGCTCACGGCACGCACCCGGAACGGCTATTACGCTCCTGGCGGACCCAACTCGGGTAACTGATTTTCGGCGTCTAACCCTACAAGGAATCCAGAAAGCTCGTTCCGTGCGGAATCTTCGCGCCGAAGGTCGCGGCGACGGTTTGTCCCATGTCGGCGAGTGTGTCGCGCACTCCGAGATCCGCTCCTGCGGCGTTCTTTGGGGAGTACGCGAGGATGGGCACGTATTCGCGCGAGTGATCGGTCGTCTTCCAACGCAAGTCTGGATCGCATCCGTGGTCGGCGGTGATCATCAGCAAGTCTGACCCGCTTAGAATTTTTAGGAATCCAGCCAGCAGGGAATCGAACTCTTCGAGAGACTTCGCGAAGCCTTCGACATCTTTGCGATGGCCGTAAAGCATGTCGAAATCGACCAGATTGCAAAAAATCAGCCCGCGCTCTCGTTCGCGGACGGCGGCCGATAACTTTTGCATTCCGTCCGCATTGCCCGTAGTGGTCACGTAATCTTCCACGCCGCGACCGTTATAAATGTCGTGAATCTTGCCCACGCCAAAGACCGGGACCGACCGATCCTTCAGCACATCGAGCAGCATCGGTCGCGGCGGTTCGACGGCGTAGTCGTGACGTCGCGTCGTGCGAACAAAATTTCCCGCCGGACCGGTGAACGGCCGCGCGATCACGCGTCCGACGCGATTCGGTCCATCGAGAATATTTCGCGCAATCTCGCACATGCGATACAACTCCGCAATCGGCACGACATCTTCATGGGTGGCGATCTGAAACACGCTGTCGCCCGACGTGTAGACGATCGGCTTACCGGTTCGCACATGCTCTTCGCCGAGTTCCTTGATGATCTCGGTGCCCGACGCCGGTTTATTGCCAATGGTCCCGCGCCCAATCTGTTTTTCGAACGCATCGATGATTTCGCGAGGGAAGCCGTTGGGATAAACAGGGAACGCTTGATCAAGCCAAATTCCCGCCATTTCCCAATGTCCGGTGGTCGTGTCTTTCCCCGGCGAGCGGGTGGCCCCTTTGCCAAAAGCTCCTGCGGCGACCGAGGGCGGAGTTAAGTGCTTGAGTGGGGCGATATTAGCGAGACCCATTCGAACCAGCGTCGGAATTTGCAGAGGTCCCGATTCAGCTATATGCCCGAGAGTGCTTCGACCGACGTCGCCATAGTCCGCTGCATCCGGGAGCGGCCCGATGCCCACGCTATCCAGCACAATCCAAATGACCCGTTCGAACGTTCCCATGCCAAGCTCCCAAGCTCAATGCCCCGACTCTAGCATAGCCGCCACCCGGGCCCTGGATCGCAAACTCCACCCACGCTCAAGGCTTGCCGGCGACAAATCGCTCATTGCTTCGCGCTCTCTGCCGAAGGTATCCTGCCGCCCATCAATAACTTGGGCGGCAGTTCAGACAACCCCGCCCGAATGCGAGAAACATTCTCCAAATCCGTGCGTATGAATGAGTGCAGAGGTCCACAATGTCCGACACCGTGAACCGTGAGCGCCCACCGCTAGTCTTCCCGATCGTTCTGATCGTGGTCGGAGTCCTGTTTCTCGTCGCCAAATACAGTCCGGGCTTTGATCCCTGGTACGTCATCAAGACCTATTGGCCGTTGATCTTGATCTTCCTCGGCCTGGCGAAGATTTTCGATTCGGCGAGAGCCAGTCGCGGTGGCAACGCGAATTCCGGCGCATGGTCGGCCGGCGCGACGATCGGATCCGTCGCGTTCATCGTCGTCCTGATCGTTCTGCTTTTTCACACTCGCGGGTTCTCCCACAATCGCCATTTCTCTTCGATCATGCGCCACGAAAGCCAAGCCGTGGAATTGCAAGGCGCCACATCGCTCAACGCTACTGTGCAGTCTCCATCGGGTATCTTGACGGTGTCTGGCGGTTCGAATCGCACACTCGATGCGGCCTTCAATTTTGCGGAGTCCTTCGGCGCACCCGTCGTCGACTATCACGTTGCCTCCGGCGTCGGCCAACTCTCCGTCACGCAGAACCACGACGAGCCGCATTTTGGAATTTCGCGCAACGACTGGAGCCTGCGGTTCAACGAGTCAACGCCGCTCAGCCTCAAAATCGACGTGGGCGCCGGCGAAGGGCGCCTCCACTTGCGCGACATCCCGCTCACGCAGCTCTTGTTGAACATGGGCGCCGGCAAAGTGATGGTCGACCTCACCGGCGACCGCAAAAAAGACGTCGATGCCGATATCGAAGGCGGCGTCGGCGAAGCTACCGTTCGACTTCCGAGAAGCATTGGTGTGATCGCCCATGCTTCCGGTGGCATCGGCAACATTTCCGCCGCCGATTTCAATAAACAAGGCGACGAGTACACCAACGCGGCCTACGGAAAAACTCCCGTGACGATTCGCCTCAAGGTCCAGGGCGGTGTCGGCTCGATCAAGCTAATGATGGAATAGGCTCGGTTTTCGCGCGCTTCGCGTCTCCTGCGACCCCGGTTTGCCCAAAGTTCAATCCGTCCGTATAATTTAAAGTTTAGGCAGTCGCCACCAAACCCGCCTGTGCGTGGCTGTACTGTCCGGACTAGCCTTGCCAACCGACAAACTCATTCCAGCGGCCGCTTCGTCGCAGCCCGCGAACAACGAGACCATCTCGATTCGCGGCGCGCGTGTCCACAATCTGAAAAACGTTAGCGTCGAGATCCCGCACAACGCGATCACCGTGGTCACCGGCGTGAGCGGTTCGGGTAAGTCGTCGCTCGCGTTCGACACCGTGTACGCGGAAGGGCAGCGGCGCTACGTCGAATCGCTATCGGCTTACGCTCGGCAATTTCTGGAACGTATGGAAAAACCGGATGTCGACGACATCTCCGGCATCGCGCCCGCGGTTGCGATTCGCCAGAAGAATTCGACGCGCAATCCGCGCTCGACCGTCGCGACCGCGACCGAAATTTACGATTACCTACGGCTACTCTTCGCTCGTTGCGGCGAGACGTTCTGCATCAAGTGCGGCGTTCTAGTTCGGCGAGACAATCCCGAAGAAATCGCGACGAAGGTCTTATCGCTCGCTCCCGGCCGCCGGTTCTACGTGGTCTACCAACTGCGCCTCGCCGCTCCACAACCGGCGACGCCAGTAGCTCGGCGGCTGCTGCTGAAGAAAAAGCCGCTCGCTCCGTCGCAAGAATCCGTGCGCAATGCGTTGATCGACATCCAAAAACGCGGCTTCAACCGCCTTTATCAAGACGGCCGCCTCCACGAGTTTTCGTCCCCCGAAACTTTGCTCGATGTCGATTTCGCAAAGCCAGTCTGGGTGATCGTAGATCGCCTCGCCGTCAACGCCGAATCACGCGCCCGCCTCGTCGACTCCATCGAAATCTGCTACCGCGAAGGAAATGGCGAAGCGATCCTCGAATTCCCGGCCGATGCCACCGCTGGAACTGCCGCCGAGCGCCTCGTCTTCAACGATCGCTTCGAATGCAAGAACGACGGCACCATCTATCAGGAGCCCGAGCCGCGCCTATTTTCCTTCAATAGTCCGTGGGGAGCGTGCCCGCGCTGCCAGGGTTTCGGCAACACGATCGATTTCGATCTCAATCTTGTCGTCCCCGATTCGAGCAAATCGCTCGACGACGGCGCGATCGAGCCGTGGACCAAGCCGCGCTACCGCGGCCTGATGCAGGAAGCGAAGAAATTCGCTCGCTCGCAAGGCATTCCCTCGAATGTCGCGTGGCGTCACTTGACAGCGGACCAACGCCGCTTGCTGCTCGAAGGCGATCCCGCAAACAAATTCGAAGGCGTCAAAGGCTTCTTCACCTATCTTGAGCGCAAAAAATACAAACTCCACGTTCGCGTCTTCCTCAGCCGCTATCGCGGATACGCAACCTGCCCCGACTGCGGCGGCACCCGCCTGCGCCCCGAAGCCCGCGCGGTAAGAGTCGCCGGCAAATCCATCACCGAAATCTGCAAACTCACCGTCAAGGAAGCGCGCGTCTTCTTCAGCACGCTGCAGCTAACGCCTTCGCAAGCGAAAATCGCCGACAAAGTTCTCGACGAAGTCCGCTCACGCCTCCAATTTCTCGACGAAGTCGGCCTCGACTACCTCACGCTCGAGCGCCTGACCTCAACGCTCTCCGGCGGCGAATCGCAGCGCATTCAACTCGCAACGTCGCTGGGCTCGCATCTCGTCGGCGCGCTCTACGTTCTCGACGAGCCATCCATCGGCCTGCATCCGCGCGACACGCAGCGCCTCATCGACATCCTCAAATCGCTGCGCGACCTCGGCAACACCGTGCTCGTCGTCGAGCACGATCCCGACACCATCGAGGAAGCCGACACCGTCATCGATCTCGGCCCCGGTGCCGGTGAACTCGGCGGCAAGCTGCTCTTCGCCGGCACATACGACGCGATGCTCAAGGAGCCGAAGTCGATCACCGGCCGCTATCTCAACGGCGAGCTCCGAATTCCCGTTCCCAACAGCCGCCACAAGCCAACTGGAAAATTCATCCGCCTCTATGGCGCCAGCGTCCACAACTTGCAAAACGTCGACCTGATGATTCCGCTCGGCACACTCACTGTAATCACCGGCGTCAGCGGCTCCGGCAAATCCACGATCGTCCACGATGTCCTCTACAAAGCTCTCACCGCGAAGCGCAACGGCAGCAGCATCAAGGAATTCTGCGATCGCATCGAGGGCGACGCCGAAATCCGCGAAATCGTCATCGTCGATCAGTCGCCGATCGGCCGCACGCCGCGTTCGAATCCCGCCACCTACCTGAAAGCCTTCGACGCCATCCGCGAAGTCTTCGCCGACACGCCCGACGCCAAGCGCCGCGGCTTCACTGCCGGCCATTTCTCGTTCAACGTCCCCGGCGGCCGCTGCGAAACCTGCCAGGGCGACGGAACCGTCACCGTCGAGATGCAATTCCTCGCCGACGTCGAACTCATTTGCGAAGAATGCCGCGGCTCGCGCTTCAAAAGTTCCGTCCTCGAAGTCCGCTATCACGGCAAAAACGTGCACGACGTTTTGCAACTCACCGTTCGCGAAGCGCTCGCCTTCTTCGCCAACGTTCCGAAAGTCATCTCAAAGCTCCGCGTGCTCAACGAAATCGGCCTCGGCTATCTCCGTCTCGGCCAATCCGCAACCACGCTCTCCGGCGGCGAAGCTCAGCGTTTAAAACTCGCCTCGCATCTCACGCGCACCGAAAATAAAGAAATCCTCTACATCCTCGACGAGCCCACCACCGGCCTCCATTTCGACGACATCGCCAAACTCCTCACCGCATTCCGCAAGCTTCTCGAATCCGGCGCGTCGCTCGTCGTCATCGAACACAATCTCGACGTCATCAAATCCGCCGATTGGCTCATCGACCTCGGTCCCGAAGGCGGCGACCAGGGCGGCAAAATCATCGCGACCGGCACGCCCGAACAAGTCGCGCGCAACGCGAATTCCCACACCGGAAAATTTCTCGCCCGTGCGCTCGCCGCCCACACCAACGGTCATCCCACCGGCTCCAGCGGCAACGGCCAGCAGGCAAAGCGCCAGCCCAACCGCGCATCCAAATCCGAGAGCCCTTCAGCTACAATCGAATCCGGAGCCAACGCCCCGTCCTCGGAATCATGACCTCTGCAAGTTGCCGCGCTATCGTCGCCACACTTGTTTTCGCAAGCACGCAGCATTTTGTGCCAGTTCTCGGTACCCACCAGATCGCGTTTGCCCAAACGCCGTCCCGCACGCAATCTGCGGCGCCGCAATCACGCAAAGAAACCATCCACAACCCGCTCAACGACTACCTCGACGAAGCCCAGCGCGACATCGACAAAAACGATTTCACCGCCGCCATCGCGCCGCTGCAAAAATTCATCGCCGAAAAGCCCGACGTAGCTTTCGCGCATTTTCAACTCGCCTACGTTTACACCGCGTTGAAGCAAGTCCCCGAAGCCCGCGCCGAATACGAAAAAGCCGTCGCCATCGATCCAAAAATGTCGGAAGCTTATCTGAATCTCGGCATCCTTCTGACCGAACCCGCTCCCGCCGACGCCGTCGCGCCGCTGAAAAAGGCCGTCGAGCTGCTCCCGTCGCAATCGCGTCCAAGAATTCTTCTCGGAGTAGCACAAGAGCGCGCCGGCGATTTTCCCGGTGCCGCAAACTCTTTCGAAGGCGCCGTCAATCTCGACCCGCGCGATACCGACGCCACACTTCACCTCGCGCGCTTGTATCTCAAGCTCAAACGACCCGCCGACGCCGAGTCGAAATTCCGCACCCTACAAGCCGCCGATCCCAACTCAACCGTCGCCGCTCTCGGTCTCGCGCAAACTCTCGACGCGGAAGGGAAGCCCGAAGCCGCCGACGCCTATCGCAAATATCTCGTCCTCCAGCCGAATGACCAGCCCTCACGCGCCCGTCTCGTGCATTTTCTCGTCGAGCAACAAAATTACGACGAAGCCCTGGCCGAACTCGATCGCGCCGACCAAGGCCACGCGCCCAGCTCCGACACGCTTCGCCTCCGCGCCGATCTTCAAATCGCGCAAAAGCACTTCGATGACGCGATCATCACCCTCCAAAAAGCTCTAGCGTTATCGCCAAAGGATGCGCAACTCGTCGCCGGCCTCGGCCGCATCTACCTGCAAAAACACGATTACGCCTCGGCCGAAAAGCAATTCAAGGCCGCCATCCAGCTCGAGCCCAACAACGTCACGTATTGGAAAGACTTGAATTCAGCGTATTACCTGGCCGGCGACTGCATCTCCACGCTCGCGGGTCTCGACGTCATCGCAAAGGTCGAGCCACCCCGCGCCGGCGCATGGTTCATTCGCGCGCTCTGCTACGATAAGTTGCACCAGATCAAGCCGGCTCTCGAGGCGTATCAAAAATTTCTTTCGATGGACGAAAACAAGAATCCCGATCAGATCTGGCAAGCGCAGCAGCGGACTCAAGTCTTGAAACACCAGCTCGAAGCGAAAAGGCAATAGATGCGTTTGTGGCCCCAGTGCGCCGTCGTCTTGATCGCAATCGCGCTGGTGTGCTGCGTGAATCCGGATTTATTGCCCGCGCGTTCTGTCCTCGATAAAGCCGCGTCAGACAAAACCAAAGCAGGCAACAGCAGCGAACTGCAAGCGCGTTTCGATCACGAAACGAATTCGGTTCACAAAGCGAAGATCTTCGAAAAACTCAGCGAAGAGCAACTTGCGGAAGTTCGCCGCGCTGCCCAGGCCAACGACTACAACTCCATCGGCGTGATCATGGAGAAATATCGCGACAACGCCCATGTCGCGGTCGCTGCGCTGAAAAAAGAACATCCCAACGCCGACCATCAGCTCAACGGCTACAAGCAGCTTCAGATTCACATTCGCCGCGCGATTCGCGATCTCAAAGAGACCGAACTCCTCGCGCCTGACGAATACAAACCGCCGCTGCGACTGGTCGAACGCGACCTCGCGCTACTCGATGATGAACTCTTACAGAGTTTGTTTCCGTCGCCGCAAAGAGATGCGACCCAGCCGGACAATCAACCGTTGTCGAACAACGCGACACCTTCTTCAACGCCGGCTTCAGGCAGTGCGCCCGAGCAAAAGCCCGGCGGCGATTCGCAAGCAGCGCCACCGAACTCCACTGAATCCAACTCAAGTGCGCCATCCGAAACAAAAACAGATTCGTCAGCGTCGTCCGATTCCACACAACCATCCGCCGGCAATTCCGTCGAAGCCTCACAGGAGAAGTCCGACATGAACATCCAGAACTGCATCCTCACCGCCGCCGTCACCTGCGGTCTCGCCGTCGCATCCTGCGCCATGCTCAAGACGCAATTCGAACAGAAAGACTACCTGTCGCCGATGGAGTCCGACAAAATTCGCGACGCCGAAACCACCAACGACCGCCTCAAGCTCTTCGTCACCTTCGCCGATGATCGCCTCAAAAAATTCGAGTACGAACTGCAGCACCCCTCCGCCAATCGCCACGGCGAAATGCTCAACGCACTGATGAACGGCTACGTCGGCTGCCTCGATGACGCCGCCGACCTTATGCAGGTCGGCATCGAGAAGCAGGAAAACATCCGCGCAGGCATCGACCTGGTCAACACAAAGGCCAAAGAATTCCTCGAAGCCCTGAACAAAATCGCCACCGACAAAGTCGACATCGACATCTACAAAGACAATCTCGACGACGCCATCGAAGGCACAAAAGATGCCATCACCGACTCCGACAAGGCAAAAAAATCCGTAGCCCCCCCACCCGTCCGCCGCAAAAGTTGACGTTCTTGATTTTTGTTGATGGTGTTGTAGGGGCGGGCTTTAGTCCGCCCTCGCTCTAACGCCACTGAGTAATGTGCGTGCACGGTCTCAAGTAGCGATTTTTCATCGCCGTCCTGAATTTCTCCCGACCCTCGACTCCGGATCGTTTTTGACCTGCTCCGTCGTCATTCGTAAACTATCCCTAGCCGATGCCCAAACTCTCCACCACCGTCCCCGGCGGCGCCGCTCTCTTCCAACGCGTCTACACCCGCCTCAACTGCGAAGGCCGCCCGCCCCGGTTCCACGTCGACTTCTATCCATACTCTTCGCTCACCCTCACCATCCGCCGTCGCCAAGAAACCGTCTACGTCCGCTTCTCCGATCTCCTCCAGCGCGCCCCCCTCCCCGTTCTCGAAGCCGCCGCCGCCCTCCTCCTCGCCCGCGTCTATCGCCGCAAAGCTTCGCGCGAACTCACCGCTCCCTATCTCGATTACGCCCGCTCCCACAAAACGCGCGCGCGCATCAACCGCATGCGCGGCACACGCGTCCGCCCCGCGACGCAATCGCAAGGCCGCCACTTTGATCTCCACAAATTGTTCGACGAATTAAACGCGAAATACTTCGAAGGAAATCTTACACGCCCAAACATTGGTTGGAGCCATCGCTCCTGGCGCCGCCAATTCGGCTGTTACGATCCCGGCCCCAATCACATCCTGCTCAATCGCCGCATGGACGGCCCCAACGTCCCCCAATGCGCCGTCGAGTACGTCCTCTACCACGAAATGCTCCACGTCAAACATCCGACGCGCCGCTCCGGCTGCTCGCTAATCTCTCACTCGCCCGAATTCCGCGCCGAAGAAAAACAATTCGCCCATTTCGACCGCGCCCGCAAAATCCTCGACCGCTTAGCCCGTTAACGCCGTGACTAACGAATATCCTTTTTCTCTTTCTCCGTTTCCTGATACAGCTTCTCAATCCTCTTCTTAATCTTCTCCGCGTCTTCCGCCTTCGGATACAAATCCAAATATCGTTGATACGACTTGATCGCCGGCTTCTTCAGCCCCTTCCTCTCCTGCGCCTCCCCTAAATATCGGAACGGCACCGCATATCCCGGCTTGGCCTCGATCGCGTCCTGAAACCGGTCGATCGCCGCATCGACGTCGCCTTTCTTCATGTAGTACTGCCCAACTTGAATATCCTTCTCCGCCTTCTGTGGATCCCATTTCGGTTGGTCGTCCGCCGATTCCGTCGCATTGTCCTTATTCTTTTGCGGAGCCGCTTTTTTCCCCGAAGGCGCAGCCGGCGGAACATCCGCCGGCCTTTCCGGAGCCGCCGGATCCTGAGCAAACAATCCAACACCGCCAGCAGCAGCAACTACCGCCGCCAGAACAAAAACGCGTACCCACAATCCCGCTCTCATTACACCCTCATCCCATATCTGGGCGAAACTACGAACATGTACGGGCGCAGCACTGCTGCGCCCCAGCTTTCCCAGCCCCCAACACGATCTCGATCTGCTTTTTCTTCTACCCATCGACTCTCAACTGTCGACTGTCAACTTTCCTCTTCACTCCCCAATCTCCCTAACCCAAACATTCCGATACCTCACCGGATGATTATGATCCTGCAACGCCACCGGCCCCTTCGCCGCCGTGTTCTTGTATTCCGGCTTCTCCGTCGAAGTCGTCCCCTGAATCTCCACGTTGTCCTGCACCAAAACACCGTTGTGAATCACGGTCACGCGCCCCTTTTTCTGCACGCTGCCGTCACTCCCAAAGGTCGGCGCATGAAACACGATGTCATACGCCTGCCACTCGCCCGGCTTCCGCGAAGCATTTACCAGCGGCGGATACTGCCCGTACACCGCGCCCGCCTGCCCATCCGCATACGTCTTGCTCTGATACGAATCCAGCACCTGAATCTCGTACAGCCCCATCAAAAACACGCCGCTATTCCCGCGATCCTGATCTTCTCCCACCGGCGGCGACGGCTCGCGAAATTCCACATGCAGTTGGATGCTGCCAAACGTCTGTTTCGTTTGAATCTGCCCCGTTTTCGGCACGACTTCAAAATATCCGTCCGTCACTTTCCATTTCGCCGCGCTCCCATCCTTGCTGCTCGCCCACGCCGACAAATCCTTCCCATCGAACAGAACGACCGCGTCCGAAGGCGCCTTGCCCGCCGCCTCCTGTGACGACCACGTCCCCGCATCAATCTCTTTCGGCGCCGGCCGATTTCGATCGTGCGCCTTCCACTGCGTCTGCGCCGACGCCGCTGCTCCACAAGTGAGCACGAGCATCGCTGCGCCAAACAAACTCCATAGCTTGTTCATTTTCCCAGTCCTCCGTAGGTCGCCGCCGTCTTGCGCCGAACATATTAGCTCCGACGCACGAAATCGTCGTACAAAGATCGCTCACAATCAAACATCGCGTAAGCACCAGCAAATTAATCGACCAGCCCCGCCAACTTCGCGTACTGCAACAACATGATCGTCTTCCCATCGGCAATTTCGCCGCGCCCAATCATTTCCATTGCCTTCTCCAACGGAATTTCCAGCACCTCGATATCTTCGCCTTCGGTTTCGTCTCCTCCGCCGGCCGAAATACGATGCCCGCGTTCGTACTCGGCCACAAAGAAATACAGTCTCTCCGTGACCGATCCCGGGCTCATATATGCCTCAAATACTTTTCGCGGATTGTGCACCACAAATCCGGCCTCTTCCTCCGCCTCTTTCTTGATGCACGCTTCCGGATCGGCCTTGTCGAGAAGCCCGCCGCACGCTTCAATCAACATTCCATCCGCCAGCCCATTCACGTAAGCAGGGAAGCGGAATTGCCGGATCAAAACCACCGTCTTGTATTCCCTGTTGTAGAGCAAAATCGTCGCGCCATTGCCTCGGTCATATGTTTCGCGGTTCTGCGTCTGCCAGGTGCCGTCGCTGCGCAAGAAATCAAATGTCGTTTTCTTCAGCACATACCAATCGTCCGACAAAGTCCTGACCTGCCGAATCCTCACCCGCTCCGACGTCACGTTCAACTCTCCTCTGCGCGGCACACGTATCCTTAGCCGTCGCAGCACCATTCATATGACCGCGCTATCATAGTAATGTGCCGCGCCGCTGCTGTTAAACCGGATCGTCATAAATCCGCGCCATGGAACCCCGCGAAAAAGCCGCGCTCCTCCCAGACAGTCCGGGCGTCTACCTCTTCAAAGACGCCGCCGGCACCGTTCTCTACGTCGGCAAAGCCACGTCCCTCCGCACCCGCGTCCGCTCCTACTTCCTCGAATCTCGCTGGATCGACCTCAAAACCGGCTCGCTCGCCCGCGAAATCGCCGATCTCGACACCATTGTTCTCGACAATCCCCGCGAAGCCCTCGCCCTCGAAAACAATCTCATCAAGCGCTACCAACCAAAATTCAACATCCGCCTCGTCGACGACAAAACCTATCCCTACATCAAGCTCACGCTCAACGAAAAATATCCGCGCGTCTACTTCACGCGTAAAGTTAAAAAAGACGGCGCCGCCTACTTCGGCCCCTATTTCCCCGCCAATCTCGCGCGCCGCATCCTCAGCTTCGTCCACAAGCGCTTCATGATCCCCAGCTGCAACGTCGATCTCACCCGCGATCATCCGCGCCCCTGTTTGCAGTACTACATCAAGCGCTGCCACGGCCCCTGCGTCTCCGGTCTCGCAGCCGACGACGCCTACTCCGAGTCTGTTCGCGACGTTCGCCTCTTCCTCGACGGCAAGCGTGGCGACCTCATCAAATCGCTCGAAGAGCGCATGTCCGCCGCCGCCGAAAAAGAACTCTTTGAACAAGCCGCCGCCTATCGAGATCTCCTTCGCACGCTCGAAGACATCGAAGAGCGCCAACGCATCGCCGCCGCCCAAGGCGACGACACCGACGTCCTCGCCTACTACGCCGAAGCCCCGCTTGTCGCCGCCAATCTCTTCCACTTGCGCGGCGGCCGCGTCGTCGATCGCCGCGAATTTTTCTGGGAAGATCTCGACGAATTCGACGCCAACGAATTCGTCCCCTCGCTCCTCAAACAGCTTTATCTCGACGCCGCCTATCTTCCGAAAGCCATCCACGTCCCCATGGAGTTCGAAGATCGCGAACTCCTCGAAGAAACGCTCACCGATCGCGCCGGCCACAAAGTCGAAATCTTCACGCCGCAGCGCGGCAGCAAGCGCGCGTTCCTCGATCTCGTCTCCAGCAACGCCAAGCACGCGTTCGAACAGCGCTTCCGCGTCCTCAAGCCGACCTCCAAAATGATCGGCGAAGCCGTACAAAACGCCCTCAACCTCCTCGAAGAACCGCGTCGCATCGAAAGCTTCGACATCTCCCATATTCAAGGCAGCGACACCGTCGCCAGCATGGTCGTCTGGGAAAACGGCCGCATGAAAAAGTCCGACTACCGCAAATTCATCATTCGCGGCGATTTCGCCGGCCGCCCCATCCCCGAACCCGTAATCGACAAGCCCAAGCCCCTCGCCCCCGAGCCAGACACTGTGCTGATCGCCGAGTCGCACGCCGAAGAAGAAGGATCCGTCGAGACGATTTCAATTTCCGAGAGTGCGGATGTCACTGACGCTGCGGTTGTTTCGAACACCCCGGAACCAGCCTTGCCCGCCGTGCCAGAGGTAACCATTCCCCTCGCCCGCGTCATCCCCATCAACTCCCGCCCCGCCTACACCCAAAACGACGACTTCGCCTCCATGCGCGAAGCCGTCACCCGCCGCTACAAACGCGTCCTCGAGGAAAACAAGCCGCTCCCCAGCCTCATCCTCATCGACGGCGGCATCGGCCAGCTCCATGCCGCTGCCGAAGCCCTAGAATCCCTCGCCATCATCAATCAGCCCCTCGCCAGCATCGCCAAAAAGGAAGAAATCCTCTACTTCTACGGCCAAGAAAACGAGCCCATCAAGCTCGACCGGCACAACCCTGTTCTCCACCTGATCCAGCAGATCCGCGACGAAACCCACCGCTTCGCCGTCACCTTCCACCGCCTCCGCCGCGGCAAGCGCCAGACTAAGACCGCCCTCAGCGACGTCCCCGGCGTGGGCCCCGCCACCGCCCGCAAACTCCTCCGCGAATTCGGCAGCATCGCCAACCTCCAGCGCGCCGGCATCGACGCCCTCTCCAAAGTCATCTCCCGCAAATCCGCCGAAAAAGTCCTAGCCCACCTCGACTCCAACCAATCCGCCCCACCCCAAGCTGGCTGAACGCGTATGGTCGCTCTTCCTTGTAGGGGCGGGGCTTACTCCGCCCGGCGTCATCACGACCTCTCTCGATCCGCTCGCCACCATGTACGGGCGCAGCACTGCTGCGCCCCAGCTTGCCCGAACCTCAACACTTGGCTCGATCCGCATTTGCTCCGTTTCTGCGCTTCTCCAAGCTCGTCACCCTCCCGCCTCTCCTCCTCACTAATAACCTACTCCCAGCACACATACCGGTTAGCTCGTATTGCACCCACAAATCCCTCGTGCTAATTTTTTTCAGGAGGCAGTTCCTATGGCGGACAACGTCGGTTCCAAAGTCAGCTTTTTCCTCGTAGGTCTCGGCATCGGTGCTTTGGTCGGAGTCCTCTTTGCCCCAAAGTCGGGCGAAGAAACCCGCGACTATCTCAACAAGAAAGCCGACGAAGGGCGCGACTACGCGCAGCGCAAGGCCCGCGAACTCCGCGAGCGTGCCGACGAATTGGTCGAGCGCGGCAAGGACGTAGCCAAGGGCAAGCGCGATTCGATCTCCGCCGCCGTAGAAGCCGGCCGCGAAGCATACCTCCGCGAATCCAAGTCGTAATCGATCGCTCGGGCGTCTAAGCTTGTTGGGGATTACCGGAGCGGTTCGCTCGGTCGTGAGTTTGTAGGGGCGGGGTTAACTCCGCCCGGCGTAACGTCCAAGCAGAATCTCAGCAGTCGAGCAGCAGTCACTTGGGGCGGGGAAGCGCCTCCCGCATTTGCATTAAGCAACGCAGGGCAGCACAGGGTCCTCTTTAGCGTGGGTGAGGCAGGAATGGAAACCTGGGTCGTCGTATCGGTCATAATCGCATCGGTGGCCATCGTCTTTCAGGCCGCCATGCTCGCCATGATGTTTGTCCAGATGCGCAAAACCGTCGAGCGCGTCGACAAACTCACCACCGACCTCCACTCGCGCGTCGGTCCGATTCTCACGCGCGTTCAAATCTTGCTCGACGACACGCAACCTAAAATCACCGAAATGGTTGCCGACGCCGCTCACGTCGTCTATCTCGCGCGCGGCCAGGCACAAAAGCTCGATCGCGTCGTCAGTGAAGCCACCGACCGCCTCCGCGGCCAGCTTGTCACCGCCGACCGAATCCTCACCGGCGCTCTCGAAACCGTCGAAGAAGCCGGCACTCAATTCAAGCGTGGTGTCTGGAAGCCGATGCAGAAAGCATCAGCGATCATCAGCGGTATCAAAATCGGACTCGACTTCTTGCGCTCCCGTCGCGGCAACCGCCGCAGCGCCGAAGAAGCCGACATCGAAGACGGCGAAGAACTCTTCATCTGATTAGGAAACTAAAACTTAGGCCTTCCAGCGTCCGTCTTCTCGCAATTTTCCGAAGCCTGTCATCCTGAGCGAAGCGAAGGACGTCAGCGCGATCCCAATCGAAAAATCATCCGTCGTCACTTCTTCCCGCAGCACTCGATCCACCCGCCGCCCAGCACCCGCTCCCCATCATAAAACACCGCGCCCTGCCCCGAAGTGATCGCCCTCTGCGCCTCATCAAACGTGACCCGCGCCCGATCTTCGCCAACCGCCTCAACCGTCGCCATCGCCGCCGCATGCTTATGCCGAATCTTCACCGCCGCCCGCACCGCCGCCACCGGCCGCTCAATCGAAATCCAATTCACTCCCTCAACTTCGCAAACCGTCGCCCGCAGCGACTCATCATCTCCAACCACAACGCGATTCTTCTCCCGATCGATCGACAGCACGTAGTACGGCTTGCCCGCCGCAAATCCCAAACCCTTGCGCTGCCCAATCGTAAAGTTATGCACGCCGTTGTGCCGCCCAACGACATCGCCGTCTTCATTCACAATCTCGCCGCTCGCATTCGACAAAGGCGTCCCGCGCTCCAGCGAATACGCCTCGATAAACTGCACATAATTCCCGTTCGGCACAAAGCAAAGCTCCATGCTTTCCGGCTTTTCCGCCACCGGCAGATTCACGCGCCGCGCCGCCGCGCGCACCTCGTCCTTGGTCAACTCGCCGAGAGGGAACTCGCTCTTCGACAACTGCTCCTGCGTCAATCCCCACAAAAAGTAAGATTGATCCTTCGACTCATCCCTCGCCCGCAACAATTCCCAGCGTCCGAGCGCCCCGGTGGAATTGTTCCGCCGAATCCGCGCGTAATGTCCCGTCGCCAGCCGCTCCGCACCAATCTGCCGCGCCATCCGCAACAGCGGCTCAAACTTCACATCCGTATTGCAGTTCGTACAAGCGATCGGCGTCCGCCCCGACAAATATTGATCCACGAACGGACGAATCACCCGCACTTCAAACTGCTGCTCGAAATTCACCACATAGTGCGGAAAATTCAGATGCTGCGCCACGCGCTTCGCATCGTAAACATCATCCAGCGAGCAACATCGATGCTGCGCCGGCCCATCACCTTGCAACTGCGGCAGCCGCCGCTGATTCCACAGCTGCATCGTCAACCCAATCACCGGCCGCGCCTGCTCCTGCAGCAGCGCCGCCACCGTCGAACTGTCCACGCCCCCCGACATCGCGATCGCAACAAGTCCCGCCCGCGGCTCCGCCACGTCAGTCGGCAACGTCTCGAATTGGCTTTCCGTCGTCATGCAGTCTCTATTTTAGCGGATTTAGCGAGCGCTCGCTTCTTTGCCGTACACAGGGGAGAGTTCGCGGAGTTTGGTGACAACTGCAGGGATCACTCCGAGCGCGAACGCAATTTCTGCCTCGGTCGTATGGCGACCCAAACTAAAGCGCAGGCTCGACCGAGCATCCGCAGCACTCAGCCCAATCGCCGTCAGCACATGCGATGGCTCGACCGCTCCCGAAGAGCACGCCGCCCCCGTCGAGCAAGCCAACCCTTTCAAATCCAGCGCAATCACCAGCGCCTCGCCATCAATCCCCGCAAATCGAATATTCGTCGTATTCGGCGTCCGCGCCGCGCCTCCACCGTTCACGCAAGCGTTCGGCACGCGCTCCAGCAATCCCCGCTCAAGTTCGTCGCGAAGCTTGCCAACGCGCACCGAGTCGGGAGCGAGCGTCCCGCGCGCAATCTCCGCCGCCTTACCCAATCCGACGATAGCGGCAACATTTTCGGTGCCAGGACGGAACCCGCGCTGATGATGCCCGCCATACATCAACTGCTGAACGCGCGTACCACCGCGCACATAAAGCGCCCCAACCCCCTTCGGCGCATACATTTTGTGCCCCGAGATCGAAAGCAAATCGAGCTTCAACGCCCCAACATCAATCGCAATTTTCCCCGCTGACTGCACCGCATCCGTATGAAAATAAACGTCAGCTTCCGCCGCGATTCTTCCAATCTCTTCCAGCGACTGCACAGTCCCAAGCTCATTGTTCGCGTGCATCACTGTGATCAGCAAAGTCTCCGCTCGCAGCGCCTTCCGGATCGATTCTGGCTCCACGCGTCCCGCGCGATCGACGTCAACGTAAGTGACCTCAACGCCCTCCTTCTCAAGCGCCTGGCAAGCGTTAAGCACCGCCTCATGCTCAATCGCAGTAGCGATCACATGTGCCTTTGCGTTCAATCCATGGTCCGCGCCTGCATCCGCCTTGCCCACAAACCCAGCCGCACTCTTTTCCGCAGCCGCCCGCACCACCCCAAAAATCGCGTGGTTGTCCGCCTCCGTCCCCCCGCTCGCAAACACAATCTCCTGCGCCCGCGCCGCAATCAGCCCCGCCACCTGCTCCCGTGCCGTCTCCACCGCCGCCCGCGCCTTCTGCCCAAACGCATGGATCGACGACGCATTCCCAAACTCCCCCGAAAAATAGGGAAGCATGGCGTCGAGCACTCCAGGCTCAACCGCCGTCGTCGCGTTGTGATCGAAATAAACCCGTTTCATATCCTTCTCAGAATACTACCAGCACCACCCACATTCGAATTCGCCACCCTGTAGCCGCGATCGTTCCCCAGATCGCGGGGTTTAAATGAAACCCCATCGACGACCCTTCCCCCCGAAGCTGCCCCCGGGTGCCGCACCCTCCGTATTCAGCGGATGCGGGTTTAGACTCCCCCCTCACCGGCACCGTAACGACGACCCGCCACTCTCATTCGAATGCTAACCACATAAATACCTATTGACTTAGTACCAATTCTATGTTAGCATCCGTCGTGTATCCGCGCTCAAACCCTTCCGGCCGCCCGTCTCAACCCCCAAACTTACAATCATTCGACTCATGGTCGTCCGTAATCCTCTCATTCCAAATGCCTTCCGCACTCTTGAAAATGACCCTCTTGCAAACCTTTCTAATGGCAGGACTTATTCACTCTTCACAAAACATGGGTGGGTGGCACCTCATTTTCAGAACCGTCGCGAGGAGACACACCGGCAGGCGGGTGCTAGGATGACCGCGCCATGAAAAATAGCCCCTACGCCCCCGTCGGATTCGCAATTTTGGCAGCAACGCTCATCGCCCTCCTTGGCGGCACGCCGTCACAGGCGGAACCGGCTGGAGTCGGACAGATGTTTCGGCTCGATGGCGGCGACACGACCTACGTTTTCGGCGTCAACGAGCGGGGGGAATTGCAGGCGCTGTATTGGGGCGGAAAGCTCGCGCAGGGTGACAAAGTCGCTGCTGCCCACTCGCTCCCCGAAATGGCTTCCTTCGATTCGCCCGCGACAACCACGCCGCAGGAATACGCCAGCTGGGGCGCCGGACTTTTCACTGAGGCCGCGCTCAAAGTCACGTTTGCCGATGGCAACCGTGACCTCGTCCTCCATTACGTCAGCAGCAAATCGACTGCCGGCGCATACGAAGTCCTGATGAAAGACATCTCGCGCGATGTTTTCGTCACGCTGCGTTACGCCATGGACACAGACAGTGGCATTCTCGCTCGCTCCGCCGTGATCGAAAATCGCGACAAGTCCGCGGTCGTCATCGAGCAAGCTGCTGCAGCGCAATGGACGCTTGCGCCCGCGCGCTACACGCTGAGCTATCTCACCGGCCGCTGGGGCGCCGAATGGACGCTCAACCAGGAACCAATTCAAGGCGGCGAGCGCGTGATCGAAAGCCGCCGTGGCTCGACAGGGCATCAGGCCAACCCGTGGTTTGCGATCTCCCGCGACGACAGTCAGAAATCGAACGGGCCGCTCTCTGCGGGCGAAGAGCACGGCGAAGTCTGGTTCGGCGCGCTGGCGTGGTCAGGCTCGTGGCGCTTCACCATCGAAAAAACGCAACTCGAATCCGTGCGCGTCACCGGCGGCTTCAATCCGTTCGATTTTGGTTACAAACTCGATCCCGGCGACAAACTCGAAACGCCGATTTTCTACGGCGGCTACTCCAATCACGGCCTCGGCGGAGCGTCGCGCATCCTGCACAAATTCGAGCTGCAACATATTCTTCCGCAAGCTCCAAGTCCGAAGCCGCGCCCGGTGATTTACAACTCCTGGGAAGCAACCGAATTCAGTGTCGATGGCGCTGGCCAGGAAGCGCTCGCCGAAAAAGCCGCTGGCATCGGCGTCGATCGCTTCGTCATGGACGACGGCTGGTTCGGCCAGCGCAAAGACGACCACGCCGGCCTCGGCGATTGGTACGTGAACAAAGAAAAATTCCCGAACGGGCTCAAGCCGCTCATCGACAAAGTGCACTCGCTGAAAATGGATTTCGGACTTTGGGTCGAGCCGGAAATGATCAATCCCGATTCCGAACTCTACCGCAAACATCCCGATTGGGTTTTGAATTTCCCCGGACGCCCGCGCTCCGAATCGCGCAATCAGCTTGTCCTCAATCTTGCGCGTCCCGACGTACGCGATTATGTCTTCGGATTTCTCGACAAGCTGCTCACCGAAAACGACATCGCGTTCTTAAAGTGGGATTACAACCGCAACTGGTCCGAACCCGGATGGGACGCACTTCCGGGCGATGAACAAAAGAAGGTCTACGTCGAATTCACCCGCAACCTTTATTGGGTTCTTTCCGAACTCCGCAAAAAGCATCCGAAAATCGAAATCGAATCGTGCTCGGGTGGCGGCGGCCGCGTCGATCTCGGCATTCTTCGCTACACTGATGAAGTCTGGCCGTCCGACAACACCGATCCTTTCGATCGCCTTTCGATGCAGGATGGCTTTACATACGCCTACACGCCGCAAATCATGATGGCGTGGGTCACCGCATCGCCGCATTGGCTCAACGGCCGCAACGCGACGCTCGCATATCGCATGCTGAGCTCGATGCAAGGCTCGCTCGGCATCGGCGACAACCTCAATAAATGGAGCGAAGCAGATTTCGCCACCGCGAAGCGGCTTATCACCGCCTATCACGAAGTGCAAAAGACAGTCGTGCAGGGTGATTTGTATCGCCTCGTCAGCCCGCGCGACGACAGCGAATTTTCCTCGACGCAAACCGTCTCGCCCGACAAATCGCAATCCGTCGTCTTCGCATTCACCGTCGCAACCAAACAAGGCCGCCTCTTCCCACTGTTGCAACTCCAGGGTCTCGACCCGAACGCGAAATACAAACTCACCGCGATCGAAGGCAAACTCTTGTCCGGCGCGCCGGAATCCGCCTCCGGCGATTGGTGGATGCACCACGGCCTCAACCTCATGCTGAAAGGCGACTATCAAGCCGCCGCATTTCGACTGGATCGCGAGCGCTAGATTGGAGGAACGGAAATGATGCGATTACTTATCGTGACCGTATTGGTGTTTTTGTTTTCCGTGCCCGCGCGTGCGCAACTCGACGAACTCGAAAAGCGAGTTGGTATCAACGCGAGTGGTTTGAGTGAGTCGAAAGTTGCTTCCGGTTTGAAGCAAGCGCTTCAGGTCGGTTCGGAAAACGCTGTCAAAATCGTCGGCAAGCCGAACGGATATTTCAGCAACGAAGCCATCAAGATTGTGATGCCGAAGGATTTGAAGCCGCTGGAGAGCGGAATGCGTGCGATCGGGTTCGGTCCGAAGATCGATGAATTTATTCTCAGCATGAATCGTTCGGCTGAAGCTGCTGCTCCCGCAGCCAGAAAAATTTTCATCGACGCCATTCTTGCGATGAGCTTTGAAGACGCAAAGAAAATCTTGTCGGGCAACAACACTGCGGCCACCGAATACTTCAAAGAAAAAACGACGGGCCACCTGACCGACGCGTTCACACCGGTCGTGAAAAAGACGATGGGCGAAAACGGTGTCGTGAAGCAGTACGACGCCCTGACCGAGCAGTACAAGAACATCCCATTCGCAAGCAGCAAGAGCCTCGACATCGATCACTACGTCGTCTCGAAAGCCCTCGATGGCCTGTTCTACGAGCTCGCCGAACAAGAAAAGCAAATTCGCACCAATCCCGCTGCAAGAACCACCTCATTGTTGAAGGAAGTGTTCGCACGCGCGGGGCACTAGCGCTACCAGAGTTGTCAAAGAAATGTCTCGTGCTAACGACCGATGAACCGGTGAGTCTAACGCGGTGTATGCGTGTGCCATTTCCAGGACGGCGATCCTTAACGCTTATTATCGGCCTTACGCTCGTGTGTTTCGCGAAGGCTCAGGAACCGAGCAGTAGCTCCAGCCCGGTGTCGACCCCATCGTCGAGTTCCACCTCGACCCCGGCCTCCAGTCAGTCTCCCGACGCGAATCGTTCGGCGGAGCCAAAAACAAATCCTCAAGCTGTATTGCGCGCCGAGACGCGCCTCGTGCAACTCAATGTCATCGTCCAGGATAAAAAAGGCCAGCCGATCGAAGATCTTCAGCGCGAAGATTTCATTTTGCTCGACAATGGGAAGCCGCAGAAGATCGCGCTGTTTTCAAGCGAAGGCGAGACGCCTCCGGCAACGCCAACAACGTCCGACGCGGGCGCGACTGACGGCAAAAATGCGCCGGCTCCAAACGTGTTTGGAAATCGCCTGCCTCGCGCGAACGAGCGCACCGGCAGCGTCGCCGTCATTCTTCTGGACGCACTCAACACTTCGTTCTCCGACCAAGCCTACGCGCGAACGCAAGTCCTCGCTTTCCTTCGCGAGTTGCAGCCGCAGGATCGCGTAGCGATTTATTTGCTCACGACGCGGCTCAACGTCATCCACGAATTCACCGAAGACTCGAAAGTCCTGTTGCAAGCGATCGAGCAATTACAAACTTCGCCGTCGCTGCTGAAGACCAACGCCACCCGAACAACGTTCACCGCGTCGGATATGGGAATCCCGGACTTCAAAGGCGCGGGGCACTTGGCGAACATGCTGAACGTCATGATTTCGAAGCAGGCCGATGTCGCCGATGTGAATCGCGTGAAGATTACGACCGACGCGATCGAGGCCATCGCGAATCACGTGTCCGGCATTCCCGGACGCAAGAGTCTCATCTGGGTTTCGGGAGCTTTTCCGAGTTCCATCTTGCTGGACAGCAGCGATCATTCGCCGGTCGACAGGAAATCGCAAAATTTCACGCCGCAACTCGAACGCGTGGCGCGCTCCTTGAATCAATCGAACCTGGCGATTTATCCGGTGGATGCGCGCGGGATTCTGACCAACGCAGAATTCGACACGAGCAGCGCCCACCCTTTCAGCGCAAGCAGGCCGGCAATCGACACCGGCGTGGGCCAGAGCGAGCAATCGACGATGGTCAAACTCGCGAAAAGCACAGGCGGGCGCGCATTTTTCAATACCAACGATTTCAAGGGTGCGATTCAGCGCACGCTGTCGGATTCGCGACGCACCTACGAAATCGGCTACTACCCGGACAACGGAAAATGGACCGGCGAATATCACACGCTCGAACTGCGTGTGAAAAAAACTCGCGCCACGCTGCGCTACCGGAAGGGTTACTTTGCGGTGGCCGATCCTTTGCGCACGGCGGTTGAGACGCAAGACGCGTTGCGGAACGCGACGTGGAGTCCGGTGGACGCGACCGGTTTGGGAATCACCGCGAAGATCGAGCGAATTTTTCCCGCGACGCGGAAACTCGATCTGCGCGTCGGCGTGGAAACGCGCGATCTGAGATTTGATGTCGTCGACGGCAATCGCAAAGCGAGCGTCGACGCGGTTTTTACTCAGCTGGATGATGCCGAAAAAGTCGTAGCCATCCAACCATTGACGTACAACATGGATTTCAAACCCGAGGAATATCAAAGAGCGTTGGACCGCGGCCACGAGCTCTCCGCGCCGCTCACCATCGAGCCGTCGGCAAGATCACTACGCGTCGTCGTGCGCGACGCCGCGAGCGGACTGACGGGAAGCGTGACCGTTCCTTTGGAGCGATTTCTTCCGCCGGCAGACACCAACGCGCGCCGCTGAAACTTCGCCGCGTCAAATCTGCGATGCGCCAAAACTGCGGCGCACGGAAATTGCTCTGTCCAACGCCGAAACGCACACCGCGAAAATCCAAACTACATCGTCAACACAACGCGGAATTGCGCCTTGCCGCTAACCATGCGCGCCCACGCGTCGTTGACTTTATCGAGCGGGAATTTTTCGATCATCGCCCGTACGCCGGTGTATTCCGAGAAGCGAAGAGTGTCTTCCGAATCGGGAGCTGTTCCAGAGGCCCAACCTTGAACGGACTTGTTGCCGAAGATTACTTGGGCGGCGGTTACCGAAATTGGGTCGGGGCCCGCGCCGATCACCAGCATCTTTCCGTTGGCGCCGAGTCCATCGACAAGCGCGGTCATCGCTTTGCCGCTGGGAGCGGTCGAGAGAATCACTCGAGCACCACCTAATTTCTTCAACTCGGCCGCGGCGTCCACCGCTGAACTGTCGAGGTAAACGTGGGCTCCAAGCTTTTTGGCGAGTGCTTCACTTTCTTTGCCACGGCTGATAGCGACGGTCTTGTATCCGAACTTATTTGCGAACTGAACGCCGAGATGGCCAAGTCCGCCGACGCCTAAAACTGCGACGAGATCACCTGGAATCGCGCCACTGCGGCGCAGCCCGTTGAACGTTGTGATGCCGGCGCAGAGCAGCGGAGCGGCTTCCGCGGGATCGAGCGCGTCCGGTATCGCGGCGACCGCTTCCCACGGCGCGACCATATATTCCGCATAGCCGCCGTCGTAATGAACGCCGGCCCACTTTTCGTTGACGCAGTTGATGAAATCTCCGCGGCGGCAATTGATGCATGTGAAGTCGTGGCCGCCGTGCCAGCCGACTCCGACCTTCTGTCCTTTTTTCCACGCGGTGACTCCCGATCCGACTTCATCGATCACGCCGGCGACTTCGTGGCCGGGTGAACGCGGGTATTGGATCCAAGGCACCAGGCCTTCCTTGACGAAGTGATCGCTGGCGCACACGCCGCACGCGCTCACCTTGATTCGAACCTGGCCCGGTCCGGGCGTGGGAATTTCGCGCTCTTCAACTACGAAATCGGCGCCGGGTTTGGGGACGACTGCAATTTTCATCTTCGGCATATTTTCAGTCCTCGCGTGAAGTTGCTGGCTGCGGCTTGGATGCGGTCCTAGTAACGGTGGTTAGCTATTATTTCGGACGCGACGCGCAGCAAGAGCGGCGAGCAAAGCTTCGCCCCGCGGGTTCGTGCTAGAGTTTTCAATTCGGTGTTGGTGTGTCTCCGTGGAGGAGCGAGTGGCGTATCGCGATTTGCGTGACTTTGTACGAAAGCTCGAGAAAGAGGGCGAGCTTCAGCGCGTGCGCGCCGAAGTCGACCCGATCCTCGAGATCACCGAAATCACGCAGCGCATCGCTCGCGACTCCAATCGCAAGGCGAACAGCGTCGGTCCGGCGTTGTTCTTTGAAAAGCCGAAAGGCTCCAAGGTTCCGCTGCTCGTCAATACTTTCGGCAGTGTCCGTCGCATGGAACTCGCCTTCGAAGTCGATCGTCTGGAAGACGTCGCGGACCGCATCCGTGGTTTTCTGGCGATGGAAACGCCGCAAGGGCTCTTCGACAAAATCAAAATGTTGCCGAAACTCGCGGAACTCGGCTCGTTCTTTCCCAAGAACGTTAAAAACGGCGACTGCAAAGACGTGATCCGTACCGGCCGCGACGTGAACCTGCTCGATTTTCCGATTTTGAAATGCTGGCCACAGGACGGCGGCCGCTTCATCACGTTTCCACTCGTGTTTACGCGCAATCCCGAAACAGGAAAGCGCAACGTCGGCATGTATCGCATGCAGGTCTACGACGAAAATACGACCGGGATGCACTGGCAGACGCAAAAACACGGCGCCGAACATTTCCGCCGTGCGCGCGCCGCAAATCCCGATGGGAAAATTCCCGTGTCCGTTGCGATTGGCGCCGATCCGGCGACGTCGCTCGCCGGAATGCTGCCGATTCCGCCCGATCTCGATGAAATGATGTTCGCGGGATTCCTGCGGCGCGATCCCGTCGAAATGGTGAAGTGCGAAACCAACGACCTCGAAGTTCCCGCGAACGCCGAGATCGTTTTGGAAGGTTACGTATCGCTCAATGAGATGCGCACCGAAGGACCGTTCGGCGATCACACCGGATTTTATTCGCTCGAAGGGGAGTACCCGGTCTTTCACGTCGAATGCATCACGCACAAAAAAGATCCGATCTATCTGACGACAGTTGTCGGCCCGCCTCCGCAAGAAGATTTCTACATGGGCTACGCCGTCGAGCGCGTTTTTCTCCCCGTGATGAAAATGCAGTATCCCGAAATTGTCGACGTGGCGATGCCCGCCGAAGGCATCTTCCACAATCTAATGATCGTGGCGATTCGCAAATCGTATCCGGGCCACGCGCGCAAAATCATGAACGCGATTTGGTCGCTCGGTCAGGCGATGTTCACCAAAGTGATTGTCGTCGTCGATCACGATGTGAATGTGCACGACTATCGCGAAGTCGTGTGGAAAGCGTTGTGTGCACTCGACCCCGAGCGCGATGTGCAATTTTCTCTCGGCCCGGTCGACACCCTCGATCACGCGCAGCGCATGCAGGACTTCGGCTCCAAGATGGGCGTCGACGCCACGCGCAAATGGCCCAGCGAAGGGTTTACGCGACCGTGGCCGGACGAAATCCTCATGGATGCAAAGACCAAGGCGAAGGTCGAATCGATCTGGAAGACGCTCGGGATTTGACGACAGTCGTAGCGCATTGACCTAAACCCACTTTAGTAATTCCTCATTCAAGCCGCCCAATTGATTGCCGATACGGACGTTGAGGTCCGTGTGAGCAAGCCATTCGATCGGCAAAATGTCGAAGCGCCGCAACAACCTCGCAGTGGGTCTTCAGAGCGCACAAAAAACGCCGATTTGGCCGACCGCAGGACCCATCTTCGCTACCGTTTCAGCGAGCCGATGAAGGTCTGCCGCCCGGACGGCGCGTGCCTCGATGGCGTCAGCGTAGAAATCAGCCAAAGCGGCATGTCCGCGATGATTCAAGGAGCGCTGACGCCCGGCGATGTCGTGCGTTTACAGCCAGTTACAGGAGTCACCATAGCAGCCGTCGTGCGCCACAAACTGGGCATGCTCTAAGGCTTCGAATTCCTGGAATTGGCCGGCGAGCAAGCTGGAAAAATCGCCGAGCGATGTCGGAAGTGCGAGCCGTGGCGGTCGAGTGCGAGGGTCGTTTGAGCCGAATCAATTACTGGTCCGGCGAACAGGCAAAAGTCGATGGAAAATTCAATATACGGTGGTACTGAGAAGGGGGCTACGCTAGATATAGTGGGGCATACCATAAATACCCAACAAAAGACGGAGAGAACCCATATACATAGGACAACTCGCGCACAAATACTCTTTGACCCTCACAGACCCCGGATGTCATAACAATTTCACGGGGTGCACCTCCGTAAGCTCGCAGCGTCGGCAGGGGTGCGCCAAATGGTTGCTGGGGTAGAGATCCTCGTGAATGAATCTCGCGAAGTCATGAATGTGCGGCAGGCGTCGCAATATCTGGGGATCAGCCCGGATACGCTCTACCGTTACATCACTGAGGGCGAGATTCCCGCATTCAAGCTGGGCAATCGCTGGAAATTGCGCAAGACGATCCTGGACCGCTGGATGGAACGCAAGATGAGCCAGGCGCACGTACGGCGCCGGTAAGTCGAGCGGGGCGAAAGGGAAAGAGGCCGCGAATATGTCGTTATTTGGCGGAAAAAATAAGCAGCTGGTCGGACTGGACATTGGCTCAAGCTCGATCAAGGCCGTCGAGTTGAAGTCCACGAAAGCGGGCTATGAGCTCGTCAGCTTCGGCACGGAGCCATTGGCGCAAGATACCGTGGTCGACGGTGCCATCATGGACGCGCCGCAAGTCGCCAACGCCATCAGCAAGATTTTCGACACCGAAAAAATTAAAACCAAGAACGTTGCGACTGCCGTTTCCGGCCACTCCGTCATCGTCAAGCGCGTGCCGCTTCCTTTGATGACCGAAGAAGAGTTGTACGAGCGCATTCCTTCCGAGGCCAGCCAGCACATTCCGTTCGACATCGCGGACGTGAACCTCAGCTATCAGTTGCTGGAATCGATGGACGCGCAGATGGACGTACTGCTCGTCGCCGTCAAGAAAGACAAAATTCTGAATCATACGAACGTGCTGGCGCAGGCCGGCAAGACCCCGGTCGTCGTGGACATCGATGCGTTTGGCCTTCAGAACTGCTTTGAAGTGAACTACGAGCCCGATGCGGGCCAGACGGTTGCGCTGCTCAACATCGGCGCGAGCGTCATGAATATCAATATCGTCCGCGGCGGCATCCCGCTGTTCACCCGCGACGTCAGCGTCGGCGGCAATCAATTTACCGACGCGCTGCAGAAGGAACTCGATCTTAGCTACGAAGACGCCGAGCGCCTCAAGAAGGGCGACACGCTGCCCAGCGTCACCGACGAGCAGAAGCAGCAGATTCTGCGCAGCGTCTCCGACATCCTGACGCTCGAAATTCAGAAGACCTTCGACTTTTTCCGCGCGACCGCCAGCGGCGAGAACATCCAGCGCATCGTCGTTGCCGGTGGCACCGCGCGTGTCCCCGGCCTGGTTGACCTCTTGCGCGAAGAATTTGCGATGCCGGTGGAAGAACTCAATCCGTTCCGAAAAGTGCTGGTAAACCCAGGCAAGCACAGCGACGACCAGATTCGCGAAATGGGTCCGAGGCTTGCCATCGCGGTTGGCCTGGCGCTGAGGAGCTTTGACTAGTCATGATCCGTATAAATCTTCTCGGACAAGCGAAACCCAAGACGTCGCGACGTCCCGTCGATACGGGTGCGGCGCTTCCGGCTCTCTTTATCGGCGCCGGCGTGCTGTTTGGCGCACTGATCCTCGGCTACGTTTACTTCAATTGGCAGCACCAGTTGACCGAGGAAAACGCCAAGATCAAGCAGTTGCAGACGCAGAAGACCGACCTCGAGCAAGTGAAGCTGCAGGTCGAAGCGTTTGAGAAACAAAAAATCGTGCTTCAGCAGCGTGTTTCCACGATTGAGCAGTTGCAGCGCGATCGCACTGGCGGCCAGGAATTGCTCGATCAGATCGCCAGCACCGTTTCGCGCACCGAAAATCTTTGGCTCACCTCGATGGTCAAGAAAGACAACAACTTGACGCTCGACGGCTCTTCGGCCTCGGTGAATGGCGTTGCCAACTTCATCACCGCGCTCAAGCGTTCGGGCTACTTCTCGAACATCGAAATCAAGGAATCCAAGCAGGACGATAAGACGTCCGCGGTTCAGACATTCAATTTTGAGATTTCCGCCCAAATCACACCTCCGGGCAGTCCGGCTTCGGCGACGACGGCGAAACCCGCCAGCGCGCCGGCGACGGCGCCGCTGACTGGCGCAACTCGGCCGAAGGTAGGGTAAACGATATGGCCAACCCACTCCGCGATATGTCCGTCATCATGCAGTGCTTGCTCGCCGTGGCCATCACGGTCGTGCTCGTCGTGGTCGGAGTTTATCTGCCGTTCTCACCGATCGCGCAGGAACGCGACGAAGTCGACAAGGCCGTCCGGCAGCGTTCATCGCTCAATCAGGAAGTCACGCAGCTTCAGGTCTATCGCCAGCGTTACGGCGAACTGAAGTCCCAAATGGACGCGCTCTCCAAGCAACTCGAGACGCTGAAGACCATCGTCCCTGAAGATAAAGAGCAAGACGAGTTCATCCGCCTGGTGCAGGGTGCCGCGTCCGCTTCCAACGTGCAGATTCGCCGGCTGACATCGAAGCCCGTTGTCGCCCGCGAATACCACTACGACATGCCTTTCGAAGTGCAGGCCGACGGCCCGTACTTCAACTTGCTCGATTTCTTCGGTCGCCTCAGCCGGCTGTCTCGCATCATCAACGTCGGCGATATCGATTTCGAGGACCCTCAGGGTTCGAAGGGCGCGAAATATCCGCTGCGCCCGGGAACGTCGGTGTCCGGAGTATTTACAGCAACCACTTTCTTCACCAAGCCAGCTGATACGGGAGCTGCTAAGCTCGCGACAGCAGGAAAACCGTGAACGGAATGAGCGAAACATGCGTTCTGTAAACACAATGATCGTAGGGATTTTGCTGGCCGCGGCCCCCGGGTTGATGGCGCAGACCAGCCATGCGGGCGGAGCTCAGTCGAATCCGCCAGCCAAGGCTGCGTCTAAGTCCAAAGCCGCGAAGCCGAAATCGGCCAGTGCCAAGCCCAAGACCGCCGCGGCAACCGTCAAACCGGTTTCCGCCACTTCCGCCGACACGGCACAGGCTTCCGGCGAAGGCGACAAGGGTTCACGCCGCGACCCGTTTGAGTCGCTCGTCAACCGGCAGAAAGATCAGAACGCCGGCAAGAACCTTCCTCCAGGCAAGGCTGGCTTGCAGGTCAGCACGCTGCGCCTCGACGGGATCGTTCGCTCTTCGGCGGGCATGATCGCTGTCGTCTCGAATCCCCAATCGCGCACGTACTTCCTGCGTGAAGGCGACCAGCTTTACGACGGTCGCGTCGACAAGATTGCCATGGACGGAGTTTCGTTCCATGAGTTGGGCAAGGACGCGTTCGGCAAGCCCGTAGAACGCCAAGTTCAAAAAAGAATCTACGCCAGTGCAGGAGAACAGCAATGAAGATGAACCGGCCGGCCTTTCGATTTGGCTGCCTGATACTCGCGTCGGCGGCGCTGTCAGTCAGCCCGTCGTTCGCACAGACGCAGGAGCCGGGCGGCGCGTCCGCGACGGCTTCGGTGATCTCCAGCGTGGCAGTGACCCAGGCTTCGCAGCGCGAAAGTATTCGCGTCGAAGGCGAAGGCCCGCTCGAGGTTCGCGCTTCGCGGATGCAGAATCCCGAGCGCCTCGTGCTCGACTTTACCGGCGCGCGGCTTGCGACCCAGAAGACCACGGTGCCGGGCGTTTCGGCTCCCGTGCGCGGTGTGCGTCTCGGCCAGTATCGGTCCGACGTCGCTCGCATCGTCATCGATCTGACCTCCGCTGCTCCGTACCAGATTTTGCGCGAAGGACCCGCCGTCGTCGTCGCATTCGACCTGCAGCCCGAGCCTCCGGTTGATTCCAGCGTTTCGACGACGACCGTCTCTGCTCATCCGCACCGATCGCTGCAGTACAGCGATTCGATGCCGCATGTCGTCCGCGCCGTCCAAAAAGTTCCGTCTCGAGCTCCTCGCTTCGCGTTGCCTGGCGAACTGACCCAGCCCTCAGTCGTCCTCGCATCGTTTAGTGAAAAGGGCAGCGGGAAGGATGAACCGGTTCGTCCCATCGCCGCGCAGGAAGCGGCGGCGCAAGCGACCGCGCAAGCCGGCAACGCCGCGGCAACGGTTGCTCCTCAGACCGCTGCCGTGCCGAGCCGCTACTCCGGCGAGCCCATCTCGGTGAACCTGAAAGACGTCGATCTGCGCGACTTCTTCCGCCTGATTCACGAAATCAGCGGCCTGAACGTCGTGCTTGATCCCAACGTCAAGGGCACCTTGACGATCGTCCTCGATGAAGTTCCCTGGGATCAGGCTCTCGACATCGTCCTCCAGAACAACGGACTCGAAAAGCAGCTCCACGGCAACGTGCTCCGCATCGCCACGCTCGACACCATCAAGAAGGAAGCCGAGACCGCCCGCGACGTCCGCAAGGCGGAAAACGATGCGCAGGAAATGACGACCGTCACCCGCGTGCTCAACTACGCCAAGGCCGAATCGCTGGCGCCCACGCTGAAGAAATTTCTGACCACGCGCGGCGACATCTTGTTCGACGCTCGGTCGAATCAGCTCATCATCCATGACATTCCGTCGGTCATCCCGAATATCGATAACCTCCTGCGCCAGCTCGATCGCAAGTCGCAGCAGGTTGAAATCGAAGCTCGCGTCGTTGCGGCAACCCGCGCCTTCGCACAAGACATCGGTACGGAACTCGGCTTCGCAGCCACGACCACCGGCGGCCGTTCGCTCTACAGCGGCTCGCCAGCTGTCGGCGGCAGCGGTGTGACTACGGGCGCCGGCGTGCCCGCATCCCCGGTAACGATCGGCTCGGGCCAAACCACGGGTAACGGCATCACCTCGGGTCTCCCGCTCAATGTCAACCTTGGCGCGGCAGCCCCGACCAGCGGCTTCGGCTTCTCGAACCGCTCGCCGAATTTCGCACTCGACTTCTTCATCACCGCCGCGGAATCGAAGGGCGTCGGCAAATTGCTCTCGAAGCCGCGCATCGTGACCCAGAACAACGAAAAGGCCACGGTTAAGCAAGGTGTGAAGATTCCAATTCAGACGACGATCAACAACACGATCTCCGTCCAGTATGTTGACGCTGTGCTCGAACTCGTTGTCACGCCGCAAATCACCGCGGACGGCACCGTGTTCATGGACGTGGTCGTCGAAAACACCCAGATCGATCAAGGTATCCCGCGCATTCAGGGCGTTCCCGCGCTGGACACCGAATCCGCCGAAAGCAAAGTAACCGTTGCGGACGGTGCCACGATCGTTGTCGGCGGTGTGATCGTTACCTCGTCGCAGGTCAACGTGACGCAGGTGCCAATCCTCGGCAGCTTGCCGCTGATCGGCAACCTGTTCAAGCGCAACGCGACCAGCGTGAACAGCTCCGAGTTGCTCTTCTTCCTGACGCCGCGGATTATTCCTTCGGCATAACTTTCAACCCGGATTCAGAAGTTTCAATTCAGGGCCACAATTTAGGGCAAAATCGAGGAGACTACGGTCTCCTCGATTCTTTTATGACGACCCCATTCATCCAGCGCCGTCGCGCGCTTCGAAAACAACTCGACGAAGCGGATCTTGCCGCGCTGGTGGTCACACAGCCGGCGAGCTGGTATTACCTCACCGGGTTCACTGGTGAAGCCGGCGCGCTGGTTGTATCGGCGCACAGCACCGCGCTCATCACCGACGGGCGATTCACCGAGCAGGCGCGGCGCGAAGCCCCCGGCGTTCGAGTCATTCCGCAGGTTCGAGCGTTGTCGGCCAGCGTCGGTGACTTTTTAAAGATCCTCGCAGGCCGTGGACGTAGGAACGTTGGGTTCTCGGCCGGCCATCTGACCGTCGCTCAACTCCAAGCGATGAAGAAAGCGGCCGGTCCCCGCATCCGCTGGACACCCGCCGAAGGCTACGTCGAGCGTCTCCGCAGCCGCAAAGACCCACAAGAATTAGCCGTGATGCGCCGCGCAGCCGCTCTCGCCGACAAAGTCATGGCGAAAGCGCTGACCCTCCTCAAGCCCGGCGTTCGCGAACTCGAGATCGCCGCCGAGATCGAATACCAGATGCGCCAGCTTGGAGCCTCCGGCCCCGCCTTCGAAACCATCGTCGCTTTCGGCGAACGCTCCGCTTATCCGCACGCTCGCCCCACCGATAAACGCTTGAGGAAAAACGAATTGGTCGTGCTAGACATGGGTGCTATACTCGCCCACTATTGCAGCGACATTACCCGGACCGTAGTCGTAGGCAAAGCGTCGCCAAAGGTTCGCGGCTGGCACAAAGCGGTTCAGGAAGCTCGAACGGCGGCGGTTGCGGCTGTGCGAGCGGGCGCGACCTGCGGGGAAGTGGACGCTGCAGCCCGGCAAGTCTTGGCCGGTTACCGGCTTGACCGTTACTTCACCCACAGCACGGGGCACGGGCTCGGTATCGAAGTTCACGAGGACCCCCGCGTCGCGAAAGGGCAGAAGCATAAGCTGGAGCCCGGGAACGTCATCACCATCGAGCCGGGAGTCTACATCCCTGGTGTCGGCGGCATCCGCATCGAGGATGACGTTGCGGTACACTCGGGCGAATCCGAAGTGCTCACCCGCACTCCGCGGGATATCATTGAGATCTGAACCTGAATAGAAAAACTAGAAAAGGCATGAAACGCAAACCGTCCTCGAAGTCGAACACTGGTTCAACGATCGGCGCGTCTGAACTCGAACAGATCGAGCAACTGCTCAGCTACATGAGCGAACACAACCTCGAAGAGTTCGAGTTTGAAAATGGCGCTGTGCGCATCCGGCTCAAGAAGCCGTCCGCGGCGCCGGTTTACGCCGCCGCGCCACCACCGCGCGCGCATGCCGCTCCTGAAATCATTGTCGCCGGAGCGCAATCCGCGTCGCACGCCGGATCTTCTGCGCCGCCGGCCGCTCACGCCTCCGCTGCGCCGTCTGCCTCTGAAGATTTGCATCTCGTGAAGTCGCCCATCGTTGGCACCTACTACGGCGCGCCGAGCCCTGGCGCCGAGCCCTTCGTGAAGGTCGGCGGCTTTGTCGAAAACGGCCAGACGCTTTGCATCGTCGAAGCCATGAAGCTCATGAACGAAATCGAATCCGATGCCAGCGGCGAAGTCTTGCGCGTCTTCGTCGAAAACGGCCAGCCGGTCGAATACGGCCAGCCGCTGTTCGGCATACGTCCGAGCCGGAAGAAGTAGCCGGCCCGCCTGCCTATGTTCCAGAAAATCCTAGTTGCCAACCGCGGCGAAATTGCGCTGCGAGTCATCTGCGCCTGCAAGGAACTTGGCATCGCCACGGTCGCGGTGTATTCCGAAGCCGATCGCAACTCCTTGCACGTTCGCTTTGCCGACGAAGCCGTCTGCATCGGTCCGCCGCGCAGCGCCGAAAGTTATCTCAACATTCCACAGGTGATCAGCGCCGCCGAAATCACCAACGTCGACGCGATTCATCCCGGGTACGGATTTCTTTCAGAGAATTCCAATTTCGCCAAGGTTTGCGAAGCCTCCGAAATCACCTTTATCGGTCCGAGTGCGGAAGTCATCGAGATCATGGGGGAAAAAGACCGCGCGCGCCGCGAAGTAAAAGCGGCCGGCCTGCCCACGGTTCCCGGCAGCGATGGCATCGTCGAAAACGAAGAGCAGCTCGAGAAAGAAGCCGAGAAGATCGGCTATCCATTAATTTTGAAGGCAGTCGCGGGCGGCGGCGGCCGCGGCATGCGCATCGTGCGCAAACACGAAGAATTGCTGTCGATGTATCAGACCGCGCGCAACGAAGCGGGCCAGGCGTTCAGTTCGCCCGACGTCTACGCCGAAAAATTCATCGAGCACCCGCGCCACATCGAATTTCAGGTCCTTGGCGATTCGCACGGCAAAGTGATTCACCTCGGCGAGCGCGAATGCACTATCCAGCGTCGCCACCAGAAATTGCTTGAAGAATCTCCATCGCCGGCGATGGACCCCAAGAAACGCAAAGACCTCGGCGCCAAAGTCGTCCGCGCACTCGAAAAAATCGGCTACACCAACGCCGGCACCGTCGAATTTCTGATGGACGAAGACGGCTCGATCTATTTCATCGAGATGAACACGCGCATCCAGGTCGAACACCCGGTTACCGAGCTCATCACCGGCGTCGATCTTGTGAAAGCGCAAATTCGCATCGCCGCCGGAGAGCGTCTCGACGACGCAGTCGGCGAAGTCAATTTCAACGGTCACGCCATCGAATGCCGCATCAACGCGGAAGATCCCGTCACATTCGTTCCGTCGGCCGGACGCATCACGACATTCCAGGCGCCCGGCGGCATGGGCGTCCGTGTCGACTCCGCCGCCTACGCCGACGCGGTCATCCCGCCCTACTACGATTCGATGATCGCCAAACTCGTCGTCAAAGGCCGCGACCGCGCCGAAGCCATCGCCCGCATGAAGCGCGCCCTCGACATGTTCGTCATCGAAGGCATCAAAACCTCCATCCCTCTCCAACGCCGCATCCTCGCCGACCCCGACTTCGCCGCCGGCAAATTCGACACCCACTTCATCGAACGCCTCCTGGCTCCAACCGGCAAATAGTCACTTGCACGCCACCCTGTAGCCGCGATCGCTTCTCAGATCGCGGGGTTTAGATTCAACCCCACCCATTCTTCATCCGTCTGCCCCGATTGTGTACGGGCGCAGCACCGCTGCGCCCCAACTTGCCCGGACCGATCCGTCGTCTGTCCTTCCGCTCGTATCCATACATCTTCTGACCGTAACCATCCTCGCCTCCCTCTCTTGCCAAATCCCGCCCCCATCATGCACACTCGCACACCGACCGATGCCGACGCGCCTTGTCCTGCCTCGCCTCTATGTGATACTGGACGCAACCTTGCTAACCGTTTCTGCAATGGATTGCGCGCAAGAACTCGCCGCCGCAGGTGTGCGCCTGATGCAGTACCGCTACAAGCACGCGCCCGCCGGTGACATGCTGAGAGTCTCGCGACAGCTCGCATCGTCCCTCCAGCCGCAGGGAATCACCTTTATCGTGAATGACCGCCCCGACGTTGCCGCCATGTCGGAAGCATCCGGCGTGCACGTCGGCCAGGACGATCTCGGCGCCGCCGCAACCCGCACGCTCGTCGGCGACAAGATCATCGGAGTCTCAACGCACAACCTCGCACAATTTGAAGCGGCCGCTGCCAGCACCGCCGACTACATCGCCGTCGGCCCGATTTTTGCCACTTCGTCCAAAGCAAATCCCGATCCCGTCGTGGGAACAGATCTGATTCGCAAAGTGCGCGCCCTCACCGACAAGCCCATCGTCGCCATCGGCGGCATCAAGCTCGAAAACGCCGCCGCCGTCATCGCCGCAGGCGCCGATTCCGTCGCCGTAATCAGCGATATTCTCAGCGCGTCCGACCGCGCCGCACGCGCGAAGCAATACCTCGACCTGCTCGGCGAATCCCGCCAGAGCGCGTCGGCCTAGGACGATACGGATGGCGGACACCACAACAAACCCGACTCATCCGCCAGTCACAGCCACCCAACCCGGTTTCGTTCGCGCCATCGGCCTTTTCGACGGCACCATGATCGTCGTCGGCTCGATGATCGGCTCCGGCATTTTCATCGTCGCCTCCGACATCACGCGCCAGACCGGTTCCCCCGGCGGCCTTCTGCTCACCTGGATCATCACCGGTCTACTCACGATTGCTGCGGCACTTTCTTACGGCGAACTCGCGGCGCTGTTTCCCCATGCCGGCGGCCAATACATTTATCTGCGCGAAGCGTATTCGCCCCTTTGGGGATTTCTTTACGGCTGGACTCTGTTTCTCGTCATCCAGACCGGCACCATCGCCGCGGTCGCTGTCGGATTCGCGCGCTACTTCGGCGTGCTTTTCCCATCGATTTCGGGAACGGCTTGGGTGGTCCAACCAATCGCGCTTGGATCGAAATACGCCATCAGCCTCTCCGTGCAACAGTTGGTTGGCGTAGTGATAGTGATTTTCCTGACGTTCCTCAACATGCAGGGCGTGCGCCTCGGCAAGCTGATCCAAAACGTTTTCACCAGCGCCAAAACGCTCTCGCTGCTCGGACTGATTTTGCTCTGCCTCTTTTTCGCGCGAAATGCCGCCGCGATCTCCGACAATTTTGGCCATTTCTGGGCGGTCCGCGGCGCCCAACCCATCGAACCCGGCGCAAATTTCCTCCGTTCCATAGTTCCCACCGTCACGGCTGCGAGCGGCATTGGCCTCCTCGTCGCGCTTTGCGTCTCGCAGGTCGGTTCTCTCTTTTCGGCCGACGCATGGAACAACATCGGCTTCACTGCTGCCGAAGTGAAGAACCCAAAGCGCGACGTTGCGCTTTCGATGGCGTTTGGCACCATCATCGTCATTACGCTTTATTGCCTCGCCAACCTCGCTTATCTCTGCGCGTTGCCGCTCAACCAGATCCAGAACGCCCCCGACGATCGTGTCGCCAGCGCCGCATTGCAGGCCGTCTTCGGACCCGCGGGAGCCGCGATCATGGCCGTCGCCATCATCATCTCCACGTTCGGCTGCAACAACGGCCTTATCCTCGCCGGCGCCCGCGTTTCCTACGCCATGGCGAAAGATGGCTTGTTCTTCCGCTCCACCGGCACGCTCAGCAAGAAAGGCGTTCCGGCGAGCGCCCTGATCTATCAGTGCGTCTGGATCGTCATCTTGATCCTGCTGCGCACGCGTCACGTCTCCGCCGCCGGCGCGGTTACCTACGGCAATCTCTACAGCGACCTCCTCGACTACGTCGTCTTTAGCGTCCTTATTTTCTACGCACTGACGATCGCAGGCATCTTTGTGCTGCGTCGCAAGCGTCCTGATCTAGAGCGGCCATATCGAGCTTTCGGCTACCCCTTTGTGCCCGCTCTGTATATAGTGTCGGCACTCGCGATCATGCTCGTCCTGCTTCTCTACAAGACGCAAACGGCGTGGCCTGGGCTGGTGATCGTGCTGCTAGGGGTTCCGGTGTACCTGCTGTGGTCTCGCGCGGGAAAACCGGGAAAGACGTAACTTTTTTGTCGCGTTCCATCGCGGGTTTTTCGCCCGCGTCTAAGCCCACGAAGGGCATCGATTCGGTAACTGCCGTAGCAACGGAGGACATTGCATGCCCGGTTTGTTTGCCAAGAAGCAGATCAGCACGCTGTTGGCAGAGGCGAAGGAAACAGGCGAACACAGCCTGAAGCGCACGCTCGGCCCGTTTCAACTCACAGCGTTGGGCGTGGGAGCGGTCATCGGCGCGGGCATTTTCGTCTTGTCGGGACTCGGCGCGCACTACGCCGGCCCCGGCCTCATGCTCTCTTTCGTTCTTTCCGGTCTGGGCTGCGCGTTTGCCGCGCTGTGCTACGCCGAATTTGCGGCTATGATTCCGTTGGCGGGCAGCGCATACACCTACGCGTACGCCACGCTCGGCGAAATCTTTGCCTGGATCATCGGCTGGGACCTCACCCTCGAATACGCCATGGGCGCCAGCACGGTTTCCTCCGGCTGGTCCAACCACTTCATCGAGCTGCTCAAAATTTTCAACATCAAGATGCCTCTGTGGCTCGCATACGACCACTGGACCGCGTTGCGCACCGCCGAAAATATGGTGGCGCGTCAGATGGCGCAGGCCTCGGACTCAGCGCTCGTTCCCGGCACCCAGGCCTTCATCGACAAAGTTTTGAGCATCACCGCCGCCCACTCGCCCGAACTCATTGCGCGCGCTCACGACCTGATGAACGCCCCGAAAATATTCGGCATGGAGATCGGCTTCAATCTCCCGGCTTTCGTGATCGCGCTGCTGATCACCTTCATCCTCTGTATCGGTATCAAAGAGAGCGCCAGCTTTAACGCGACGATCGTCGTGATCAAAGTGGCCGTCGTCCTCTTCGTGATTGGCCTTGGTTCCCGCTACATTACTTCCGCGAATTGGGGCATGGACTGGCACACCTTCGCGCCCTATGGTTTTTCCGGCATAGGAGCCGGGGCCGCATACATATTCTTCGCGTATATCGGCTTCGACGCGGTTTCCACCACCGCTCAGGAAGCCAAGAACCCGCAGCGCGACTTGCCGATCGGCATCATCGTTTCGCTGCTGGTCTGCACGGTTTTGTACATCCTGGTCGCCGGTGTCCTCACGGGCATGGTTCCCTGGCAAGAAGTCAATATTGAAGCGCCGATCGCTCGCGCCTTCATGGACCGTGGCCTCACGACCGCTTCTCATATCATCACGCTTGGCGCTCTCGCTGGACTCACCAGCGTCATGCTCGTGATGTTGCTCGGCCAGACCCGCGTGCTCTACTCCATGGCGAACGATGGCTTGCTGCCAAAGAAATTCTTCGCCGCCATCCACCCGAAGTTCCGGACTCCCTACAAAAACACCATCGCGGTTGGGCTGTTGGCCGCGATTGTTGGCAGCGTCACGCCAATCGACGACATCGGGAAAATGGTGAATATCGGAACGCTGCTGGCCTTTGTCATCGTATGTATCGCGGTCATGGTTCTGCGCAATACAAATCCTGATCAGGCTCGGCCGTTCCGCACCCCCTGGGTGCCGGTCGTCCCAGTTCTCGGCATCCTCTTCAACGGCTACATGATGTACAAGCTCGGCTGGCCCAATTGGGCGCGGCTCATCATTTGGCTCGTGATCGGTTTGGTCGTCTACTTCACCTACAGCGTGAAGCACAGCAAAGTCCGCAACCCACAACTTCCGTAATCAGCAGTGCGCCGCCACGCCCCGATGTGCCGCACTTACGCGGTGTAGCGGTGGTTACATAATGCGTATCGCGTACGGGCACGGCACCGCCGTGCCCGTCCTCCTTTCCCCTCCATAAATTCGAACGCACCTTAGACGCCCGTTTCCATAACAACTTCAAATTTGCCTCGCAACAGAAAGACGCGCATCATCCATACAAAAAACATTCCACTTGGAGCGCATAATTCCTTCGGATGCTCACCAAACTGGCGCGAATCACGCGTCAGGCGAAGCCAAAGCGAATCTTTCGCCGTCGCAACTGACTCAAAACGAACGACATGCGCACTCTTTGAAATGGCCCTACCGCAAGCCGCTCGAAACATTGCACTTGCCCACTCTTTAGAAAACACCCGGGGGTACACGCCCCTCCCGCCCTCCAAATTTTTAACGGGAGGTTCGAGCGGAGCGAAAGGCTTCCGGTATGCGACACGAACGCGGCTATAGGGGAGCCGATCGCTACAGCGGTTGAGTCACTTCGACCTTGAGTCACTTCGACCTTGAGTCACTTCGACCCTGAGTCATTCGGCCACCCGCAGGAGTTCAGGTAGAGTAGTCTCTTGGCCCGTGCCCGGTGGGTGCGGCCGGAATCTCGCAGAAAAATATGAGCGTTGACCGTCCACTATTCCAGGATTTTTGGCGACGACTGTCGCGGCTCGACATCGTCGCTCTGGTTATTTTCGTGGCGGGCACTCTGGCGACGTTCACTTCGTTCAGCGGCGGCGCGGTCAGCTTCGTAAAGTACCTGGCGCTGCTCGCGGGGATCTACCTCGTCGTACGCATGATCGCATGGGGCCGCAACCGCCTGCTCTGGAGCCTGCGCAATCGCCTGATCGTCGCCTACCTGTTCATCGCGGTCGTTCCCATTTTGCTGATCATGACATTCGTCGTCCTCGCCGGAAATTTTCTCTACTCGCAGCTCGGCGCTTTCTTGCTCTACGAAGATTTGCACCGGCGCGTCGAGATGATGACCGACATCGGGCAGCACATCGCGGCGGCGCATGCCTTTTTGCCGAAGGGAGTGTCGGAGGAGGAATCGGAGCGCATTCTTGAGGCGGAATCGCACACGGTACACGACCGGGAGTTGCCGGGGTTGACGATCGATTTCTCGAATGACGTGGAGCAATTGCAAAACCTGCTGCAAAAGCTGGGAACGCCAGGTCGCGGATATTATTCGGGGTTGCTGCAACAGGGCGGCACGTTGACGCTGGTGAGCATGCGATTGCTGGGCGACACGCAGGACCGGCGGATTGTGCGGCTGCGCGTGCCGATGACGCCGGTATTGCTGGCGACGGTGGCGCCCGATCTTGGCGCGATTCAATTGAATCTTACCGAGCCATACCCCGGTGGTCCGCCGCGCGGCGTAATTTATTCAACGGTTGGACCAGATGGAAGAACACAGGTGCAGTACGAGACCGCGGGAAGAATCGTGGCGAAGAATCGCGTGTTGCAGGCAGCTGGTTTCTGGTTCGAGCCGTCGGTGAACGTGGTATCACGCCTAGAAGATGCGGCGTCGATAGGGCCCAACGGGGAAGTCGGCAAGCCGAATCCGGTGTTTGCGGTGTTCAGCGCGCGGCCGACGCGGCTGAACGGTCGAATGTTCAGCACACTCGGCGAACTGCGCGATTTCTATTTGCTGCTGTTTGTCGTTTTTGGCGTGGTGTTTTTGCTGATCTGGATTGCGGCGTTTATCACCGGCGTCGTGCTGACGCGGCAAATCACGAAGGCGATCGCGGACCTGTATCACGCCACACAGTTTGTGCAGAGCGGCGATCTGACGCATCGCGTGCGCATCGAGCGCCGCGACCAGCTTGGTGTGCTGGCCGAATCGTTCAACCTGATGACGGGATCCATCAGCGGACTGATCGAAGAACAGAAAAAGCGCCAGCGGCTGGAAAATGAAATTTCGATCGCACGCGAAGTGCAGAGCCAGCTTTTTCCGCGCGCGGTGCCGAAGGTGCCCGGCGTCGAAATTCAGGCGATCTGCAAGGCGGCGCGATCGGTCAGCGGCGATTATTACGATTTCATTCAGCTGAGCCCGACGCACATCGCGATCGCGATCGCGGACATTTCGGGGAAGGGAATTTCGGCGGCACTGCTGATGGCGAGTTTGCAGGCGGCGCTGCGCAGCCAGATGCTGACCGCGGGAAGCGAAATGACCAGCACCGCGGAACTGGTGGCGCGATTGAACCGCCATCTTGTGCGCAACACCGGCGACGATCGCTTCGCGACATTTTTCATTGCGGTGTACGACAGCGAAGCGCGCACGCTGCGCTACACCAACGCGGGACACTTGCCTTCATTCCTGATTGCGCGCGATTCGGCGGTCCAGCTGACCAAGGGCGGCATGGTTCTCGGCGTTGTGGAAGATTGCTGCTACGACGAAGAAATGGTGCACGTTCCAGACAATGCGATTCTCGTGGCCTACAGCGACGGATTGGTCGAGCCGGAAAATGTGTACGGCGAGGAATTTGGAATCAAGCGCCTCCAACAGGCCGCCGTTTACGTGCAGGCATCGCCGCCGAAGGTTGTGGCCGAGTCGCTGATGACTGCCGCCGAAGAATGGGCGGGCACTCCCGAGCAGGCCGATGACATGACAGTGATCGTCGCGCGATTCAATTGAGCGAACGCACGAGCCGAGCGCGCCGCGTTGGTGCGGCGGTCGCAGATAGTCGCACTTCATGGCGACTACTGCGGCAGGCGGTTGCCGACGAAATCGGCGGCGCGCGAGGCGGCCGGCGGATCGAGATTCGCGAGCACGACGATTACGTAACCTGACGCTGGATAAATTCGCAGCTCGCCATTCATGCCGGGCGCGCCGCCGCCGTGACCGAAAGAACGGACGCCGCCTTCCGTTTTATCCATGAAGCCATAAGCGTATTTTTCGCCTTCATTAATTTGCGTATGGCCGGTGGTGAGCAATTCCGTGTGCGCGACGTCGAGCAATTTATGATTTTGAACGGCTGTCGCGAAAGCGAGCAGATCGCCAACGGTGGAATAACCGCCGCCCGCAGAAGTGCCGCGATAGGGAAGCGTGTCGGTATTCGGTTTCCACGTCGCGCTGTTACCCATCTTTGTATAGCCGACGGAGCGTTCTGGAACAGCTTGGTCTTCGGGGAGCGAATCGGTGGAGTTCATTCCCGCCGGTTTGTAAATATGTTCGCGTACGTAGGCGTAATACTCTTCGCCGCTCGCTTTTTCGACGACGAGGCCGAGCAACAGAAAGCCATAGTTGCTGTATTCCCAGCGTGAGCCGGGCTCGTACTTGGGTTCGCGCGTTCCGTAGAGTTTTACATAATCATCGAACGTTTTTAGCTCGAGGCGATGTTTGTCGAATTCCGGGCCGAAGAAATCACCAGTGCCGCCGGTGTGCGAGAGAAGTTGCTCGACGGTGACTTTGGTGGCGATGTTCTTGTTCGGATAGTCGGTGAGATATTTTCCAAGTGGATCGGTGAGTTTCAGTTTGCCGGCTTGTGCAAGTTGCAGAACGGCTGTCGCGGTGAACATTTTGTTCATCGAGCCGATGCGGAATTTGGTCGTGAGCATGTTGGGAATTTTCTTTTCGCGGTCGGCCATGCCGGAGGCAAACGTGAAGATGGGCTTGCCGTTTTTCGCGACGAGAGCGGCTCCGGAGAAGCGGTCGGCTGCGGTTTCTTTGTCGAGGTTGTCGCGGAACGCTGCGAGCGCATCGTGTTCCGACATGCGAGGGAGCGCGAATTTCGCGGGCCGCGGAACGACGTTGAGCGACAGGCTTGTGACGTGGCCTTCGTTGGCGGGGTCCACTTCGATGACAAAGCGAGCGAATTGATCGGAGTTACGCTCCTTGACGATGCCGATGAATTTAGTGGTCGACGATTCCGAGCGGTCGAAATCTTTGAACTCAAAGCCGCCAGTCTGATCGCGAAATTGCATTTCCATGTTGAGGTCGTTGTCGCCGGCGCGTGCCGGATAGTGTTCCTTGAGAAATTGCTGGAGCTTCGCTTTGTCGCCGCTGTCGAATGCGTCGAGCCACTCGAAGAACCTGTGTCCAGCGGGTGTGTCCGGAATTCTTGGAGGTCGCCCGTCGTTGGCCTGATCGGCTGCTTGAGCGGAGGATTGCTGGTCGCCGGAGAAAGCGACCGTGCTGTTTGTCAGTGGTTCGCGGCCATCGTAGTCGCTGCCGCCCGATGTGCTCGGGCCGGAAGCCGCGGGGAGGTGGCTGGCGCTGGAACCATTGGCCGCAACCATCGCGCGGTGAACCGAGTTGGCATGGAATGTAGCCAGCGCGACGCAGGTGAAAAATGCGAATGCGACTACGCCGCCTTGGATTACGCGCGGCGGCGGAAGCGGGCGATCGTCGAATTCGATGCGTTCCCATGCGAACTGGCCCGAGCCCGTTGCCGGAAGCGGCCCCAAACGCAATTCTCCGACAAGCAGTTTCTGAATCACCGAGCGCACGATCCACTGGCGGGCGAGCGAAGTCAAGGCGTCGGCGAAAAGCTCGACGCGCGCGTCGTGATCGGCGACCTCGTCGAAGATCCAAAGCATCTCGGGCGCAAAGCGCTGGCGAAAAGCAGGCGGATGCAACTGCACGAGACACCGGTAGAGCGACCGCGACAGTTTTGTCATCAGGCTCTCCTTGGTTTCATCGCGCGGAGATGCGTTTTTGCTTCGCGCAAGACTTGTTCGAGGCGGGTGACTTCGGCGGTGAGGACGGCACGGCCGACGCTGGTGAGGCGATAGTAGCGGCGTCGCGCGTCGCGATCGTCTGTGGAGGCGGCGCGGCCGGATTCTTCGACGAGGCGATGGCTCAGCAATTTCTTGAGGTTGTCGTAGAGCGTGCCGGGGCCGAGTTTGTATTGTCCCTGCGACTGGCGAGTGACTTCCTGCATGATGCCGTAGCCGTGGAGATCTTCGGGAGCGAGCGCGAGCAGGATGTGGAGCTCGGCCGGGGATAGGGGGAGGAAAGAATCGAGAGTGTGTTTCATAGTCGGAACCCGATATATCGGAATCCGAGTATGGTTGTCAAGACCCAGCCGGGTTGGTACCTGGGCGCGGGACAGAAGCTCACGGCCTGAGGAGCGAAGTTCAGGCGGTGTTGGGGAGGCTGAAGTGTAGCCAAGGTCCCTCCACTACGCGTGCCGCCGCGTTCGCACCCTTCGAGGCTCAGGGCCTTCGGGCGAACGCGAAAGAAAAAGGCGGCACGCTCCGGTCGGGATGACAGGTCTGGGCACGGCGGATCGGTTAGTGCGAAGTTGGGCGTGACGACAGGTTTTGCCAGAGTTGCCGTCAGTGGTGGATGGGATGACTGGTTGGCGATGCGGTTGACTGACGACGGATGGGGCTACGCTATACTTATGATTCTCTAAGATGTCTGGTTCGTAGTCGGTTGCGTGTGGTGTGGTTCGGTGAGGACGAGGATGGGGCTGCAGAGTCGAGTTGCGCTGGTGACGGGCGGAAGCCGCGGGATTGGACGCGGAATCGCGGTGAAGCTCGCGCAGGATGGTGCGCGGATCGCGATTGCTTACCGGTCGAATAAGGCGGCGGCGCAGCAGACGCTGCGACAGTTGCAGACCGCCGGCACGGATTGCGTCGCGGTCGAGATCGACATCAATGATCCGGCACGGGCGGAGCAGTTGGTGCGCACGGTGGTCGATCGCTTTGGGCGGCTGGATATCTTGGTGAACAACGTTGGAGATTTTCGCTGGGGCACGCTGGCGGAATCGCCGATCGAGGATTGGCAGAATATTATTTCGTCGAACTTGATGACGGTGCTCTATGCGAGCCGCGCGGCGCTGCCACATATGCGGCGCGGGCGGTGGGGACGGATTATCAATCTGGGCGCCGTTGGTGCGGAGCGCGCGTTTGGTCAGGCGAAGATTTCGGCGTATGCGGCGGCGAAAGCCGCGGTTGTGGCACTGTCTCGCTCGCTGGCGCTGGAAGAGGCGAAGAACGGGATTACGGTGAATGTCGTGAATCCATCGAGCATCGATGAGAACGAACTGACACTGACTGAGGCGCGAAAGATTCGCGATGCGCGGTTTCCGATTGGGCGGCCGCCGACGGTGGAGGATGTGGCGCACTCGGTGGCGTATTTTGCTTCGGAAGAAGCGGAGTACGTTACGGGGCAGGTTGTGAATGTTAGCGGCGGGTGGATGCTCTGACGTTTTTCCTGTTGTGAACCCTGCTATGAAATCGGCGCATCCAAGTTGCATCGTGATTTTTGCGCGCAATACTCTCGGGTTTGGTTTTTCACGCTCGCCTTTTGTGAATACCTTGCTTGCCATCACGTCTCAAAAGCGGCGCAGGGGCGCCGCACTCCATAGAGGATTATGAAAGCGTTGACTGCGGCGGAGATGCGTGAGGTCGATCGGCTGACGACCGAGCGACACGGGATTTCCAGCCTTCAATTGATGGAAACGGCGGGAACGCTGGCGGCGAACGCGTTCGCGGGATTCATGCGGGATGCGGGGCTGGAGCCGCCGCACGCGATTTGTGTGCTCTGCGGGAAAGGCAACAACGGCGGGGACGGGTTTGTGGTGGCGCGGCATTTGCGATCCGCGGCGGCGAATGTGTTTGTGGTGTTGTTTGCTGGCGAAGAGGAACTGCGCGGGGACGCGGCTACGAATTTTGTGCGGTGGCGGGATGTTGGCGGGGAAGTCGTGTTTGTTGCCGACGAGAAGGCGTGGGAGGAAGTCGCTCCGCGCGTGCTGGGTTCGGATGTAATCGTTGATGCGATTTTTGGGACGGGATTTCGGGGAGTTGCGGCGGGTGCGACGGGGCGTGCGATTCGCGATGTGAATTTGAGATCGAAGGACGCGACGGCGGTATCGCCGGCATTGATTTTGGCGGTGGATACGCCTTCGGGGTTGCCGTCGGATGGAGAGGCGGGGCAAGAGCCGATATTGAAGGCACATCACACGGTGACGTTTACTGCGCCGAAAGTGGGGCAGCTGATTTCGCGGAACGCTGCCGCGGCGGGCTCGTTAACGGTTGTGAATATCGGATCGCCTGTCGCGCTGGTGGAGGAGATTGGAAAGAGTGCAGTGCGTTGGAGCGATCCTGACGAATTCGCGGATATGCCGCTGGTGCGGAAGAGCGATGGGCACAAGGGGCTTTACGGGAATGTTTTGATTGTTGCGGGATCGCTGGGAAAAAGCGGAGCTGCGGTGATGTCGGGAAGCGCGGCGTTGTGGAGCGGCGCGGGGTTAGTGACGGTGGCGACGCCGGATGTTGTGTTGCCGATTGTGGCGGCGGCGCATCCGGAATACATGACGGAGTCGCTGTTTTCAACCGAGAAGGGAACGATCTCGAAACGGAATTTGTTTGATATGCCGCCGGTGCCAAAGACGGCGACAGAAGAAGAGATCGCGAATTTCACGAAGAATTTCAAAATTCCGTTCATGCGGATTCAGGATGGCAAGACGGTGCTCGCCGTGGGGCCGGGGCTCGGGCAAGATCCGGAAACACAGGAGTTCGTTCGGACGACTGTGAGAAGTACGAATCTGCCGACGATTCTGGATGCGGACGGGCTGAATGCGTTCGCGGGGCGCGCGGATGAATTGCGCGATCGTAAGAGTAAATTTTTGGCAATTACGCCGCATCCGGGAGAGATGGCGCGGTTGTTGGGAAACTCGGTGAAGGATGTGGAAGCGGATCGCGTGAAGACTGCGACGGACGCGGCGAAGCGGTGGAATGCGCATGTGATTTTGAAGGGGTCGCACACGATTATTGCGGCGCCGGACGGACGGTTTTTGGTGAACACGTCGGGGAACGCGGGGTTGTCGAAGGGCGGGTCGGGGGATGTTTTGACCGGCGTGCTCGCGGCGATGACGGGGCAGTTCAAGACCGATGATTGGCTGCAGACGTTGGCGCTTGGCGTGTATTTGCATGGCGCGGCCGCGGATGTTGCGGGGCGCGGGACGGATTTGTCGGGGATTGTGGCGAGCGACGTGGCGCGGTCGGTGCCGCAGGCGCGGCGAGAGCTTTTGCGGGAGTTGCAGCGACGTGGCTGAACGAATTCAGAACGGGGCTCAGGGCGGAATTGCGAACGAGGCGAAGAGCGTGGTGACGCGGTCGGCGGAAGAGACGATTGCGTGGGGCAGGGAATTTGCGCGCGGCTTGAAGGCGCCGCTGCTCGTTTTGCTGACGGGAGATTTGGGGAGCGGGAAGACGACGCTGACGAAGGGAATTGTGGCGGGACTGGGCGCGGCGGATGAAGAGGATGTAACGAGTCCGACGTTTACGCTGGTGCATGTTTATGGAGATAACGGCGGGAGCGCGGGCGCTGGCGCAGATCGGGTGGGCACGAGTTCAACT
>DASXPD010000046.1:0-70244 GCA_036493835.1 Candidatus Acidiferrum sp. | reverse complement strand
TAACCCGTTGGACCTATCGGCAAGGCTTGCCACCAGGTCTGACCCGCTTCGTGCAGTCGATCGATCCATGCGAAGGCTGACGGCCCCATATCGCCGACTCCAAAACGCGAAGGCAACGACGTCACGGGGAGCAGCACACCTGATGCGCGGTAATCCAACGGGAAAGGCATAGAGATCGTCGGTCGAACCTGATTGCTCATGATCCTTTTCCTTTTGTCGGTTGAGCGTCAAAGCGAAGCGTTGTCCACGACTTCTTGCAGTTTCGTCAACCTGTGCATTCAGGTGCGATTCGTCTCTGATGACGGCGCCTACGGAACCGGACAGGGTTCCGCGTTCCAGATGTGGGCCGCGTACTCTTTGATTGTCCGGTCGCTCGAAAACATTCCTGAGCTCGCGACATTCAAGATGGCTTTGCGAGCCCATGCGTGCGGACTACGGTAGAGCTCACACAATCGCTGATCTGCCTCGAGATAAGATCTGAGATCCGCCAAGTGCATGTAGTGGTCGCCGCCAGTGAGCAATGTTTCGCGGAGCGGATCGAACACACCGGGTTCGTTGCGGCTGAAAAAATCGGAGAAGATAAGATCCAGCGCCGCCCGCGTCTCCGGTTCGCGTTCGTAGTGCCATTCGGGCCTGTACCAGCCTCGGCCTTTTGCCACCTGGTCCGCCGTCAGGCCGAACAAGAAGAAGTTTTCTTCGCCGGCCTCTTCAGCCATTTCGATGGTCGCTCCATCGCGCGTTCCGATCGTCAGAGCACCATTCATCATGAACTTCATATTGCTCGTGCCGCTGGCTTCGAAGCCTGCGGTAGAAATTTGATTGGATACTTCGGTAGCCGGGATCAAGCGCTCTGCGAGCGAAACGTTGTAGTCGGGGAGAAACAAAACTTTGAGACGGCCGCGCACAACTGGGTCATCGTCGATTGTGCGAGCCACGTTGTTGATGAACTTGATGATCAGTTTCGCCAATCGGTAGGCGGGCGCCGCCTTGCCGGCGAAGAAGAACGTGCGCGGCGTGATTTCAAGATTGGGATTCTCGCGTAAGCGGTTGTAGAGCACCACGATTCGCAATGCGTTCAGAAGCTGCCGCTTGTATTCGTGGATGCGCTTCACTTGCGAGTCGAAGATGCTGTCTGGATTAACGATCTGGCCGGAAGTGGCCTTGAGCCAGCCGGCAAATTGTGATTTAGCTGCGTACTTCGCTTTTCGGAAAGCGTCACGAAAGTTATTGTCCTCGGCGAGCGGCCTAAGGTTCGTCAGTTGGTCGAGTTGACTGATCCACGCGTCACCAATGGCTCCAGTGATCACTGAGCTGAGCGCGGGGTTGGAGAGTAATAGCCAGCGTCTCGGTGTTACACCGTTCGTCTTGTTGTTGAAACGTTCGGGGAACATCTCCGCGAAATCCTTAACAGTAATCGTGCGCAACAGCCCGGAGTGAATTGCGGCGACGCCATTGGTGCTGTGCGAGCCGACGATCGCCAAATTGGCCATTCGAATGTTTTTCTGGCCACCTTCTTCAACAAGACTCATGCGTGCGATTCGCGCCTCGTCACGCGGAAAACGCGTCCTGACCGAATCAAGGAATCGGCGATTGATTTCGTAAATGATTTCCAATTGACGCGGCATCATGAGTTCGAACCACGCGACAGGCCACTTCTCCAGCGCCTCAGGAAGTAGCGTGTGGTTCGTGTAGCCGAGAGTCCGCTGCGTGAGGTCCCACGCCTGGTCCCATCCCAGATGCGCATCGTCGAGTAAAATCCGCATCAGTTCAGGTACAGCCAAGGCTGGGTGAGTGTCGTTCAGTTGTATGGCGACTTTTTCAGGGAGAGTGTTCCAATCCGAGTTGCTATGACGGAAGCGCCGCACGAGATCGGCCAACGAGCACGCAACGAGAAAGTATTCCTGCACCAGGCGCAGAGCCCGGCCCATGCTCGTGCTGTCGTCGGGATATAACACTCGCGTCAAGGATTCTGCCGCTAGAGTCTCGGCAAGCGCGGCGACGAAGTCGCCACTGCTAAACTTCTGGAAGTCAAAGTAATCAGAGCTGGACGCGGCCCAAAGACGAAGCGTGTTGACGGTCTTGCCGCCGTAGCCGACGATCGGGCGATCGAACGGAACTCCATACAGCGTGTCCGGCTTTCCTGGTATCGCGCGCAAACTCCCGCCGTGTACCTCGAACGAACAACCCAGCTTGATTTCCACTCTCTCGCCTGGACGAGCGATCTCCCACGGATCTGGTTGGCGCAGCCAATTGTCGGGCTGTTCGTGTTGCCAGCCATCCTGGATGGACTGCTTAAAGATTCCGTATTCGTATCTCAGCCCATAGCCCATTGCTGGAAGTTGCAGCGTCGCCATGGAGTCCAGAAAGCATGCCGCCAGGCGTCCGAGTCCTCCATTGCCGAGGGCCGCGTCGGGCTCATGTTCCAATACGGAGAGAAAATCTAAGTTCTTCTGCGCCGCTATTTGTGACACAAGCAGATCGAGCATAAGGTTCGTCACGTTATTCGCTAACGAGCGGCCCAGGAGAAATTCCATGGAGAGGTAGTAGACGCGCTTGGGGTTCTCGCGTTCGTAGGTGTTCTCGGTGAGCACCCAGCGCTGAGAAAGGATGTCTCGCACGGAACGCGCGGCGGCTTCGTACCGCTCGCGGGGACCGATCTTTTTTTCGTCAAGGACATTGTCGAACTGAAGATGCCGTTCGAATAGTCCGTCTGTTCCCGAAAACTGAATGGGACCGCAACCATATTGTTTCAGAAGCTCGGCCGTTCCTGTCTGAGCAGCCTTTACGCCGGTCGCGAGAACGCTCTTTGTACTCATCGGCGCCTACCTTTCTCCGGCGTAGATCTTGCCGTGTCGCAGGCACTCATCGAAGGGCTCGCCTTTTCAGCGGCGGTCGCCGGTGTCATAGTCAGACTCCTCAACTTCAACTACACACGCCAAAAGCTTAGCGGCCGACCATAGTCCAAGCCACCTGTCAGAACTTACATAGACAGGCACCAAGGGGACTGACATCGACCTGTATTTTTTGCCAGACGCCGCGAAGCTTCGATGTTAGTTACGTTCGCACTGCTGAGAGCCAGGGAGGAGAAGTGCCCATGCATCCAAAACGAACAGGTACGGCCTTCCAGGCTCTGCTCGCGATCATCTGCATCGCGGGCATTCTGCCCGGAGACACACTGGCGTATACGCCGGCTGCGCAACAAGCCGCCGCGTCGACAACCACTTCACAGACACCGCCAGCGAAAATTCCTCCGGACCAGTTGGATTCTCTCGTTGCACCTATTGCCCTCTATCCAGATCCATTGCTGGCGCAGGTTCTGGCGGCCTCAACTTATCCGCTCGAAATCATCCAGCTTCAACAGTGGCTGACAAATCACAAAGATCTAAAGGACAAGGCGCTCGCCGACGCGGTCGCAAAAGAATCCTGGGACCCCAGCATCCAGGCCATGGCCGCTTTGCCGGATGTCGTCAACCGACTCGCAAACGACATTCAGTGGACCACGGATATGGGCAATGCTTTCCTCTCGCAGCAAAGCGAGGTGATGGACGCTGTGCAACGCATGCGTAAAAAGGCTCAGGACAAGGGAAACCTGACCACGACCGAACAGCAGAAAGTCGAGACGAGGGTAATCGAGAACAAGTCGGTGATCGTAGTCGAGCAAGCGAACCCAGAAGTGGTCTATGTGCCTTCCTATAACCCCGTGGTGGTCTACGGTCCTCCCATCTATCCCTACTACCCTCTCTACTACCCGGGATGGGGCTACTACGCCACCGGAATGGCGATTTCCTTCGGCGTGGGCGTGATGATGGGCGCGTTCTGGAGCGGCGGTTGGGGATGGGGCTGCGGCTGGGGCGGAAATAACGACATCACGATCAATCGCAACAACAACTTCAACCGCAACAGCAATATTGGCGGTGGGCGCGGCAACCTTGGTGGGGTCGGTGGAGTTGGCGGCGTCGGTGGGGTCGGCGGAGTTGGTGGAGTTGGTGGAGTTGGTGGAGTTGGCGGCGCGGGCGGAATTGGTGGCGCTGGTGGCGTCGGCGGTCCCGGCGGAGTTGGTGGTGCGGGCGGCGTTGGTGGTGGAAATCGCGTGTCCACCTTGCCGAGCGGGGGAGGCAACAAATGGCAACACAATCCCGAGCATCGCGGAGGAGCTCCCTATAAAGACCGGGCGACGGCGGACCGCTTTGGTGGAACAGCGCGTGGCGATTCTCTCTCCAGGCGCCAGGCTAGTGCCCGGCAACAAGTCGGCAGGCAAGGCGGCAACCTTGCAAGTACCCGCGGAGGCGTTGGCGGAAACAATCGAGGCGGAGCCGGCATAGGCAATCGGGGAAGTGCAGGCAGTGGACTTAGCAATCGTGGTGTATCTGGAGCCGGCAATCGCGCCGGCGGAGGCGGAGCCGATCGAATCGGAAGTCGCGACCTTTCGCGCAGCGGCGGCGGCAACCGCGATGCCTTCGGCGGCGGTTCCCGGGGATATTCCGGATCGAGCGCTCGCAGCAGCAGCAGTCGCGGCTCGTCGAGTCTGGGATCTCGCGGGGGCGGTTCTAGAGGTGGCGGTGGCGGACGCCGACGGTAAATGGCTGAAGGAAGCGGAATCACACGGAGCGCGAAAATGACAACGATATCTTCCATTGCAAATCTCTCCAGGCTTTTTCCGAGCCGCGGCAAGTTGCTGGGAGTTCTTCTGTGCACCTCCGCTCTGTCGGTTGCAGGGCAGGCTCCAGCGGAAAAAGCTCCCGCCGCCGTCGCACCGGCCTCGAGCACCACGAGCTTCGATACTCCGCAACAGGCCGCCGATGCGCTTATCGCCGCTGCAGGCAAGTTCGACGTGGATGAACTCACCCAGATGTTTGGTCCCGGCGGGGAGGGCGTCGTTCTCAGCGGTGAATATGCTCAGGACCGGAAGCACGCTGTCGATTTCGCGGCAATGGCCCGCGAGAAGGAAAGCGTCTCCGTCGATTCGAAGAGTGGGAACCGTGCATTCCTGTTGGTAGGCGATCAGGATTGGCCATTTCCTGTGCCGATCGTTAAGAGAGGAAGTAAATGGTCGTTTGACGGAAAAGCGGGCCTTCAGGAACTTCTCTACCGCCGTATTGGCGCCAACGAACTTGATGCAATTCAGATCTGCCACGGCTACGTGGAAGCGCAGTACGAGTACGCGATGCAACCACGTGAAGGCTTCGACGTGAACCAGTACGCGCAGCGCATCATCAGCAGTCCCGGCAAGCAGGACGGTTTGGCCTGGCAAAATGCCGATGGCACCTGGGGAGGTCCCATCGGCGAGAAGATCGCCCAGGCGATCGAACAGGGCTACAGCGCCTCCGAGGCGTATCACGGATATTTCTTCAAGGTCCTTAAAGGCCAAGGCCCGGATGCGCCGCTAGGCAAGATGGACTTCGTCGTGAAAGACATAATGATCGGGGGCTTTGCGTTGGTAGCCGCTCCTGCGGAGTACGGCGTCACCGGTGTCAAGACGTTCATCGTCAGCGATGATGGCGTGGTGTACGAAAAAGACTTCGGAGCTCAGACCCTCGACGAGTTCGTGAAGATGGAAACCTTCAACCCAGATAAATCCTGGACTCCTGTCCTGGACGAGGATCAGTAACTCCGTCATCCGCGTGGCACACCGAACATCTGGCCTGCAATTTCAATGGGTGCGTCACCTTCAAACGCCGTGGCATACGGCTGCAAGTCATCTCAGATCCGGCTGTGTACGCGATAACCGATCAACAGATTGCAGAAAATGGAGATCGTCATCAGGAGGGTCCACGCCCCGGCTGGGATGCGGTTCCAAAAACGCGGCCTGGGTGTATCCCTGCGCGTTCAGCACATCATTCATTCCCGCAACGACGAGAGCAGCCACGGGCGAAGCCTGCATTGATGCGCGCGTCTCAACGGCAGACCACATCTCTGTCTGCAGCTGGGCAGTTTGGGCATTGATCTTCTGAAGTTGTTCTCCGCTGGGGGAGTAGTAAAACCGTATTCGCAGATCGAGATAGGTCTTCAGCACACCACGTACTTTTGCCGCTTCCGTGGAGGGCCACAGACCTGCGCGGACATATTCAGTGCCAATGGCGTTGGCTTCCTGCTCTTCGAGGTTTTTGCGCTGATCGTATCGACTTACCGCCATCGAAAAAGTAAACCCCACTATGAGAACCAACAGAGTCAGGGTGGCACCGAGAAGAATGTCAAAATCGTCTTGGCGTCGTTTTGGGTTTTTTGTCTCTTCTTGATTTCGGCGCCGATCCATCCTGAGATCCAGAATGCGGCCAGAGAAGATACAGGAACCAGAGCGGGATTGTTGACTAGATTAAACATTTAGTTCAGCGGATGATTTCCAGCGCGCCTTTGCGATCGGTCGGACAATGCCGTCACCGGTGTGCGGCTAAAATCAGGGATCGATACGGCCCACGTTGCCGCTGTTGGGGCTAGCTTCAGCTGTGAAAACTTTTTTAGAAATAGAACACTGCACCGGCCGAGTAGCGAAAGCTGTTCTGATTGTTGGTCGAAGTAAGAGGGTTGGTGAAACGTGTCAAAATGTAGTCGATCTCAATCGGCCTGAAGGAGAAATGTTTGTAGAGTCTGATATCAAGCCCCCCGCCAAACGCCATGGTGAAGGGGTGCTGGGTCCCGCTTATGTCCGTACTCGATGTGGTGCAGGTCACACTGTTGCAAATGCCGTTGATTTGGTGCGCATAGGCATTGGAGTTCGATCCACCGAAGAGCAATTCACCAAAGGGAGCAAACCTGGAAATCGGGACTCGGACTACCGGGCCGAATAGATAAGTGAACATGCTGCCTTGGGTTGTAATCGGCGACCCAATCACGATTGGGTTTGGAGAAAGCTTGGGGATGGTGTACGTGCCGGCAGGAATTGTGAAACTGGTGCTGCCATAGCCCATGAACTCTGCTTTAACACTAAAGTAGCTGTTGAAATTGAATTGAATGCCACCACCGCCGCCATTAAAGCTGCGATTTCTGAGGTAGGACAAAGTGGGATTGAAGCGCAGATAAGAATACTCCCCGAACATCTCAATTTTCTGAAACTCCTGTGCGTACGCCGACGTTCCGAATAGCAGCATGACTCCAAGCAGTAATACGTTTCTAATTTTCATTGCCTTCACCCCGCTCTAAGTTGTGCTTCTCAGGAGTCGATGAGCTACCCCGTTCTTGCCCGTATCAGGGGAGGTATTTCATTCGAACGATTTAGTCTTCTGGCGGGAGACAACTTGCAGGAAATTCTTATGCGCGAACACTGTCAAAGTCGACAGGTCTCGACGAAGGAACACGACACAAAATAAAGGGATTAGACGCAGTGGCGCCCGACTGACGCGGCGCATTCAATAGGTCGAAGCGACACTATCTCGCCGCCCCTTGATCGGCGCTGGCGCGGGGCAGACGCAGCTCCCCTCACTGTCAGTTTTAACAGTGTTGTCCAAATGGCGCCGTCCCTATTTTCTAGCGTAGGGCCGACATTCTGGAGCCAGTTCCCCGCAGTCGTCTGCGAAGAAGAGGATTGGCTCGGATACAAGGCTTGCGAACGGTTGCGGAAACCTCTGCTGTCCCTGCGGCGTGAGACGAAATCATCGGCGCAAATGTGAGTAGGGTAATACAGAAGGGTGCAATGAAGCGTGTATTGATGGTTTTGGTCGGCGCACACTTGCTCTTACTCGTTTCTGGCGCGTTGGGACAAGAAAAGGGAAACGACAATCCTTCCGTGACTACAAGTCTGGGTATGCCGTTGGTTGCGCCTCTAAGCCCGACCTCGAACTATGTACATTGGGGTTGGGGCCTGAGTACCAGCGCAGGCTACAACTTCGATCGACGTAACGCGCTTATTGGCGAGTTCATGTGGAATTCGCTGTATCCCACTGGCCAAACTCTTCAGCCGATTCAAATCGCCTTAAATACCAACAAAGTGGACGGTCACGGAAATCTCTTTGCATTGACCAGTGAATACAAATACGAATTGCGCGGTAGGTCAATCGGAGCTTACGTGATTGCTGGTGGTGGCTGGTACTTTCGCACTGCCAGCCTGTCGAGACCAATTCCGGATGGCACTACCATAAGTTGTCTACCGGCCTGGGTTTGGTGGGGATATAACTGCTCGTCAGGGGTCGTAGTAGGCAACCTAACCGAGGTACATTCCAACGTGAGTTCTCTCGGCGCGAATGGCGGCGTAGGTGTCACGTTCAGGGTTAGCGAAGCTCCATTTAGAATGTTCGTGGAAGGTCGATATCATTTTGCGCCGACCAAAAACATTTCCACGCAATTAGTGCTAGTGACATGGGGTATTCGCTACTAGCGTGCCGCGACCGGAATAGTGTTGGTCGATCCCTGCTTAATTCCATCCGATACAGTCCATCGTAGCGACCAAGTGCCGATTCAGGCATGCTATTCGTTCATCGTGAATAAACTGGTCGTAAGTTGTCTGCCCAGCCGACTCACTGCGACTAAGGTACTAGAACCTAGCACTTCTGACAGATGAAAGTATCCTCCAACCAACCACAATAGCAGTCGAGAGTGATGGCGCCGAATCGTTCCATACGAGAGGCAAAACGGCCAAATCAGCCTCGGCTGTCTCACCGAAGGCTTGCCGCCCGTGGCCCTCAAATCGCTCACGGGGTATTTGCATGAACTCAAAATTGTGGGTAGTTCTGGTTGCGCTTGCCGCGATTCTTGCGCTCTCGTCGTGCAGCGGCTTGCCGCAGCCGTGTACGGTGAATTGCGGCGGAGGCACAGGCGATGCGTCGTTGATTCTCACTCTTGCCGCAGTGCCGTTTACTCCGCCTCCGGCGACTTCGATTCTCTCCTTCGCGGTGGTCATCAATTCCGTTTCCTTGACGCCCTCGAGCGGTGGCGGCGACATCAACATTCCACTAAATGCCTCCACGTATGGTGTGGATCTGACCCGCTTGCAAAGCGACTCTTCATTTCTGGGACAATCGATAAACAGCATCCCAGTGGGCACTTACAGCAAGTTGAGCGTGAATTTGAGCGCGGTTGTCACCTATTGCGCGGCCACGATTAGTGCGGCAGGATGCAATACTGGAAGCGTCGCAAAGCTCTCCAAAAGTTTCGCCACGCCGACTGCTTCGAATTTTTCGCTCAGCCTTTCCGGCAATGAGCAGGCAGCCTTGCGCATTCTCATTAATTTCAACAATGGGATCACCGTAAACGCCAATACGCAGGCTGTTACGGACGTGGACCTGACTGCAACAAGCGCCCTTACCACCATCAACCTACCGCCCGCGGCTTCCACACTCTCTACGGGACAGCTCGATTATGTGGATGATGTGACCGGCGTCGTCACAGCAGCTTCGTCGGACTCCGTCACGATCCAGACCGCCACACGAGGGTCGATTACTTCGCTCATAACCTCCAGTTCGATTGGTTCCCCCAACTGCGTCATCGGAAACCAACTTTGCACGCCAAAGGTGGGCCAAGTGGCAAGCATCGACGCTACGCTCAACTCAGATGGCACAACGACGTTGTTGCAGTTTGATCCCTTGACCACGACGAGTGAGGATCTAGTCGAGGGCATTGTAACTACCTTGAATACATCTTCTACGCAATTCCAGATTGTTACAAATGACTACGTTCCCGCCAACAGTGGCAGCGGTTTGGGGAGCAATCTGAGCCTCGGCGATGTCGTGAATGTCACTCTTTCCAACAGCGTCCTGCCGTTCGTCATCGATACCAAAGGCCTGCCGGTGGTTAACTCCGTTTTTGGCGGTAGCACTTCTGCGACCGATATATTGCCCGGACAAACTGTCCTGCTACATGTAACCGACTTCACGGGAGTTTCGGGGAATAAACCCGCCAGCGCTACGGTAGACGCGCTGGTCCTTCGCTTTACACGGGTCGCCGGGAGTGTTTCAGCGCCACCGGCTCCTAATTTCAGCATCCAGTCGTTGCCACCTTTCTTTGGAATCAGTTCGCCGATTCAAGTGCAGTTAGGCACGGGAAGTCCGAGCACGGTTTTGGACGGGTACACAGACACGGGTTCCTTCGCCGTGGGAGACAACGTTGCAATAAGAGCTTTGTATTTCGGAAGCAGTGTGGCGCCATCCTTTACTGCGGCGAAGGTCCGCAAGAACTAGCCATAGAGATGCCACACGCACATGCTAAATCCACTGCAAGAGTGGTACTGCCGGTAAGACGAGGACACTACACACTTTGCATAGCTCGAAACGAACGGCCTTGGCAAAGCCTTGTAGGCCGGTGGAAATAGCAGCGTCAGACTTACGAGAAGCGGCCTTCGCAATCGGGAGACCTAGCTATCGGTAAGAAACAGTCGAGTGGACTTCACAGATGGATTTGAATGATTGTTCGTCTTGCTCGGCAGAGCTGGCGATTGGATATGCGCAAAGTAAATCTACGTCGTGCGTTGTGGCTAGATCGTCGCAGAGCTGTTCGAGTTGAATCGCCTGGTCCGTTTTACCTTCCGCCCACAAGCGGCCCGCGCGTTCACCACAAAAGGCAACGTGCGGGCGTCCTGTCTTCCCAGCTTTGGAGGCGGCCTCAATCAAACCTCTGACTGCCTGAAACAAACACACGGGGTCAACAGGCTCTGCAACATCGAATGAAATGTACGTCCCTCGCTGAATGGCGGCATCCATTCCTACGCCTTGCTTCTTTAGCCTCTGAAGCAGAGCTTCCCGGTGCAGCTCAGTGGCGCAAACCATTGCCGGATTTCCGGCCCGCAGGGCCGTGGCAACAAAATGAGTAAAGCGGTCTAGAACAAGTTCATCGTCGGAGGAGAAAAGAATCTCATGGTTGCGACGAGCTTGGAAATCCGTGCCTTCTTCGAATTCATTTCCGTCCAGCCCTCCACTGACGTATTTCCTCCCCGCTAAAACGGTTTCAATGGCGGTCAGCAGCTCGCTTCCGGCGCGTGACTTATGGACGTAACCCAGTGCCCCCAAAAGCAGAACCTCTCGTATCACGTCGGACGATGGTTCCTGGCTGAGAAAGAGGATAGTTGCCCGAGGGGCAAGTTGGCGCAGTCGCTTGGCGACTTCGATTCCATTCACTTTGGGCAGGCCGATATCAAGAACAACCAAATCCGGCTGGAGGGTTTTGGCTTTCTCGAGTGCTTCCAAGCCATCCGATGCTTCATCGATGACCTGAAATCCGGACATTTGTTGCAACGTGGAACACACAAAGAGCCGGAAAGGCTCAAAGTCATCAACTATGAGTGCCTTCAATGTGTGACTACCGAAGCTGAGCGCATTTAAATCGTATGAATACGCTCTTTGTGGGCCGAAGTCAATCGTACTTACTTAAAGCATCGCGCGAGACTGGCGTCGGCCCTTCGGTATTTTTGGCATCTATTCCGATTTGCCGGCGGCTGGACCGACGGCGGTCGCCTGCTTCGTCTTGGGGTCAATGCCAATGAGTGCCACTCCGCCCACGCCGGAGCGGGTGGAAGTAACGACGTGGCCGCGAGCCCGGAGGTCGGCCTGCACACTTTCGGGCAGAGCGATCGGCACAGAAAGGCTACCCAGGTTGGCGCGATCCTGGCCGAAGGAGCTGATGAAATGAGTGGTGGAGAAACGCGGCGCTTTAAATGCCTCCTCGGGACTCATGCCGAATTCAACGTAGTTGAGGATGACCTGGATGGCTGCCTGATCTTGTTGGTCGCCGCCCGCGACGGAGATCGCCATCACTGGATGCCTGTCACGGAAAAGCAACGTTGGACTCAGCGTGATTCGCGGCCGCTTCCCGGCCTGTATGACGTTGGGAGTTCCCGCAAATGTGTTCAGGCTACTGAGCCGGCTTCCGTGAATGATGCCAGTCCGTCCAGCCACGCCGGCGGTGCTGGATAGGCCGCTAGGAGTCGCCGCGATGACGTTGCCAAATTTATCCGTCACGCACATGACGGTAGTTCCGCCATGCCACGGGCCGGTGATGGTGGGCGGCTTGGTCGGCTTCATGTTGTAAGAGTCGCCTGGCCGGAGCTCGAGAGATGCTTTCTTCGGATCGATCAGCTCGCGGCGCATTTTCGTGTACGGGTCGGAAAGCAACTGCTGCATCGGCACTTTCACGAAGTTTGGATCGCCGTAATATTCGTCGCGATCGGCCAGCGCCAGTTTTTCCGCTTCAATCACGGTGTGAATGTAATCCGCCGAATTGAAGCCCATTTGTTTCAAGTCGAAGCCTTCCAACAGGCGCAGCGTCTGCAAGAGGTAAGGTCCCTGCGTCAGCGGACCGGCTTTATAAATTGTGTAGCCGCGGTACGTTCCCGTGAGTGGATCGACGACAGGAGTTTTGTGCGCGGCTAAATCCGCTTTTCGAAGAAAGCCTCCCTTTTCGACATACCAGGCTTCCAGGGCGTCGGCGATGTCGCCGCGATAGAAGCGGTTGGAGACGGCCTGGAGTTTCTGTTCGCGCGAACCTTTCGCTGTCTTTTCGGAGTCCACCAATTTGCGAAAGGTCACGGCCATATCAGGCTGCCAGTTCACGCCGGTTTCGATCTTGGTTCCGCTGCCGGTATCGATGTACCAGCTGGGGCCACCGGCGTCCAGAATGGCCAGCGTCGGCTGCACGACTTCTTCGAAGCTTTTGGTTCCGTAGAGTCTCAGCAAGGTGACGATCGCATCGATGGTGCTGGGCACGGCGGCCGCCTTGACGTCACCATCCGGGATTCCGTGTTGCATGTACCAGGCGATCGCCTTGGGGTCGCGAGGAGCTTCTCCTTGCCCTTCGAGAAGCTTCACGTTTTTCTGCTTGGCGTCGTAAACCAGAACCGGAACCTCTCCTCCAACGCAAAACGCGCCTACATAGGTAACGGAGAGTGCCAAGAGCGTGGCTGCGCCTGCATCGGCGGCGTTACCGCCTTGTTCCAGAATTTTGACGCCGGCCGCAGTCGCGGCAGGCCTGCCCGAAACAACCACACCTTGGCTGCCGGTGACGACGCTTGGTCCGCGCGGAGCGGCCGGCGCTTTTGTGGCCTGCGGCAAAGCGTAGGGCACGAACAAAAGGAAGAAGACGGATGATACCGCAAAGATCCTGCGCATAAGAGAACGACTCCATTGAATTGGCTGGCAACCACTGCTCGGCATGTCATCAAAGCTAACGAACGCGATTTCGTAACGACGAAACATTGTGGTCGGAAATCGTAATCTGTACGAGGCATTTTTGATCTTCGTTTTCGCAGTTGACCAAAATTCGCACCGAGACATGAGATTAATTTCAAATCGCTTTTAACCAGTGGTCGGGAGTAAGCTTCCCGTTGCTCGACATGAAGGCCGCGAAATTTAGGGGGCGAGTCGCCTTTTAGCGATGTGTCTCAAGGGACAATTCCGTCAGCAACGTTTGAAGTTACTGACGATTTGCGCGTGCGGACTTGCATTTGCAATTGGAGCGCATGGGCAGGAACTGTCGCGCGTATCAGGAAACAAAGCGCCCCGTACGCTATCTTTCAATCAAGACGTTCAGCCCATTCTTTCGGAAAATTGCTATCCATGCCACGGCCCTGATCCAGGAGCTCGAAAGGCGAAACTACGGCTCGACCGAGCAGAGTTTGCGTACGCGCCGCACGATAAGAGTGGTCCCGCCATCCTTCCCGGACAACCTGGCAAGAGTCCACTGGTACAGAAGATCGAGGCAAGAAGTCCGAAGGACCGCATGCCTCCACCGGAAGCGCACAAGACGCTGAAACCCGAACAGATTGCGTCTCTACGCGAGTGGGTGAGGCAGGGTGCCGTATACGAAGAGCATTGGTCGTTCATCGCTCCGAAGTTGCAGCCGCTTCCCGCAGTGACAAGAAAAGACTGGGTGCGGACTCCGATCGACAACTTCATTTTGGCTCGCCTGGAAAAAGAAGGGTTAAGCCCGTCACCGCAAGCAGACAAACGATCGTTGATTCGGCGCGTGACCTACGACTTGACTGGTTTGCCGCCGGCTCCTCAAGAGGTTGAGGTGTTTGCGGCCGACAATTCGCCGAACGCGTATGAAAAAGTAGTTGATCGATTGCTCGCGAGCCCGCGATACGGAGAGCATCGCGCACATTATTGGCTGGATGTGGCTCGCTACGGCGATACGCATGGCCTTCACATCGACAATTTCCGCTACATCTGGCCGTATCGCGATTACGTGATTCGCGCCTACAACCAGAACAAGCACTTCGACCGGTTCATCATCGAGCAGCTTGCCGGAGACATGCTGCCGGACAAGTCGTTGGATTCACTGATGGCCTCTGCGTACATACGGGCCGGCATCAGCAGCGGCGAGGGCGGCACGCTCACCGAAGAGCTGCGCGTAAACAACAAGCGAGAACGGACGGAAGCATACGGCGCTGCTTTCCTCGGGCTGACAGTCGGATGTGCGAATTGTCACGATCACAAGTTCGACCCAATCACTCAAAAGGATTTCTATCGACTGACCGCATTTTTTAACAATCTTGCCGAAAATCCGTTCAATGACGATCGAAACGATTGGCCTCCCATTCTGATGGTTCCGAAGCCCGAGAATCGGATCGCTTATGAGCAGGCGTTCGCAGAGAAAGCCGCGATCGAGCGGCAAATTCAGGATCGTCGCGCGCAGGCAAACACTCTGATCGCCGCATGGTTGGCGGAGCCGCTGAGCGGCCCGCGACCAGTAAGTCCCGAAGGTCTCGTAGCGCGTGTACGTTTCGACGAGGGGAAAGCCAATGCGTTTGCCGACTCTGCAACGGGAGAGAAGCGAGAAATCACCTCCGCAACCGGCACCCCGGTGGTGTGGGGAGAGGGCACATGGTTTTGGCCTTACATGCGCATGGAGACCGGGACTCATTTGGAATTGCCTGGCGTTGGCGATGAAGACAACACAAAACCGTTCAGTGTTGCGACCTGGATGCGTCCGCATTTACGTCCAAATGAGCCCAAAGAGGCTGATCATCCCGACGGTGTAATTCTCTCTCGCGCCGATGCCGATCACGACGGGCGTGGATGGCAGCTGATTTCAGACCACGGCAAATTGAAATTTTTGTTCGCTCACAAATTGCCTGACGACGCAATCGAAGTCGAGACACCAGATAGAGTTCTTGAGGTCGGCCAGTGGCACCATTTGATTGCCACCTACGACGGTTCGGGGAAAGCTGCCGGTGTAAACCTCTATGTGGATGGCGCGCCCCAATACGTTGCCGTGTTGAAAGATGGGCTGAAGGATACGACGAGCACAACAGTGCCGCTAGAGTTCGGTCGAACGTATCCGGATAACAATCCATTGCGGCAGACCGCCTTCCAGGATTTCCGTTTTTATCAGCGCGAGCTTTCCGTGATGGAAGCGGCGCGGCTGCCGTACGAAGACGATGTGACGGAAATCAGTCGGAAGCCGATGTCCGAATGGTCTGAAGACGAACTGCACACGGTGACCGAATATTATTTCGGCGAACGCGACGCTCCGACGTTCGCGTTGAAAGCCCAAGTCGCATTACTGGACAAAGAGCTAAACCGCCTCGCCAAGGATGGCAACATTGAATTGGTCAGCCAGGAAGCTCCGACTCTGGCTTATGCAGACGTTCTGAATCGAGGAATATTCAGCGCACGCACAGAACGCGTCCGTCCTGGTGTGCCCCATTTTCTGCCGGGCCTTCCGGCGGGAGCGCCATTGGATCGGCTGTCGCTCGCCAAGTGGACGGTCAGTCGTGACAATCCTCTCACTGCGCGGGTGGTCGTGAATCGGATGTGGTCCGAGATTTTCGGGACAGGACTCGTCGAGACGACTGAGGATTTTGGGTTGATGGGAGCGTTGCCGAGTCATCTTGAGCTTCTCGACTGGTTGGCCGTCGATTTTCGCGATCACGACTGGGACGTGAAGCGCTTCTACCGGCAGATCGTTCTGTCAGCCACTTATCAGCAGTCGGCCCGATCCACGCCTCAGTTGACCGAGAAGGATCCGAAGAACCGGCTGCTCGCGCGCGGGCCGCGATTCCGTATGGATGGCGAGATGATCCGAGACACCGCACTGGCTAGCAGTGGGCTCTTGGTTGAAAAAGTTGGCGGACCGAGCGTCAAGCCTTACCAACCGCCTGGGGTTTGGGAAGCGGGCAGCCACCAGGTAAGCGATACGAAGGACTACGTGCAGGATCACGGTAACTCATTGTATCGGCGCAGCCTGTACACCTTTTGGAAGCGCATGGCTACGATGCCCGATATGGATGCATTGGACGAACCCGTTCGCGACGGAGTATGCACCCGCCGGCAACGAACGGATACGCCGCTGCAAGCTTTAGTGCTGATGAACGATCCGCAGTGGCTGGAAGCTTCGCGTCAATTAGCCGAACGTATTTTGCACGAGTCGCAACAAAGGGAAACTCGGCTCGACGACCTCGGTGAGATTCTCCTGTCTCGGCCATGGAAGGAAAAAGAAAAGGCTGCCTTGGAGAATGCGTTGACGAAATTCCAGACCGTCTACGGTCAGGACAAGGCTTCCGCCGAGCAATTGTTGTCGGTTGGCGAAAGCAAACGCGATACGAATTTGCCCGCGACGGAAGTTGCGCCTTGGATGCTCGTTGCCAGCGCAGCGATGAACCTGGATGAGGTTCTGAACAAGTGAAACGCGAGAATCCAATTTCACAAAACGCATGCTGCGACCACGGCGGAGAAGGTCCAACCGTTTACGACCTGCCTGTGCCTCGCTCTCTGCGTGAAGAATGGAAGACGCTGGCGACACGCCGGCACTTTCTCGGCCGCATGGGAAAAACTCTTGGTTGGGCGGGGCTGGCGACTTTGTTGGGCGATTCAGTTTTCGGGCAAGCATCAGCAGCCGAAAGTTTGACTGCCGGTATCGGAGCGCACCGCTTGCCCGATTTCGCGCCCAAAGCCAAGCGAGCGATCTATCTCTTCATGTCGGGCGCGCCTTCGCAGATGGATTTGTGGGACTACAAACCTACCCTCGTAGCGCAGTTCGACAAGGACTTACCGGATTCGGTTCGCGGCAATCAGGCCCTCACCGGAATGACCTCTGGTCAGGCGCGTTTTCCGATTGCACCGTCGCACTGGCAGTTCGCGCAGCAGGGCAAGAGCGGGCGGTACGTCAGCGAGTTGTTGCCCTGGTCCGGCAAGCTCGTGGACGACATCACATTGATTCACACGATGCAGACCGATGCCATCAATCACGAGCCCGCCATCCTCTTGATGAACACGGGGAATATGAATCCTGGAAAGCCGTCAATGGGCTCGTGGCTTGCCTACGGCCTGGGAAGCATGAATGAAAACCTTCCGACGTACGTCGTTCTCAATTCGACTACGCTGCCGGGCACAGACCTTCAGCCAATTTCGCCAAAGCTGTGGAGCAGCGGGTTCCTTTCCAGTGAATACGCTGGCGTAGCATTTCGCACGAAAGGTGCGCCCGTCCTTTATTTAGAGGACCCATCGGGCATGAGCCGCAATGTGCGGCGCGAACTGATCGACGCGGTGAATTCGATCAATCAAACGACATTTGAAGAACTCGGCGATCCCGAGACGAATGCCCGCATCAACCAGTATGAATTGGCGTTTCGGATGCAGACTTCACTGCCAGAGCTGACGGACTTTCGCGATGAACCGGCCAGTACCTGGACCTTATATGGTGACGAAGCAAGACAAGAAGGCACCTTTGCCTATAACTGTCTCCTCGCGCGCCGAATGGCCGAACGCGGCGTGCGTTTTACGCAGATCTATCAACGCGGCTGGGATGTGCATTCGAATGCCGTCGGCAATACGCCCAAGCTGACTACCGCTACGGATCGCGGATCGTATGCGCTTGTCACCGACCTCAAACGCCGTGGGCTTCTCGACGACACGCTGGTCATTTGGGGTGGCGAGTTTGGCCGCACAGTCTACAGCCAAGGCGGACTCTCCAAGGAAAACTACGGACGAGACCACCATCCTCGCTGCTTCACGACGTGGATGGCCGGCGGCGGAACAAAAGAAGGCTACGTGCACGGACAGACCGACGATTTCTGCTATAACGTCGTGAAAGATCCGGTACACGTGCGAGACTTCAACGCTACTGTCCTTCGCTTGCTCGGGATGAATCACGAGAGATTCACGTTCAAGTTTCAGGGGTTGGAACAGAAGTTGACCGGTGTGGTTCCAGCAAAGGTCATTCCAGAACTGATCGCATGAAGATGAAAACACGCCGAACTTTTCTTAAGCAATGCGCACAAGCCTCGGTCGCGGCTGCCATACCGCCTTTCTTTCTTTTGACGTCGGACAAATCAGGAACGCGCCTGCCGGTAACCGGATCCGGTGTTCACACTTATGAGTGTGAACACGACTGGCTGCTACCGCCGGACGGATTGGTGTGGGGAGACACACACGGGCTGGCGCAGGACGAACAGGGTTTCATCTATGTCGCGCATACGGTCAACAAGTCCAGCATGCGCGCAGAAGCAATCGTTGTTTACGATTCGTCGGGCCACTTTGTGCGCGCGTTTGGAGAGGAATTTCGCGGCGGCGCACACGGGCTTGGCTTGCGTCGCGAGCACGGCGAAGACGTTCTCTATCATTGTGATATCAACCGATGCAACATCGTGAAAACCACACCGCGCGGCGAAAATCTTTGGTCGCACGGATACCCGCGAGAAGATGCGGCCTATGGGCATCCGATCGATTTTGTTCCCACGAATGTGGCGTTTGCGCCCAGTGGAGACTTTTTCGTCGGCGATGGATACGGCTCTCATCACGTGCTGAAGTTTTCGTCGGCTGGAAAATTTCTCGGCGAGGTCGGTGGTCCCGGACACGGCGATGGAGAATTTGATACGCCGCATGGATTGTTTGTTGATTCGCGTGGCAAAGAACCCATCTTGGTCGTTGCCGACCGCGGGAACCGCCGCGTGCAAACCTTTGACTTGAGCGGAAAACACCTCGGCACTGTCAAAGATGATTCCCATCTGCGAATGCCTTGCCACTTCGATACGCAGGGTGAATGGATGGTTTGTCCCGACTTAGACAGCCAGGTTTGCATTCTCGATCGCGAGTACAAAGTCGTCGCACAGCTCGGCGACGGCAGCGCTTCGAACGGAGAAGTTGGCTCGCGCCGCAAGCAATCCCGCAACGAATTCACCCCGGGCCAGTTCATCACGCCACACGCCGCAATTTTTTTACAGAGCGGCGACATCCTGGTCGCTGAATGGCTGCCAATCGGGCGCATCACACGCTTGCGTCGTGTCTGAGCTCGGATGAACTCTCGCACCAGACTCATCTTATGTAGTGTTGGTCTTCTCGTCGTGATCGTTTTGCTGTTGGTCGCCGTGAAAGCTCCTCCGGACGGCGTTGAGCGAGGCGACCTCGGCCAATTCGTCGGACGTTTCCATCCGCTAACGGTTCACTTCCCGATCGCGCTCGTCTTGCTCGTTCTCGTAGTCGAGTGTGCTGGTCTGTTTCAAAGTGGAAAATCTGTGCATGCTGCTGCCGGGTTTGTCCTCGCCTTGGCCACTGTAAGCGCGCTGGCCGCGGCATTTCTCGGTTGGACGCTCGGTCGGAGTGGCGGATACGAGGGCAGTCTCGTTACGCGCCACATGTGGGGCGGAATTTCGCTCGCTGCGGCGCTCGTGCTTTGCTGCGCTTTCCGTACATGGAACACGAAGCTTTACGGCACAATGCTTTTTGCGACTGTCTGTTTGATGGCGTGGACTAGTGACCAAGGTGGCAAACTGACTCATGGTGAAGGCTTCTTGACCGAGCACATGCCCGGAAGGCTTCGTTCACTTCTCCATGTAGCGCCGGAGATAAATAGATCCGTGGGCAAAAACTCTCCGACTCCGATTCCCCTAAATGTGTCGACGGCTAATGCGTCCACATCGGCTCCGGCCTCCGTTGCATTTTTTGCTTCGCGTGTGTCGCCCATCTTTGAAGACAAATGCATCCAGTGCCACGGACCTCAAAAGAAAAAAGGCAAGCTGCGGCTCGACACGTTCGACTACGTGATGCAAGGAGGTAAAGACGGATCGGTCGTCAAGCCAGGCGATCTGAAAAACAGCGAGCTCTATCGCAGGGTCACCCTTCCGCGAGACAGCAAGGACGCGATGCCAGCGGAAGGAAAGCCGGGACTAACTGCAGCCGAACTCAAAGTAATCGAATTTTGGATTGCTTCAGGTGCGACGGAAAACCTGAATGCCGCGAAGGTCAAATTAGCAGCCCCGCAAGCGCCAGCGCCAGCGAAGCTGATTGTTCCTCCGCTCGCCCCAGACTATCGTCCGCGATCAGCCGAGATTGCCGCATTGCAATCTCGACTTGGTGTACAACTGGTTCTACGTTCGCAAGATCCTCAAGACGGCCTCATCCTTCGCACCGTTTCTGCTCCCGAACGCTGTGACGACGCCGTCCTCCGCGCACTCAAACCGATAGTCGACCTGATCGTTGATGCCGAACTCGCACGAACAAAGGTGACCGACGAAGGAATGAAGACGCTGGGCAGCTTTCCTAATCTTCGTTACGTCGATCTTTCATACACCAGCGTGACCTCGCGCGGTCTGGTATCGCTAACCAATCTCACCAAGCTCGAATCGCTCAACTTAACAGCGACTGCCGTTGACGACGAGGGCCTCTCGCCGTTTCGCCGCAAAAAAGGACTGCAACACCTCTACCTCTTCGGCACCAAGGCCACCCAGCCCGAATCTAGCGATTTGAATACGAAATAATTCGTTACTCTCCCGTCGACAAAATACTCCGGAAGCGTCGTTTGACTCGACTATCTCGACGACCCAAATCTATGGGTTTTCATTTTCGATCGCTCGTGACGCGTTCAACGTTGCCTGCAAACTGTTGTGTGCTTTTTTCTGAAGTGCTAGAAGCAGTGTCAGGGTTCGAACGGTATGGCTCAGCAAATCCTACGCGCCTTCGCGCGATTCGAAAACGATCCCGCGAGCGATCAAGTCGTCGATCCTCGCGTCATCCAGCTCAAAAGCTTCCTTCAATACACTCCGCGAATGCTGACCCAACAGCGGCGCCGGCAAATTTGGTCGTCCCGGCGTGTCCGAGAGTTTCACCGGTGTTCCCGTGACCTTGTGAGGCCCGGCCACCGGATGGTTCAAAACTGGAAACATCTTTCGAACGTCGCTCTGCGGATGCTTTTCGACTTCACCAAAATTCCGCACCAACGATGACGGCACCCCCGCGGCCTGCAGCAGTTCCACCCACTCCCCCGCCGACCGCGTTGAAAACACACTTTCAAGCATCGGCTCTAAACTCTTGCGATTCGCAATTCGAAGCGCATTCGTCCGATAGTCCGGATGCTTCTCCAGCTCAGGTCGCCCGATCTTCGCGCAAAAAATCGTCCAGAGTCGTTCGCTGCCCACCGCGATCGCAACTTCGCGGTCGCTCGCTTGATAGACGCGATAAGGAACCACCGTCGGAAACGATGTCCCCATCGGCTTCGGAACTATTCCAGAGCCCAGGTAGCTCATGTAATTCGAACTCATCGTCGAAATCATCCCGTCGAGCATGGACACATCGACAAACTGCCCACTACCAGTCGTGTCGCGAGCTCGCAGCGCCAGCAAAATCCCGATCACCGCAAACAATCCTGCCGTCACGTCGGTCACGCCGTACCCGCACCGCACCGACTCGCCCTCTTCCGTTCCCGTGATGCTCAACAATCCGCTCGACGCTTGCACCACAAGATCCATCGCCGCTTCTTCGCGCGACGGTCCCTGCTGCCCATACCCCGAAATCGAGCAATAAATCAGCCGTGGATTCCGCTTCCGCATCTCCGCGTAGCCGAGCCCCAATTTATCCATCGCTCCCGGCCGAAAATTTTCGACCAACACATCCATCTTGTCGGTCAACCGCAGACACAGCTCCAATCCTTCCGGCTTCTTCAAATCGATCGAAATCCCAAGCTTTCCGCGATTCAACCCCAGAAAAAAACTCGCCATCCCACCCGCAAACGGCGGCCCCCACCCGCGCCCCATATCGCCCGACCGCGCTTCCAACTTGTACACTTCCGCGCCGTAGTCAGAAAGAAGCATCGTGCAGTAAGGTCCGGCCAGCGCGTGAGAAAAGTCGAGCACCCGAATTCCATCCAAAGCCGCCGCTGTTGGAACATCGCCCGTCATTCCTGCCCCTTCGCCCGCGCCGCGCCCACAACCATCGGAGAAATCCGAAATCGATTCATCCCCGCCAAAACCGTAGGATCCTGCTCCATCAACTCCTGCGCCTCCGAAATATCGCGCACCTCCAGCACCGCCATCCCGAAGTTATCCGCCGGGTCCAGCACCGGCCCAAAAATCAGCACTTTGCCCTGATCGAACAGTCCGCGGAGATAAGCACCGTGCTGCTGCATGAGCGTACGCTCGTCAGCATTCATGTCGCTGGCAAACGTCGCGCGCGGTGGTATCAATCGCACATAGAAATATTGTTTAGCCATGATTTCGTGTCACCTGTATCGACACAGTGTATGACACGCATGGCGTTCAGGCATCAATAGCAGTGATGAGGGACTTCGGTGTTGAGGATTGAGTTTGTAACTTGACGACAGCGATTTAATCGCCCGCGACAGCTTCGGCCCGGTTTTGCCAGCTATCCGTGTGAAGCAGCTCGGCCGGAATCTCCTGCCCTTCACTCCGCAGCTGCACTTCCAGCGCCGCAAGTTGCGCTTCAATATCTTGATTCGCCTTCCGCTTACGAATCACTTCCTCGCGATAACGCCGCAGGAAATAGTCGATCGTCTCCACGCGAATCCGGATCGAACCCGTCGGCTTATTCTCATCCAAATCCTTAAAGCAGAAGTACGGCGTCCCCGATTGCTCGACAATCCCTTCGACAACTCCATAAATCGGCGCATCGTGCCCGCACTTGAAGCTCGACAGCTCCAGAGCCACAAGATTCCGATGCCGCGCCGTAAACTTCGCGGCCCAGACCTTGTGATTCGTGCTGCACGAATAAGAATTCTTCCACGCATCTGTGATATCCAGCGGATGCGTCGTCACGCCGGCGCGAACTTCGTCGCCAAACAACCGCTCGAGCAAATCCTCATCCGTCGGCAGCGTATTCTGCGAAAAGATGGGATATCCCAGCTTCTGAAACTCATCCAGAATCTCGTGATTCAGTCCGGGATCGTGATGATATGGCCGCGCTAGCATAACGATACCGATCCGATCTTCACGCTCCAATTGATCGAGCGTCTGCCGCGCGCGCCGCTTAACATCCGTCTCGTAATTATTCAGCGCCGCAAATCCCGCCTCAACCGCTCGCTCATTCTCTTCCGGAGACAGACCAAGCTCCGTCTGCCACGCCTGTAGCATCTGATGAGCAAACAACTTCCGATCCGCAAAATTCAAAACCGGATCGATATATCTCAGATTGCTCTCCGCGAAAACGTCATTCTCTTTCGTGAACGCCGCCTTCACCGTTTCCGGCGTCGCCGTAACCGTCGGGCAGGCATTCGCGCCAACAATCTTCACCAGCGACGAATGCAGCACGTCGTACATCGGAAAGAAAATCGCGTTCAGCGCCTTCTTCCGATGCTTTTCCTGAATCAGGTTGTACGTATGCGAAATTCCAATCTTCGCCGGGAAGCATGGATCGATCGCGCCTCGGTTCGCGCCCGCTCGATACAACTCCGAACTCGTGTAGTCCGAATAAATCACGTTCTCCGGCTGAATCCCCAAACTCTCGAAATACGCGTTAAACAGCGGCGCATACGTATAAATGTTCAGCACACGCGGAATCCCCAGCCGATACGTGCTCCGCGCCTGCATCTTCGCGATGCGTTCCTTCACCGGCCCCTGCTTGAATCCCCACGACAATTTCGGCAACGGATCCGCCACACTCTTCGCATTCGTCGGCCGGAACACTTCCTTCGACGCAAAATCCACATAATTCGGGTGCTTGTCACGAATCTGATCCAGCCCCGACTTGATGTCCTTCATGTCGTTGACGTCTTCGACCAAGCCCTTTTCACACGTCGCAATGATCAACCGTTGCTCGCCCAACATCAGTGGAACCTTCGTCACCTTCTCGATCGGCACTAGATTCTTCACCGGTTCCGTTCGGACGTCGATGAATGTGCGTAGGCAGTTGTTTTTGCAGAAGTAGCAGCGCGTCGATTCATTGCGCGTCGTGCGGTATTCGATTCTCCCCACAGCTTCGAGCCCGATGAACGTGGTCTTCTGGCCATTCTTCCAGAGCCGGAGCGACTCCTGGGCCGCGCCGATCGCACCGGATTCACCGCAATGTTCGTGCACGATAATTTCCGGTTGCTTGCCCGTCGATTTGAAACTATTCCGAATGAAATCGACCTCAGCTTTCACAACCGCCAGGTTGTTCTGCGTCCCACCTTGCAAAACAAACCGCGTCCCAAGCGCCGCGAGGTTCGGGATGCTCGCAACATACAAGAAAACGTTCTTGGGCAGCACATTGGCCAACCCCGCCAAAATTTCCTGCGCCTGCCAGCCCTGCCGCTGGAAATTCACGATGTCCGACTGCATGAACACCGCGCATCCGTACCCAAACACCGGCATCGACTGCGCCGAAAACGCCAGGTCCGCGAACTGATTCACATTCAGTCCGAATCCTTCCGCCGTCGACTGCAGAAAATACCCATTCCCCGCCGAGCACTGCGTGTTCAGCTTGAAATCCTTCACGCGGCCGTGATTCAAAATGATAATTTTGATATCTTGCCCGCCAACGTCGACGATCACGTGCGGATCTTTGTAAAACTTCAGTGCTGACTCCGTGTGCGCCACCGTCTCGACCAACGCCACATCCGCGTGCAACACGTCCTTCAAAATATCTTTCGCATATCCCGTCGTCGCCACGCCAAGGACGTCAAGCGTTGCACCTTGTGCTTCGACTTGTCCGCGCAAATTCGCGAACATCTCGATCGTGTCCTGGATGGGGTTGCCGTTGGAAAGCTGGTACGACTTGCACAAAATGTCGCCGTTCTCGTCGAGCAGCACGGCCTTCGTCGAGGTCGATCCGCCGTCGATCCCGACAAATCCTGCTACGCGCGAACCCTTTTCGAAATTCGCCGGCACAAACTGCTTCCGCTTGTACTCCTCGCGGAAAAAATCGAGATCTTCCGGCTTTTCGACGAGCCCCTTCCCGCCTGCCTTCGCCTTCTCCTCCTGCCGTCCAAATTCCATGTAGCGAACGAGGTCGCTATATCCGCGATAGCACCCGATCGCATCATCTTCGCTACGTCCAAATTCCACAGCGCCCAGTGCCGCGAAGTACTGCGCGTTCTCCGGCACCTTGATTAGCTGAGCGGGCGTCATCCCTTCCGGAACCGCCACCTTCCGCTCCTTCCACATCCGCGGAATATTCGCCACCCACGCTTCGCGCATGCCGCGAATAAAGCTGTTCGGGCCGCCGAGCAACAACACGTGCGGCTTCAACGTGTGCCCCCGCGTCAGCACGCTCAGGTTCTGCAGCACGATCGCCTCAAAAAGCGACGCCATCAATTCATCCGGCGGCGTTCCCACTTTCTGCAAACCATTAATATCCGTTTCTGCGAACACGCCGCACTTCCCCGCGACTTTGTGCAGCTTCACTCCGTCGTAGCCTTGATTCGTCAGCAGCGCCGCCGGAATTTTCAGTTTGGCGTTGATCTTGTCGATGACCGCGCCAGTCCCGCCCGCGCACTTATCGTTCATCGACGGAATCTTTTTCTTCCGTCCCGTGTCCGCATCATCCTTAAATACGATGATCTTCGCGTCCTGCCCGCCCAGCTCGATCACCGAATACACTTCCGGATGCATCTTCTCCACGGCCAGCGATACCGCCGTAACTTCCTGCACAAATTTCGCGCCGATCTGTTCCGCGATATTCCCGCCGCCCGACCCCGTCATGAACATCCGCGTGTTCTGCGGACTAATCCCAATCTCCGATTCCATCCGCTTCAAAAATTCGAGCGTCTTCTCCGGCTGCTTCGTTTCGTGCCGCTGATAGTCCTGCCACAACACCTGGTCCGTCGCAGCTTCAACCACAACCGCCTTCACCGTGGTCGATCCGACGTCCAGCCCAACCAAAAATTTCGTCGCGAAGTCGGTCGGCACCGTCGGCTTCGGTTTCGGCTGCGGCCTCAGCGACGCCCCAATCTGCACCAGCGATCCCGTTCCCTTGTGATCGTGCATTCCGTCCCCTAAAAATCCCGGCCCTACTTGGCCATCACCGCTAGTTCGTTAAGTTAAATAAATAAATGTAAGAGCTGTCATCCTGAGCGCCTCCGAAGGAGGCCGAAGGATCTCAACGTAGAGTCCTAGCAAGCTGTTCAGAATGAAATGAATCAGTCGCCCGCAACCGCCTGCGGAACAGCCCCACTCACCCGCGCCCTCTTCCACAACCGCGTATCCTTATCAATCCTCTCGCTCACATGCAGCACAAACTGCGCCGCCGTCCCCGCCACTCCCGGACGATGCGGCACGTGATAGAACGGCTTCTTCAGCTCCGGATGCTCATCCATATACGCGTGAATTTCCTGCAGCGTCTTCCCCGTCTGTTTCAGGCATTGCTCAAATTCCGCCTTCGCCTTCACCTTCGCTTCGCCCAGCGCCATCTGCACACGACTGTGCGCATTCACTTCGCCTTCACCCGACGTCTCGATCGGCAAAAAGATCATGTCCTTGAATTTATTGATCACCGCAGACTGCACCCCGTCCGACTGCGACGACGGCATGCACCCAAACGGCTTCAGCGCCAGCACCATGTGGCACAACTTGTGAATCGTGTAGTACACGTTCTTCCCGACTTCCAGGTGCCCTTCGCCGCCGCGCGCGTACTGGTTATAAAAAGGATGCGCGAGGTCCGCCAATTCGTTCTGCGGCACGAGATAATGCGTAATCCCGCCCAGTTGCTCCGCCGTGCGGTGATAAAAGAAATTCCACGCCCGCTGCCCGAATCCGATGCCCCACAATTTCTTGTGCAACCCGATGTAGTTCGCGAACTGCTTCTTCGCTTCATACCACTTCGGATTCTTGTGCGGCTGATTCACCGGCCACTTCGCAATCGCGTGGGCCTTCGCCTGATACAACAAATACGCCACCCATGTCGCGATCGGTTCCACCAACACCTGTGCGCCTTCGCGCTCCAGAAATTCGAACATGTGGAAATTTCCGTCGCCTTCCGTCAGCTGTGCCCAGAATTCGCCGGTGATCTTCACGACCGGTTTCACTTTCGTCCGGTCTACCTCAATCGAATCCATCTTTGCGCGCGCATTCTTCAGCGCCGCCAGATAATCCTTGCCCCACATGTGCTCGTGCCACTTGCCAAACACGTTGAACGTATTCCGCAAAATTTTGTTGCTCTTGAATTTCGGCTTCGCCCACTCCGGCGCAACCTGTTCGATCTCGAATGCCTTTCGTCCCTTCAGATCCGCGCAGAGCCCATCGACCGTCTCGCGGAAAATCCGATCCGTCTCGCCCTTTTTCGCTTCAAACGGGCGAATTTGGTATATCAGATCGTTCATCACGTCGCCCATGTGCATCGCATTCAGCATGCCGAACCCGAAATCGATCGAAAACTTCAGCCCCGGCTCGCCTGACTCCGCCTTGATTCCGTCGCTGTCCTTGAAGAGCAGCACGCGGAAACCATCAAATCCCGCATTCTTCAGTGCGAAGCGGTACTCCGCCTCGTACATGCCGAAGCGGCACGGTCCGCACGATCCCGCCGTAAAAAATACGTAGTTATCGAGAATCTGCTGCCGCGGAATGCCTTCCTTTTCCATCCACTGCAAATACTGCACGAGGTTTCCGACCGTGAAATATGTCGGGTTGCACTGCCCGTTGTTTCCAAACTCTTTGCCCGTCTGAAACGCCGGCACATCCGGCACCGGCAACTTTTCGCAGCGATAGCCACTTCCTTGAAACACGGCTCGGATCAGGTCCTCATGTTTCCACGTAAACCCGCCGAACAAAATCGTCGTCTGCGGACGCTGTTCCGCCGTAAACGCGCGCTCCACCGGACGGTGAAAGTGCTCCGGCTCATCGAGCCCGGCAATCTTTCGCAGCCGCGCCCGCTCCGCTTCTAGTCGCGCCTTGATGTCAGATTCACTGGAAATTTTTACGAAATTCGTCGACATGAGACACCTCCGGTATTCGGCAAATAGAAATCGAAGTTTGAAATCGAAGTTGTTTTGTAAAGCGAGGTTGCTTTGTAAATCGAAGTCAGGTTGTAGATCGAAGTCGAGTTGGACTTTGAAGTTGAACGGAAAGCGTTGCTGGGAAGAACTACAGGAAGGAAACCGCAGTCGCTGGCAAATTTCTGAATCGCCGCAGCGCGCACGTTCAGCGGATGAAAAACGAGGCCGACTGCTTCCGCTCTACGAAAACACGCCATCCGAAAACTCCGGAGACTCGAGCCAGGCGTTACCGCAAAAAACGAAACCGCAAAACTTTGGACGCGCTCCGGACGGAAGGGGATACAGAATGAAGAAAAAAGACACTACGATTCTGCGGAACCGCAGCGTTGAAGGCCCCTCAGCCTCAAAGCACTTTAACTTGATACTATACGTCCCTACATCATTCAACTAAGAACAACATGAATTTCTCAATGCGGACCAAATCAGTCCGTTCGCTCCCCATCCCAACCGATCCTTATCCTGATTTCTGTAACTCCTGCAAAATCACGTAGGCGCGGCGCACTCGAGCAATCACACGCGCTCAGTGCGACGGCGCGGCGCAGTGCATCTCCATGCCGACAGCCCAGCGTCGCTGAAATCCCTTCCAATTCTCCGCGCCTTCGCTGAATTTTCCACCCACCGATTCGCCGCGTGCCAGCGGCCATTTGCCGGCGTTCGAGTTTTGGGGCGTCACATGCAAATACGCGCGGCGGCTTTCGTCACCCTTCAGATTCAAATCGAGAAACGCCGTAATGAAGTGCTGGTTGATCGCGGTAATGCGATCTTTGCGCCACACCGGTTCCTCGAAATATTCACGCGTCACGAAGCTGCCCAACATCTCGGGCGGCGCGGGGTTCCCCCCCACGTTGTGCCGCGCATTTTCGTACACCAGCATGCAGCGGTCGGAATTTACCGCTCTCTCAAAGACCGGCTTGATGCCGTTGGGAAAATCGGCGACATCGTCCTGGTCTCCCGCAATGACCAGCAGAGGCAGCTTGATTCCAGCCAGGCCGGTCGCGTCCCACATGTTGTAGGGCGGCTGTTGTCCCCACGGCGCAATTGCGACAATCGCCTTCACTTCCTTCCGCAGTTTCGCCTGATACGACGGGCTGCCTTCGGTCCACGGATCAAAGTAACCGCCGGGCATTAGACCACCCGCGATCGACTTCTTGCTGTACGCGGCTCCTCCGCTTGCGAGCGCGCCATAACCGCCCATCGAATATCCGACGATCGCGACTCGCGAATCATCTACGACGCCGTTGAGAAAATGATCGGAACGCTTCGCCATTTCTTCCACCGCACCGATGGTGAAAAGTTGATCGCTCGCACGATTGAGCAGTGTGCTAGGAAACGGTTTCACCGCGCCGGTCACCGAGTCGGTGTGATCGATCGCAACAACGACGTATCCCTTCGATGCGAGGTTTTCGGTCAGATAGCTCAAAAAATATCGTGAACCCGGATAGCCGTGAGACACGATGACAAGTGGAAATGCCTTCCCGCGAACCGGCGGAGCATCGCGCAGCGCTTTCCCCAGCACGGCGAACGTCTTCGGCGGCCCGGAAGCGGACGCATCGCCCGGCAACGCCATTTCGTAAACGGAGCGCTCCTCTTTTCCGGCCGGAATCGTCGCGGGATACCAGATTTCCAGCGGAAGCGGCCGATCATAGAGCGGCGCTTTTCCTGTCGCCTTGTCGAAATTAAGGATATCGACCTGACCGGGATTCTTAATTTCAACGGTGCGCACGCCGACGGCGTACGGGCCGCGCGGTGCAAGCTCTGGCGCATCCGCAGGTGGAACGCTGAAGTAAATATCGGGCTGAGGCTCCGGCGGAGTTTGCGAATGCGAGGGAGTGGCAAGCAGCAAAGTTGAAAACGACAAAGCGAAGACGAGTCGCGCGATTCGCATCGAACTCCGGCTCCGAGAAATCGTCTGCGAACTTGCACCTTTCAATAGTTTGAGCATGGGAACGAGCGAGAATCCCTTCAGGCGCGAAGTGGCCGGGCGGTTTTGATGTTCAAGCGAAAAATTGTTTTGGATCGGTAGCGGCGTTGGACTGCGTGCCGGGAGCCCATTTCGGTCCGATGACAACCGCTTGGTTGTGGCCCTCGAACCAGGCCACAAATGAAGAATGGTCGGCGCCGGGAAGGCGCTGCTGATTGAGGAAATTGTAGTAGGAGCCAAAATCGCCGTCGACGAGCGAACCGACCGGATCGAGTTCGGGCGATGTCGCGGCAATCATTTCGTTCATCGGTTTCTGTTTTTGACGCGGTGCGAATCGAACCAGCAGCGTGACCGGTTGCGCGCGGCGCAGCGCTTCGCGCGCGGTCCACTGTGCGAATGTCGTCGCAAAAATCTGTGTGCCCGAAGCTTCAGTCAAAACCTTCAACTGAAAGCGCGCCATGATCGGATCGGCGTTTCCATTTGCTGTCGCCGCGAGGCCGATGTCTTCGGGCTTCATCCGCGCCATCGTCGTGCGCAGAGCTTCCGGTCCCATACCGGGGCGTTCGATTTCCGAGCGCATTTTCGCGGTGAGCGCGGCACGTGCCGGCTCCAGCGCGCGATACGAAACGCCGGTGAGCGCCGGATCGTATTGCGCCTCGGCTCCGCCATCGACGTACCAGTGGCCGTATGGAACGGGATGCGATTTCGCGCGCTCGGCTACGACATTGAGCATCGTCTGTAGCGCGTTCTCGGGTTTGACCTGCGTGAAGTGCACGCCGTACCGGGTCAGTTTTCGGAACAGCGGCGCGTCGTAGGTGTTCACACCCTGGCCGATGACGCTGATTCCCAGCCGCGGAATCGGCGGCGTTTCCGGCGGATTTGCAGCGGCAAGCCGGCTCGCATAGCTCGTGGCCGCAGCGCGAAACGCGTCGAGCTGGTGCGTCGCCCACAGATGCGCCGAAAGCTGCTCGACAAATTGCCCCGGTGAATTCACCCAGTCGTAATCGATGAGCTGCTGTGAGAGCTTGATCTTCGCAAAGCCATCAAACCACTCGGCGCGGTCGGAAGGCGAAAGTGCCGCGATTGTTTCTAATTCTTTCTCGACCGCTTTTCGCTCGACGGGAAATTTGTAGTCGTACTCAAGTACTTCGCGTAAGAGGCTTGGCACAAAACTTGGCGGCAGTTGCGCGAGCGTGGCGGTGTAGTGCTCGGCGAGCTTGCGCGCTTCCGGCGGATAATTGCTGAACTGCGCGGGCTTGAGTTCGGTCGGCTGCATCATCACAACAATTCCGGAATCGGTTTGCCCTGCGAAAGCGGCGCCTGGAATCCAAGCATCGATCCGATCGTGGGCACGAGATCGGTCGAATCCATCGGACGATCGTAGATCACCCCTTCGCGAACGCCGGCGCCCATGGCGAGCATCCACGTGGTGCGAGACAGCGCGTCGCCGGTGCGGTGATGCTGGAAGCCATTGCCGCCGGCATCGTCGTCGGCATCGCGACCGAAATCGGGCAGGATCAGCAGCGTCGTATTCCCGGCGTATTCGGGCTCGGACTGAATCGCTTTCCACAATTCCACACACAAACGATCGGTGCGGCGAATGCCGTCGATATACAGCGAGTAAGCGCCAGCATGCGCGATGTCGATGTCGTGCATCGTGATCCAGAGCAGGCTCGGCGAGACTTCGCGCATCAGACGGCGCGTGATGTAAACGCTGAGTTCGTCCGGGCTCGACAACGTGAGCGCATGCGATTTGAAATCATCGACGCTCAACTTGAGCATGTTGCCGAGCTGCTGCAGCTCGAATTCGTTGCCGCCCAATTCCGGCGTGTAGAACGGAGTTTCGTAGTTGTCGCGCAAGAGATGGCTGTAGTCGCCCTTGCCCGAAGTCGCCGCGATGAGCAGATGCTTTGGAAGAATGACGCGCGCGCCGGTGCCCGGTCCGTACGCACGATTGTTGCTTTCGCCGATGCGATTGAACCCGTTGCTCGGCGCCACGACCCACGCATCGTTCGCCGGACGTTTTAGATCCTTGCGGAAATATTCAAATACCGTCGGATTGTTCGGAGGAACCGCCGCGAAATTGTTGAATGTCTCGTAGGTGCCGGTGGCGAGGCTTGCCGTTGCGACATAGTGGCCGAGAATTCCGCGATTCACGACTTGCGTGAAAAACGATGCCTGCGGAATCAGCTCGCGCATCATGTTCGGAATATTTTCCTGGCCTTCGGGCGCGAAGGTTTCCTGATCGCGAGCGCCGCCGCCGAAGGTGATCACGACGACCTTGCGTTTTTTCATCGCGGACGCGGCATACGCGATCGGCGATGACAGCAGCGAACTGCCGAGAGTGACTCCGGCTGCTGAGCGAATGAAATCGCGGCGCGACAGCGCGAACTGCCGGGCGAGCTCCAGCGGGTTGGAGGGGTTGCGGCTCACATGGACCTCGGGAGCCGGGTACATATATAGGTTGGCGAGATATGAGTTGGCGGGGGCGAAATTCGCCCTTGTTGGAGACTCGCTGGAATGGCGTAGGTCATTGTAAATGCGCCGCTTAGCGTTAAATTACGCTCTGGCTGGGGCGAAGTCAAGGATCGCGAGTTCCATTCTGGGAAGCTCTGAGGGTATACCCCCCATGTTTTGCAAAGAGTGTGCAGTCGATTGAAACGACGAGGGTTGCGAAGGGGTGTGGTTAAAGAGTGGTGAAGTGTGGCTAAAGAGTGTCGAGATGTGAGGGTGGGGAGGGACTGGGATATTGCGGGGCGGGAGTCGAAGACAGGGGTCATCACTAAGCCCGAAGCAACACAACCATGATAACACAGTCGTAACCATTTGTCAATATGATAACTTAAGTAGATGAATTGACTGGGGTTAGTTGTGGCGTTCGAATGAGGGGTCGGGCGTGGTGGATCGAGGTGCCGTGCCAATCGCTGAAGAATGGGTATGGTTTCGTCTAAACCCCGCGATCTGGAAAGCGATCGCGGCTACAGGGTGTGGTTTTAGATTGCGACGGTGGATTGATTCGAATTGGGGCTGAAATTGGGTGGAACGGGCGGGATTTGTGTTACGGTCGTCGCGGTTTCGGGGGGATTGATGAATCGGACGAGCTGGACTTTGTGGGTTGGGGCGGTGGTGTTGGCTGGTTCAGGCTTGGCGTTGATTGGGAGCGCCCATGATCGCGCAACGACGGACGGGATGGCGCAAGGCGCGGCTTCGGCGGACCCTGGGCTGGAGAGATTCCGGGCGATCTATAAAGAGTTGGTGGAAACGAACACTACGCTTTCGGCTGGGGATTGCACCGTGGCTGGGCAGCGGATGGCGGCGCGGCTGAAAGCGGCGGGATATCCGCCAGAGGATATGCGGATTTTTGTGCCGGAGGGACACCCGAAAGAGGGCGGGCTGATTGCGGTGCTGCATGGGACGGATCCGAATGCGAAGGCGATTTTGATGCTGGCGCACGTCGATGTGGTGGAGGCGAAGCGTGAAGACTGGACGCGCGATCCGTTTACGCTGATCGAGGAAGGCGGATATTTTTACGGGCGCGGCGTGGCGGACATGAAGGCGCAGGCGGCGATCTGGGTGGACAACATGATCCGCTATCGCGAAGAAGGATTGAAGCCGAAGCGATCGATCAAGCTGGCGCTGACGTGCGGAGAAGAGACGAACAGCGCGCTGAACGGCGCGGGATGGCTGGCGAAGAATGAGCGCGCGGCGATCGATGCGGCGTTTGCACTGACGGAAGGCGTGGACGGCGACCTGGATGACAAGGGCAAGAAGATCGCGCTGGAAGTTTTGGCGGCGGAGAAAACATCGCAGAACTATGCGTTTGAAGTGACGAACGCGGGCGGGCATAGCTCCCGGCCGGTGGCGGACAACGCGATCTATCATCTGGCGCGGGCGGTCGATCGCGTGAGCCGGTATGAGTTTCCGGTGCAGCTGGACGACGCGAATCGCGGATATTTCACGGGGATGGCGAAGGTTGTCGGCGGCGAGAACGGAGCGGCGATGCTGGCGGTGGTGAAGAATCCGGAGGATCGCGCGGCGGTAGCGGTACTGGATAAAGACGTGAACTGGCACGCGATGCTGCGCACGACGTGCGTGGCGACGATGCTTTCGGCGGGACATGCGACGAACGCGCTGCCGCAACGGGCGCGGGCGAATATCAATTGCAGGATTTTTCCCGGCGTGTCTCGCGATGAAGTGAAAGCGCAGTTGGTGAAAATTGTCGACGATCCGGCAGTGTCGGTAACGATTCCGGAGGTGCGCGGGCCGGTAGCGCAGCCGGCGCCGTTGACGCCACAGATTTTGAAGCCGATCGAGCAAGTGGCGCACGAGATGTGGCCGGGAGTGCCGGTGATCACGACGTTGGAGCCGGGAGCTACGGATGCGCAATTCATGAATCCGGTGGGAATTCCGACGTATGGAGTGGATGGGATTTTCAGCGATCCGGATGGCGGGCACATTCATGGGTTGAACGAGCGGGTGAGGATCGAGTCGGTGTATGAGGGGAGAACATTCTTGTACCGGCTGGTGAAAATTTATGCGCAGCAGTAAGTCGAAGGTGGTTTTGACCGGGCTATTTGTGCTGAGCGCGTGCTGCTTCGCTTTTGCTTGCAGGGGCCAGCAGACGATCAACGCGGATAAGAGTTCTGACGGGCGGACGTTGACGTTGCGCGTGGGCGATGGGGTGGATTTGTCGCTGGCGGAAAATCCGACGACGGGATATCGGTGGGAATTATTGGCGAGGCCGGAGCCGGTTTGCGTCGTTGTGAGCGATGCGTATGTGGCGAACACCGGCGGGGCGATTGGGGGCGGCGGGGCGCACACGTGGGAGTTGCGGGCTGTCGATAAGGGGACGGTCACGGTGAGCCTGGGGTATCGGCGGCCATGGGAGAAGGATGTGGCACCGGCTGAGAAATTCGCGCTGACGATTGTGGTGAAGTAGAAGACGGACGATGGAGAACGGTGTTTCGCGGCGATGTGCGCGAGTCGCTAGGAAGACGGACTACTACTGCTCGACGTTTTGGCGTGGGTGGTGTGGCATCTAAATCCCGCGATCTGGGAAGCGATCGCGGCTACAGGGTGGCGGCGATCCGCGATGCGGGTCAGATTTTTTCTTCTACTACGTAGGGGGCGCGGTAGGTGCCGCGGAGCATTGTGTTGGCTTCGTCGTCGCCGACGACTTGTTCGGTGGCGGGGTCGAATTTTAAGGTGCGGCCGAGGCGATACGAAGCGTTGGCGAGGTGCACCAGCGTGGTGGACATATGCGCTTCTTCGATCGGCGAGTGAATTTTGCTGGCGTCGCGCGAGCGGATGCAGTCGATGAAATTGGCGTAGTGATCGCCGCTGGCTTTGCCGTGCGGGCCGGGCTCGACGTCATCGGTGAGCCAGGTTTTGTAGGCGTCGTAGCCGTCGATGGCGAGAAGTCCGTTTGATCCGTAGAAAATATTGCCGACGGTGTTGGTCTTGGCGTCTTTGGGGCCGAGCGCTGCGGTTTGCTGAGATGTTCTGACGGATTTTTTCTCGGCGGGCTTTTTCGCGGCGCTGGCAGCGGCGGTGAGGCCGGCCGGCGGAACGGAACTGCTTCCGTACGCGCCGGTGCCGATTTCGGCTTCGTGATTGGTGATCCAGTGGCGGACTTCGATCTCCATCATTTTGCGTTTGCCGTCGGGCGTTTCAAAAATGTAGGCGGCGTTGAGCGTGTTGGGCGTTTGCTGATCGTCGTCGAACATGAAATGTCCGCCGATCGCCGAAACCTGCACGGGAAATCCGACGCCGAGGCCGGCGCGCGCGATGTCGATTTCGTGAATTGCTTGATTGCCGATGTCGCCGTTGCCGGTGTCCCAAATCCAATGCCAGTTATAGTGAAAGCGATTTTTGGTGAACGGCTTTAGCGGCGCGGGGCCGGTCCACATGTCGTAGTGCACGCCAGCGGGCACGGGCTCTTGCGGCGCTTTGCCGATGGATGGGCGCCACTTGAAGCAAAGGCCGCGCGCCATGTAGACGTCGCCGATCGTGCCGTCTTCCTTGAGATGTTTCATCGCCTCGATCAAGCCGGGATTGGAGCGCCACTGGCTGCCGTGCTGGCAGATGCGATTGTATTTTTTTACGGCGGCGACGAGCTGGCGGCCTTCGAACGTATTGTGCGAGCACGGTTTTTCGACGTAGACGTCTTTTCCGGCTTGCAGCGTCCAAATGCCGATCAGCGAATGCCAGTGATTCGGCGTGGCGATGGAGACGGCGTCGATATCTTTGTCTTCGAGGAGTTTGCGGATGTCGGTGTACGACTTGGGTTTCGGGCGGCCGAGTTTTTCTACGTCGGAGAGGCGCTGATTGAGAACATTTTCGTCGACGTCGCAGAGCGCGACGATTTCGACGTTGGGAACTTTGTCGAAGCCGTGGATGTGGTCGACGCCGCGTCCGCGCGTGCCGCAGATGGCGACGCGCACGCGATCGTTGGCGCCGAGAACTTTTGATGTGCCGCCGAGGGCGAGAGTGGCGGCGCCGACGGTGAGTGCGGCGGTGGTGGATTTGATGAATTCGCGGCGTTCGATGGGCATGATGGGGCGTCCTTGTGGGAGCGTTTGTGCGTGAATTGACTGGGATAATTTAGCACTTTTGGAGAGGTGCGGCGGGGCGGATGTTGCTATGGGTTTGCGGGCGGAGCGGAATCTTTCGACGAGGTGACGAACTGGCGAACTTCGGCGCGTTGTTTGTCGAGGTCGGCGAGATGTTGCGCGCGGAGTTGTTGATAGAGAGCAAGCTCGGGCTGCGCGAGATCCTTTTGGTTTGTGCGGACGTAGGCCTGGCCGAGGCGATAGTGGGCGTCGGCGAGATCGGAATTCAGAGCGATGGCACGTTTGTAGTAAGGAATTGCTTCGGCGTAGTGAGATTGATCGGAGTAGAGATTGCCGAGTTGGAGCTGCGCTTCGGAGAGCGACGGATCGAGCGCGATCGATTTTTTGAGCAGCGCTTCGATTTCGTGGAGATCGACGCTCGGATCTTGCGCGCGCTTTCCCTTCCACATGCTCATCGCGTAGTAGAACTGCGCGCGGCCGTTGCGCGGCTGAAGTTCGGCGAAACGGCGGAAACGTTTGATGACTTCATCGGCCTGGCCGGGCGAGCTGTCGTAGGCGCGGGAGAGGAACGGATAGATGCGCGCATCGGCCGGGCTGAGATCGGCGGCGCGAAGAAGCGATGTGACGGCATCATCGTATTTCCCCAACGAATACAGCGCCATGCCGAGGCCGATCGCGAGACGCGACGATTGCGGGTAGCGCTGAACGGCATCGCGAAAAATAGTGATCGAAGGCTCGAGCGTGCGATGCACGAGAAGCTCGCTGGCCCAGTCGAAGAGATTACTTTCGCTCGGGTCCATGTGCGCGGCGGTTTCGTATTCGTTGGCGGCGACGACGAAGTTGCCGTCTTTTTCTTCGACTTCGCCGAGGAGATTGTGGAGCTCGGCGGAATTTTTTTGCTGTAGCAGCGCCTGGATTTGCGCGCGGGCGTCTTTCGAGCGGCCGACGCTGATGTAGGCGAGAGCGAGGTCGTAGCCGTTGTCGTAATTTGTGCTATCGATGCGCTGCGCTTTTTCGAGGTAGGGCGTGGCATCGGCGATTTTGCCCTGGCGGATGTAGGCTTCGCCGAGATTGTGGTTGGCGTCGAAATTTTCGGGCTCGAGCTCGACGGCTTTGCGGAATTGCTGCTCGGCTTCGCTGGTTTTTCCCACGCGAACAAAATGGGCAGCGAGATTCGATCGTGCAGCGGCTGACTTTGGATTCAGCCGGACGGCTTTTTCAAGGTGCTCGGCGGCTTTGGCGTCTTGCGACTGCGCGGAGTAAACGAGGCCAAGGAGTTCGTGCAGCTCGAAGCTTTCGGGCGCGGAGGGGAGAAGTTTTTCGAGGATTGCGGCGGCGGCGGGGAAATGACCGGCCTCGTATTGAGCGACGGCGGATTGGAATTGGCGGTCGAGGTCGGAGGGCGGACTGGTCTGCGCCATTGTCGTGAACGGGAAGATGAGGGCGAGCGGCGTTGCAACGGGTATCAAGAGCAACGTCAAGAGCAAAGTCAAAACCCGCACCCTTGAAAACGACCAGGGTGCGGCACCCAGGGGCGGACAATGAAAGCGGGAATGAGCCAGCGCACGTTTCACGATTTCGAGTTTAGCATTCACGCGCTCCACTGAAACTGGAACGCGGCTCCGTCTCGGGCGGCGATCCCCACATGTCTAGACGAAAAAAAACGCGGGGAGCGCTTTTGGCGCTGCCCCGCGTTTTTGGGGTGGTCGGAACGTCGAACGTCAGTAAAAGAACTTGAGAGCGAACTGGATCTGCCGCGGATCGTAAGGAGCATCGCGCGTCGAACCGATTTCGCCGAAGGTCGAGCTGTTGAAGTTGCCCGAGTTGGAGATGGCCACAACACCGTTGCCGCCGAAGTTCGGTGCGTTGAAGTTCGGGTGGTTGGCGATGTTGAACATTTCCGCACGGAACTGCAGGCGGAAACGCTCCTTGATCTGGAAGTCCTTGAAGAAGGACAGGTCGAGCCGGTGGAAGCCGGGTCCCGGAACCTGCGTGATGCCGCCGAGAGCCGCCAGACCGGTGAGAGGCACGCAGCCCGCGGGCGAATTCGCGATCGGCGCAGAATTGGCGCCGAGCACGCAAGGCTGTGTGAAGGCGCCAGGATTGCCGTACCAGCTCAGCTTGCCGTTGGCGTCGTTGTGAAGGCCGAGGTTGAGCCCTTGGCCTGTGTAGAGGGCGCCGCAGCCGGTGCCGGAGGTCGCCCCTGAGGGGCAGCCCAACTCGATTGGCTGACCACCTTGGAATGCACCGCTCCAGTTGACGCTCCAGCCGCCTACGATCGCATTCGTCCATCCGCTCGCGCCGGACATGAAGTGCCGGCCTTTGCCGAACGGCAGATCATAGCCACCGCTAACGTGAACGACGTTGCGGATGTCGAACGAAGCTAAGGCGTAGTCCGCTTGGATGCCGGCACCCGGAACGTAGGGGGCGCGATATCCCTGCGAGCTGCCGCCATTGAGGAGGTCGCCTGCGTCGGACAGCGTCTTCGAGAAGGTGTAGGTCAACAGGAAGTTGAGACCGCCTGCGAACTGCTTCTCGAGTTTCGCCTGAAGGCCGTTGTAGTTGCTGCTACCTTCAGTCGCCGCGTAGCTGGTGCCGCGCCCGAAGTCGGGGAACGGTACGAAGTCTTGCGGGTTAAGATTGGTGCCGTCGGGGTTCTGCGTCGGCAAAATTGACGTCACCTGGTTCAGGCCAGGGAAGACTTCCAAGTGGCGGGCCAGAGAGTTTACATATGCAACCTGGACCGACATGGAAGGCGCCAGTTGGTACTGGACGGTGAAGTTACCGCTCATCGTGTACGGCGTGATGTAGTTGAACTGAATGCCCAGCAGGCCGAGGCCGTTGGCGTTGACCAACAGTGGATCGAGCGGCGTGCACGAGAAGCCAGTCTGGAATGTACCGGTGTTGCCGGGACCAGCCGTGGCGCAACCGGGGAACGTAATCGGCGCGCTATTGTTCGGCTCTTTGAAGTCGAACTGGAACTGGAACGGATAGTTTTCACCGATGTTCGGCGAGTATCCGCGATTTTCAAACCCGTTATAGAACATACCCCAGCCGCCGCGAAGGACGAGCTTGGGAGTCATTTGATAGGCAAGGCCAACGCGCGGGGCAAAATTGTTCTTTTGCGAATTGCCCAAACCGGCGCCGTACTTGTTGCTGACAACGACGTTGATGCCGTCGGCTGCCGTCAACGCCAGGAAACTTGGCGACAGATTGCCAGTGTTGGGACCCTCGGGAAGAAGATACGTCGGGGCCGTGAACGGTCCCGAGCCCGCAGGAATAAAGTTTGCCTGGGCGTCATGGTGCTCGTAAACCAAGCCGAAGAAGTCATAGCGCACGCCGAGATTGACCGTCAGCTTGTTGGAGATCTTCCAGTCGTCATTGACGTAGCCGCCCCAATAGCTCTTGCCGTTGTCGGTTTCGGCGATGTTGGAAGCGCGGATTTCAGAGGCGCCACCGAGAAATGGAACGCCGCCGGGTACGGTCGAAGCCGTAGGGGTCAGCAAGAACTGCACGCGACCCGTGTTGCCCTGGTTGCTGTTGGGTACGTCGGTGTAGTCGCCGTTGTAATCGAACTCACCGCGCGACCAGGGTGGCTGCAAGGTCGAGAACTTCACGTGTTGCCACTCGAAGCCCATCTTGAAGGTGTGCTTGCCGAGAATCTTGGTGACGTCGTCGGTCAATTGGAACGTCGACGTGACTTCGTCGGACGGCAAGAACGCGTTGCTGCCCAAGGTCTGGAGCCCGCTGATGCCGAACGCCGGGAGACCGCCGTTTTCCTTCAGTTGGGGAATGTCCTGGATTCCGAACTGCGATGGAATATCGGACAAGTCGTTGGCCGAGGGAGAAATGCGGGTCGTGTGCAAGTAGTTGAGGCCGGCGCGAACTACGTTGATTAACGTCGGCGAGAACGTATGGGTATAACCCAAAGCGCTCTGCTGCGCGTTCGCGGTCTGTGTACCCTGCTGGAAGCCGCCGCCGTCCGCGACGCCGCCGAAAATGCCTGGAATGAACTGGGGATCGTCAACCAAGCTGAACCGGTAGAACAGTTGGTTCTTTTCGTTGAAGTTGATGTCCATGCGGGCATCGAACGAATTGCGATGCTCGAACAACGCAGGTGAATTGGCAAAGTTGGAGAAGAGCGAACCGTTCGTCGGGTTCGGATAGAGATTCAGGAGCGAAATCGCGTCGGCATTCAATCGGGCGCCAGGAATCAGGTTCAAGCCGCAGGCCCCGATCGTGAAAGTCTTCGTGGATGGAGCGCATGTCCCAAACGGATCGCGCACGAAGCCTGTGGCGGTCGCCGGCAAGCCGGAAACCGGATCCACAACGCCGGAAGTGACGGCGCGGGTAGTCGATGGATCCAAAACGGTACCTACCGGAATCAAACGACCGAGATCGTCAGCGCGTGGCGCCGACGACGCTTGTCCCGTGATTAGGTCCTGGAAGTTGGTGTAGCCGCTGGAACGTTCTGCCGCGGTCGGAACCGAACCGGTAAGAATCGTACCTTGTACGCGGCGAAGGCCTTCATAGTCGCCGAAGAAAAACACCTTGTTGCGACCGTTAAATACCTTCGGGATGACGACCGGACCGCCGGCGGTGAAGCCGAACTGGTTCTGGCGAAGCTCGCCCTTGGGTACGCCGCCCGCATTTTCAAAGAAGTCGGCAGCGTCGAGTTTGTCGTTGCGGAAGAATTCCCATGCCGCGCCGTGGAAGCTGTTCGTTCCTGACTTGATCGTGGCGTTGAGAACCGCGGCGCCCGACCGGCCGAACTCAGCGCTGAAGTCGGAGGTCTGAACCTTGAACTCTTCGACCGCGTCAACCGGCGGCAGCACGACGAAGTTCGTGCCGTTGAGAAAGTCGACCGTGTCGGAGTTGTTGTCGATACCGTCGAGCAAATAATTGTTCTGCGCCGGGCGATTGCCGTTGGCAGAGAATGCGCCGCTTGCCGCGTTACCGCGCGTGTCAGCCTGCGGCGTGTTGACGCCGGCAGCCAACTGCGCGAGGAACGTAAAGTTGCGGCCGTTCAGCGGCAGGTTGTTCACGTTACGCGAATCCATAACCTGGCCGACCGAGGCGTCCTGCGTCTCGAGGACCGGGACGGTGGACGCGACTTCAATCGTTTCGTTGACCGCGCCGGGCTTGAGGTTGATGTTGACGACGACCTCGGCTCCTACGTTAACGGTGACGTGTTTCTGTGTCACGGTCGAGAAACCCTGGAAGGTCACGGTGACGGTGTATTGGCCAATCGACAGCGGGGTGAATTTGAAGCCGCCGTCGTTACCGGTACTGCTGGACAGCGTCGCGCTGGTGCCCTCGTTCACAACAGAGACCGTCGCGCCGTGTACTTCAGCGCCGGACGTGTCGGTGACGGTTCCCAGAATGGCGCCGCTGTCGACTTGTGCGTGCAGGGGCATGCTGGCAAAGAACATCATCAGCGCAGCCACTGCCAACGTCAGGGATGCTCGCCGGATCAACACTGATACGGGCGTCCTTCTCATCGCTTCCTCCTAAGACATTCAGGCCCAACTGCATCCTCGACCAGCGTGTATCAAAAGGCGTTGCCTACGCCTGAACACGGGGTTCAGCAGAACGTAAACGCACCAATGCGGCGCTGGAGCAAACTGCTCCCGCCGCTAAAATGCCGAGATAACGCTTACCGGAGTTCCCTCAATACGAGGGTCGAATGTAAACCGCTTCACCTTGACAGAACCCCCAAACAACTTAACCGCTTAACCTAGTGAAAGTCGAATATCATGCGCTCAGTTTCATTGTCAAGTATTTTTTTTTCTTCTATACTGCGCAATCTTTGCTACTGGCTCTGCTTCCGAGGACGATTTTCCCTCTATGGCTCTCACCATTCGCGATGTCGCCAAGGCCGCCGGCGTATCGACCGCAACTGTTTCCAATGTGCTGAATAAGACTGGAAAAGTCGGCCGGCGCACGCATCACAACGTTCTCTCCGCGGTCAAAAAACTCGGCTATTTTCCCAACGCGCACGCGCGTCATCTCGCTTCGCGCGACAGTCGCACGCTCGGGATTATCGTTTCAGACATCGTCAATCCATTTTTTCCGGAAGTGGTCAAAGGATTCGAGACGCGCGCGCGTCAGCTCGGCTACGACGCGATCCTCAGCGATACCAACTACGATCCGCGCCGCACGCAGGAAGCCGCGGAGCGCATGATGGAGCACAATGTTCGCGGCGTCGCGATCATGACCTCGGAAATAAGCCTGCGCCTGATTCACGAACTTGCTCGACGCCGCATCGCGGTTACGTTTTTGGATCTCGCGCCGGCGCGCGGCCACGTCAGCAAACTGCGCATCGATTATTTTTCCGGCATGAAGCAGATTGTCGAATATCTGCACAAGATGGGGCACCGGCGCATCGCGTTTGTCGCCGGCCGGGCCAAGCTCAAATCGAATGTCGCGCGCCTCGAATCGTACGAAAAATGCATGCGCGATCTCGATCTCGAACCCGGTCCGGTCATCACCGGCGATCTGCGCTTTGAAGGCGGCTTGGCCGCCGGCGAAGCCATCGCGAAGCTTTCGCCGCGGCCCACCGCGGTGATGGCGGTGAACGATCTCACGGCGGTCGGCGTGTTGAAGGGCCTGCTGAAAGCGGGGCTGCGCGTCCCTCAGGATATTTCAGTGACAGGATTCGACAATACGCGGCTTGCCGAATACAGCAATCCGTCGATCACGACGGTCGATGTCCACCGTGACATGCTGGGACAAATGGCGGCCGACGCTCTTCACGAACTCTCCGCCGCGTCGAAGCCTCATGGCAGGGAGTATCAAATTCCAGCAGAATTGATCCTGGGAGATTCCTCGGGACCCGCCCCAGCGGAATAGTTTGCGCCCGGCGAATAACGAACGATTGCGATTCTTTTTCACTGAAGCGCGTTGCGGCAGCGAAGTGATTCGCTGTGCGAAGACGATTACGCTCGCAGTCGCGATTTTCGCGTTCTCGGCGCGCTCACTGAATGCGACACCGCCGGAAACCGCGCAGTCTTCAACGGCCACGCCCACCGTTGCGAAAGCGCCCACCGATCCAGCAAAACAAATCGAAGCCGTCCGCAAGGCTTTCGACGCGAATCACACCGCCGATGCGCTGCGCATGGCCAACCTATTTTCCGCGCAGCACAAGGACAGCGCCGACTTTCACACACAACTCGGCGTCGTACTCGCCACCAACAAGCAATACAAAGCCGCGCAGGTCGAACTCGAAAAAGCGAACGCGCTAAAACCTGATACCTTCGACGTGCTCTTCCCACTCGCGCAAACCTACATCCACAACGGCAAAGATGCTGACGCCGAACTCGCTTTGAATCGCGCGCTCAAACTGCGCCCCGATTCACCCGAAACACAATACCTGCTCGCCGAAATCTATTTCCGCCAGCGAAAATCAACCGACGCGCTCGACCTCCTCGTTCGCGCTCACAAGGCCGCCCCCCAGAATACCGACGTCATCTTTCTGCTCGCCCGCGTCAGCATGACGCAAAACTACTTCGAGGACGCGATTCCCCTGCTCGAATCCGGAATCCAGATTGCGCCCAAGCGCGCCGATCTCCGCGCCGCACTCGGCGAAAGCTATTTCATGGCGGGCAAAGACGAAAAAGCCATCGACGTATTCAAGCAACTGATCGAAATCGATCCGTCCGCATCTTCGTATTCCTTCATGGGCCTCTCGTATCGACATCTAGGCCGCTTCGACGAAGCCCGAAAATACTTCGAGGCTGGGTTGAAAAAAGATCCGCACAACGTGTCGTGCCTCTTCAATCTCGGCTACATCGAAGAGCGTCAGGGCAACAAAGCGCGCGCTGAAGAGTTGCTCCAGCAAGCGCTGCGTTATAAGCCCGACATGCCGGAAGCCTTGCTGGAACAAGCGAATTTGCGCATCGACGCGAAAAAATACGACGAGGCTGCCCCTCTGCTGCGCAAATACGTCAAGGTCAGCAAAGATCCCGCCGCCGGTTACTACAAGCTCGCGATGGTCGAGCGAAATCTTCATCAGAACGAAGCCGCAGAGCGCGACCTCAGCGTTTTTCAGACGCTTTCCAAAAACGCATCGCCGGGTCCCTACCCTTATCAAAATCTCTTCGACTACGTCGGCAATCGCTCGAATCTCTCCGAACACGATCGCGCCGAGATGGATCTGAAGCAGCTCACCGACGAAATCGCGAAGCATCCCGACCAGCCTCAGAACTTGTATCTGCTCGCGGAAGCGAATCTGAAATTGGGCAACGTCTCGGACGCGCGCCAAGCCGTCACGCAACTCGATCAAGTCAGCAGCGGCGATTACCGGACGCAAGCAGGCGTCGGTGTCTTGCTTGCGCGCTATCGCCTGTACGACGACGCGATTCAGCATTTCCAAACCGCGCTGAAAGCGAATCCCGATTCCGACGACGTGAAATTCGATTTAGCCGACGCCTATTTCCGCAAAGGTCTTTATCAACAGGCGCTCGACGCCGCGAATCAGGTTTCGGAAAAAAGCCGCCAGGACGATACGTATCTCGCGTTGCTTGGCGACATCTACGCGCATCTCGGCAGCACCGCGCGCGCCACCGACATTTTTCGCGATGCGATTCGCCGCAATCCCGATAACGATCAATATTATTTGTCGCTCGCGCTGGTGCAGCTGCGCGGCAAAGACGTCGATGGCGCCGCCGCGACGTTGCGGCAAGGTCTCGCGCGCATTCCCGGTTCGGGCAAAATTTCGTGGGGACTCGGCATCGTCTCTGTTTTGGAAGGCAAAACGCCGCAGGCGGCCGAGCGACTGGAGAAGGCCGTCAGCCTTTTGCCCGAATGGCCCGGCAGTTATTCGACGCTCGGCATCTTTTACTATCAGACCGGCGAGATCGCGAAAGCGCGCGAGCTGCTGGCGCGCTTCAAGGGCAGCAACGCGGGCGGCCTCGACGTGAATCGAATCGAACAGGCACTCGCGCAAGCGCCTGAACGCCCGTCAACGTTGAACGAACCAATGCCAGAAAACGCTCGTGTCCAATTTTTGCAGATAGCGCTCTCGGTCGCTGACCGCACGCTATGAAACGGAACCGGCGAAAAAGCTTGTCGGGCAGCGCGTTTGTGGGCGCAGCATCCACGTGCGCGGCGATTCTCGCGCTGGTCGCCGCTGCTTCAACTCTAACTATTCAGAGGGCAAATGCTCCGCGTGCATCTGCATCGCCTCGCGCGCAAGCCGCCGCAAAACCCAAACCAAAGCCCGAGCCTGCTTCGCCCGCGATTCCAGTCAAGTACGTCGACGTCCGCCCGCAAAGCGGCATCACGTTCGTGCAAGACTCGACGCAAACCGACGAAAAATATTATTTGGAAACGATGGGCACCGGCGTCGGCTGGATCGACTACGACCAGGACGGCTTGCTCGATCTGTATTTTGTGCAGTCGGCCGCGACCGATATTTACAAACCGGCGAAACCGCTGCGTTCCGCGCTCTATCACAACAATGGCGACGGCACATTCACCGACGTCACCGAAAAAGCCGGCGTTGGCGGCGCAGGCCACTACGGACAAGGCGTCGCCGTCGGCGATTTCGACAACGACGGCTGGCCCGATCTATACGTGACCGGCTACGGCAGCGCGATTCTGTATCACAACAATCATGACGGCACGTTCACCGATGTCACCGCAAAGGCGGGCGTCGCGGATGACGGCAAATGGTCGACCAGCGCCGGCTGGTTCGACTACGACAAGGACGGCTATCTCGATCTGCTCGTCACCAATTACATTGAGTGGTCGCCGAAAAATAATTTGTGGTGTGGTGAGCGGCGGCCTGGCTACCGCTCGTACTGCAATCCCGGAAATTACAAAGGCCAGAAAACCAAGCTCTATCACAACAATCACGACGGCACGTTCAGCGACGTGAGCGACGCTTCCGGTGTTGGAAAACCCGAATCAAAAGGAATGGGCGTCGTGCTCGCCGATTTCAACAACGACGGATGGACCGACATCGCCATTGCCAACGACACGTGGCCAAATTTTCTTTTCCTGAATAAACACGACGGAACTTTCCAGGATGTCTCGCTGATTTCCGGAATCGCCGCCAGCGAAGACGGCCGCTACGAAGCCGGCATGGGCATCGACGCCGCCGACGTCGATGGCGACGGCTGGCAGGATATTTACGTCACGCATCTCGACTTCGAATTAAATCGTCTCTATCACAATAATCTTGGGCTGACGTTCGACGATTACACCTACAAAAGCGGCATCGGCAACAAAGCGATCACGCTCAGCGGCGTCTCGATGAAATTTATCGATTACGACAACGACGGCTGGCCCGACATTTTGCAGCTCAACAGCGCGATGCTCGACAATGTGAATCTCTATCACGGCGAAGTGCAATACAAAGAACCGCTGCTGATGTTTCGCAACGTAGGCAAAGGACAATTCGAGAAAGTTTCCGACAAGCTGGGCGCCGATTTTGTGCGGCCCATCGCTGGACGTGGCTTGGCGACCGCCGATTACGACAACGATGGCGGCGTAGATATCGTCACCAACAATCGCGGTGCTGCGCCGAGCCTGTTGCACAATGAAGGTGCAATCGCGAATCACTGGATTGAGATTTTGCTGATCGGGACGAAATCGAATCGCGATGCGATCGGAGCTGTGTTGAAGCTGACGGCGGATGGCGTGACACACACGGAGCAGGTGAAAGGCGGAATGGGTTATATGTCGGCGAACGATCCGCGCGTCGCGTTTGGGCTGGGCAAGCGCGCGAAAATCGAATCGCTCGACATTACGTGGCCGAGCGGGCAAGTCGATAAGCTCACGAATGTTCCGGTCGACAGCATCATCGCGGTGAAAGAAGGCGCGGGGATTGTGCCGCATCCTTTCCCGAAATTTGCGCGCGCGTCGGCAACTGCAACTGCACCGGCGTCGGCGACTGCAGCTACGTCCGTGGTTGCGCCAAAGGCGGCGGCTCAGCGATGACTTTTCCGCGCCGCAGGTTTCTTGGTTCGTCGTTGGTCGCGCTTGGCGGAGGTTTGCTCGAAGCGCTCGCGACGCCGCTGTGGAAATGGAATCGCTCGCTAATTTTGGAAGCGGCGCAGGCACCGAAGAAAACCGCGGCGCATTCCGCAACTGCGCCCGGAGCACACGCTGTGGCCGCTGGCTCTGGCGGCGTGCAATTTGTCGACGTCGCGAAAGAAGCTGGCCTCAACACGATAAACGTCTGGGGCGGCGTCGATCGCAAGCGCTACATCATTGAAGCAAAAGGCAGCGGCCTCGCATTTTTCGATTACGACAACGACGGCTGGCTCGATATTTATCTGACAAACGGCACGCGCTTCGACGCAAATTGGAAGCCGGGCGAAGAGCCGACTTCGCATCTCTACAAAAATAATCGCGACGGAACTTTCACCGATGTGACCGCGAAATCCGGCCTCGCGCGCACGGGCTGGCAGACCGGTGTCTGCGTCGGCGATTACGACAACGACGGCTGGGACGATCTTTTCTGCGGCTTCTGGGGCCACAATATTTTGTTTCGCAACAACGGCGACGGCACGTTCGCCGACGTGACGAAAAAATCCGGCCTCTACAAGGAAGAAGTGCGTTGGGGTTCGGGCTGCACCTGGATCGATTATGATCGCGACGGCCGTCTCGATCTTTTCGTCTGCAATTACATCAAGCTCGATCCCGAAACGACGCCGCTAAAAAATGGCGATCCGACGATGTGTCAGTGGAAAGGCATTCCGACGATGTGCGGTCCGCGCGGATTGCCCGGCGACACCAACATTCTCTACCACAACAATGGCGACGGCACTTTCGCCGATGTTACGGAGAAAGCTGGAATTCTGAAGCCCGGGCCGCGCTATTCCATCACCGCGGTTTCGTACGATTTCGACAACGACGGCTGGCCCGACATTTATGTCGCTGTCGATTCGCAGCCGAGCATTTTGTTTAAAAACAATCATGACGGCACGTTTTCGGATCAGGCCGTGATCGCGGGCGTAGCGTACAGCGAGGACGGACACGAGCAGGCGGGCATGGGCGTCGGCGTCGCGGACTACGATTGCGACGGCTGGCTCGATATTTTCAAGACGAATTTTGCGGACGACACCTGCAACCTGTATCACAACAGCAAGGACGGCACGTTCAGCGACGTGACGTTTTCGTCGGGCGTCGGCATCAACAATCAATATGTGGCGTGGGGCTGCGGTTTCGTCGATTACGACAACGACGGCTGGGCCGACATTATTCAAGTGAACGGCCACGTTTATCCGGAAATCGAAGGGCACGACACCGGGCAGCAATTTAAGAATCCGCGGCTCGTGTATCGCAATCTTGGGAATGGGAGATTCAAGGACGTCTCGGCGGAAATGGGGCCGGGAATTTCGGAGAAGTTTTCGAGTCGCGGCGCGGCGTTCGGGGACTACGACAACGACGGCGACATCGACGTGCTGATTTTAAATATGAACGATCTACCGTCGCTGTTGCGCAACGACGGCGGCAACAAGCAGAACTGGATCAAGATCAAGCTGGTCGGGACGACGTGCAATCGCACGGCGATTGGCGCGCGCGTGCGCATTGTGACCGGCAAGCATTCACAGATCGACGAAGTTCACAGCGGATCGAGCGTGATGTCGCAGGGAGATTTGCGCTTGCACTTTGGCGTCGGCAAAGCGCAAATAATCGACGCGATCGAAGTGAAATGGCCGACGACGCAAAAAATCGAAAAGTTCACACAGATCAAACCGAATCAAATTCTGACCATCCGCGAAGGCGCCGGCATCGTCGATAAATTCGTGTCGAAGAAGTCTTAGCGCGGTCTACGGATGCGCCGGGGCTGGCTGGCTTTTCAAAATTATTAAAAATTGTTTGAGATCGCGGTTTTGTTGTTCGGTTTGGGCAGTTTCCGCTTTTTCGGCGGACTGATACGCATCCATTTCGCGCTTCGCTGCGGCGGCGTCGCCTGCGCGTTTGTACGCCAGGCTCAATCGATAGTGTGCTTCGCTGAGCTGCGGGCTTACCTCGATCGCTTGCTGATAATTTTTGATGGCTTGCGCGAAATCGCCGCGCTGAACCGCGAGCGCGCCCAGTTCGATGTAGGCGGCGCCATATTTCGGGTCGAGCCTTACAGACTTTTCCAGTAGCGTCTGGGCCGCGCGAGGGTCGACGCCTGTGTGTGATTCTTTTTCGCGTTTGACGAGCGAAATCGCGTAGTAATAATTTGCGGCGGCGCTGGCGGGTTGTTGCTCGGCGAATTGCGCAAGCTTTTCTTCGGCACAGGGCAGCGGCCCGTTCACAGTTTTTTCCATTTGGCCGAGGAAAAGATACGGAGCCGCTTCGCCTGGTTTCAGATCGCTGGCCTTGCAAAGGCTGCGCGCCGCGTCTTCATAGGAGCGCACCGCGTATTGCGCAGCGCCGAGTCCGGCAAGCATGCGCGCCGATTGCGGATGCAGGCTTGCGCCCTTGGTGAAAACCTCGACGGCGGGTTGCGCTGCTTTGTGCAGCAACAGTTCGGAACCCCAGTCGAAATAATTCTGCTCGCTCGGATAGATGCGCGCTGCGCGTTCGTATTCGCGAACGGCCCCGAGTGGATCGTCCAGCTTTTCGTCGAGATCACCGAGCAAGTGATGGCCTTCGGCGTCATCGCCGGTAGCGAGCGCTTTCTGTGCGAGGTCGCGCGCCCCAGGGAGATCGCCCTTCGATTCCATCTCAACCGCGCTTTGATATTTTTGCGACGCCGCGGCGTCGGCGTGCGTCAACTTTTCGGCGTCTTCCGCCTTCAGCCGTGTAGTTTCGCGCGCGAGCGCGTCGCTGGTTTTCGCGGTCGTGTCGGAGCCATGCAGGCCGAGATTGGAACGGTCGGTTACACCGGCAACGGTGAAACTCGGCTCATCCGTGTATTCGATTCCGTTGGTTGCGTTCGCCGGCGTAGCAGTTTTTCCAGTAGCGGGAGTTCTAGTGTTGCTGGTTGCAGAATTCGCGCCACCTTCTTTGCGCGAATTCTCCATCACGAGTTCGACGCGTTTGTTGGCGTCGCGCGGCAGTTCGATGGGATCGCTTTGATCGCCGATCCAGCCAGTTTTTTCTGCGCGCACGGTGTAAGTACCGCCGCGATCGATCGTGAGCTTGAAACTTCCATCTTCAGCGCTGACGGTGTGCGCAAGCGCAGCTTTTTTTTCGCCGTCGAGATAGATATCCGCGGCTGCGATCGGTTCGCCGCCGGCGTTGTGTACGGTCCCGCTTACGGTGATGGATTTCGCAGACGCGCCGTGCGCGGGCTGCTGCGCGAGGGTTGCTACGCTCGCCGAAACGGACGTCAACACACACATCGCGAAGAGGACGACAGCGCAGACCGCGAGTGACGACGCGGTCTTACGTTTCGATTGTGTTGCGCACACGCTCAAGGTGGCCTGCTCCCCTGTGCGCTAGAATACTCCTGTGGCTGCCACCTCTCCCACCGTCACATCCGCACCGCAAGGCGCTTGGGCACGCCTCAAGCGCACGCTCAAAGTCTTGTTCTATGAAGTGGCCGGAGCGGTCTTCGCGGTTCTCGCGCTGGCGTGGCTTAATCTGACGATTCGCGGCTATCTGACGCGCGATGCTTCGCCGTGGTTCCTGGCGATTCCGCTCTTTGTGGCGGCGCTGTTTATTTTCTTTGCGGTCAGCTCGTTTCGCCGGGCGAGGAAGCTCTGATGGCGGACGGAAAAAATCCATCGGTGCCGAAAGAACGCAAAGAACAATTCACGACTCTTTCCGGGTTGCCGATCGAGCGTCTCTACACCGAAGAAAATCTCGAAGGGCACGATCCGGAAAAAGAAATCGGATATCCGGGGCAAGATCCGTATACGCGCGGAATTTATCCTTCGATGTATCGCGGGCGGCTCTGGACGATGCGGCAGTACGCGGGTTTCGGTTCGGCGACGGAATCGAACCAGCGGTATCGCTATTTGCTGAGCAAGGGGCAGAGCGGACTTTCGGTCGCGTTCGATTTGCCGACGCAAATCGGGATGGACTCCGACAGCCCACTCGCGCTCGGCGAAGTCGGAAAAGTCGGCGTGGCGATCGATTCGATCGAGGACATGGAGACGCTGTTCGACAGCATTCCGCTGGAACGCGTATCGACGTCGATGACGATCAATTCGACGGCGGCGATTTTGCTGTGCCTGTATGTTGCGGTGGCGAAAAAGCAGGGCGCCAGCCTGCAAAAACTTTCGGGCACGGTACAGAACGACATCCTGAAGGAATACATCGCGCGCGGAACGTACATTTATCCGGTGCGGCCGGCAATGCGAATCGTTACCGATGTCTTCGCATGGTGCCGGACGGAACTGCCGAAGTGGAATACGATTTCGATTTCGGGTTACCACATTCGCGAAGCCGGCTCGACCGCGGTGCAAGAAGTGGCGTTCACGCTGGCGAACGCGATCGCCTATGTGCAGGCGGCGATCGACGCGGGGCTGAGCGTCGACGAATTTGCGCCTCAGCTTTCGTTTTTCTTCAACGCACACAGCGATTTGCTGGAAGAAATCGCGAAGTATCGCGCGGCGCGGCGGCTTTGGGCGCGCATCATGACGGAGCGATTTTCGGCCCGCGATCCGCGGTCGTTGCTGTTGCGATTTCATGCGCAAACTGCGGGGTCATCGCTCACGGCGCAGCAGCCTGAAAACAATATCGTGCGCGTGGCGATCCAGGCACTCGCTGCGGTGCTGGGCGGATGCCAGTCGCTGCACACGAACTCGCTCGACGAAGCGCTCGCGTTGCCGACGGAAGATGCGGCGCTGATCGCGCTGCGCACGCAGCAGATCATCGCGCATGAGACCGGTGTGACGAATACGATCGATCCTGTCGCAGGTTCGTATGCGATTGAAACTTTGACGAATGACATCGAACGCGGCGCGGTCGGTTACATCGAGAAGATTGATGCGATGGGCGGCATGCTGCGCGCGATCGAATCGGGATTTGTGCAGGGCGAAATTCAGAAAGCCGCGTACGACTTTCAGCGTGCCGTGGAGAAGAAAGAACAGATCGTCGTTGGCGTAAACGATTTCATCGCGGAAAAAGAAAACCCGGTACCGACGCTGCGCATCGATCCACGAATTGAAGGCGATCAGGTGGCGCGACTGAAAGCGATGCGCGCGAAACGCGACGCGGCGCTTACAAAGTCGGCGCTGGACGAATTGGCCCGCCGCGCGGCCAGCGGCGAAAACCTGGTACCGGCGATTCTCACCGCGGTCGAGGCGTACGCAACCGTCGGCGAAATCTCGGATACGCTGCGCCACCAATTCGGCGAATACCAAGAGTCGGTCGTTCTTTAGTCCTCTGCATTACAGATCGTTCTGCGGTTTGCTGAATTCTGAGATCCTTCGCTCCGCTCAGGATGACGGCCTCTTTGTACCTCGCAATCGATGGCTCCCTGACCTTTGGCACAGGCTGATTCGGCGGGGCGGTTGATGTAATCTGGGCGCGTCGTGAACTTGAGCAGACTGATTTTGGCTTCGGCTTCGCCGCGGCGCGCGGAGATTTTGCGCGACGCGGGCTATTCGTTTGCGATTGTGTCGTCGGCGATTGATGAGACGCCGATTCCGGGGGAGCCGGCGGAAACGATGGTGCAGCGGCTTGCCGATGCGAAGGCGGAGCTGGTCGCGGCGCGTTCGGTCGGGCCGGCGATTGTGATTGCCGCGGATACGGCGGTTGTGATCGGCACGCAGATTCTTGGTAAGCCGCGTTCGACGGAAGATGCGCGGCATATGTTGCAGTCGTTGTCGGGAATGACGCACTCGGTGATTACCGGCGTGTCGCTGGTGCGACTGCCGGATGTGGAGCGGCGAAGTTTCGTCGAAGTGACGAGGGTGCAGTTTGCAACGTTGACCTCCGAAGAGATTGAGGAATATCTGGCGACCGGGGAGCCGTTTGATAAGGCCGGAGGGTACGCGATTCAGGGACGGGCGGGGCGGTTCATTCCACGGATCGAGGGGTGCTATTTCAATGTAGTGGGGCTGCCGCTGGCGCGATTGGCGCGGGAGCTTGCGGAGCTTGGTTACCATGCGGGAATGGCGGACGCGGCCGGCGTCTGAAGAGGCGTTCTAGATTATTGATTTCAGATGCTTTAGATTGGGGTCAAATATTTTCATGGAAGCGTAACGCTAAAGGGAAAGAGCGCATCTATACTTATAATTAACCACTTCGAGGACACACCCCGGGAAGCAGTTAGGCCCCAAAGCCTAGCTGCTTCTCTTCCTTTTAGGCCACCTTTTTCCGCCTACTTTTTTTAGCCTGCCTTTTTCGCGAACCCATTCGAAGCAATAGAGGCGTATACCCCCCTATGTTTTAAGAAGAGTGTGCAAGCTGCTTAGAATCAGCGACTTGGCGTGGCGTTTTTTTAGGAGTGCGTAAAGGCTTGAGAATCAGGCGTTTGCAGATGGCCTAAAATGAAAAAAACCGGCTTTCGCCGGTTCGGAAGTCGCTCGCAAAAAGGTACCAAGACAGGATAGCAGAATTTCGAGATTTGTCAAGGGGTGTCGGGAAGAATTTCAGGAGGGTGACCGGCAGACATCTTGCGGACTTGGGGCGCAGCGGTGCTGCGCCCGTACAGGTTCGGGGGCGAATGGTTAGGTATGGGTGAGGTTGGATCTAAACACCCACCCTCACAAACCGAGGGTGGGGCACCCTGGTTGGGTCGATCTAGGTAGACGCAGCCGAAATGCAGGATGGCGACGTAAAGTCACCTCTACAAAGGCGCGAAAACAAAGAAAAGAGGCGCTCTGGAGAGCGCCTCTTCGAAACCTGGATTTTAGGGGAACAGCGATTTGAGCGGGAAGGGCTTAGGTCTTCTTTTGGTCGTCGGGCTGACTTACCGGCGGAGTGGTCTGGCTCGGGGGCGGATTTGTGGGGTGCGTATTGCCCGCCATGCCGTCCTTAAAGCTGCGGATGCCTTCGCCGAGGCCTTTCGCGAGCTCAGGAATTTTGCGGCCGCCGAACAGCAGGAGAATCACTGCCAGCACGATCAGCCAATGAATCGGACTAAATTCACCCATAAACAACCTCCACGCGGACTGCCTGTTCGCGCGCTGCCTTCACTGTAGCGCAGGCTAACGCTTGCGGCAAGGTACCGGATCCCTTAGCGGATAGCCTATAGGATAACACGCTCGTCGCCTGCGCGGCGGGTTACGCGCTCGCGGTCGAGGAATTCGAGCAAGGGGATGGCGTACTTGCGGGTGACGCCGGTCAGGTCCTTGAACGCAGGGACAGAGATGCGATCACTTTTCTCTTTCTTATACGTAGCGAGGCGGGTCTTCAGATGAGCGAGTGCGTCGCGATGGAAGACCAGGTCGGGCGTAATGCGGAAAAGGATTTTGTCGCGCAAGAGAAGATGGAGGATTTGTTCGGCGCGTTTGGGATCGACAGGGACTTTGGCGAGGACCTCTTTTACGGCGGGAACGGTGAGACCGGCTTCGGCGAAGGCGGCTTCGATTTGGGATTTTGTGGAGGCTTCGTCGGTGTCGAGTCTTATGGCTGCGCCGGGCGGCTGCACGTGTTCGCCGTGGACGTCGAGTTTTTTGGCGGCGGTGAGTTCGGCGAGCGCGGCGCGGAAAGTTTCGGGGCGCACGAGGCGGCCGAGGCCGGTGCGGAGATCTTCGCGGGTGATTCCGGGAGAGAGCGGGTTGGCGCGATGGAATTGTTCGACGCGGGCGAGGATTTTTTTGCGCGTGTCTTCGTAGAGAGTGGCGGAAACGAGGAGGAGTGGGTCGGCTACGTTTTTGGCGCGGTTGGCGGTGATTAATTTTTGAGTGACGGCTTGGATTTCTGCGTCGAGCCATGCGGTGCGGACGGCGATTTCGGAATGGGCGACGCCGGTGCGGGAACGGTCGATCATGGCGGCGAGGATTTCGGTGCGGTCGCTGCGCTCGAGCGTTTCGAGAAATTTGGTGCGGCCGGAATCTTTGGTGGACGGGCGGCGAGCTTGCGCGTCGAGGACTACGCCTCCGCCGATTGTGGTGACTGGGGAAAATTGGCGGACGATGAAGCGATCGCCCGGGAGGAGCAGGATTTCTTCGGTGAGGCGGAGATGGGCAAGCGCGGATTCGCCGGGTGGGAGTTCGCGTTCGGTCGCGTTGTAGAGGTGGACCTCGGCGATTGTTTCGGATGTGTTGGCGTGGAAGTGGACGCGGGCGCGATGCTTGAGCGGCGCGGTGGCTGAGCGCAGAAGTTGAAGGCGAACGTCGATGCGTTTCGTGGCGCGAAATCGATTCGGCGCGGCGAGCGTCATGCCGCGTTTTAGCGCGGTGTGCTCGATGCCGGCGAGATTGACGGCGGTGCGCTGGCCTGCGGTGGCGCGCGTTGCGGTTTTTCCGCCGGATTGCACGCCACGCACGCGGAGAGTTTGGCGTGATGGGAAGAGTTCGACTTGATCGTCGGCGCCGACACTGCCGGAGATGAGAGTTCCGGTGACGACCGCGCCAAATCCTTTGATGGCGAATGCCCGGTCGATGGGGAGGCGGAATGGGCGCGATGCGTCTTTGCCGGCGGCTTGCAATGCGGCGGCGCGCAGTTCGCGTTTCAGATCGATGAGGCCTGCGCCGGTTTTTGCGCTGACGGGGACGATTGGAGCGTTTTCGAGAAACGTGCCGCGCAAGTAGTCTTCGATTTCGAAACGCGCGAGTTCGGTTGTGTCGGCGTCGACGAGATCGCTTTTGGTGAGCGCGACTACGCCGCGATTTACGCCGAGGAGACGGCAGATTTCGAAATGCTCGCGCGTTTGCGGCTTGATCGATTCGTCGGCGGCGATGACGAGCAGGACGAGATCGAGTCCGGCGGCGCCGGCGAGCATGTTGCTGACGAAGCGTTCGTGGCCGGGGACGTCGACGAAGCCGAAGCGGATGTTTTGTTCTTCGAGGAATGCAAAACCTAGATCGATGGTGATGCCGCGGCGCTTTTCTTCGGCGAGGCGATCGGGATGCGTGCCGGTGAGGGCTTCGACGAGCGCGGATTTGCCGTGGTCGATGTGGCCTGCGGTGCCGACGATGATGCGTTTGGGGGCGGTCATTCGGAAATAATTTCTGGTGCGGGTCCTGGAGTGCTGCCGGTGCGCGTGAGCAGGGCCGCGGCGCGCTCGAGCGAACCGGGATTCGCGGACTCACGCCACTTCATGTAGACCAAGCCGAGCGCCATGGCGATAAGAAAAGTATACGGCGTGATGTTGTAGGGCCAAGCGGGCTGCGGAAAAACGGTGACGAAGAGCACGGGGAGCAAGCAGAGCGTGGCGATCCACGGGACGACGCCGTGTTGCCAGACGGAAAAATGTTGCGGCTGCTCGCGACGCATGTAGCGGGTGAGCGCGAGATTGGACATCACGTAGAGAACGATGACGGCGAGCGTGGCGACGGTTTCGAGAAAACCAAAGATCGTGTCGGGCTTTAGCAGGAGGCCGACGAGAAGAATCGCGATGGTGCAGGCGATCTGGACAAAGGCGATGGCGTAGGTTGGCGTCTGATGCGTGGGATGGATGCGCGCGAATTTTGCGGGGAGCGTGCCGGCGCGGCCCATGGTGTACATGACGCGCGACGTTGCGTTTGTGGCGGCGAGGCCTACGCCGACGGCGCTGTTGATGAGCGAAAGCACGACCGACCACCAGCCGACTCCCCAGAATGTGCGGCCCAATACGTAGTAGGGATTTGCGTTGGATGCGAAGGAGGCCATGTCATTGGTGCCCCAGCCGATGGCGGCGGCGTAGGAAGTGAAAATGTAAAAGCCACCGATGGTCAGGAGCGAGAGCGTGATGGCTTTGGCGATGAAGCTGGCGGGGCGCTTGGCTTCTTGCGCCATCGGTGCGGGGGCTTCGAATCCGCTTAAGGCGAGGATGGAGAAAACCATTCCGGCCAGGACGCCGCTGAAATGATTTGGTGCGTTGAATGGATTGAGGGGCGCGGAGTAAGACGAACCTTTTGCGGGATGAATGAGAAAAGTGACCGCGAGGGCGAGCATGATGAAAACTTCGAGGCCGCCTAGGAATGCGGTGATGCGCGCGGAAAGCTGGACGCCGCGATAGGTGAGCGTCCAAACGAGAGCGATTGTGGCGAGTGAGATCAGCCACCACGGGATATTTATTTTGAATTCGGATTTCAACATTTCGGAGACGAAGTAGCCGAGAAAACCGGTGAGTCCGGCGTTGCCGGGAATTTCGTAGACGAGGTAGCTCCATGTGGCCATGAAGCCGGTGCGAGGGCCGAGGCCGCGCGTGGCGAAGGAGAAGTAGCCGCCACTGCTCGGGATGTAGCGGGAAAATTGCGAGACGGTGTTGCCGATGAAGAGGCAGACGATCGTGGCGAGCAGAAGGGAAAGCGGCATCGTCGGGCCAGCTTTGAGCGCGATGATCGGGAACGCGAAGATTACGTTGCTGGCGGGGGCGATGTGGGTGATGGCTTGGAAGACGAGTTCGGAGAGGCCGAGGGAGTTGGAGCGGAGGTGAGGGGTGGGGGAGTTGGAGGCGGTGGAGGATTGCGGATTCATTTTGTTGGGGGCAGATGGTAACTGGTGAGATGGGTGGCGTCAAAAGTGAGGTGCTAGGCAAGATGAAACGAATGAAACGCGGGAAGAAAAAACGATTGGATCCGGTGCATCCGGAAGAAGTTCTTCGAGAAGGTTTTTTGAAGCCGCTAGGTTTGACCGTTAACAAACTCGCGTGGGAACTGCAAGTTCCTGCGACGCGGATCGCTGAGATTGTTTGTGAACGGCGACGTGTGACGGCTGACACGACGTTGCGACTGGCGCGGCGTTTCAACACGAATGCGGAGTTCTGGTTGAACCTTCAGAATTCTTGTGACCTTGAAAAAATGAATGTGAAGAAAGAGTGGCGATCGGTGGCTGGCGGTAAGAAGCGTGCGTGAAGTTGGCGCCGGGCGGAGCGAGCCCCGCCCCTACAAAGGCAAGAGTGAAAAGTTATTTTGCAGCGGCGATTTCGTCGACGATGGATTGGGCGGCGGCGCGAGGGTCAGGAGCGGCGGTGATGGGGCGGCCTACTACGAGGAAGTCGGCGCCGGCTTTGATGGCTTCGGTGGGGGTGGCGGTGCGGGCTTGGTCGTCAGTCTTCGCGGATTTCGCTGAACCAGTTTCGGATTTTGCGGCGGGGCGCACGCCTGGGGTGACGATGAGGAAATCGCGGCCGCAGGCTTTGCGGATGGCGCGGGCTTCCTGGACGCTGGCGACGACGCCATCGACTCCGGCGGATTTTGCGAGCTTCGCGAGTTTTACAACGCGCGTTTTTGGCGGGCCGCCGAGTCCGACTTCGCGCATCGTTTTCTGATCCATGCTAGTCAGGATGGTGACGGCGAGCAGGCGCGGGCGATCGGCGCCCATCGGAACACCGGCGCTGATGGCTTGCGCGGCGGCGTGGAGCATCGCGCTGCCGCCCGTGGCGTGTACGTTCACCAGTTGAATGCCGGTCATCGCGGCGGACGACAAGACAGCGCCGGCGACGGTGTTTGGAATGTCGTGGAATTTCAGATCGAGAAAGATGCCCGGGCCTAGCGCGGAAATTTCTTTGACCGCGGCGGGGCCTGCAGCCGTGAAAAGCTGGCTTCCGATTTTAAACATGCCGACGAGATCGGCGACTTGCTGGGCAAATTTTAAAGCGCTTTTGAGCGAATCGAAATCGAGGGCGACGATCAGACTGCTGCGCGGATGGGCGTCGAAGTTCAAGGTAGCTCGGGCGACCTCCGCTCGACGTTATGCAGTGGCCGCCCTATCGCTTGCGCGCCAGTGGGCGCCCTTAGCGTTTTTGCGGAAGCTGCAGTAGCTCGAGCCGGACTTGGGTGACGCCCGAGTGAATCAATCCAATCTGCCGGGCGACACGATAGGATACATCAATTTCGCGGCCCTCCTGATAAGGACCACGGTCATTGATGCGCACAATTTCAAACTTGCCGGTGCGGGTGTTGACGATGCGAACCACGGACCCGAACGGGAGGATGGGGTGAGCCGCAGTGAGGGACTCGGAATCGAAGCGCTCGCCGTCGGCGGTCTTCTTACCGTCGAATTCCGGTCCATACCAGCTGGCGTTGCCAACCCAGGACTTGATCGGCTTGGGAGGATCGCTACGGTGAGCCACCAAGGGTGCCTCCATCGCCGGGGCGATGAGGAACATAAGGGGTACCCACCGGAGTGCAGCCCAGATAAAGAATAATGGTCGTCTCATAGTGTGTTCTTTACGCTACGAACATCCAGAAAATTGTAGCAAGAAAGCCTCGGTCTGTCAACCGATTTCCGCACTAAAATTGGTCATTATGTCTTTGATAGTAAACGCTTTAGCTTGCAAAATAGCGTCTTCGAGGCCGTTGACGAGTCGCTGGGTGACGGTTGGGTCCGCGAAGCTGGCGGTACCCACTTGGACGGCTGACGCTCCCACGGACAGGTAATCAAGCACGTCGTCCACCCTTTCGACCCCTCCCAGACCAATGACCGGGATCTTGACCGCTTTCCTAACCTCCCATACCAGCTTGAGGGAGATGGGTTTAATGGCGGGGCCCGAAAGCCCCCCTGTTAGATTGCCCAAACGGGACTTTCCGTTGCGGAAATCGATGGCCATTGCGGGATAAGTATTGGCCACAGTCAGGGCGTCGGCACCGGCCTCAGCGGCCGAACGAGCGATAAGTCCAATGTCTGTAACAAGCGGGGAGAGTTTGACCCAGAGGGGGCGCTTGACGGCGGCTTGGCGGGCGGCGCCGACGACTTCGGAGACCTGGCAGGGGTCGCAGCCGAACTGCATGCCGCCTTGCTTGACGTTGGGGCAGGAGATGTTGAGTTCATAGCCGGCGAAGCCTTCGGCGCCCTCGAGGGCGCGGATGACTTCGACGTAGTCTTCGAGGGTGTTTCCGAAGACGTTGGCGATCACCGGGGTATCGTATTTTCGTAGTACGGGAAGTTTCTCCGCGACGAAGGCCCGCACGCCGATGTTTTGCAGGCCGATCGCGTTGAGCATGCCGGACGGGGTTTCGATGACGCGGGGTGCGGGGGCGCCTTGGAGCGGCTCGCGTGACAGACCTTTGACGACGAAGGCGCCGAGAGAGTTGAGGTCGACGAGGTGGGCGAATTCGATGCCGTAGCCGAAGGTGCCACTGGCCGCAATAATGGGATTGCGCAGGCGTAGTGAGCCTACGGAGACCGAGAGGTCGACTGCCGTTGCGGCGCTGCTATTCACGGCGGCGGAGAGGCTAGCACGGGGTGAGGGCGGAGGGAATCGGAAAGATTGTGGAGATTTGGGAGGGGCGAGGCGGGGCTCCGCGATGCAGTGAGGTCGTGTTGACGCTGGGCGGAGCTGAGCCCCGCCCCTACAAAGGCAAGAAACGCCGGCGAGGAGACGCGGCGCGATTAGAGGTCGAGGGGGCCGGTTGAGGGGACGACTGGAGGCGGCTCGCTGAGGAGGCTTTCCAGGTCGAGGCGGCGGGTGTACATCGCTAGATTTCCTTTGACGTCGTGGGGCCAAAAATCGCGCGGGCGATCCCAGTAGAGTTCGACGCCGTTTTCGTCGGGATCGCGAAGGTAAATGGCTTCGCTGACACCATGGTCGGCGGCACCTTCGAGCGGAATTTTCGCGTTGAGGACGCGACGGAGAGTGGCAGCGAGTTCGGGGCGCGTTGGGTAGACGATCGCGGAATGGTAGAGGCCGGTTGTACCGGTGGGTGGCGGATCGCCGCCGAGACTTTCCCACGTGTTGAGGCCGATGTGATGGTGATAGCCGCCGGCGGAGAGGAACGCTGCGGAGTCGCCCATGCGCTGCATGATCTGCAGGCCAAGAATGCCGGCGTAAAACTGGATAGAGCGCTCGAGATTGGAAACCTTGAGGTGGACGTGGCCGATGCGCACGCCGGGATGCGCGATGTAGGGCTTCGTGGATGGATCGTTGTTCGGGGACGAACTCATTCATTCCACCTTCGTGCTTACGAGCGTTCGATTGACCGAACGTGTTACGGCGCTGTCGTTGTTCGCGGTGCTGCTGCTGCTGCGCGGGCGGCCGGCTTGGCGAGCGCGTCGGGCAGGACGTGCCCGTCACGCGAAACCAGCGTGATGCCGCAAATTTCGGCGAGCGTTGGCGCGATGTCCGCGGGTGTTGCGTCGGCGTGATACTGGCCCGGTAGAATGCCGTAGCCCATGAAGATTACAGGGACGCGCTGATCGTAATAGTACGGTGTTCCGTGGGTGGTGCCGTAGCGACGCGGACTTTTCGCGGTGCCGTAATCCCAAGGCCAGTAAGGCTTGGGGACGATGACGAGATCGCCGCTGCGTGGGCGGTAGAAGCTGGCGGATTCGGCGCGCAGAATCGGATTGAGAGTGGCGGGGCGACCGGCGACTTCGTTGGCGAGGTAAACCTTTGCGACGCCGGGAACGCTTTCGATGGCTTTCAGGAGCGCGTCGTAGGCTTGCGGGAGCGACTGGAGTTTTTCGAGTACGCCGGGCTTGAGGTAGACATCGCTGCCGCCGACGCTGGCGATCGCCGGCTTTGGAATTTCGAATGATTCGAGCGCTTTTTCGGCGCGATTGCGCACTTCTTCGAGACTGAGCCAGCCGGAGTCGACGCCGGTTTTCTTGAGGTCTTCGGGAATGGGAGCGCCACCGTGATCGGCGCTGAAGGCGACGACGTAATTTCCGCGGCCGACGGATTTATCGAGGTGCGCGAAGAGTGTGCCGAGATCGCGGTCGAGGCGCGCGAGTTCGTCCTGGACTTCCCAACTGCGAGGACCGAAGGCGTGAGCGACATAGTCGAGCGATGAAAAGCTGACGCCGAGATAGTCGGTGCCGGCGCCGCGGCCGAGGTGGAGTTTGTCGACGGCATCGGCGGCTAACGCAGCAAGATAGGCTTGAGAGTATGGACTTGCCGACCATTGGCCGTAGAAAACGGAGTCGGGCTTCGAATTTCCATCGGCGCCGGCTCCGCGAAGAGAATGCGGAAATGGTACGGCCGCACCGTAGGGAGTGACGGACCCGACCGCGGTGCGATCGTAGGCGTAGGCGGATTCGGGGAGCAGCGGCGCCCAGGTTTTGCCGAAGTCGGCGGAGATGGGATGAGCTTTTGCGTATTCTTCGACGAAGGGAGCGGTGGGATACGCGCTCGAAGTCATCCAGAGGCCTTTGCTGGAGTCGAGCCATGTGACGGCGTCGCCTTGATGGCCGCCCATTGTGATGGCGGCGCGGGCTTTCAGAGAAAAGGTGACGACGCGCGTGGGCTTGATCGACTGGAATTTGAGCTCGTCGGCAAAAGCGGGGATGAGCATTTTGTTGACGTCGTCGCCGCCTTCGGTGGTGTCGCCGCCGTAGCGGATGCTCTTCACGTTTGGATCGGAGGTGCAGGTGACGTCTTTCTGTTGCTCGCGATCCCACCATTCGTTGGAAATCATGCCGTGGGTTGCGGGGAAGGCGCCGGTGGAAATTGTGGAGTGGCCGACGCAGGTTTCGGTGGCGGCGTAGGGGTAGGCTGCGTCGGGAAACCATGCGCCTTCGTCGACCAGGCGTTTAAGGCCGCCGGTCCAGTTGGCGCGGAATTTTTCGATGTAGTCGCCGCGCATTTGGTCGACGACGAGCATGACGACGAGTTTGGGGCGCTTGGCGTTGGCGACAGGCGATACGGTTGCGGGCTTGGATTGCGGTTTTGATGCGGGCGTTTGCGCTGGGCTTGAAGCGGCGAGCGAGAGCGTCACGGTTGCAGCGAAGATGATCGCGAGGAAGACGGCGCGGCTGCTGCGGAAAGCAATAAGATGGAGGGCGTTGGATTCTAGCGGAGCGTGCGGCGGTATTGCGGTCATGTGGGCCTCGTGTTTATCACGCGAGTTTAGCACGGGCCGTTTTTGGTGAGAGTTCTTGAGAGCTGGAAACCGGAAGCGCATGGGTTTGCAAGATGAGTGAGCCACAGCGAGATGTCGACGAACTACGCGAGGAGATCGAGGCGATCATTCTTCGCGGGTCCGAGGGATTTTTTGATGACGCGGAGGATCGGTCGGCGCTCGAAGTTACGGTTCGAGTTTGCTGTGAGTTTTACGATTTTCTGATGCGGACGATGACGGATGCGCCGGATTCTTCGGACGCGAATTACATGGCGTCGACGATTCGATCGGGCATCGACGAATATTTCACGATGGAGCAGTACGGCAGGATTTTGAGCGGGTTGAAACTGCAGGAAGGGTTTTCGGGCAAGCTGCCGCAGAGTTTCGCCGAGTTGAAGAAGGAGTACGTCGCGATCTTTCAGCAGGTGTTGGATTGCGATGTCAGCGGCAAAGCGTTTGGGTTGCTGCTATCGCTGACGAAGTTGATGCTGCTGTTTCTGACCGTCTATTTTCAGTGGTTCCAGAGCTACTCCGCGCCTGGCGCTGTGAGCGGCTGAGTCTGTCTCGAAATTTTGCCCAACCTTAAAGGCTCATGCCGCCGTCGATGAGGATGTCGGCGCCGACGGTGAAACGCGATTCGTCGGAGGCGAGGAAGAGGATCGCTTTGGCGACTTCGCTCGGCTCTCCGAAGCGGCCCTGCGGAACCATTCCTTTGATCGAATTCGAAACTGCTTTTAAATCGTCGCCCTTCAGCCCGAGTTTGTCGTAAAGCGGCGTGGAGATCGGCCCAGGGCTGACGGCGTTGACGCGAATTCCGCGCGACACGAGTTCACCGGAGATGGTGCGCGTGAAGGAGAGGATGGCGGCTTTTGAAGCGCCGTAGATGCTGGTGTTGGCCATGCCGATATGCGCGTTGACGGACGCGGTGATGACGATCGACGACGGATTCGCGAGAATCGGCAACAGAGCTTGGATTAGGAAAAATGGGCCCTTCACGTTGATGTTGAACGTTTTGTCGAATCCGGCCGGGTCCCATTTGTCGACGGGACGAAGCTCGGCAATGCCGGCGTTGATCACGGCGACGTCGAGACCGCCGAATTTTTCTTTCAGCGTGGCGGCGACGGCGGGCTGAGCCGCTGCGTCGCTCGCATCGGATTCGATGACGAGAACATCGGCGCCGAGTTCTTTCCGCGCGGATTCGAGCGAGGCTGGATTCTTGCCGGTAATGGCGACACGGGCGCCTTCTTCGATGAATTCACGCGCGGTTTCGAGACCGATGCCGGTCGTACCGCCGGTGATGAGGCAACGCTTGCCTTTGAGGCGATTCATTTGGGTCTCCGGATGGGTTGTAAGTCCATTGTGATTCGTAGCTTAGAGTCGGTTTGAAACCGAAAAGGTGCATGGAAATTTTCGCCCTGGGAAAGCTGGGCGTAGCAGTGCTGCGCCCGTACATGACCGTGCCAAGACGCGATGGCCGGGCGGAGCCCTTCGAGGCTCAGGGTTTACAACCAGCCCCGCCCCTACAAAGGCTTCGAGGCATCGAGTTTAGGTTGGTTCGGCCATGCGGAAGCTTGTGCTAGGATTACGCCCGACATGAAGATCGTCGAGAAAGCACAGTTGATGTCGGCGCCCGAAATTGACCGCACTTTGCAACGGCTGGCGCACGAAATCGTCGAAAAAAGCGGCGGGACGAAGGACCTGGCATTGATCGGGATCCGGCGCCGCGGAGTGCCGCTGGCGCAGCGAATCGCGCAGGCGATGCGGGGCATCGACGGGGTGGACGTGCCGGTGGGCACGCTTGACATCACGTTGTATCGCGACGACTTATCGAAAGTTGCGTCGCACGCTGTGCTGCAATCGTCGGACATTTCGTTCGGCGTCGATAATATGAATTTGGTGCTGGTCGACGACGTTCTTTACACCGGGCGCACGATTCGCGCGGCGATGAATGGCTTATTCGACCTGGGCCGGCCGAAGCGTGTGTCGCTCTGCGTGCTGATCGACCGGGGCTGGCGCGAAATGCCGATCGAATCGCAATTCACGGGGCGCGTCGTGCAGACGAGTCCGACGGAAATCATCGAAGTGCGTCTGCGCGAGATCGATAATGAAGAACGCGTTGTGCTGGTCGACCGTGTAGACTAGAAGGAACCGCAGGAGAGTAGAAATTCGGCAACGAGTGACAAAGTGACGCACCGCTTTCGCGACCTACTGGCGCTGGAACCGCTCAACGCGGACGAACTGACATTTCTTCTCGATCAAAGCAAATCCTTTCAGGAAATTCAGCGGCATCCTTTAAAAAAATTGGCCGTGCTGCGCGGCAAAACCGTTGCGCTCGCGTTTTTCGAGACGTCGACGCGCACGCGCATCAGCTTTGGAACGGCGGCATCGCGATTGGGCGCCGACCAGATGAACCTGCAGGCCGAAGCGTCTAGCCTGAAAAAGGGCGAGTCGCTGCTCGACACGGTGCACACGCTCGACGCGATGAAGCCGGACATTCTAGTGATGCGGCACGCGGCTTCAGGCGCGCCTGAATTTGTGGCGAGGCATCTCGAAATTCCGGTGATCAACGCTGGGGACGGGACGCACGAGCATCCGTCGCAGGGATTGCTGGATGCGCTGACAATTCGCGACCGCAAGGGCACGATCGAGAATCTGAACATCACGATTTTGGGCGACATAAAGCACAGCCGCGTCGCGCGGTCGAACATACATTTGTTGGGTAAATTTGGCTGCAAGTTCACGCTGTGTGGGCCGTCGATGTGGCTGCCGCGCGAACTGGAGCAGCTAGGCGCTGAGAGCGGAACGAAAATTCGGCGCGTGTTCAAGATTGAAGAAGCTCTCGAGGATGCCGACGTCGTGCTCGCGCTGCGTGTTCAAAACGAGCGGCAGTATGAGCCGTCGATTTCGCTGAACGACTACATTTTGCTGTATCAGCTCAGCGCCGAGCGCATGCGACATGCGAAGGCCGATGCGATCGTGCTACATCCTGGTCCGCTGAATCGCGGGATTGAAATTACGCCCGAAGTGGCGGACAGCGCGCAATCGTGCGTGCTGGAGCAAGTGACGAACGGGATCGCTGTGCGCATGGCGCTGCTCTTTTTGCTGGCGGCAGGTGGAGCAGAAGCCGATGCATTGCCGGCGGGCGAGATTTCTTCACAAACCGGCGCGGGGACGGCTGATCAACCGCGCAACCGTCGCTCGACCGACAAAAACCCCGGCGCGAAAGAGGTAAAGGACCCCTCGCATGCTTCTCATTAAGAACGGCCGCGTGCTGAATCCGGCGACGAAGACCGACGCGGCGATGGATGTGTTGCTCGACGGCGATCGCATCAAAGAGGTTGCCGCGCCCGGCAAAACTTCGGCAGGCGGCGCGCAAACGCAAAATGGATTGGAAGTTTTCGACGCGAGCGGATTGATTGTCGCGCCGGGATTCATCGACATCCACGTGCACCTGCGCGAACCTGGCCAGGAAAATTCCGAAACGATCGAGACCGGCACGCGTTCGGCGGCTCGCGGCGGCTTTACCGCGGTTTGCTGCATGCCGAACACGAAACCAGTGAACGACAACGCCAGCGTGACGCGCTTCATTCTCGATCGCGCGAAGGCCGGCGGCAGCGTTCGCGTGTGGCCGATCGGAGCGGCGTCGGTCGGCAGCAAGGGCGAAGCGATCGCCGAAATCGCGGCGATGCGTGAAGCCGGGATCGTCGCAGTGAGCGACGACGGCAAGCCGATTGCGACCGCGAAGTTGGCGCGACAGGTGATGGATTATTGCAACTCGCTCGGGATCCCGGTGATCGAGCACTCCGAGGATGTCTCGCTCGCGGCCGGCGCGGTGATGCGCGAAGGTGTTACTTCAACGCGCCTCGGATTGCCCGGCATGCCGGCGGCTGCGGAATCGGTCTGCGTTGCGCGCGACGTGCAGCTTGCTCAGCTCACCGGCGCGCGATTGCACGTCGCGCATCTTTCGGCGAAAGGCTCGCTCGATCAAGTGCGCTTCGCAAAACAGCAAGGATTAAAAGTGACCTGCGAAGTGACGCCGCACCACTTCACGCTGATCGATGAAGATGTGCAGTACGATTCGCGCTTCAAGATGAATCCGCCGCTGGCTGCGCGCGAAGATCGCGACGCGCTCATCGCCGGACTGATCGACGGCACGGTCGATTGCATCGCGACCGATCACGCACCGCACGAGCCCGCGCTGAAAGATGTCGAGTTCGATCGCGCGGCCTTCGGCATTTTGGGCTTTGAGACGGCCATCGCATTGACGCTCGAACAACTCGTGCACACGGGAAAAATTTCGCTGATGCGCATGGTCGAACTATTCACGAGCGGCCCAGCGCGCGTGCTCGGCATGGAGCGCACGCTCGCCGCTGGGCAGCCCGGTGACGTAACGATTTTCTCCGCCGATCGCGTGTGGACCTATGACGTGAAAGCTTCGCCGAGCAAATCGCGCAATTCGCCCTTCGATGGCCGCACTTTCAAAGGCGGGCCGATGGCGACGATTGTCGCCGGCAAGTTCGTCTGGAAGCAGTAGCTTAGTCTTGCGGCGGCGCCGCCAGCGAAACGAGCAAAATCCCTCGAAACGAATTTCGCGCTCCCGCGTCTAGCACCGAATAGGACCAGGCCAACTCACACAGAACGCCATCCTTAATTTAGGAGGCTGCGATGCCATCCCTCCCATCCATCTGGCAGGATCTGCGGTACTCGGTGCGCCTACTGCGCAAGTCGCCGGCATTCACCACCATCGTCGTGCTGACGCTCGTGCTCGGCATCGGCGGCAACACCGCGATCTTCAGTCTGGTCAACACGGCGTTTTTCCGCGCGCTCCCGATTTCCGAGCCCGATCGCGTGCTGCGGCTGCTCGATTCGCTGCGAGGTCCCGACGGCCACCCGCGCACCTTCGGCATGCACAGCAACATCATCGCGACTCTCCGCGAGACGAACACAATTTTCGACGGCATCGTCGCGCTGCGCGGCGAAGATCTTACGTTGGTGGGCGGAGACGAGCCCGAACGCGTCTCGGTAATTTATCGATCCGAAGGTTGGCAGCCGACGCTTCGCGTGTCGCCGCTCCTCGGCCGCGACTTCACCGCCACCGAAGAAAAACAGGGCACCGGCAGCGGCGTCGCGCTGATCAGCTACGCGCTGTGGCAGCAACGTTACGGCTCGTCGCCGCACGCGCTCGATGAATCGATGCGCATCGACGATCACACGTATCGCATCGTCGGCGTGATGCCGCGCGGATTTAATTTCCCTTACAACGCGCAAGTGTGGGTTCCGTTTTCGGTAAATGCCGGCGATCGCGCAACGGACTTCGCCGTTTTTGGCCGGCTCAAGCCGGGTGCCACGATGTCGCAAGCGGCGCAAGCGCTCGACGCGGTGACGGTGCATGTGAAGCAGCAATATCCCGAAACGCTGCCGGGGTATGCGATCGCGTGGATCACGCTGCGGCAAAATCTTACCGACAACGAGGACGGCACGATTCTCGCGCTGCTCTGCATCGTCGGCTTCTTGTTGTTGCTCGCGTGCATCAACGTCGCGAATCTCCTGCTCGCTCGTTCGGCGGTTCGCGCGAAAGAGTACGCGATTCGCGCCGCGCTCGGCGCAAGTCGCGGCCGCCAGATTCAGCAGATGCTGACGGAAAGCGTGCTGCTCGCAGCGCTCGGCTGCGTGTGCGGACTGATTTTCGCGACGTGGCTGAATCGCTATGCCGACACTCTGCTGCCGTCGAACATCGGCGCGCAAATGGGATTGAGCGCGGCGCAACTCGATTTGCGCGTGCTCGCATTCGCGATTGGCGCGTCGATGCTCGCAGGCGGAATCGCAGGCATCGTTCCCGCCCTGACGCGGCGCGGCCCCGACACCACCGAATCGCTGAAAGAAGGCGGACGCGCCGGAGCCGGGGCGAGCCGCGGCACAAATCGCGTGCTCAGCGGATTCGTCATCGCGGAAACCGCGCTGGCGCTCGTGCTCGTCGCGGGCACCGGTTTCATGGTGCAAAATTTTGAGCGCTTGCAACATCGCGCGCTCGGCATTCAGCCACATCGTTTGATGACGATGGAATTTACTCCAACCGCCGCGAACTATCCTCTCGGTCCGCGGCGGAATGCGTTGATTGAGCGCATCGTCAGCGAAGTGAGCACGGTTCCCGGCGTCAGCGCGGCGGCGATTACAACTGTGAATCCGCTCGGCGGCGGAAATTGGGGTGCATCGGTTTTGGTCGAAGGCCTCGGCACCGGCGATCCCAGCGGTGCGTTCAACATCAATCATCGCCTCGTAAGCCCTGAATTATTTCGAGCGATGAGTATTCCGCTTTTGCGCGGGCGCGTTTTCACCGGTCACGACAGCCTCTCGAGCGAACCCGTCGCGGTCGTCAGCGAAGCGATGGCGCGGCGGTTCTGGCCAAACGAAGACGCGGTCGGCAAGCGGCTGCGCATTTCGCGACCGCCGAATTCGCCGTGGCTCACGGTTGTCGGCGTCGTCGGCAACGTGCACGACTTCGGCGATCCCGGCGATCCGATCGAGACGTGGTATCTGCCTTACGCGCAACAAGCCGCAACGCCATCGGCCAGCGAGTCGATTCACTTAATGGCGCGCGTCGAAGCTGATCCGGCTGCCGTAGTGCCCGCGATCAAGCAAGCCGTGTGGCGCGTCGATTCGTCGCTCGCGGTGTTTCGCATTTCAGAGATGGATCACTTCTATTCCGAAACGCTCGAGCGCGATCGGCTCGGCACTCGCGTGATGAGTTTCTTCGGCGTCTTCGGACTATTGCTCGCAGCGCTCGGCGTTTATGGAGTGATGGCGTTCGCCGTCGCTCAGCGCACGCGCGAAATCGGAGTGCGCGTGGCGCTCGGCGCCGATCGCACAGAAATTCTGGCGCTGATTCTAAAACGTGGACTGGCGCTGACGCTGTTCGGACTCGCGACG
>DASXPD010000045.1:0-7825 GCA_036493835.1 Candidatus Acidiferrum sp. | reverse complement strand
ATTCGAGCCTTTTCTTGTCCATTTTGGAGTCCCGCCCCTGTCCTGCTGCTCTCCGGGGCCATCTAAAAACTCCATAGTGTAGGCCGATGACTCTGCACTGTCAAGAACGCCACGCTCAGTAAAGTGATAACACGCGTTCCGCAGCACACGAAATTTCATCAGGCCGTCACAATCCCAATGCAGATAGCGCCGGTCGAACAGCATCAGATGCAGGAATCACCCTCCGGGATTCTTGCTCCTCGCTCTTTCGTTTCAGTCGGGAACCAGCGCGCCGCTTCTCCACAATTCACCGAATTGACTTTTCCTCGCGCCTCGTGACAAATACTCTGCGTCACAAATACTCTGCGTCGCAGCGTCGCGCATCAAAGTGTCGTCATCGCGGCTCTTGTCACCGCGGCGCAAGCGAAGCAGGAAGCACGAAGCCAAGAGCCAAAAGCGAAGCAGCGCGACAAACAGCAACCACACCGCCCCATGAACCCGCTCGCCTCATGAACATCCTCGACGTCGTCGTCGGCAAACCGCTCCGCACCAGCGATGAGCGCGCCGAGCAAATCGGCCCAGGCCGCGGCATCCCCATTTTCGGCCTCGACGCTCTCAGCTCCGCCGCATACGGCCCCGAAGCCGCTCTCAGCCTTCTCATTCCGCTCGGACTCCTCGGCCTCCGCTACATTCTTCCGCTCAGCACCGCCGTCATCATCCTGCTCGTCATCGTTTACTTCTCGTATCGCCAGACAATCGCCGCGTATCCGACCGGTGGCGGCTCCTACACCGTCGCGCGCTTCAACCTCGGCCCACTCCCCGGACTTCTCGCCGCCGCGGCGCTTCTCACCGACTACATCCTCACCGCCGCCGTCGGCATCTCCGCCGGAGTCGGCGCGCTCGTCTCCGCCGTCCCGCAGCTGCACCCGCATATGGTCAGCCTCTGTCTCGGCATTCTCGTCATCATTACGATCCTGAATCTCCGCGGGCTTCGCGAAGCCGGCTTCGCTTTCATGTTCCCGACGTATCTCTTCGTCGGCACGCTCGTCATCACCATTGCCGTCGGCATCTTTCACGTCTTCGCAACTGGCGGGCATCCCGTGCCTCTCTCGCCGCTCCCGCCTCCGACCGCCACGACCCAAGCCATCACGCTCTGGCTGCTCCTCAAAGCCTTCTCCAACGGTTGCGCCGCCATCACCGGGGTGGAAGCCGTCAGCAACGGCGTCAAAGCCTTCCGCGACCCCGGCGTTAAAAATGCCCAGCGCACGCTCACGGTCGTCATCCTGATTCTCGCGATTCTTCTCGCCGGAATTTCCTACCTCGCTAAGGCGTACGGCATCACCGCCATGGACCCAAGCAAGCTCGGCTATCAGAGCCTCGTCTCCCTGATCATCGCCGCTGTATTCGGCCGCGGCTTTTTCTACTACCTCACCATCGCCTCAATCCTTCTCGTCCTCTCGATTTCTGCCAACACTGCGTTCGCCGACTTTCCGCGCCTGTGCCGCTCCATCGCTCTCGACAACTATCTCCCGCACGTCTTTTCGTTTCGCGGACGCCGCCTCGTCTACACCTACGGCATCATCATCCTCGCGGTACTTTCTGGCACGCTCCTGATTACATTCGGCGGCATTACCGACCGCCTCATCCCGCTCTATGCCGTCGGCGCATTTCTTGCGTTCACGCTTTCGCAATTCGGCATGGTCGCGCACTGGCGCAAAAAACGCGGCCCCCACTGGGTGAAGAGCGCCTTCGTCAATGGACTCGGCGGTTTCGTCACCGGCGTCACCGTCATCGTCATTCTCTTCGCAAAATTTCTCGAGGGCGCATGGATCACCATCCTCTTCATCCCGATGTTGATCCTTATCTTCTCCGCCGTGCGCCGCCACTATCATTCAGTCGCCACAATCACGCGCTGCACCCTGCCGATGGTTCCTGCCTGCCACTCCACAAAACCCATCGCCGTCGTCCCCATCGATCACTACAGCCAGATCACCCGTCACGGCCTCGAACTCGCCTCGCGCCTCACCACCGACGTCATCGCCGTCCACGTCGAACCCGACGAACACTCTGAAGTCCTCACCAAAGAATGGGATCGCCTCGTCGTCAAGCCTTTCGAAGACGCCGGCGATCCTGCGCCAAAGCTCGTCCGCCTTCCCTCTCCGTATCGCTTCGTCATCGTTCCCATCGTCCAATACATCCTTCAACTCTCCGCGCAACAACCCGATCGCCACATCGTCGTCGTCATCCCAGAACTCGCCGAAGGCCGCTGGTACGAATATTTCCTCCACAATCAACGCGGCCGCCTCCTCGAGTGGCTACTCCTCGTAAAAGGCAACGAGCGCATCTTCACCCTCAACGCGCCTTACTATCTCGGCCACCACTCCCCCGACCATCGCTCCGCCACTGCCTCCCCCGACGCCGACGCCGCCATCAACTCCATGGTCGACCAAGCCAAATCTACCAACCCCACCCCGTCCAGTTCCTAATTCACCGTTCATCCCATCATGTAAGGTGAGGGTGCCCCAGGTTCGCCGTCTGACCTGGGTCTTTCTTTTTCGCTCCACCACGACGTCACGTAGTAGTCCGCCACCCTATCCGTCGCCACTCTGTAGCCGCGATCGCTTCCCAGATCGCGGGGTTTAGATTCAGCAGAATCGAGGTGAATAATCCCCGCCGAACTCGTATAAGCCGCAACACTCCTTTCTCACTCGCGTAATCCCCCGTCCGCCACTCTCCCCATCCAATCTCCAGAATTCACCCGATTCCTCAAATCCTCCCTCAACGCCATCCTGACCTCGCCGGAAACACAGCGATGCGCAACCCGCGATCGCCCGGACCACCGAGGTGACCATGATTAAAAAAGTAGCCGGCGGTTACAAAGTCCTATCCGAAAAAGGTAAAAATCTAGGCGGCCCCTACAAATCCAAAGCCGCCGCCCAAAAACGCCTCCGCCAAGTCGAATACTTCAAGCACAAGGGCTAGAAAGCCCGAACAAACTCAACACAAGAACTCAACGCAAGAACTCGACGCAACAAAAGGGCGGAGACCATCTCCGCCCTTTCATTTTTCTTCCACCATCTATCTATCCACCTGGAGGCCATCCCTTCAGCCAGCCTCGAGGCACCCCTTTCAGCCAACCTGTCATCCTGAGGCGTCCGAAGGATCTCAACCTCAGCACCACCACAATCACTCCGACCAGTATTTGCTTCGCGTCAAAAACAAAAATGCGGCCCAGCAAACTCGCCGGACCGCATCCAATCCCATTCGTTACTTCATTACATCCTTACGTCTTTACTTCGCTCCTCTAAAACCGAAACGAATACCCCACCAACACCGCCTGCGTCCCAACCTTCACCGTACTCTCGTCATACTCTCCCGCCAACAACCCGCTCGTCCCAACATGCTCCGTCGCCGTCGGATGAAACGAATACGCCACTTCCCACTTCGACCGGCCCGGAGTGTAAGCAAATCCCCCGGTCACCTGGTTCTGCATAATCGCCGCAGTCAGCGGCGTCAGCGTCGACCCCGGCACTGGATCGTTCGCATGCGCATATCCGATCCGCACCATCGTGTTCTCCGTCAGCGAGCGTTCCGCTCCAACGTGAAATCCATATTGGTCCTTCCAGTGCAGCGGCACCGAATCCTGCAGCGTCGTGCCGCCCACCAATGAATTGATCGTCGCGTTCGTTCCGTTCGTCAGCGTCACCGGCAAACTCACAAACGAGTCATGCCAGTTCGTCCAATCCACCTGAAACGCAAACAGCCAGTGCTTGCTCGTCTGCCACGACACGTCACCCAGCACCGACTGCGGCAACACGTTCTGCACCGCCGCGTTATACGCGAACGTCGACGGCGCATTCACGCCCAGCGCCGCAAACTGCGACGCAACATCGCCCGACGCATGTCCCGTTGAATCGATCACCGTCCGCGATTTCCACGCCGCGCCTACTTGCACCGACCGCGTCGCCTGCGCGATCACGCCCACCGAACCGTTCCAGCCCACTCCGTCCGTGTGCATCGCCAGCAGCGTCTTCAATCCCGCCAGCACCGGCTGCGTCTGAAAAACATACGGCGCATCCAGCGTGTTCTGGTTGTAGTTCGCGCCAAACGTCGCGCCGATCGACAATCGCGAATTCACTGTAAAGCCAACGCCCGCCACCGCGCGCGCGTTCACGATCGCCGACTTCTGCTGCTGCAATCCGTAGCTCGCTCCCGCCGTTCCCGGCGCATCCACATACTTCCAATCTCCGCGAGACGCCAATTCCGGCAACAGTCCGATGCCAAAACTGAATCGCGAGTGCCCGATCGGCATGCCGAACGCTCCGTACGGCACGACCGCAGGCGATGTCTTCAACGGCGATCCCTCGTTCACCGAATTCGAAAACGATCCGCGCGCGAAAAACGTATCCGCTTCAAGATTCAAATTCTCGCCGCGCAAAAACGTCAAGCCCGCCGGATTCGCCGACAGCGCCCCGAGCACATCGCTCGACGAAACAACATACGTGCCGCCCAGCGACGTCGAGCGCACTCCCGCCGCATTCGAATAAAAATCCTGTCCGTGTGCGCCAACTCCTGCGAGCAACACCGCGGACGACATCAACAGAAAACGTGAACGTAGATTCATTTGCAATTCCCCCTCGGTGGAATCCCCCAGCTTGTGTAGAGCCTTACAGGTTGCGGTCTTGCGCTGCCGACATCAGCGCCTCGAGGCACGGCAAATCCAGCGCTCGGGGCGAATCCTTCTTCATGATCGAAAAAACCTGTTCCAGCGGCAGCGCATCGCGATACGGCCGCTTGGCGCGCAGCGCATCGAACACGTCCGCCACCGACAGTATTCGCGCTACCTGCGAAATGTTGTCGCCCGACAACCGCCGCCAATAACCTGAACCGTCGAGCCGCTCGTGATGCGCTGCCGCATCGCTGCTGAAAGACTTGAACGCCGGAATTCGTTTCAGAATTTGAAACGTGTAGTAAGGATGGTCGCGTACGACTTGCCACTCGTCGTTTGTCAGCTTCCCCGGTTTTTCCAGAATGCTGTTCGGTACGCTCAGCTTCCCAATGTCGTGCATCAGCGCCGCGCGCCGCAGCTGCTTCTTTTCATGCTCGGTCATTCCGAAGTGGATGGCGATGTCCATCGCCGCATCCGCCACTCCGTTCGAATGTTGATACGTAAACGGTGATTTCGCGTCGATGATGTCCGCGAACGCCAGGCAGATGCTGTCCACCGTCGCATCATCCGCGACGAGTCGCCGTTCTTCCGGCTCCATGACCAGCACATTTTCCAGCAGATCCTTCGAATCCAGCCCGAGCCACAAGATTCCTTGCTTGCTCAACGACATCGTCGCCGCCACTAGCTCCGGATCGAACCAGCGCCCGCTTCGTTCCTGCACCGCGTTCAGCGCATCTTCTTCGCCGCGCGATTCGTAAAACACTTCCAGCGTCTGGCACAGGTTCGCGATCCGCGAAAACATCGGGATCTCGTCGCCCATTAGGTGATTTGGATAGCCGCCGCCATTCCAGTGTTCGTCGAGGCTGTGAATGCCTTTCGCCACCGCCTCCGAAAATCCCAGCTTCTTCGCGATATACGATCCGCGCTCGCAACGAATCTTCACCAGGTCGCGTGAGTCCACCTGCTGTGTCGCCGCAACCTGCAGTAGCTTCCACATCCGCTGCGGCAACGGCGATTCCGTCGCCACGTGCGTCAGCGCAAAATTCAGGCTTTCAAATCCGACTTTCGTCCAATCCGTTGTCTTGACGTCGCGCTTCGCGCGAATTTCATCCGCATTCAAAATGTGAAATAGCCGGCTCGAATTGCTGCTGCAGCCCGCATCCTTCAGCAGCAGCGCGTAATACAAATCCGCCTGCTCTTCCATCGACAGGCCGATATGCTGCGCCAGCCGCATCCCCATCACGCACGTCCTCACCGAATGCCCCATCGACCGCCCTTCGGTAAGGTCCAATGCATACGACAACGCCGAAATCAGCTCCGACGTTCGAATCGAATCCGTCGACTCGAGATATTTCGTGTCTATCCACGCGTCTGAAAGCCGCGCGATCCGTGGCTCTTCGATCGGTACTCCGACGCTCATCTACTTTCCCCAGCCCGGCTCACTCTGTTCGTCAGAATTCCGGTCCCAGCCGTGACCTCGTTCAGACCTTTCGATCCGCCCAAACCGTGCATCCCGGCTGACAAGAGAGTAGCGGTACTTCTATACCCCCTCCTATGGACCCGCAGGTTTATTCCGCTGGGACCGTCGTACTGTTCTCACCTGAACACCTTGTTTCTAAATCTCGAATCAGATGGAACGAGCCGTATCGCTATGTCGGACAGTGAAGTCACTCCCGGTCGTGCCTCGACGCATTCTGATCCCAAAGGTTTTATTATCAGCAGATTATGGGGGTCGAAAAGTAAGTCACGAAGACCGAGAGCAGACGCCGGAGATCGATATTGACAACCGGTTACATTTCGTGTATAGTACCGTCCAAGTAATCCCGCGTTAGATCGCCGATTCCAACCAACCCCCGCCGCCCCAGCAATCCTGAAGTCATGTCGTCGCGACAGCCGCAATGGCGAACACAAGGCGAATCTCGCGAAGCGATAACTACGGTCGAATCAGCAGATTACACACTCTTCGCCGTAAGCAAGAATAAAAATCGCCTAACTATCACAAAATAAATAGGTTATTCACTCTGCACAAAACAGCCGGGGTGGGGTGGCCAGCACTCTTCTAAAATTTCAACGGAAGACGTCTTTCGCCGCGTGGCGCCGTGAAATAGATCCTTTGGGGGAATTCCGACGCCAATCGGGCCCGAACCGACGCTCGCCGCCGCGTTTCCGAAGATCGAACTAGCCCTGCACTAACGCATCGATCGTGTTCACGGTGTCGATCTGATCGCGCTGCAGCCCACTGCTGCCAAACTTCAAGCCGAACGCCGTCTCCAGAAACAGGACCAGTTCCACAGTGTCGATCGAATCCAGCCGCCCTCCCAGAATCAGCGAAGTATCGTCGCCGAAGGGCCTCGTGTCTTTTTTCTGTGTCAGCAAGCCTTGCACAAACTCGCGAATCATCACTTTCGACTCGGTTCCCTTCGATTCCATCGACACACCCTTTAGTCTATGAAGAACAGATGTCCCAGGAAGCGCAGGTTCACGATCAACGGAAAACGATGGTCGAGAACCGCGAAAATTGTGAGCAAGCAGTAGAAGAAACACACCGAAAAAGCAGGGCAGATGGTTCCGCGGAAAAGTCCCGCTGGTTGACGCTTCCGTTTGCGGAGCCGCGACACGATCAGCGCTGTCGCGAGAACCACGGTGTAGAAAAAGAAGGACTGAAACGACACGACTGTCGCCCACAACCCTTCACGCCGGATGTACGGCAGATCGCGTGTGAAATGGTAGAAGGAATTCCCGAGGCAGGCTGCCGCAAAAATCGCCACGGCTATCCGAAGCTTCGGACGACGCGACGACTGCTGCAGGTACACCGGGAAAAAGAAAAAAGTAACCAGCAACTCCTTGTAATAAAAATAATAGCGATTGAAAAATTCCGCCACCGTCGAGGAAGACAGCGGCCGGTACATATTTCGCAGCGCGTCGAATCCAGCCATCCGCACGCACCCGATGATGCAGTGGCTCAGCACCGCTCCGCCCATCACTTTTTCCAGGAAGTACACGATCAGACTGGCCCATTCGACGAACCACGGCAGCGGCGCATTCTGCGCGGTCCGTAAGAGCGTCACCAAAAATGGTGGGATTCCGAGATAGCCGTGGCAGAGCAGACTGAACGCGTTCGAGAAAATCAGAATCAGCGTGGACCACGCCAGCAGCTTCAGTCCTTTGAGCTGTACG
>DASXPD010000044.1:0-3891 GCA_036493835.1 Candidatus Acidiferrum sp. | reverse complement strand
CGCATCGGCTGCCGCCCTCATCAGTCATGCCGAGCAGCCCGTCCTTTTGCTGGGCCTGCTAGGCAGCGCGCCAGCGGCCGCGGAGGGAATTCGCGCGCTACTCGCGAAGAACAGAATTCCCGTTGTGTGTACGTATCAAGGCTCTGGAATCGTACCACGGGAATATTTCGATCTATTCGGCGGCCGTGTTGGTCTCTTCCATACTCAGCCCGCGGACAGACTTCTCGACTCGGCCGATCTGGTGGTCACTGTCGGGTACAACCCGATTGAATACGAGCCCGCTCTTTGGAATCGCGGCCAAAGCCGGACACTTGTGCATATCGATGTCACGCGCGCGGACCTCGATCGAGACTATCGTCCGCAGATTGAGCTCATCGGAGAGATCGCGGCGACCGTTCGGTCGCTGGCCGATTCGCTCTCGCAAAGGCCTGTGGCGGATTCGGTTGTCCTGCGGGAGATACGTCGCGACCGGATGATGTTTGAGAATCGGGCCGCCGCTATGAACGGTGTTCCCATTCATCCGATGCGGCTGGTCAAAGAGCTTCAATCCTTACTGACCTCCGACATGACCCTGTGTCTGGATATGGGTTCATTTCATATCTGGCTGGCGCGCTACCTGTACAGCTTTCGCCCGCGGCAGATTCTGATGACAAACGGTCAGCAAACGCTCGGTGTCGGTCTGCCTTGGGCCATCGCTGCCTGTCTGGTACGCCCGAATGAGAAGGTTATCTCGATTTCCGGTGACGGCGGATTTCTCTACTCAGCCATGGAACTGGAAACCGCAGTGAGGCTCAAGTGCAACTTCGTGCATCTGGTCTGGATCGATGGGGCGTACGACATGGTCGCATTTCAAGAGGTCGCGAAGTACGGACGAACTTCTGGTGTGGATTTCGGCCCCGTTGACGTGGTCCGTTTCGCCGAGGCATTCGGCGCGAAAGGCATGCAGATCCAAACACCGGACCAGATCGCACCGACGATCAAGATAGCGCTCGAAATGCAAGGCCCTGTACTTATTGGAGTGCCGGTGGACTATAGAGACAATCACAAATTCATGGAAGTCGTTCACGTCGATGCGCTCAATTGAGGAAATCGCGATGGATAGCGAATTTCAATTTATGGTGGTAGACGCCAAAGACTCGCCGCATGATGTCGAGCAAGCAAGAGCCCTGCTTGCGGCCAGTCAACTGGACGTCGATCCTCATATCGGAACCTGGGTGTTCTGCCGCTCTGGAGACCGCACAGTCGCCTGTGCGGGCCTGGACCACAACGTAATCAAGTGTGTCGCGGTGGCGCAGGAATTCCGTGGCAGTTCGCTGAGCCTGCGCCTCGGTAGCGAGGTCGTCGCCGTGGCCGCCCAGCAAGGGTATTTCCACCTGTTCTTGTACTCAATGCCTCACAATCGCGAGCTATTTCGGGGTTGGGGATTCTATCCGATCGTTGAAGTCCCAGGGCTCGTGGTGCTAATGGAGGACAGCCCAAATGCGATCAGGAGCTATTGCGACACGCTTCGCCGGGAAAAGCGGTCCGGAAGTCGGATTGGCTGTGCCGTCCTCAATGCCAATCCCTTCACGCTGGGACATCGGTATTTAGTGGAAAGTGCCGCAGCCACATGCGATTGGATGCATGTATTCGTTGTGAGGGAAGAAGCATCGGAGTTCTCTTATGCCGACCGCTTCGCGCTTGTCCGCGCAGGCGTTGCGCATATCCGGAACACTAGTATTCACGAAGGTTCCGATTACATCATTTCTCGGGCGACATTTCCGGGTTACTTCCTTAAGGAGACAGCGATGATCAACCACAGTTGGGCGGCGATTGATCTGCTTATTTTCCGCGAATACATCGCGCCGGCGCTGGGGATCACGCACCGTTACGTCGGCACGGAGCCGCTAGATCCGGTGACAAGCCAATACAACCGCGAAATGAAGTGTTGGCTGGAGAAAGCACCGTCCAAATCAAAGCCTGTTGCCGTAGTCGAAGTACCACGCGCGTCGGCGAACGGGACAGGCATTTCCGCATCAGCGGTTAGACAACTGCTACGGTACGGCGATTTCGCCGGTATCAGCAAGCTGGTGCCGAAGACGACTTTAGCATTTTTGGAAAACCAACATCCGGCAGTCGCTACGCTCGCCGGAGCAGGAGCGGGAAAGCAATGAAGATCACCAAGGAAGCCATTGCGGGGACACTGGAATCCAGCGATCTGCTGGTCAAGGTGGCGCCGGGCAACAGCGACGTACTCGATATTGTGATTCAGAGCGAAGTAATCAAACAATTTGGTAAACAGATCCGGCGCGTCGTCGCGGAGACGTTACAGAAACTCGACGTGAGCCAAGGGAGCGTCGTCATCGAAGACAAGGGCGCGCTCGACTACGCCATCAAGGCGAGAGTTCAGGCGGCGGTGCTGCGCGGAGCTGCATCCGAAGAACTGGATTGGGGGCGACTGTCATGAAAGTCCGTCGAAGCATGTTATTTGTCCCGGGCGATAACCCCGCGATGCTCAGCACCGCGTTTGTCTATAAGCCCGATTCCATCATGTTTGACCTCGAAGACGCGGTCTCCGCGCGTGAGAAGGACTCGGCCAGGTTGCTGGTGTTTCATGCGCTGCATCTTCCCGCATATCACGGCATCGAAACCGTGGTTCGCATCAACCCGCTTGATTCCCCATTCGGCCTGAAAGACCTGGAATCGGCCGTGAGGGGCGGAGCCGATGTCGTGCGGCTGCCGAAAACCGATAGCGCCGATGACATCCACGAGCTCGAATCCCATGTCGCGCGACTGGAACTGGAATGCGGCCGGGCGGCCGGCGATACCAAACTGATCGCGGCAATCGAGTCGGCCTCGGGCGTAGTCAACGCGTTATCGATCGCGACCGCTTCGCCGCGGATGATCGCCATTGCGCTTGCCGGGTTCGATTATCTCGTTGATATGCAGACGAGGCGAAGCAGCGGGTCGGAACCGGAGTTGTTCTACGCCCGAGCCGCGGTGCTCCATGCCGCGCGAGCGGCGCGCATCCAGGCGTTCGACGTTGCTTACGGAGACGTTAATGACGAGGAGGGTTTCTTGCGCGAGGTCCAGATCGCGAAGCAGCTCGGCTTTAACGGCAAATCGTTGATCCATCCGAGACAAGTGGACCTGCTGCATCGCGCGTACGCTCCCACTCCGAAGGAATTGGAACACGCGCACAAAGTAATTGCTACCGCGGAAGACGCTCGCCGCAAGGGATTGGGAGTTGTTTCGCTCGATGGCAAGATGATCGATCCGCCGGTCATCGCAGAGGCTGAGTTAGTGCTGAGCCGTGCGTATGTAGCGTGAGAGGCTCGCAATTGAAGGGATCACAACATGAAGACGTTAATCAGAAGTCTACAGATCGCGGACATGCCCGAGCTCCCACAGTTTTCGGGCGCTAACGCCAATACTCCCTACCTGGCCGACGACGCAATGAAGCTGCACCGCAAACTTTGTAGCTCGCTCGAGGACGCGGTTCAGCGTTCCGGCCTGAAGGATGGGATGACCGTGTCCTTCCATCACGCATTTCGGGAGGGCGACAAAGTACTCAACCACGTCATGGCCACGCTCTCGCGAATGGGCTTTAGGAATCTGACGCTCGCATCCAGCTCACTGTTGAACTGCCACGATTCCGTGATCGAACATATTCGGAACGGTGTCGTAGCGCGCATCTACACGTCGGGGCTGAGAGGCAAGCTGGGCGAGGCCGTCTCGAATGGGTTAATGAACACGCCCGCGGAGATCCATTCGCACGGAGGCCGCGTTCAGCTCATCCAATCGGGTGAATTAAATATCGATGTCGCATTCCTTGGCGTGTCCTGCTGCGATGAGTTCGGTAACGCAAATGGATCGCATGGCAAGCTGAGTTGCGGATCGCTCGGTTACGCC
>DASXPD010000043.1:0-67793 GCA_036493835.1 Candidatus Acidiferrum sp. | reverse complement strand
CAATACCAATTCCTACTGCAACGACGCAACCGCGTCCGGCATTTCGTTGTACACAGTGAATAGATTCAGCAGGCTCACCAGTTTCAAGCTCTGCAACGTGAACGTCGTCGGCCGGTAGAGCCGAATCGCTCCGCCGCCTTTGCGCGCCGTCGTCAGGTGCCGCATCAACGCTCCGATGCCGCTCGAATCGATCATCGGCATCTCTTCCAGGTCGAGCACAATCTTGTTGTCGCCGTTCGCCAGGATTTCCGTCATATCCGTGTTGAAGCGGTCCAGAGGGGCTCCCATGCACAGCCTGCCCTTTAGTTTCACCACTTTGACGCCGTTCTGCGTCTTGATTTCAAGTTCCACGTTTCCGCCGCCTTCCGAGAACTGCGAGGCCGAGCCCAGAGCCGATCTGGAGCCGTTGACACCCTAACAGGCCTTTGTTAGAGTTCGCGCACAAAATAATTAACCCGCGCGGAAAAAGCAAGAAACAGCTGGCGTCGAGTGGTGTCGCTCTAGCGTCGAGTGGCGCGGAGGAAGTTGATCGTTGCCCAATAGCAGCCCAAACCCCGGCAGTGGTGTCGCTACTTTTTTTGCACATTTGATTGAAGAGCTGGAAGTAGGACCGCGTTCGCGCGTTCTCGCCCGTTTTGCCTCCGAGCTGATCCCCGATTCCGCAGTCAATGTCTACACCGTCGCATCCGACGGGGACGAGAACTATTGGGTGCCCCGGGCCACGGTTGGCGACGCCGCGATCCACGAGCAAACCGTTTCATCGGATTCCGGCTTACTGGACGCGCTTTTCAGTGGCGATGCTGGGCTCATCACCAAATCTGCGCCGCAATTGGAGCGCGAAGACTATCCGCACATCGATGCGCGCCGAACGGTCGGGTCGCTCAACTACGTTCCACTGATCAACGGCGAAGATCTCGTCGGTGCCCTGGAAGTGCTTTGCTTTGGCGATCAGGCGACCGCAGACGCGCTCGAAACGCTGGCCGTCGTTTCGGAAGCCGCCGCCGCTTCGCTCATGTCGGCGCAACAGTACGAACGCGAACGCCACGACACGCTCAGCTCGATCACCCGCCTGACCCAACTTTACGATCTCGAAAAGGTCTTCTCGTCGACGCTCGAGATGCAAGAACTCCTGCCGCTGGTGACAACCAAGTTCCAGGAAATCCTGAATTGCGAAGCAGTGAATATCTGGCTTCTGCATCCCGACGAATCTCTCGAGTTGATGAATCAGGCGGGACACGACCCGACCGCGATCAAGGGCCAAGTGGCCCGCTCGGGTGAGGGAATTATCGGAGCGCTGTCGAACGACGGCGAAAGCGTTTGCATTTCCGATGAGAGCGACGCCAGGCTCGTCGAACGAAATCGCGACGCCGGCGAGGATCGTGTCCGCACCTTGATCGCCGTTGCGGTGATGGATCGCGAATCACTCGTCGGTTGCGTCGAGGCCATCAACAAAATCGAGGGAGAATCGTTCGACGACGACGATCTTTTCGTGCTGATCAGCTTGGCCGGCACCGCGTCCAACGCGCTTCACAACGCCAGCCTGCTGATGGCCGAACGCAAAGTCGAAATTCTCGAAACGCTGAACGCCGTCAGCCACGAAATCACGTCGACCCTTAGCCTCGAGCGCATGTTGCAGACCATCGTAAACGCTCCTCAGGCCGTCATTCCGTACGAGCGAGCCGCGATCGCGCTTGACCATCGCGGAAGGTTTAAACTGAGCGCCGTTACCGGCAATACGCAGGTCAACGTCGACCATCCGGAAATCGCGCCGCTGAACGATTTGTTGCAGTGGGTCTCGCTGTCCGAGGAAGTTTTGCACGTACGCCAGCGTGGCGACGAAATCGATGCGGACCGCGAGGAAACGGCTGCGAAGTTCCGAAGTTATTTCGCGAAGTCGGGCATGCGCGGTTTTTACGCGATGCCGTTGATCGACGACACTGGTCGCGTAGGCGTCCTCGCCCTCGAGTCGAGCGATCCCGATTTTCTCGGCCCCGCGCACGTCGAGATTCTGCAGGTTCTCGCCAGCCAGGCAACTGTCGCGCTGCGCAACGCCCAGATGTACAAAGAGGTGCCGTTCATTTCGGTACTCGAGCCGGTTCTCGCGCGCAAACGGCGTTTCATGGCGATGGAGAAAAAGCGCCGCACGCTGATCGTCGCAGCCTGCGCGCTCGTGCTGATTTTTCTCATCGCATTTCCGTTTCCCCTTCGCGTCGATGGCGACGCCGTAGTGACGCCGCTTCACCGCGTGCAGATTCAGCCCGAAGCTGCAGGCGTTGTGTATCGCGTGCTGGTGCATGAAGGCGATCATGTCCGCGCCGGTGATGTCCTGGCCGAGATGGAAAACTGGAATTCGCGTTACAGTCTTGCCGAAGCGGAGTCCAAGCATGAGTCCGCGCTGATGCAGAGGAATCACGCGTTGGCCGTCAACGACGGCAGCGCCGCCGGCGCGCAACAGGTTCAGGCCGATTATTGGCAAGCCGAACTTTCGAGAGCGCAGGAAGTGCTCGACAAATCGAAGCTGCGCTCACCGATCGACGGAGTCATCGCGACGCCGCGCGTCGATTCTTTCGCAGGCCGCAAGCTTGCGCTGGGAGATTCCTTCGCCGAAGTGGTGGACACGTCGCGCGTGATCGTCGACGTGGCCATCGACGATGACGACGCCGGATTGCTTCGAGCCGGTCAAGTCGCGTCCGTGAAGCTCAACAGCTATCCGACACGCACATTTCACGGCCAGGTTTTGCTTGTAAGCCAAAAAGCCGAAAGCGTTCACGAAGCGCCCGTCTTCTACGCCCGCGTGGCGATTCCCAACGCCGACGGGTTGTTGCGTTCCGGGATGGAAGGACGCGGCAAAGTGAAAACGGGGACGTATCCGTCGGGATACGTTTTGCTGCGGCGTCCGTGCATCTGGTTCATATCGAAGATTTGGGATTGGACGGGTTGGTGAGCATGCCAGGAACGCGCAGAATACTCGTCGCTCTTACGATCTCCACATTCGCGCTCGCGGCCGGATGCAGTGATGACCAGGCCATCGCACCGTCGACGACCAACGCGGCGACCGCGGTTCCCGCACCCGCGCCGGCCAAATCCGCGGTTCCGTCTCCGAGTCCCGCTGACATTCCTAGTTCCGCGCTCGTCGTCACCGGCCCGATCATCGTCGAGCATCAGCTCGACCTGACCGCGCAACGCGATGGTGTCGTAACAAAGCTCCTTTGTGACGTCTCCTCGCGCGTCAAGGCAGGCGCTCTGATGGCGCAACTCGACGATCGCCAGATCACCGCGAATCTCGAAGCCGCCCGTGCCAAAACCCGCGGCATCGATGCCGAAATTCGCGATTTGAAGGCCGAGGCCGAAGTTGTTCAAGCCGATTACGGCCGCGCGCAACGCCGCTGGGACCTCGGACTCATTTCCGAAGAAGAGCTGCAGCACGCCAAATATAAAGCCGAATCCGAGCAATGGGACATCAAGCGGGTCATCGAGCAGCGCAGCACCGCGCTCCAGGAAGAACGCTCGCTCGAGCTGGAGCTGGAAAAGACACGCGTTACCGCTCCGTTCAGTGGATTGGTCGCGCGCCGTTACGTCCGCGAAGGGCAGAGCGTCGCCAGAGGCGAGCGCCTCTTCTGGATCACCGCCGAAAGCCCGCTCATGATGCGTTTTACGCTGCCCGAAAAATATTTCGGACGCCTGCATCACGGCCAAAAATTTGAAGTAACCTCGGCCGATCTCCCCGGCGAAAAGCACTCCGCATCGGTGCGAGAGATCAGCCCCGTCATCGACCCGGCCAGTGGCACTTTCGAAGTCCTGGTCGAACTCGCGCCTGATCACGGCAAGTTTCGGCCGGGCATGAACGCCTCACTGCATCTCGGCGCGAACCCCGGCGACACGCCGTGAACCTCACGCGCGTCCTCAACGTCGCGCTGCCCGAAATACCCGCGCGCGTCCTCGGCGACAAGCCGCCGCGCTTTCCGCCCGACGTCATCTGGAAAGAACATATCGAGGATGGCCAGCCCATCGTTCGCGTCGTCGTCCGTGGCGTCAATTCCATGTTTCGTTTCCCGCCAGCGAACTGGGAACTGGCCCAATTCTTCGATGGCACACGCTCGTATCAGGAAATCGGCGACGCCTTTGCAGCGAAAACCAACACTCTGTGTTCCGAAGACGACGTGCGCGAATTCGCTCAGTCTTTGGAAGAGATCAACTTCTGGCATCGCACGGCGCAGGAACGAAATATCCTGCTGATGCAAAAAGACGCACAGAAGCGGCGAAAGATGCTGAAAGCCACCAAGAGCAAATGGGGTGACCTCGCCGAAATCACGCTGCCGGCGTTCAACCCCGACAAATATTTAGCGTGGCTCTACAATCGCACCTACTGGATTTATACGTGGTGGTTCACGGCGCTCACGCTCATTTTTTTCGGCGTGATGATCGCAATCACCGTGACACACTGGAGCGAAATCGGGCGCGACACGCTCCTGTTCTACAACTTCACCGAAAAAACCTGGGGAGATCTGGCGGTCTTCTGGATCGCCACGCTGGTCGCGATGTGTTGGCACGAGACCGCGCACGGTCACGCCACCAAACACTACGGTGGCAACGTGCCCGCAATGGGATTCCTGCTGATCTACCTCGCTCCGGCCTTCTACACCGACACGACCGAAGGTATGGTGACCGGCTCCCGCTATCAGCGATTCATCATCGCCATGGCGGGCTCCTGGGCCGAACTCTACCTCTGCGCCTTCGCCACCATCATCTGGTGGGACACGCCGCCCGACACGCGGGTCCATAACGCCGCCTACATCATGATGCTCATCACCGGCATCGCCGCGATCTTCATCAACATCAACCCGCTGATCAAGCTCGACGGCTACTACATGATGTGCGAAGCGCTCTACCTGAACGAACTCAAAGAAGATTCCACCGCCTATGTTAGCGGCTGGATCAAACGTCACATCTGGGATTTGCCGGTTGAAGTACCCTACGTGCCTCGCCGACGCAGGTTCGGCTATGTCTTCTACGCGCTGCTCTCGGGTGTCTACAGTTACACCGTTCTCTATGTCATCGCGCGATTCGTCGGCAACGTTTTTCGCAATTTCGATCCCGACTGGTCGTTCATTCCCGAACTTCTCACCGCGGCTTTCATCTTCCGAAGCCGCATCCGTGCTCTGGTGAACTTTATGAAATTCGTTTATCTCGACAAGCGGGACCGCGTGCGCTCCTGGGCGTTCTTTCGTCACCCGTCGTACTCGCTGGCCGCGCTGCTCCTGTTTGGGTGCCTGCGGCTATGGCACGAAAACATCGAAGGTCGCTTCGTCATCGAACCGCAGCGCACGGTGTTCGTCCGCGCCCTTTCGCCAGGATCGATCACGCAGGTCTTCACGTCCGAAGGCGCGCAAGTTGCCGCGGGCGCACCCCTGTTCCAGATGAACAATCTCGCCATGCGATCGATGCAAGGCAAGAGTGCCGCCGACTACGCTGTCGCCGGCATGCACGCGACGTCCGCGCTACTCCACTACGCCGATTTCGGCTCGGCCTCTCAGGAGCGCGAGCGCCTCGCCGAACAAGCCCGAGCGATAAACGCCCAGGCGGCCACGCTCGACTTGTCGAGCCCCATCGCCGGCGTCGTCATCACGCCGCGAGTCAGCGACCGCCTCGGCTCCTACGTCACCGAAGGCACTGAGCTGGCACAGGTCGCCGACCTGAGGACCATGCAAGCCCGCATGTTTGTCTCGGAATATGACTTGCATCGACTCCAGATAGGCGCCCCGGCGCGCCTGATGGTTCAGGGCTCAATTCGCAAGTGGTCTACGAACGTGGAATCGATCGCACAGCATTCTTCGGCAATCGATCCGGAATTGTCGCAAACAGAAAAGCTCAAAGGGCTAAGCGTCCCCAATTTCTATGTGATAGACATGCCGCTGTCCAATTCCGAAGGAGCGCTCAGACCGGGTATGGTCGGCACTGCGCGGATTTACGGTCCGAGGCGGAGTCTTGTCGGTCTGATGTGGGTGTCGGTCAAGCGGGGAGTCGTGCGCAAGCTCTGGTAAAAGGAAAAGGCCCCGAGAATTCTCGGGGCCTTTTCATGAAGATATTCAGTCGATTTAGACCATGATGCGTGGGGACTTCGTGCCGCGGGCAACCACTGGGCGGGCCGAAGCCTTCGTACCGCGGGCAACCACCGGACGAGCCGAACTGCGCGCGCCACGTGCGACCACCGGGCGAGCCAAACTGCGCGCGCCACGTGCGACCACTGGACGGGCCGAAGCCTTCACCGGGCTCACGATCGCGCCGGAAACCGTCACTTCATCTTTCACGACGTTTGCCTTCTTGGCGCTCTTGAGGGTGCTGATCAAGCTCTTTTTCTGGATGGACACGGTAGGCTCTCCTGGTTTGAATTTTTTCTTCCGTCTGACGTCTTCCTATGTTGCATGGCGCGTGCCAAACTGCGCGCAGCGCCGATCGGCCGATCGAATCACTGAAAACGCGGCATTTTCGCAAATTTTAATGCTGCCCGCGCCGGCAGCGGGCTGCGAAAATTCACCACGGGTTAAAAATTAACCCACGGTGGGTTAATTTTTAACCCAATTTATTGGATCTTATGCTTCCGGCAGAGGTATTTCATGCGCTGCGGGTCGACTTTCAGCAGCGCCGCCGCCGCGCTCTTCTTCCCGCCGGTCCGCCGCAGCGCCGCGTTCAGGTATGCAAGCTCGATTCTTTCGAGCTCGCCGTCAAAATCGACCCCCTCCTCGGGGATCAGTATCGACTCCTGCCCGGCGGCGCTCGATTGCAGCATCTGCTGCGGCAAATGCTCCAGCGTCAGCGTCTGGCTGCTGACCATCACCACCAGCCGCTGGATCACGTTCTCGAGTTCGCGCACGTTCCCCGGCCACTTGTAGCCCTCGAGTAGCTCCAGGACGTCTGGCTTGAGCGCTTTCAGCGGCTTCTTCGCCGACGTGCAATAGATGCGGAGGAAGTGGTCGGCCAGCAGTGCGATGTCGCCGTCGCGCTCGCGCAGCGGCGGTACGATAATCGGCACGACGTTGATGCGGAAGTAGAGGTCCTCGCGGAAGCGGCCTTTGCGGACGCAATCCTCGAGGTCTTCGTTTGTCGCGGTGATCAGCCGGAAGTCGATCTTCTGCGCGTGGCGGCCGCCGAGGCGTTGGCTCACACGCTCTTGCAAGACGCGCAGCAGCTTGCTTTGCAGGTTCGGATTCAGCGTCGTGATCTCGTCGAGAAACAGCGTCCCGCCGTGCGCCAGCTCGATCAGGCCGGGTTTCGCCGAGTCGGCGCCGGTGAACGCGCCCTTTTCATAGCCGAAGAGCTCCGACTCCATCAGGCTTTCGGGCAGTGCCGAGCAATTGAGGCAAATGTATGGCTTGTCGGCGCGCTCCGAGCACTGAACGACGGCGCGCGCGATCAGCTCTTTGCCGACGCCGCTTTCGCCGCGCAGCACCACCGATGCGTTGGTGTTGGCCACCGCCTCGATTGAGCCGTACAGCTTCTGCATCGTCGCGCTGCCGCCCACCAAGCCATAAAACGAAACCTTCTGCTCGGCTTGCTGGATGACGCGGCGGCCTTCCAGTTCGAGCGCACGCTTTTCCAGCGCGCGCACCATGACGATCTTCAGCTCTTCGAAATTGAGTGGCACCGCGAAGAATTCGTCCGCGCCGGCCTGTGTCGCTTTCAGCGGCAGCGTTCGCTGCGTCGCGCACGTGAAGGGCGCCAGCACCAGGTCGTCGCGCAGTCGCCGCATTTCGGCGAGTACTTCGAGGCCGTCCGCCGCGCCGTCGCCGACGCAGTCGAGATCGAACAGCACGGCGTGAACGTCGGCGTTCTCAAACACTTCTCGTATTTCGTCTTCGGTTTTTGCTTGGAGAATTCGGAATGTCGCGCCCAGGTGGTCTCGAATGGCGCGAAAGTGTTCCAGTTCGTCAGACACGACTGCAATGAGATGTCGCTCAGATGCAGCGTCGAGTTCGGGCAAGGGCAACTCCGTCGGTTGGCGCGCGATTATATGGGAGACGGTCGCGGCAGGGAAGAGGTGTCCGTCAGTCGCTCGGCCGTTAATCGCGCACTGCAATTCGGCACGCTTAGGGTGAAGCGGGAGTGGGAGCGGACGCCGTCGGCGTCGGACTCATCATCAGCGCTTCAAACATTTTGGTGAATTTCGGCAAATCCACGTCCAGTTGCGCATGCGCCAGCTTTACGTCCAGGTTGGGCTTCAGCTTCTCGGTCCACGTCACGGTGTCGCCGTACGTCGGTCCGTGATCGATGTCCACGTCCATGTACACGACTTTTTCTTTCGTGATGATGCTCGGGTCGAGCCATGCGCAGGCAGCCAGCTCGTCCCACATGTAATAGCGTTCCTGCGAGAATTTCGCGATGTATTGCGCGGCTGGATTCGGCGATTTTGCGATTGCATCGATCATCTGCTGCGTGAACATCGCCTTCAGCGAGATGTCCACCGTCGTCACATCGATCCGCGGCCAGTTCGCGCGAAAAACATTGTGCGCCGCTTCGGGATCGAACCAGAAATTGAATTCGTGCCGCGGGCTCGTCGAAAACTCCGGATCGTCGGTCTGCGGATTCAAGCTGCCGCCCATCATCACGATGCCTTGCGTCAGCTCCGCGAAATGCGGATCGATCGCCAGCGCTATCGCGACGTTTGTCAGCGGCCCGCCTTCGTAAATTGTGATCTGGTGAGGATGCGCGTGGACTTGCCGGATTAAAAAGTGCGCAGCGTCTTCGTCGATCGCTTTCGTGTGCGGCGCGCCTTCGGGCATCGGTGGGATCACGTACGGCCCATGCATTGGTGGAGTTGCCGGAACCGTTCCCGGAAGCGCGTCGGTTTGTGCCTCCTCTCCCCACGCTCCGAGCCAGACCACTTTCCCGTAGAGCTGGGTGTAAAGCCGCGTCTCGTCTTCTTTTCTAACGAGCGGAAGCACCGCGCCCGGCACCACCGGCACATCCGTACGCCCGATCAATTCCAGCATGCGCAGCGTGTGCGCCACTTCTTCGTCGCGCCACGCGTTGCCGGTCACCATCGTCAATCCCAGCACATCGACGTTCGGCGACAGCAAAAACACCATCATCGCCATCTGATTTGATCCGCCGGGGCCGGAGCCATCCTGATCGACAATCACCATCCGCTTCTGCGCGGATGCCTGCGGCGCGAGCGACAAAATGCAAAGCGCAAAAAGAATCGCGCCGACAAATTTTGGAAAGCGATAAGAGTAGGGTGTGAGAGTCCGCTTCATGGCCCGCCATTTTCGCACAACGCGGCGCATTCTCAACTTCGGGCAGAGACGTTGGGGTGGAATGCCTAGCCGGCGACCTTCGCGGTCGATCCGCGCAAAATTAACCCCGTTTCCAGTTCCACTTCCTTGCCATTCGTCGACTTGTCGCGGCCTTCGACCTCGGTGCGCAGCGCCTGGAACGCATACTCCGCGAGCAATTTCTGCGACATTCGCACGGTCGTCAGCGGCGGCGTCGTAAATTCCGCCAGGCGAATATCGTCGAAGCCGATGACCGACAATTCACGCGGTATCGCGATGCCGCGTCCGTACGCTTCACGCATCACCCCGACAGCCGTCATGTCGTTCGAGCACAAGATCCCCGTCGGCCGCTGCGCCAGCGAGGCAAGCTGCGCCATCGCCGCCACTCCGCCTTCGACTTTGTGATCGCCGGTGACGATCAACTCCTGATCGACCGCCAGCCCATTTTCCTGCATCGCCGCTTCAAACGCGGCGCGCCGCGCCATCGCGGACTTCAAAATTGTCGGCCCGGTCACAAACGCGATCCGCTTGTGTCCCAGTTCCGCAAGATGGCGCACCGCTTCGCGGATGCCTTGCTGATAATTCACACGAATGTTGGTTATGCCGGCGGCGTGCGGGCCCACGTCCACGAACACCAGCGGCACTTTGCGGAAACGCAAATCGTCAACCAGCGCTTCTTCCATGCCGAACGTCAGGATCGCGACGCCGTCGACGCGCCGCTCGATCATGCGCCGCACCGCCAGCTCCATGCGCTTCGGATCGTGCACCGTCGACGTCAGCAAGATTTCGTAGTGATTCTGCACGGCGATGTCTTCAAACGCCTGCACGATTTCCGGGAAAAACGGATTCGTAATTTCAGAAACGATCAGCCCGAAGATGCGGCTCTTGCCCGAAACCAGCGCGCGCGCTTGGGAATTCGGGTAGTAGCCCATGTCCTCGATGACTTTCAGGACGCGTTTGGCCAGCGCGGGGTCGACTGTCGGAACGCGATTGATCGTCCGCGAAACGGTCGCGGTCGATACCTTGGCTCGCTTGGCGATTTCTCGAATGTCCATGGGGTGATCTGGGCCGGATTTCTTTATCGCACCTGATACCTAATATAGCTAACTTTCGAGCAGTGTATGCACAAACGCTCTTGCAACCCAATCAAAATTCAAATCGCGTCTGTTCGTTACGTCTATTCATTACGTTTATTCACTAAATGATGCGCTCGAATGAGATGCAGCGGCAAATCACCACGTTACTCGAATGAGCGATACAGCTTGCCTGGGCAATTCAAATTGCACAATGAGCGTGCCGTTCGTGGATGCCGCCCACGCCGGGGACGACAAGAGCTGCAACTGCCCGGCGGCTTCCAACTCGCGGTATTGCTGTTCCGACGGTTGCTGCGGGGAGCCCATCGTCTTCCACACTTCAAACGCATTGCTATGTGTTGCGTCGATCCGGAAGTGCTCGGTCAGCACGCGCTTTGATGTCGATGGAATGCCGTCGATTTTGAGTTCGATCGGCGAGGCTGGCGCCGCAGCGTCATCGTCGTGATAGTTCCACGCCAGCACATCGATTTCGTTCGGCTTGCGCGTCGCCACCACGGAGATGTCGGGTTGTGCGCGCACTCCCGACTTCAGAACATCGTCGGTTTCGAGCGCGCCGGAACTTTGCGCGTCGACGCGCTCTCCGCCGAGAAGTCCCATCATGCGAAACACATTGAGCACCGGCTTGTCGATGCCGTTCGTCGCCATGTCGCGAAACCCGGCGAAATATGGCTGGTCCTCAAATTCAAACGACCAGTTCACCGCCGCGCGAAACTGAATCCCGCGTTGCGCAGCGAGTGTCTGGATTCGCGACAAGACTTCCGCGGTGTACGACGCGTACAGCGGACCATTGCGGTACCCATTCTGCGGATTATCCTGCGCCGAGCACGCCGCGCAACCTTCGGGATCCGATTCGCCAAGAATGATCGGCGTAGCCTTCCACTCCGGAAAAGATCCGACAATCGAAAATCCCTGGTCGATCGCAGCGAGTTGGCGTGAGACGCCCATCTGCACGTGATCGCCAACCCATTTCGGCGAACCCTTCGGATGGAAGCTTACAAAATTGAGGGGAGTGCCGGTTTTGCCGGGGGCAAAATTCTTTCCGCGTGCGCAGTGCTCCAGAAAGTCGTGCAGGAATGCGATTGCCTTGGGCGAACCGGGGCCCGTGCTGTCGGGTCCACCGATGCGCGCCTGCGGCACCGCCCGCAAAACGGCGTCCACGGAGAAATCGTAGAGTTTGAAATATTCCTCCGGCGTTCCGCGCCAGTAATCGATGTCCGGCTCGTTCCACACTTCCCACATCCACGATTTCACTTCGTCGTCGCCGTAGCGTTCGCGCAGATGTTTGGCGAAGTGAAACACCAGCTCCGACCATTTCGCGTAGTCCTTCGGCGGGTAAGCCCAGCCGGTAAAAATATTTCCCTTCGGAAATGTGTGCTGGTATGGCTGCGGATGCGTCGACAGCGCTTCCGGCATGAACCCAAGCTGCACGAGTGGTTTTACGCCGGTCTCGTGAAACGTGTCGAAAATCCGATCGACGATCGTCCAACTGTAAATTGGCTTGCCGGATGCGTCCTCCGTGTAGACGTTGGTCGATCCCCACTTCAGCGCGGTGGTGCCATCGCCAGTCGTGAAGAGATTGTGCACACGAATGTAGACGGGTTCAGGACTGAGTTGCACGAATTCGCGCAGCAGCTTCTTGCCGTTCGCGGCGTATGTAAAATTCGGTTCGTCGTATCCCCAGAAATTCCAGATCGAACGCCACGCGCCTTGGTTTCGATCCGCATGCACTTCGATCTTCACGGTGGCCGCGTCGGGGAGTGCTTTCGCAGCGGTGAAGACAGCCGCGAAGAGAAGCGCGATCGAGATCGCGAGCCCGACTCCGTGCCAAACACGACTGCCACGCTTCCGAGCAAAAAGGATCTTCACGCCACGTTTCTCCTGAAATTCAAAGCTGATCTCCGCATGTACTGCTGCATTCTGGCATACTGAAATCAGTCGATCATACCGAATGAAACTGACCCGTCGCGCTCTGTTGCAACTCTCCCTGGGAGGCCCACTCCTCGCTTCCGCGTCCCGTGTTTTCGGGCAGGGCATGTCCACACACACATCGAAAGCCCAGGCGAGACTCGCACCGTCGGGCAAACCTTTCAATGCGCATTTCACCGACGTCGCCGCAAAAGCCGGACTCACCGCGCCAACAATCTACGGCAGCCCCGTCAGTAAAGACTACATTCTCGAAGCCACCGGCTGCGGCTGCGCTTTTTTCGACTACGACAACGACGGCTGGATGGATATTTTCGTATTGACCGGCACGCTTCTCACCGGCGCGCCGCCGAACACTACCAATCGCCTTTACAAAAATAATCGCGACGGAACATATACGGATGTGACGCAAAGCTCCGGGCTCACCGATGTCGGATGGGCGTCGAGCGTCTGCGTCGGAGACTATAACAACGACGGCCTTGAAGATCTGTTCGTTACGTATTGGGGACAGAACAAACTTTATCGCAACAACGGCGACGGCACTTTCACCGACGTAACGAAGGACGCCGGACTGATCGGAGAAAAAACGCGCTGGGGCGCGGGTGCAACGTTTGTCGACTACAACCGCGACGGCCATCTCGATCTGTTCGTTTCGAACTACGTCGACTTCGATCTCAAGCGCGTGCCCAAACCAGGCGATAACGTCGACTGCAATTGGAAAGGCGTCGCCGTCGAATGTGGCCCGCGCGGATTGGCGCACGGCACGCATTCGCTGTATCGCAACAACGGGAACGGCACGTTCACCGACGTCACGAAGGAATCCGGTGTCGGCGCGTTTCACGGCAGTTATGGCATGACGGTTGTCGCGGGCGATTACGACGAAGATGGCTGGCCCGATATTTTTGTCGCGTGCGATTCCACGCCGAGTCTGCTGTTCATGAACAATCACGACGGAACGTTTCGCGAAGAAGGCGTGATTCGTGGCGTCGCGCTCAGCGAAGACGGGCAGGAACAAGCCGGCATGGGCGTCGGCATCGGCGACTACAATCTCGACGGGCACATCGATCTTTTCAAAACACACTTTGCAGAAGATTCCAACGGTTTGTTTCGGAACGATGGGAAGGCGAATTTTGAAGACGTGACGCGCGCGGCGCGCATCGGCGTCGAGACGCGTTTTATTTGCTGGGGCGCAGGCATCGTTGATCTCGACAACGACGGCAACCCCGATATTTTTCTGGTGGCGGGGAATGTCTACCCGAACGTGGAAAAGAGCCTGCCGCAATATCCCGACAAATGTCCGCGGATGATTTTTCGGAATCTTGGCAACGGGATGTTTGAGGAATTGGGCGACGAATCCGGGCCTGGCGTTTCGACTCCGCACTCGAGCCGTGGCTGCGCCTTCGGCGATTTCGACAACGACGGCGACCTCGACATCGTGATCGTAAATCTCAGCGAGCCGCCTTCGCTCTTGCGCAACGACATCCGCGGCGCGAATCACTGGCTGAAAATAAAATTGATCGGCACAAAATCAAATCGCAGCGCGATTGGCGCGCGCGTCGTCGTGCGCTACGGAAAGAAGACGCAGGCGCAGGAAGTCGTCAGCCAGTCGAGTTTCTATTCCACGAACGATTCGCGTTTGCACTTCGGATTGGGTATCGACAAAGTCGCCGATGTTTCGATTCATTGGCTCGGCGGCGGTCGCGAAGAGCTGAAGAATGTCGCGTCCAACCAGCTGATTGTGGTCAAAGAAGGCGCGGGCATTCAGCAGGGACATGCCTGGTCCAAAGCTTTTGCCGCAAAGAAAACGTTTACTGACCCTGCTGAATCTGGTACAAAATAAACCGCGCGGCCTCTCGCGCCACCAGATTCATGTTCGGGAAAAGGGGACAGTCCGTGACGACTTCCAATCCTGTTTCGCGTCGCAAATTTATTGAAACATCGACGGCTGCAGCTGCGGCCGCGTACGTCGCCAATCCAACGCTGGCCTTCGCGCTTGGCAAACCGTCTGGCGCGGCGCATGGTGTCGATTCGTCGCAGCTGCCGTGGCGTGATCAAGGCGTTTTAAATCTCAACAATTCTCCGTACGCGAAGTTGCGCAGCGTGCCGGTGCGCGCGGTCACGATTGACGAAGGATTCTGGTCGAAGCGGCGCAAAACGAATGTGGAGAGCAGCATTCCCACGATGCGCGATCAGTTGATCGAGCACGGCCGCATGGATAATTTCCGCCGCCTCGTCGGAAAAAGTTCGGAACCGCAAAAGGGGCCGATGTATTCCGACTCCGATATTTACAAATGGACGGAAGCGGTTGGCTTCGCGCTGCAGACCAACGATCTACCGGACATACACAATCAGACGGCGGCGATGATCAAGGAAGTCGTTGCGATTGCGGAGCCGAGCGGTTACATCAACACCTACTACCAGCAGGATCGCGCGGCGCTGCGGATGGAGCAGCACACGCAGGAAGTTGGCCACGAACTGTACAACCTTGGCCACATGTTGCAAGGCGCGATCGCGTATTACCGCGCTACAGGCGATACGACGCTGCTCGATGCGGGCGCGAAGATGGTGGATGGATTCTTGATTCCGAACTACGGCCCGGGCGACGGGAAAAAGCCGATCATTTCCGGGCATCCGGAAATCGAGATGTCGCTGATCGAGCTGTATCGCACGACGGGGCGGAAACAATACGTCGATCTCGCGGGATACATTTTGCACGGCGACGATCGCTGGAAGATCCAGCCACGGGCGATCGTTTACATGTATTGCGGCATTCCGTTCACGCAGCGGACGAAGCTGGAAGGCCACGCCGTGCGCGCGATGTATGCGTGCTGCGGAGCAACAGATTATTACCTCGAGACCGGCGACCAGGAGTATTGGAAGACGCTGACGACGCTTTGGGAAGACTTGTCACAGCGGCAGATGTACATCACGGGCGGCGTCGGCGCGCGCAGCGCCGGTGAAGCGTTTGGTGAGGCGTATGAGTTGCCGAACGCGCAGGCTTACGGAGAGAGCTGCGCGGCGATCGGCAACATGATGTGGAATTGGCGCATGCTCGCGGCGAGCGGCGAATCGAAATATGCGGATGTGATCGAACGCGCGCTCTACAACGGAATCAATTCAGGCATGTCGCTGGATGGCACGACGTATTGCTATCGCAATCCGCTGGCGTTCAATCCGGATTCGGGTGAGCACATTCGGAATCCGTGGTACGACACGACGTGCTGCCCGCCGAACCTGGAGCGGACGTTCGCATCGCTGCCGGGATATTTTTACAGCACGAACAAAGATGGGTTGTATGTGCATCTGTACGACAACTCGACTTTGGATTGGCATCTGGAGAACGGCACGCCGCTCAAAGTCGTGCAGAAGACGAATTATCCGTGGGACGGCGACGTGAAGGTGACGGTGTCGCCGTCGGAGCCGGCGGACTTCGCGATGAATCTGCGAATTCCCGGTTGGGCCAAGAGCGTGAAGGTCGCGGTGAACGGCAAAGCCGTCGACGGCGCGAAGCCGGGCGAATATTTGACGATCAAGCGGCGCTGGTCGCCGGGCGACACCGTTACGCTGGCGTTTCCGATGGCGGCGGAGATTGTGGCGTCGAATCCGCGCGTGGAAGAAAATCTTGGACGCGTTGCGGTGCAGCGCGGGCCGATCGTGTATTGCATGGAAGGGCTCGATCAGAATCCTGCGGCCGCGGATTTTTCGGAAGTTGCGATTGTCGTGAATTCTAAATCGTTGAAATCTTTTGAGGTCGAGCACAAGCCGGCGTTGCTGGAAGGCGTCACCGTGCTGAAGCACAACGGCGCGGTTTACGATCACGGTTCGGACAATGCGGCGTTGTATGCGGACGCCACCGCGGCGGGGCCGAAGACTAGGGCGGAGAGTTTGACGCTGATTCCGTATTACGCCTGGGCGAATCGGAAGCCGACGGAGATGGTGGTCTGGATTCCGGCTAGCCGGGCTTAGCGGCGTTTTGGCGTTCCCGATTTGGGAACGTGGTGTCTACGTACCCCCCTATGTTTTCCTGAGAGTGCGCAAGTTGTTTTGATTGTTTGAGTTGTGTCGCTGCGCGAGCGCTTCTTTCAAAAGAGTGTGCAGGTTGTTTATTTTGTTTGGGTTACGGGCGCGATTGTTTCGATGTTTGTTCGCGTTCTTGCAGACTCATAGTGCTGAGATCCTTCTCTGCGCGAGCCGACGCGTTCGCTCAGAGCGAACGCGAAGAAAAGGCGTCGGCTCGCTTCGCTCAGGATGACGTGTAGGTTTTGATGGTGCCGAGACGGAGCGTTGGGTGCTGGCCGAGGGATCGAACGGACGAGTTATCGCGCGAGCGCGGTGATTCGCGATCGAATCATTGGTCAGGCTAGTTAGATTTGTTTTGTAAGTGAGACTTCGGCGTTCGTGGGTGAACGCAATTTTCTACAGACAGATTATACCACACGGTGGATTTGGGCTTTCGGGTCCCGTTCGAAATCGGGGGGCTGAATCGTGCGGACGCCGGTTGTTGTGGAGGCGTTTCATCTAAACCCCGCGATCTGGGAAGCGATCGCGGGTACAGGGTGGTGGCGTTAGGTTTCAAGACGACGGATCGTGCTTGCTTGAAGTTCACGCCGGGCGGAGCCAGCCCCGCCCCTACAGGAAAATACAAGATGGCGAGGTAAAGTCGCCCCTACACAATCGCAGTGATGCCGGTTCATCGAGTCGGTGTTGGCGGAACTGGTTAGATGGTGATGACGAGTTTGCCGAGGTGGTTGCCGGAGGGTAGGTGGCGGTAGGCGTCGGCGGCGTCGTTGAAGGGGAAGACTCGGTCGATGACGGGCTTGATTTTGGATTGGGTGATGGCGCGGTTCATGTCTTCGAACATTTTGGTGGTGCCGACGTAGATGCCCTGGAGGTTGGCGCCTTTCATCATCATGGTTAGGGGGTTGGTGTCGCCTTTGTTGCCGGCGACTACGCCGATCAGGGCGATCTGGCCCTCGGGGGCGACGGCTTTGTAGGATTTTGCGAGGGTGCCGGGGCCGCCGACTTCGACGATGTGATCCACTCCGCGTTTGTTGGTTAGCTCGGCCACTTTTTTCTCCCAGTCGGGAATGTCTTTGTAGTTGATGCCTTCGTCGGTGCCTAACTTTTTGGCGTGGGCTAGTTTGTCGTCGCTGGACGAAGTGATGATGACGCGGGCGCCTGCGGCTTTGGCGAATTGAAGGGCGAAGATCGAGACTCCGCCGGTGCCGAGGCAGAGGACTGTCTGGCCGGGTTTTATTGGATTGCGCGTGGCCATGAGCGCGTGCCATGCGGTGACCGCGGCGCAGGGGAGAGTTGCGCCTTCTTCGAAGCTGTAGCCATCGGGGAGGAGGACGACGCCGTCTTCGTGGAGGGCGACGAGTTCGGAGAGCATGCCGTTTGTTGAGCCACCCATGGCGGGGCGGGAATATTGCATGGCGCCGTCGACCCAGGTTTGGAAGAAGGTGCCTGCGACGCGGTCGCCGGGTTTGAAGCGTTTGACGGAGGGGCCGACAGCGAGGACTTCGCCGGCGCCGTCGGAGAGCGGGACGAGATCGTTTTTCATCGGGCCGCCGAAGTAGACGCCGTTGGCGACGAGGTTGTCTCGGAAGTTGAGGCTGGTGGCGCGGACCCGGATGAGGACTTGGTTGGGTCCCGGTTGAGGGTCGGGGCGGTCGATTTGTTTTAGGCCGTCGAGGGTGGAGGAGCCTTGTTGGACGATGTAGGTTTTCATTTGTTTGACGGTTAGTTTAGGGGGGGAAGAGGTTGACAGTCGATAGTTCAAAATCGAACGGGAGAAGATCAAGGCATCGGTTGTCTCATCGAGTTAGGTGAGGTTGAGACCAAGCCAAGGTCCCTCCACTGCGCGAGCCCACGCGTTCGCAGGAAGCGAACGCGAAGAAAAAGGCGTGGGCTCGCTTCGGTCGGGGTGACAAGTATTTTTGTTTTAGTGACCTGGCGGAGGGATCGTGGTAGAGATCGGTAGAGATCGGTTGAGATCGGTTGAGATCCTTCGCCCTCCTTCGGACGGCTCAGGATGACAAGTTTTTAAAGTTTGGAGCAGGAAGAAACAGATATTGCCTATGAACATTGCCAGAAAAAAGAAGGGCACGGCGTTTCGGCCGTGCCCTTTTGATTTTGTGAATGGATGCGGCGCGCGGGTTAGAGGGCGGCGCAGACGGATTTTACTTCGGTGTAGTGTTCGAGGGCTTCGTGGCCCATTTCGCGGCCCCAGCCGGATTGCTTGTAGCCGCCGAATGGTAAGGCGGCGTCGAAGACGTTGTAGCAATTGATCCAGACGGTGCCTGCGCGGAGTTTGTTGGCGATTTTGTTGGCTTTCTTGATGTCGCGCGACCAAACGCCTGCGGCGAGGCCGTAGATGGAGTCGTTGGCTTTTTTGACGATTTCGTCGAGATCGGAGAAGGGAGTCGCGACGACGACGGGGCCAAAGATTTCCTCCTTCACGACTTTCATATCTTCGGTGGCGTCGACGAGGACCGTCGGTTTGACGAAGTAGCCCTTGTCGCCGTGGCGTTCGCCGCCGGCGATGGCCTTAGCGCCGTCCTTCTTGCCGGAATCGAGATAGCCGACGACGCGATTCATTTGCTCTTCAGAAACGAGCGGGCCCATGTCGCAGTCGGGATCGAAGCCGGGACGCACGCGGATTTTTTGCGCGCTCTGCGCCATGCCATCGACGACCTTGTCGAAGACTTTCTTGTCGACGAAGAGACGCGAGCCGGCACAGCAGCACTGGCCGTGATTGAAGAAGATGGCGCTGGCGGCGCCGGGAATGGCGGTTTCGAGATCGGCGTCGTCGAGAATGACGTTGGGTGATTTGCCGCCGAGTTCGAGCGAGACTTTTTTCAGATTACCGGCGCTAGCTTGGATGATCAGCTTGCCGACTTCGGTCGAGCCGGTGAAGGCGACTTTATCGACATCGGGATGCGCGGCGAGCGCGGCGCCGGCGGTTTCGCCGAAGCCAGGAACGATGTTTATCACGCCCTCGGGGAAGCCGGCGGCTTCGACGAGTTCGCCGAGACGGAGTGCGGAGAGCGGAGTTTGCTCTGCGGGCTTGAGCACGATGGTGCAGCCAGCGGCGAGAGCGGGGCCGAGTTTCCATGCGGCCATCAACAGCGGGAAATTCCACGGAATAATTTGGCCGACGACGCCGACGGGTTCGCGGAGCGTGTAGGCGAGGAATTTGTTCGGCGGCGCGCCGCCCAGCGGAATGGTGTTGCCTTCGATCTTCGTGGCCCATCCGGCGAAGTAGCGAAGATTTTCGATACAGAGCGGGACGTCGGCGACGCGCGCGACGGCGAGGGGCTTGCCGTTGTCGAGGGATTCGATTTGCGCGAATTCTTCGAGATGCTGCTCGATGAGGTCGGCGAGCTTCCACATCATTCTTGCGCGAGCGGCGGGAGAGGTTTTGGACCACTTGCCGGTCTCGAATGCGGCGCGAGCGGCTTTGACGGCGCGGTCGATGTCTTCGCGGTCGCCTTCGGCGACATTGGCGAGGACTTCACCGGTGGCGGGGTTATAGGTGGCGAAAGTCTTGCCGGAGGCGGAATCAACCCACTTGCCGTTGATGAGTAGTTGTTTTTTTGTTGTGACGAAAGACGAGACGTTGGAATTGATCGAGGGGGTTGCGACTGCCGTTGCCATGAGAGCTCCTTTTCGACGGTGAATGAAGCGAATCTCGGCCAGGATTTGTGTGGGCGCTCGATTTTTTGCGCGGAGCGGGGCCACATGCTTGGGAAGGGTGAAACGATGACCTGGTTGCCTGCCCTTGCAGAGGGAAGATAGTCCGTTAGTTGGGGGAATACAAGAGGGCGCGGGGACAGGGTGGAATGATCGAGGGACGAGACGAGTTGACGCGGCTTGTTTTTGGACGGGGCTACATCTAAACCCCCACCCTCATAAACCGAGGGTGGGGCACCCAAAAACAGAGCTGTCGTTTGAGATGGTCGACGGGGTTTCGTCTAACCCCGCGATCTGGGAGGCGATCGCGGCTACAGGGTGGCGTTATCGACGAGTTGCGCCAAAGACGCATCGGTCGGGCGGAGCCCTTCGAGGCTCAGGGTTTTCAACAAGCCCCGCCCCTACAAGATTCGTGGAGGTCAGTCGGCGGCGGCGCTGGCGTTGGAGTTGGACTGAGATGCGGCGGCTGTCAGGTCGGCATGTAAGAGGCGGTGGAAGAGGTGCTCGCCGGCTTCGCGGCGGACGCTGAGGCGGCCTGCGACGTAGGCACGGGAGTGGAGGCCGCGCTGGACGGCGTCGCAGATGGCCATGTCTTCGTCCTGGACGATTTCGCTGACGGCGATGCTTTCGCGATTGTGTTTTTCGGCGGCGGCGCTGATGTCGCCGAAGTAGTAGTCGAAGACGACGGCGCATTTGTCGGGGCCGAGCGGGAGGACGAGGTTGGTGTCCATCACGCCTTCGTAGGCGTTGATCATGAAATTGGGGTAGATCCAAAGATAGAAGGCGCGGCCCTGGCGGGTGGCGCCGACTGCGGCGCTGGTGTCTTCACTGGAAGAGAGCGGGCTGGACTGGAGGCAGGATCGCTCGAAATTTTCGATGGTGTATTTGGTGTATTCGATGACGCTGCTGAGGCCTTTGTGCGCGTGAGGGACGTGGTAGCCGCCGTCGAGATAGTTGTCGACGTAGACCTTCCAGTTGCAATTCAGCGGATAGATGCGGCGATCGAAATAGTTGAGTTTTTTTGTGAGTTGGAGCGGGGCGACGAGTTCAGGGACGGCGCCGAGAAATTTTTGTAGCGGCATCGCTTTGCCGTCGAGGTTGACGAAGACAAAATTTTCCCAGGTGTCGATGCGAATGGGGACGAGTCCGTTGTCGGCGCGATCGAAATTGCAGACGCCGTCGAACTCGACCATGCCTTTGAGCGCGCCGTCGATGCCGTAGGTCCAGCCGTGATAGGGGCAGCGAAATTGTTTGGCGCAGCCGTGGGATTCGGGGACGACGGCGGCGGCGTGGTGTCGGCAGACGTTGAAGAAGGCGCGAAGATTGTTGTCGTCGCCGCGGACGACGACGATGGGTTCGCCGGCGATGTCGGCGGTGAAGAAGTCGCCTTTGTTTTTGAGTTGGTCGAGGCGGCCGATGGCTTGCCAGGTGCCGGCGAAGACGGATTGTTTTTCGAGGGATTCGATCTGCGGGTCGCGATACCAGGGGGCGGGGATGGTGTAGGCGCGGTCGAGGGGGTTGCTTGGATTGTAGAGGGCCAGGAGGTCGTGGATGGATTGAGGCATGGGGATTTTTATCGCGAAAGAGGCGATTGGGGAAGGAAAAATTGAGGGGACGAGGGAAGAGGAAAAAAACGGGGCGAGGTTGACGTTGACGTCCGGGCAAGCTGGGGCGCAGCGGTGCTGCGCCCCTATCTGTTCAGCGCGATGGGTCAGCGGGGGAAGAGGGCGGCGGCGTTGTCGTGGAGGATTTTTTGTTTAGTGGCGGGTGTGAGCGGGAGCGCGTTGAACTTGGCGACGTTTTGTTGCATTTGGTTTACGCCGGGGCTGGGCCAGTCGGTACCCCAGAGGACTTTGTCGGCGATGTCTTCGATGCGCGGGAAATATTCGAGGAGCTTTTGCGGGGGAATGCCGCTGATGTCCATGTGAAAGTTTTTGTGGCGGCGGACGAGGAAGAAGGCTTCTGCCATCCAGAGAGGGCGGCCGCCGTGGGCGAGGATGATCGGAAGATCGGGGAAGTCGACGCCGATGTCGTCGCAGAAGATGGGTTGGGCGTGGGTGTTGCGGGCGCCGGGGAAGATGCTCGTGCCGGTGTGAATCATGATGGGGAGGCGGTGGTGTTGGGCGCGCTCGTAAATTTTGCGGAGTTCGGTGTTGCCGGTGAGGTAGGAGTTGGGCGTTAGAGCCTGGTGCGAGGGATGGATTTTTATGGCGCGGATGCCGAGTTTGGCGATGCGGTCGACTTCGGCACCGGCGTCGGGGACCGTGCCGGGATGGACGCCGCCGAATGCGATGAGGCGGAACGGATCGATCTTGGCGAAGTTGGCGACCCAGTCGTTGACGGCGGGGGTGAAGCCGATGATTTCGGGGGCAACGTAGTTGATGAGGCCGGCGCGTTCGGTGTTGATGGAGTCGAGATAGTTCAGGAAGTCGGCTGGGTGGTGGCAGAAGTGTTCGACTTGTTCGAAGTCGGAGCGGCCCCGGGTGATGAGTTCGAGTGGGCCAGGTTTCATCATTTCGTGGGGCATGATGTGGATGTGGAGGTCGATGACTTGTGTCATGTGAGTGTGTGGGGAGTTTAGCATTTCAGGATTGAGGATTCTGAAGCGGAACGGGAGGTGTTTCGTTGAGTCTTGGGCGATGTGGAATCTAAACCCCGCGATCTGAGAAGCGATCGCGGGTACAGGGTGGTGCGGATTACATTGTGCGGACACGGGGCGCAGCGTCGCTGCGGCCGTACGTGGAGGTGAGAACGCAGAGTGTGTGGTCGTGCTGGCGCCGGGCGGAGCAAGCCCCGCCCCTACAACGGAGTCCGCGCTAGTTGAAGCGGACGTATTCGAAATTTAAGGGCTGGCCGTTGATGCCGCGGATTGGGGGGGCGATCCAGTTGGCGAATTTGCCGAGTTCGGTGACGCGGCCGGTCATCAGGGATTGGACGTATTTGTAATCGGCTTGGCTGGGGAGCCATTCTGATTCGCGCTGCTTCCAGGCTTCTTCGGTTAGGACTTGGCCTTCGGGGCTGATGAACGTGCCGGCGAAATTTCCGATTTCGCGATGGAAGCCTTTGTGGGGAAGCGTGAGCTTGAAGGGGATGCCGGTGTTGTCGATGACTTTTTGCCAGCGGGCGACGCCGTCTTCGATTTCGCCGATGTAGTCGTCACGGAGACGTTCGTTGAGCGCGGTCAGCGCAGGGACTTGCTTGCCGACGATTTTGTCGCCGATGACTTCCCAAACGGTGTAGTCGGCTTCGGCGAGGATGTGATCGTCGTCGAGTTTTGTTTCGCGGAAACGTCCTTTGAGGCCGCTGGTGTAGTAGTTGGCGGCGTTGGAGGAGACGTCGGAACCGTAGAGATCGAGCGTGACGCTGTAATGGAAATTGAGATAACGCTGGATGGTTTGCAGATCGATGACGCCGAGGGCGCGCACGTCGGAGGGATCGTCGATTTTGTTTTCCTTCATGACGTCGCAGGTGCGCTGGATGATGCGGCCGACGCCGGTTTCGCCAACGAACATGTGATGGGCTTCTTCAGTGAGCATGAAGCGGCAAGTGCGTGAAAGAGGATCGAAGCCGGATTCGGCGAGTGCGCAGAGCTGGAATTTGCCGTCGCGGTCGGTGAAGAACGTAAACATGTAGAAGGCGAGCCAGTCGGGCGTGGGCTCATTGAAGGCACCGAGGATGCGGGGATTGTCGGTGTCGCCGGAGCGGCGATCGAGGAGAGCTTCGGCTTCTTCGCGGCCGTCGCGTCCGAAATAGCGATGGAGAAGATAGACCATCGCCCAGAGGTGGCGGCCTTCCTCGACGTTGACCTGAAAAATGTTGCGGAGATCGTAGAGAGAAGGACAGGAAAGGCCGAGGGCTTTTTGCTGCTCGACGGATGCGGGCTCGGTGTCGCCTTGCGTGACGATGACGCGGCGGAGCGCGGAGCGATATTCCCCTGGGACCTCTTGCCACGCGGCTTGACCTTTGTGGCGGCCGAAATTTACGAGACGTTGTTCATCGCGCGGTTGAAGAAAAATTCCCCAGCGATATTCGGGCATGCGGACGTATCCGAATTGTGCCCAGCCGTCGGGCTCGACGCTGGTGGCGGTGCGGAGGTAGACCTCGAAGTTGGAGGATTCGTTGGGACCCATATCGGACCACCAGCCGAGGAAGGCGGGTTGCCAGTGTTCGAGGGCGCGTTGGAGGACGCGGTCGCGACCTAGGTCGACGTTGTTGGGGATTTTTTCGGTGTAGTCGATCATGGGGACCTCAGTTTGGAAAATGGAAAATCAAAATTAGAAAATGATGAAACTCGCCGTGACTAAACGCGCTCCCAGTTGAATTTTGTGGGGGCGCCGGTGCCGTAGACTTTTAGGGCGCCGTCGGGGCCGACTGCGTTGGGGCGGATGAATATCCAGTTTTGCCAGGCGGAGAGACGGCCGAAGATGCGGGTCTCGAGGGTTTCGCTGGGGCCGAAGCGGAGATTGGCTTCGAGGCCGGTGAGGCCGTCGGGGGAGAGGGCGGCGCGGGATTCGATGGCTTGGCGGAGTTCGTCTTCCCAGTCGAGATCGTCGGGGGCGACGGTGACGAGGCCGAGGTCGAGGGCTTCTTGAGGATTGAGTTTGGCGCCGATTTTTTGTTGGAGCGCGGCTAGTTGGGATTCGTCGTTGTTGAATCGGGCTTCGAGGCGCGAGAGATGATTTGCCATCGGGAGAGCGCTGAAATTTATTTTTGAGAGAGCGACGAAGGCTGATTGCTCGTTTTCGGGCAGGTTTTGGGCGTCGCGGATGAAGATGCGGTCGCTCGCTAACGCGAGTTCGAAGAGTGTGCCGGCGAAACAGGAGCCGGGCTCGATGATGGCGTACATCGAGCGGGAAGTGACGTCGAGTCGGGCCAGCGTGCGGCGGAGCATGCCGAGGACTTCGCGGACGAACCAGTTGCTCTGGTTGGCGAGGAGGAAATCGTCGATGGCGAGGATGGCGTCGGCGTTGCCGCTGGTTTTGATGAGCCAGAGGCCGAGGTCGAGTTCGTTGGTGCGGATATGGAGGATTGCGTCGTCGAGTTCGCGGGCGAGTTGGAGTGGGTACCAATTCGCTCCGGCTGCGAGCGCGGATTCGATGGAGAGTTGCGACGTTTCTTCTGGCGCGCGGACGGTGAGAGTGACAGTGCGTGCGGCGCGATTGAATTGGGCGTCGACGTATTGGTAGTGGATGCCGATGTCGTCGATGGTGCGATTGAGCGGGGTTAGCGCGATGCCTTTGGCGTCGGCGGGGCGGTCGCTTTGCTCGGCTAATTTTGTGGCGCGCGCTTTCACTTGTTCGGCGAATTGTTGCGGCTTGATGATTTCGTCGACGAGGCGCCAGTCCTTGGCGCGCTGGCCGCGGACGCCGTCGGGATTGGTGCAGAACATGTCGGCGTGATCGCGGCGGACTTTGCGTTTGTCGGTGGCGCGCGTGAGGCCGCCGGTGCCGGGGAGAACGCCGAGGAGCGGGAGTTCGGGGAGGCTGACGGCGGAGGAACGGTCGTCGATCAGGACGATGTCGTCGCAGGCGAGAGCGAGTTCGTAGCCGCCGCCGGCGGTCGAGCCGTTGAGAGCGGCGAGAAATTTCAGGCCGGAATTGGCGCTGGAATCTTCGATTCCGTTGCGCGTTTCATTCGTAAATTTGCAGAAATTTACTTTCCAGGCGTGGGAACTGAGGCCGAGCATGTAGATATTCGCGCCGGAGCAGAAGACGCGATTTTTGGCACTGGTAATGATGACGGTGCGGATTTCGGGATGCTCGAAGCGGATGCGCTGGAGCGCGTCGTAGAGTTCGATGTCGACGCCGAGATCGTAGGAGTTGAGTTTGAGTTTGTAGCCCGGGCGCAGGCCGCCGTCTTCGGCGACGTCCATGGTGAGGGTGGCGACGGGCGGGTCGAATGTGAGGCGCCAGTGTTTGTAGCGCGACGGGTCGGTGCGGTAGTCGACTGGGTCGGGCTTCGCGGGCGGCTGCGATTGTTGAGGCGGTTGCGATTGCTGCGTGTCCTGGACAGCGGGGCTATCCACGAGGGCCTCCTGCGGATTTGGCTGCTGGACCCAATTCTGGAATGGATGAGTTAGCGGTCAGCGAGGACTGCAAGCGATCGAAACTTTCGTCGACGGTGGCGCCCGCGGTATCGAGGGTCATATCGGCTTTGCGGTAGAGCGGTTCGCGCGAGGTAAGGATTTGACGCAAGTCATCCATCGCGCGGTCGTTGCCTGCCATTGCGCGGAAATCGCCTTGGGCCATGACGCGGTCCATGTGCTCCTGCGGTTTCGCTTTGATCCAGACGGTGTAACAGTTCGCACGGAGAAAATCGTAGGTTTCGGGTTCGGTTACGACGCCGCCGCCGATGGAGAAGACGGCGCGGTCGTATTCGTTGGTGACGCGTTCGAGTGTGCGGCGTTCGATGGCGCGGTATCCGGATTGGCCGTAGAGCGAAAAAATGTCGGCGAGAGGCATGCCGGTTTCTTTTTCGATTTCGCGGTCGAGTTCGATGAAGGGAATATTGCGAACGGCGGCGAGTTTTTCGCCGAGCGTGGATTTGCCCGCGCCGCGGAGGCCGATCAACGCGATGCGGTTGCTGCGTGACGTTGTATCGGACGACGACGTCGTTTGGGATGTGAAGAGTTCGGCGAGAGATGTGTTGAGCGCTTTCGCGATGCGATTGAGCAGAAGGACGGAGATGTTGCCTTCGCCGGATTCGAGTTGGGCGAGGTGTCGCTCGGAGACGTCGGCGAGTTGCGAGAGCGTTTTGCGCGTGAGCGATCTCGATTTGCGCAGTGTGCGGATTCGCTGGGCCAAGTCGCGCAAGAGCAGCGAATCGGTTGGTGGCGAAACGGGGGATAAGAAGGATGCGGGTTCGTGGGTTGAGGCCATAGCGTGATTATGATAGTGCATTTTAGTGCGCCTGTCAAAATATCGAGATGCTATAAAATGCAGTATTGGACTTGGATTTGGTAGTTGGACGGAGGCTTCGACGGCGGGTTGGTAGTCGTGTTGACGCCGGGCGGAGCTAGCCCCGCCCCTACAAAGGCAAGGCGAATGAGAGTGAAGGATCGGTTTAGGGATGCATCGGAGTTGGGAGGAAAGTTGGTGCGGGCGGAGGGATTTGAACCCCCAAGACCTTGCGGTCACCAGCTCCTAAGGCTGGCGCGTCTGCCAGTTCCGCCACGCCCGCACTGTTTACAGTCTACTGACTACGCATGCTGATGGGTGCTTTTCGGATCGTCGTCGACACTTGGCTAAATTCGCCGTGTGCGATCCCAGCAGCATCACCAGCTTCGAATATTGTAGCCGAAAAAAAGAGAATCGGTGGTGTGTGCCGAAGTCTGACGTGCTGTACCCTCTGCGCCGCATTACACTTCACCCTGACCGCCGAACAGGATTGGCAAATCCGAGTTCGCGAATGAGGGCGGAACATAGACTTGTGCAGAAATCATCCGGCGAGTAGAGTACGCATCGTTCTCACACAGTTTGTTTCCCACTTCGTCGCCCGCCCACGTCCCCCGGCTGGCGCAAAAAAAAGGACCGACCCACTATGGCGTATTCGAGACGCGGATTCTTGAAAACTGCGGCAGGCACTGCGGCAGGCACCGCCGCTCTCACGGCTCTCTCTGCTTCGAAGGCTTCGGCGTGGGAGCAAAAAATAACGCCGGAGAAGATCGTCGATCTCTTCGACGATTTGCCCGGTGATAAGGCTTTCAAAATCTTTGCACCTGGGGAAGACGGTAAACACAATTTCGTAGCGGAGATGAATTCCCACAAGAGACTGTTTGTCGCCAGCGCGATCAAAACCTACGTTCTTTGCGAGGCGATGCGGCAGGCGGATTCGCCCGACATCGTTGACACGCTTGAGCAGAAACAGATTGCGCTCGATTCTACCGTATGGTCTTTCGGCAGTCCGACGTTCTTTCCCTATGGTCCCCCGGTGGGACTGACCGGGACGGTTTCCGAACGGACAACGATGGAAGCCATGATCACGCGCAGTGACAACACCGCCACGGACATGATGCTCAACCTGGCTGGAGCCGATAAGGTGCGCAAGTTCATCGCGTCGGCAGGCCTGCGGCAAACTCTGATACCAGACACCACCCGTGCTCTCACCGGTTATTTATTCGGAGCGAAAAACTACAAGAACCTCACTTATGAGGAACTCCTCCAGGTGGTGGAGAACCCTCAGGTTCACCCATTTTTGAACAATGTGGAGACGCTAGCGTCGTCGGCAGACGATTTTGTCTCGTATTATTCCCGGGCACTCCAGGGTGAGTTTTTCAAGCATAAAGAGACGTTGCATGAGTTCCGCAGAATCCTCACGCTGTGCGATTTTATTTATCTTGTTCCTGTCCCGCTGGGCGTGAGCGCATATGCCAAGAGCGGGAATGCGGATACTCCAGATTTCCATGCACGGTCATTTGCCGGTGGAATGTTCGTTGCGGGCCACTGGGTTTATTTCGCGTTCATCATCAATTGGTACGCCTCGAGCCAAGAGGATCCAGAGACCGTGGAGAAATTCTTCTCCGCCATTAACAAGGCTCTCACAGGTCTCAAAGAATTGCTTTCGGACGACTGAAAGGGGAAGGACGGAGCTGACGAGTGTCAATCCAAGGGTTCCCCGCGCGATTCGGGGAGGGGGAGTGAGAGTAGGGCGGCGATGAAGAAGGCGGCGGCTAGTAGTGAGAAGGCGGGGCCGATGCCGTGGCGAACTGCGAGTGAGCCGACGATGAAGGGGGCGGTGGCGGAGAAGATGCGGCCGGCGTTGTAGCTGAAGCCCATGGCGGTGGCGCGGACTTCGCCCGGGTAAATTTCGGCGGCCATGGCGGGGTAGCCGGAGAAATATCCGGCGCCGAAGAAGGCGACGATGGGGCCGAGGATGAAGAGCAGCGTTTCGGTGTGAACCATGCCATAGATGGGGACGAGGATCGCGGCTAGCGTGAGATAGATGAAGTAGGGTTTTTTGCGTCCGTACGTGTCGGACACCGCACCGAAGACGATGTAGCCGAGCCACTTTCCTGCAGATAGAACTAAGAAGAACGTAGTGGATTTGGTGAAGCTGATGCCGCGGCCGCCTTGCGCGATCGGTAGTGAGAGATAGGCAGGAATCCAGGTGAACAGGCCCCAAAAACCGAAAAGCGTGAAGGCGTTCATGGTGGCCGCGATAGCGCCCAGTCTTAAAATTTTTGGTGAGAGAACGCGGAAGATCGATTTACGCGGCGTAGACGAAGTCGATTGGGCGCGACGCTTCCAGCTTTCGGGTTCGGGAACATCGCGGCGTATCCAGAGCACCATCAGTGCGGGGAGAACGCCGACGAAAAAGACGGCGCGCCAGCCGAAATGCGGAAGAACGAACAAAACGACGCCTGCGGCGATGGCTTCGCCGATCGCGTAGGAGGACTGCATGAGGCCGAGGGCTTTGCCGCGATGTTGCGGGCGCCACGTTTCGGCGATGAGGGCGGCTGCGGCGCTCCACTCGCCGCCCATGCCGAGGCCGAGTAGAAAGCGAAAAATCGCGAGTTGGGGTACGGAGTGCGCGAAGCCACAGGCCGCGCTCGCGAGGGAATAGACGAGGATCGAGGCCATTAATGAGCGCGTGCGGCCGATGCGATCGGCGACGATGCCGAACAGCAAGCCTCCGATTGCGGAAGCGATTAATGTGAGGGAATTGAGCAGGCCGGCGGTGCGCGTGCTCATCGAGAATTCGCGAATGAGATAGGCGAGGACGAGCGAATACAGCATGACGTCCATGGCATCGAGGAGCCAGCCGAGGCCTCCGGCGATCAAGGAAGATCGTTCGGCGCGCGTGGTGTTGGTGGGCCAGATCCGGCCGAAGAATGAAGTGGAAGGTGGGGCCGGTTCGAGGGCGGTCATCGGCGGCGATTGTACCCTCGAAGAGCTGGCAAAAGGTGTACGTTCCTTGGAGTTTCGCGCGCTGGGTGTGCTTCGGGCGCAAATTGAAAAACATTGCAGTCAAGCTGCCCGTTTGTTACGCTCCGCAGCATTTCTAGGGTGGTCTTTCTAAGGAGAACAAATGGCATTTTGCAGCGCTTGTGGTTCAGACGTGGCAGGAGCGGCGTTTTGCCCAAAGTGCGGCGCGGCTCAGGGAGCTGCACCTGCATCAGCGCCAGCGGGAGGAGCGGCCGTGGCACCAGCGACAGCGGGAATGGAAGAGAACGTAGCTGGACTGCTTTGCTACATATTGGGCTGGGTCACCGGACTGATTTTCTTTCTTATCGATAAACGGCCGTTCGTGAAGTTTCACGCCGCGCAGTCGATCGGATTGTCGATTGGGCTGATCGTGGTTTACATCGCGGTCGGTTTTGCGTTCGGTATGCTGAGTTTCGCCCACCTCGGCATCCTGGCACTGGCGCTTTATCCGATTCTTGGCCTATTCGTTTTCGTGTTGTGGATCTTCATGATGTACAAGGCTTATCAGCACGAGAAGTTCAAGCTGCCGTTCATTGGCGATATCGCTGAAAAAATGGCCGGCAACTAAGCTTGTGGTATCGGCCGAATGTGAGCCGCGCGGTGTGAGCCGCGCGGCTTTTGTTTTCGGCTTCTGTTTCAAGTCGGGCATCACGACGACGTAATTTGCGGTGACTCTGCAAACCCCGTTTCCACTTGACTTTGTGGTGATCAGACCGCAAGGTTAAGGGCTTTGCTCTCGCTATTTTTCCTGTAGGGCGAGACGGAAAGGCACTATCGGCCACTCATGACGCGCGTACGGCTCTGCTTCCACGATCGCTGTTTCGACGGCACCGCATCCGCTGCATTATTCTATCGCATGTATCGCGAGCGATTTGACGCGAAGGCGGAATTTGGTTTCACCGGGATGACGCACAAGGCGAAGCAGCCATGGGAGGGGGGGATTTTTGATGGCGACGAGAACGCGATCGTCGATTTCAAGTTTTCGAATTCGCCGAAGTTGACGTGGTGGTTCGACCATCATCAGAGCGCGTTTTTGACGCCGCAGGATGCGGAGCATTTCCGCACACATCGGACTGACCACATGTTTTACGAGCCGGACTACAAGTCGTGCACGAAACTGATCGCGACGGTGGGGGCGGAGAAGTTTGGGTTCGATACGAAGCCGCTCGCGGAATTGATTCACTGGGGCGACATCATCGATGGAGCGCAATATCCGACGCCGGAATCGGCGGTGGCGATTTCGGAGCCGGCGACGAAGCTGGCGCTGGTGATTGAAGCTGCTCCTGAGGATGGGATTCCGGCGCGCATCATTCCGGATCTCGCGTACAAGTCGCTGGCGGAAATGATTGAGTTGCCGCTGGTGGCGAAGCATCTGGGGCCGCTGCTGGAACGTCATCGCAAGTCGATTGAGATATTGCGAGAGCGATGCGAGGCGCGGGACGGAGTGATCTTTTTTGACGTCAGCGATCTCGATCTCGAGGGCTATAACAAATTTATTCCCTATTTGCTGCATCCCGAGTGCGTGTATTCGGTGAGCGTGCTTTCGTCGAAGGTGCGAGCGAAGGTTTCGCTGGGGACGAATCCGTGGAATCAGGCGACCGCGGATGCGAATTTGGCGTCGCTGGCGGAGAAGTTTGGGGGCGGAGGACATCCGCGCGTGGCGGCGATTTCATTTGAGCCGGGCGATCTGGAGCGAGCGCGGGAAGTGGCCAGGGAACTGGCGGCGGTGTTGCGGAAGAAGTAATTGGCTGGGCGTGTTTTGTCGGCGATTTTACGGAGTCAGGATTTTCCCGCTATTTTCGCTGGCGGTTCGACAAAATCGCTCAGCACGTGTAAAATTTTTGGATTGTTCGCGGGCCGGTAGCTCAATGGTAGAGCAGTTGACTCTTAATCAACGGGTTGGAGGTTCGAGTCCTCCCCGGCTCACCACTTGTTTTCAGTGGTTTAGCCCCGCCTAAGGTGTTTAAACCAAAAAACTGAGCCCAATTTTGTGCCACACTGGGCTCAAAATCGGCGCCGCTCAATCCGTTCGCCCTCGTCGCTTCGCTTCCATTCGGATATGTGGGTATCGCTCTATCATGGCGCGGGAAACGTGTTCGGCGAGATGGCAGTCGCGATGGAAGAGTACGTGTAAATGAAGTCCCACCAGTGCAAATGCAAGCCGATGATCGGCCGAATCTCCGAAGTAATTCTTCTCGACTCCCAGTACAGCGCATTGACGCTGAATTCGGAATTCAATCCGTAGAAAAACTTACGTTCCGCGGCGTGCGGCCGAACAAAAAGCTCGCGAATCTTGAATCCGTTAATCGTCGCGCCGTGATTTTTCCGAATGAATGCGGTAAACCGGCAAATACAAACCTTGCTCAAACCAGGGCGTTACGCCGTACGCCCACTCCGCGGCTCCATTCAAAGAATCATTGGCGATGATGGCACTCGGAAACTCCGGCGTGGTTCGCCCGATCGGAGTGAAATTGCTGTGAACCATCAGGTATCGCCCGGATTCACTGCCTTGAACGTGGCCGCTGCCACCGCACCGCCGACAAAATCCGCAACCAGATAGATCCAAATATTCGACCAGGACGACAGCCCCATCACGGAGATGCCTACGGCGACCGCCGGGTTGAATGCTCCACCAGAGATGTTGCCGACGGAGAACGCCCCAACCAGCACGGTGAAACCGATCGCCAGCCCGTAGAACGAATTGCCCGACGTGGCCTTGGCCGTTGCGGTGTTCAACACGACATAGACAAGCGCAAAGGTGAAAAGAAACTCCGCAAGTAGGGCGGGTACGATCGCCGGTTGGAGCGGCGTAACAGCAATTCCTCCCTTCAAGTACCTCACCGCGAAGGCCGCCAGCACGGCCCCACCTGCCTGAAAGACCATGTACGGGGCGACATCTTTGGCCTCGCACTTCCCACGCAGCCAAACACCCAGCGTTACAGCAGGGTTGAAGTGCCCTCCGGAGATATGCCCACCCGCGAAGATCATAACCATGAGCGCGGAACCAATCGCCAACGGAGCCAGCGCACCCGCCCCGGTACCGATGACCGTGCACCCAATGGTTAGAACGAGGAAAAAGGTCCCGATAAATTCAGCGATATATTTGTTCACAACCTACCTCTCAGGAATTTAGGTGAGCCACAAAACCGGTTCGACAAGCGGCGCGGAATATCCGTGCAAACTGGAGTCATATGGAGACACCTCATCAAGATCTCCAGGTCTGAGAATGGAAGCGATCTAATTCCATGATTAGGACTTTGACTTGTTGACAGGGGACGCTTTAGCGAGCGTCGAAATCAGGGCTGCGGCGCTCGGCGGGGCTTTGACCTCTCCGCCCAACACGATGTCCTTGGCCTCGTGTTTCTCGCCATAAAGGTTCTTGTTGGCATCGTTGTCCGGTCGCAGTGTAGAGCCTGCGAGAGAGATCCCCGCGAAGAGCCCTCTGGCGCGAGAATAGGTCAACACTTCAGCGCGCAAAGTCACATCGGTCTCGGCGGACGCGGTACGTCCCACAGGTCCAGCTGCTGCCGAAGCGTCACCACCAAGCTTCACTTTGCTGGTGAGAATGCTGGAAGCGGAGCGGGAATTCATCAGAAGTAAGACGAAATCAGTTGCTTGGCCACCCAACTGCAACCCCGCGCTGCCACCTTCCAAGGCCATCATCGTCGGTGCACCCCACTTGCCCTTGAAATCCTTCCCACCGCGGCAAGTCATCACACCTCGCCCATAGCTGCCGCCGATGCCGATCGCGAACTTCACCACAGACGGCAGCACCACCACGCAGTCGGCTCTGTCCAACACGCTCTGCGGGATACTGTCCGGTGCATTCAGGATTTCCTGCATCACTTTCCCCGAGTTTTCGACTCGTTCCTCTTCTTTTTTCTGCGCATATGTTGGCAACGCAAGCGCCGCGAGGAGTCCTAGACTGATCCACTTGTTCTTCATAGTACCTCCTTAGTCTGTTCTTGCTCCGATGATGGGCTTTCGATCCGGCACGAGTGAAATGAGCCGCAGTAGTCAAACATGCCACCAACAAATTAGGCGGTTCGAAAAACAACTGTGAGCGACTGCCTGCGGCCCCCAAGCTGTGCCGATCTCACTTGATCGGCGAATGGTACTGTCGAAACCAGCCACAGAAGGGCACCAGCTTATGAGTAAGGTTCACTTCTCCAACTGTCAGAAGTGCCAGTCTGAACCGTGATGGTGCGGATTCAGGAAGTCTTCACCTTTGTTCCCGACTACCGCTGCCAGATCAACCGAACAAGTCTAAGGATTTCATCGAACGACTGAATCGGTTGAAACCGAGCAAAACGCCTTTCAGCTCCGTAGTGTTTCAGGCCGCTGACACACGGTTTGAAGTTGCACATTGATATAGGCCGCCCCGAGGGCCAGAAGCCGATTTCGCCCCGACTCGGCTAAGCCCGATTGCGACTCACATCGAAGAACAACTGGACGTCGCAGACACACAAGCGTCAAGCGTCGACAGCCATCTCCTTCGATAAAATCTCGAAATGAGTCTCGACACTGTAACCAGACAAGTACAGGCGTTGGTCTTAGGTTGGTGTTTTTCAGTTTCTGCAGTGACTGCTACGGCGGTTTTGTCGAAGACCTTTACTCGTGACTAGTACGTGTTCGCTTTTTTTTTGTTCATCAGACGGTTGTTGCCGAAATGGTGTTTTTGGGTTAAGATTACCTCGTGATTGACAACGGCTCATTGCGTCGAATGCTGGCCAACGCGTGTTGTACGTGTTGCGCATACGTGTGTTCTGGCGCTAAGGGGCTACCCGTCTAGAGACTTACTCTAGTTAGGATGTAAGGGAACCCACCGCCAGAGATGCTGGCAGGTGGGTTTTTTGTTTTTGGGGCGGTCAAAGAAGGGAACGGAAAGTAATGAGTCAGGGGACGGCAGCAGAAGTCGAAGGCAGAGAACACGCCGCTGTAGAGCCGCTTCGGGCTTTCTCGGATGTGGGACGACTAAGTCATCTCCGCAAGCTTGAGGCAGAGAGCATTCATATTTTGCGGGAAGCAGTTGCCGAGTTTTCGCACCCGGTGATGATGTATTCAATCGGCAAAGACTCGTCGGTGATGTTGCGGCTAGCGCAGAAAGCTTTCCACCCGGGCAAGATCCCGTTTCCACTGCTTCACATCGACACGAGCTACAAGTTCCCTGAAATGATCGAGTTTCGAGATTCATATGCGAAGGAAATTGGCGCACGGCTGATCGTTCATCGCAACGAAGAAGCGCTCCGAGGCGGTGCCAATCCTTTCACTCTCGGCACACAAAAATGCTGCGGCCTACTGAAAACAAAGAGTCTTCTTGACGCCCTGGCGGAAGGCGGATTCGACGCCGCCTTTGGCGGAGCTCGACGCGATGAAGAGAAATCGCGCGCGAAAGAAAGGATTTATTCGTTTCGCGACGCGCATGGCCAATGGGATCCGAAAAATCAGCGTCCGGAGCTGTGGAACCTCTTCAATTCGCGTATCAACAAGTCAGAAAGTATCCGCGTATTCCCTCTGTCGAATTGGACGGAGCTCGACGTTTGGCTGTACATCCTTGCGGAAAACATTCCGATTGTCCCGCTTTATTACGCCAAGGAGCGCGAAGTCGTGCTGCGAAACGGATCGCTTGTGGTGATTCACGATCGCCGCGAGTTGCAATTCGGCGAAGAGCCGCGGCTTGTGAAGTGCCGCATGAGGTCGCTCGGCTGCGTGCCGTGCACGGGAGCGATCCGGTCCGAGGCCGATACGTTGCCGAAAATTATTGAGGAGATGATCTCGTTCCGGCGGTCGGAACGTGAGAATCGCGCCATCGATCACGACGAAGAAGGGTCGATGGAACTGAAGAAGCGGGAGGGCTATTTCTAATGTCCACCGCACTAGCAGCCATCGAGACATTCGACTCGTTTTTGCAGCAGGAGCTGAAGAAGGACTTGCTGCGATTCACTACCGCTGGCAGCGTCGACGACGGCAAATCGACGTTGATCGGCAGACTCCTGCACGACGCCAAGGGCGTCTACGAAGACCAGCTGGCCTCGGTGAAGAAGAGCAAGGTCAATCGATCCACGGGGCTTATCGATTTTTCTCTGCTCACCGACGGATTGCGCGCCGAGAGGGAGCAGGGAATTACCATCGACGTGGCTTATCGTTACTTCGCTACCGCGCGACGCCGATTCATCATTGCCGACACGCCGGGTCACGAGCAGTACACGCGCAACATGGCGACCGGCGCATCCACGGCGAATCTCGCGATCATCCTCGTTGACGCAACAAAAGGGTTGCTGCCTCAAACGCGGCGCCACTCTTACATTGCGTCGCTGCTCGGTATTCCAAATCTGGTTGCGGCTATCAACAAGATGGATCTCGTCGATTATCGCGAGGACATTTTTTCGCGCCTTCGCGAAGATTTTCTCGATCTTGCGGCTCAGCTTGGTATTTCCTCGGCCGTATGCATCCCGGTCAGCGCGACAGAAGGCGACAACATCGTTGATTCGAGCACGAAGACTCCATGGTACGCAGGTCCGACGCTTCTCGAACATCTTGAGACTGTTTCGGTTCACGAAACCGCATCGATTGAGGCACTTCGTTTTCCCGTTCAGCTCGTGATTCGCCCCGATTCGACGTTTCGTGGTTTTGCCGGTGAGATCGTCGAAGGCGAGGTCCGCGTTGGCGATCCGATCGTTGCGCTGCCGGCCGGCAAGGCGACTACCGTGCGCAGCATCGTAACGTTTGACGGCAATCTCGACTCAGCCGGGCGAGGCGAGTCGGTCACGCTCGAACTTGCCGACGAGATTGATGTGAGTCGAGGAGACATGCTCGTGTCACCGGTTAAGCGCCCGGTGGCTTCCACTTCCTTCGCTGCCACCATTGTGTGGATGAGTGAAAGGCCGCTGGTCGCGGGCCAAAACTATCTCGCCAAACACACGACGCGTTCCGTGAAGGCGCGCGTGACGAATGTTCGCCACCGCGTGAACGTGAATACCTTAGCGAACGAGCCCGCACATGATCTCGACATGAATTCGATCGCGGTCGTTGATGTCGAAACCAGCCAGCCGCTTTTCTTCGACCGTTATAGCGAGAGCCGATCAACCGGGAGTTTTATCCTGATCGATCCGATCTCGAACGCCACCGTCGCCGCCGGAATGATCGTGGAGGACCGCGCGCAGTTCGTTGCGGTTGAATTGCGGAGGGATTCCGCCGAAATAACTTCTGTTCGTCCCCTCACGCTTGCCGAAAAGTTCGAGCGCCACGGTCATCGTCCGGCGACGTTCTTGCTTCCAGGCGCGACTATCGAGTCGGGCGAACGCGCTCTGTTCGCGGCGGGTTTCGAGACGATCGTCCTGCGTGGTGATTCTCTAAATCGCGAATCGTTCTCGAAAGTGCTTGAACTGTTGTACTCGGCCGGATTCGTGATCCTCGTCGAGGATGACGCGCTAGATGCCGAGCTCAGGCGCGAAATCGAAGATAGAGGGAGAGAGCTAGCGCTGTTCGATCTGTCCGGCGTCCCGGATCAGCTCTCGCGCGAGGAATTGATATCGAAAGTCTTGACAGAAGCGCATTCGTTGCGACTTCGACCGGCGACGGAGAAAGGCGAATAACGTGCCAACCGCCGAATATCTCGAGAGAGTCGAAAACAGCAACGCCGAATCCATTGTGAAAGACCTTGTTCGCGAGGCCGCTGCGAATTCGATTTGCCTGACCTGCAGTTTTCAAGCGGAAGACATGATCGTGCTCGACTTGCTTCGGCCGCTGCTCCCGCAGATCCCTGTAATTTTCCTGGAGACCGGCTACCACTTCTCCGATACCTGCCAATTTCGGGACCAGATCACGCAAGAGTGGCATCTGAATTTGGTGAATGCTTTGCCGCGTCAAACGGTAAAGCAGCAAGAGTCCGAACTTGGAATCCTCTACACGGCCGATCCCGCGAAATGCTGCCAACTGCGGAAAGTCGAACCGCTCATGTCTTCCCTAGAGCCATTCGAGATTTGGTTCACGGGACTTCGTCGCGAACAATCGCCGACCAGAAAAAATCTCAAGAAGATCGAACATCATCGCCTTCCAAGCGGGAAGATGCTGCTCAAGGTTAGCCCGTTGGCCGATTGGACGTGGGCGCAGGTTTGGGAATACACCGGCAAACATCAGTTGAGCTATCTCCCGCAATACGATCGCGGCTACTCCAGCATCGGATGCGAGCCTTGCACTGCGATTCCCGACGATCCTGCAAATCTGCGATCAGGTCGCTGGGGCGGCAAGAAACTCGAGTGCGGCATTCACACCTTTTCGGAGAAGGCGGATTGATGCACCTTGTCCTCGGTTTTCTTATTGCCCTTGCGGTCGGCCTGACCGGAATTGGTGGAGGCAGCTTCACAGTCCCTGCGCTGCTTTTGATCGTCGGCCTGCCCGCGGGTGAAGCCGTCGGAACCGCTTTCGTTTTTGCGGGTGTTTTGCGCCTTATCGCGGCGCCGTTTTACCTCTTTCGGCGCAACGTTAACTCGCGCTATTTCCAACTCATGTTGAAAGGCGCGGTACCCGGCCTCATCTTGGGTATCGTGGCGCTTCGGGGGCTCGCTCACAGCGGAAATGGCCCGTTGATCGTTATCATTCTCGGGTTGTTGCTCACAGCGACCGCCGCGTTGAGCTTCGTGCCGAAAGCGCAAAATCCGAATTTCGTTGTTGAGAATTCGCGCTGGCTGCCGTGGCTGGCTTTTCCGATTGGTATCGAGTCTGGATTTTCTTCCGCTGGTGCGGGAGCGTTGGGAACGGTCCTGCTCCTAAATTATTCTGAAATGTCACCGGCGCAAGTTGTTGGTACGGACATCATCTTCGGATTGGTTCTCGCGGTTATCGGAAGTACGGTCCACTGGACGCTCGGGTCGATCAGCGCCCCGGTGTTGCTGCAACTTCTTGCAGGCGGAGTGCCCGGTGTCGTGATCGGCTGCCTGTTGGCGAAACGAGTCCCAGCCCAAAAGTTGAAGATGGTCGTGGCTGGGGTCGCGCTTGCCGCCGGACTTCAACTGATCTTGTCAGGTGTCCATAGCTCTTTCACAACGCACACCGCTGCGGCAGCGAGGCTCCACACTGCGGTCCCCGGAGCAACGCGACCATGATCGCCTCCGTTCAAATCCATCGTTTCGGCATGCTCTCGTGCCTCCCGGCGCGGCCGTGTTGTTGTTGTTCTCTCTGATTCGGACCTCCGAAAAGCCTCAACGAAGTAGTCGCGTAGTCTTCGATCAACCTTCTCCGCGTCCATGGCGACGCGCAAACAACACACTTCAGGAGTGGTAGAGATGCGCTTTTCCCAGCGGGCAGTGCTAAATTCGAGCAAATCAATCTTTGGTCTTTTTTTACTCTTCTTGGTCATAGCCGCTAGTCCTCGCGCTGTTTTCGCGCAGGGCGAAGTCTCTCTCTGGGGCTCGGTCAATGATTCCTCAGGTGCCGGGGTCGCGGGCGCAGCGGTGACCGTGATCAATCTTGAGACTGGAAGCAGTCGTGCACTCATCACGGATGAAGGGGGAAGGTTTAGTGCGACCGCGTTGACCGTGGGCCACTACGAAGTTGCGGCATCGAAAGCCGGATTTCAGTCCGACCGTCGGACAAACATTGCGCTCGCGGTCGGGCAGCGTGAGGAAATCGATCTCATCCTCCAAGTCGGAGACGTTCATCAGACCGTCGAAGTTCCCGCGGACCTCGGAGCGCTTCAAATTACTACGGAAGATAATTCTGGACTCGTTGGGGAAAGACAAGTGAAGGATTTGCCTCTCAATGGTCGAAGTTACGATCAGTTGCTCACGTTGAATCCAGGGATCGTAAATTACACGTCGCAGCGTGCTGGCGGAATCGGCACGTCGAACTCTGTAGTCGGTAACATGTTCGCCGTGTCAGGGCGTCGTCCGCAGGAGAACCTGTTTCTGCTTAACGGAGTCGAGTTCACTAGCGCCTCTGAAGTGAACAACACGCCGGGCGGCCTCAGCGGTCAACTGCTCGGTGTTGACGCTGTACGCGAATTCGCCGTGGTCAAAGATACGTACGGAGCTGAGTACGGCAAACGGCCTGGCGCGCAAGTGAACGTTGTCACCGCGAACGGCACGAATCAGCTCCACGGTTCTGTATATGAATTCCTGCGCAACAGTTCGCTCGACGCTCGGAACTTCTTCGACCATGGCGATATCCCACATTTCGAGCGCAGCGTTTTCGGCGCGTCGGTTGGCGGTCCGATCGTCAAAGACAAAACATTCTTCTTCGCAAACTTCGAAGGCTTCCGCCAAACATTGGGCCTCAGTGATCTGACGCTCGTTCCCGACAAAAGCTCGCGCGCAAAAGCTGTTCCGAGCATTCAGCCGCTGCTAGCTCTATGGCCCATTGCCAATGGCCCAGAACTGCTGAACTCCGACGGTACCTCTAGCGGCATCGCGGAAGCTTTCAGCAATCCGATTCAGCGTATCCGCGAGGATTTCGGCACCGCTCGCGTCGATCAGAATTTCTCCACCAACGACACTTTATCTGCCGTTTACACCGCCGACGACAGCGACGCACATTCCCCGACTGCAAATCCGATCAGTTTTGTCACCGCTCGTCTCCGCGAACAAGTCATCAGCCTGACCGAAACCCACATCTTTTCGCCGAGCGTCGTCAATCGCGCCACTTTCGGCTTTTCGCGCGGCGCGTTTTTCTTCGACAGCGGAACAACTGTAGATCTTCCCGGCTGGATTCACGCCGATCAGCCCGTTGGCGCTCTCGTCGTCGGCGGAGGAACCACGCTTAATGGTGCCTCGCAAATCACCAACGGCGGCACCAATGCGGGTAGCAACCTCACTGCCGTCCGCAACCTCTTTACCGGAAGCGACCAGGTCACGGTCACTCATGGCCGTCACCTCTTGTCGTTTGGCGCATGGATTCAACGGCTCCAAGCCAACGACACGCTCATTCAGGATCAATATGGCCAAGCTTCGTTTACCAATCTCCAGTCATTCCTGCAAGGCACGGTCAGCACATACACGTTCGCGCCAAGCTTCACGCCGCTCGGATGGCGCTCTTTGCAAGGAGCGTTCTACGCCGAAGACACCATTCATCTGAAGCCTTCCCTGGAAATTCGGATCGGCTTCCGCGGAGAATCGACCAACGGTTGGAACGAAGTTGCCGGCCGCGCTTCGAATTACGCGTTCGACACGAGCGGAACGATCATCGCGAATCCCACCGTCGGCTCATCCGCGCTTTCCGAGAACCACGCGAAATTCCTGCCGGCTCCGCGATTCGGATTGGCCTGGTCGCCTTTCGGCTCAAAGAAAACCGTGATTCGGGGGGGCGTCGGCACCTACTACGCGTTGCTCGACAATCTTAGCTATCGCCTCGACCAGAACGGACCTTTCAATACGGTGTCGGCGGCCAAGGGCATCGCATTTTCGACAATCTCTCCCGGCATCGCCTACAAAAGCGCGAAAGCAATTCCGAGCGGCGTTCAGCCCGACCTGCGCACGCCTACTGTTGAATCGTGGTCTCTCAAGGTCCAGCAGCAAATCGCGTCGAACACGACGGTAAGTGTCGGCTACGTCGGCTCGCACGCCTACCACGAGTTGCTTTCCCTGGATGCCAACCTGCCGATCGGCACGATCTGCCCGGCCGCGCCGTGCCCGGGAAACTATCCCGCGGATTTGCTCTACTACCCCAGCGGCGCTCCACTGGCGAATAGCTCCGTCTCCAATACGACCCACTGGTTCTCGCATGGTGTCAGCTCCTACAACGGCCTTGAAGCGGACATCACGCAACGCATCTCGCGCGGTCTTCAATTCCGCGGCGTCTACACTTTCTCCAAAGCTCTTGACGACGGCGACAACCTCAACACCAGCGTCGCTACCAACTCGCCCGCATTCGTCGCCAACCCACTGAATCCTTCGGCAGACTACGGTCGAGCGTCCTTCGACATTCGTCATGCGGCGGCAATCAACGCAACCTACGACCTTCCATTCGGCCGGAGTTCCGATGGGAATGCGTGGATTCGGCGCATCTTCGGCGCGTGGCAAGTCAGCGGAATTGAAACTCTGCAATCCGGCCTGCCTTTCACACCGCAGCTTTCCTACAACCCGTCGAACGACGGCGACTCTCGCAACCCGGTGCGTCCATCGATTAATCCTGATTTCGCCGGTAGACTCGTCAGCGGCAATCCCAGTCAGTATTTCAACCCGGCCGCGTTCATTCAGCCTCTGCCGGGAACCTACGGCAACGTCGGACGCAACACTTTGCCGGGGCCCTCGATTGTTCAAACCGACATCTCCGCAGCGAAGAAATTCTTCCTGTCCGAGCGCCTCGGCCTGCAATTTCGAGGTGAAATCTTCAATCTCTTCAACCATACAAACTTCAACACTCCAAATCCCGTCGTGTACGCTGCGGCGACCGGCGGGCCGTCCCCGACGGCAGGTGTAATCACCTCAACCGCAACCAGCTCTCGCCAGGTGCAGTTCGGTCTGAAACTGTTCTGGTGAGTTGGACAATCGCAAGCCTAGCGTCGGGGCACGCGAGAAGAGCCCGAGGTCTGTAACAAAGTGCGGCCTCGGGCGAGAGACGCGGAGGTCGTAGCCTCCCCACTGGCACTCGTGAAATGTTTCTATTGCCGTGAGAGCTGCAAAACGACGAATGACCCAGACTTCATTTTTCCTCGGCGCTCACCTGCGGCAGGTGCGTCGAACTCGGCGGCAGGCAGAAACACGTCGTGACTCTTCAAGTCGAGTCCCATTGTTCGGGCACTCTTTTTTGTTGGTACATTTTCGACGACGGTGTACTTGTCGGGCGAGTCTTCGTGAATCACGGTCAAGGTGCCTTCGCCGTTCGAAGCAAAAACAAATTGTGTTTCCGGGTCGAACGCGTTGGCGTCCACTCCATCACCGATCTTGGGAGTCGCGACAACTTTGCCCGTGTCGGCGTTCACGACGGCGACCATCTTGTTTCCACATCCGGCGAACAATCGACGGGTCTTCACGTCGATCGCAAGGCCTGAAGGTTCTTCGCAAGGGGCTAGCGGCCAGGTTTTGAGTACTACCAACTTCTGTGGATCGAACGCGAGGATCTCCGACTTATCCTCCAGGTTCAGAAACATGCCGCCCTTGCCATCGACAACCGTGAATTCAGGTTTGCCGCCAAGCGCAACGGTGCCTACAACGGTTCCATCGGTCGCGTTGATGGCTGTTAAATCTTGGCTCCGGCCGTTCATCGTGAAGACCCGCTTCGTCGTTGCATCGTAGACGATCGCGTCTGGATTCGTTCCGGCCTTGACAGTGCCAATCGTTTTGAGCGTCTTGAGATCGAAAATCGTAACGGTGTTCGCACGCCCGTTGCTGGTAAATCCTCGCCCTAGATCGGATGCAATCGCGATCCCGTGGACGCCTTGGGTGTCGGGGATGTCTCCCACCGTCGCGCCGCTGTCTGCATCCAGGACGACGACGTGAGTGCCGTGCGAAACGTAGACCCGTCGTGCGGCGGTATCGACCGCAACATAGTCCCACCCTTCGTCGCCGCCCACGGGCAGCGTCTTCTTGATCTTATATCCCGACCCACCAGGCGCGGCCGCCCTCACGTGAAATGCGGAGGCTCCCATCAACAGAAGCGCGACAGCCCCGATCGGCAACGACAATCGAGACCGAGTTAACGTGAACATCGCTAGACCTCTCACCGGCGCAAGATTTCAGAACGTCTCCACTTCTACGAGGTCCCAGATAAACAGAAGGTAAATCGAAGCTGTGAAAAAAATATTTCCGAAACCTCCAAAAGCAAGCAGCGGTTTTCGAAAAAGGCATATGATGCGGCCATGCGTCTGCTCCTGGCTGAAGACGATCCCGGGATCGCAAGGTTTATCGCGAAAGGACTGCGCGAGCAGGCGTACGCGCTCGACATCGTCGCCTCCGGCGATGATGCGTTGTACCTCACCGCGATCAATTCCTATGATCTTATTATTTTGGATGTGATGATCCCGGCGCCCGATGGCTTCGCCGTCTGCCGGGAACTCCGCAAATCAGGGCAACGCATTCCAATTCTTATGCTGACCGCACGAGATTCCGTCGAAGACCGCGTCACCGGACTCGACAGTGGCGCCGATGACTACCTCACCAAGCCTTTCGAATTTCGTGAGTTGCTCGCCCGCCTTCGCGCCTTACTTCGCCGCACTGGGCGTCTCCAGCCAGCAGAATTGGTTGTCGCCGACCTGGTCGTCGACACGGCAGGTCAGAACGTCTCACGCGGTGGACGCAAAATTCCGATGACCGCCAAGGAGTATGCTCTCCTCGAGTTTCTCGCCAGGAATGCCGGCCGCGTGATGGGCCGCGCCGAAATCGCCGAACATGTCTGGGACGACGAGTTTGATCCGTTCTCCAATCTCATTGAGGTTTACGTAAATCGCGTGCGCCGAAAAATAGACGCTGCGTCCGCGAAACCACTTCTGCACACTCGCCGCGGCTCTGGCTACGTGCTATCCGCCGACGGCGACTTGACGATCGACAAGAAATCTAGCGCCGATCGCGAGCACGATGATGTTTAGCTCTGTTCGAGTTCGCCTCACGCTTTGGTATGCGGGAGTCTTGACGCTCGTGCTCGTGATTTTTGCCTCCGCGACCTATCTCATCGTCCAAAAAAATGCGATTCGCCGCACCGATTCCGCCGCCGCCGAACAAGCCGACTCCTTCTTGAAAACGGTCCAAGCGGAAGTTCAGGACGAGTTGGGTCCGGAAAAATTGAAGCAGGGCATCCGAGCCGCAATCGGCGAACATCAATTTCGCGAAACGATCTTCCTTGTCCTGCAACAAGACGGAAAAATAGAGGCGTCTTCTCCGAACCAAGGTCCTCGTGATCATTTGCCGGAAATGTCTACCCAAGCTTTGCAGCAGGCGGCCACCCAAGTTTCAGCCGATGCCGGTACGAGAGAATTTCAGACCGTGAGATTCGGCCGCCACGCCTTTCGCAGCTATGTTCAGCGCTTCAACGCCGACGGAAAGAACTGCACCCTGGTAGTCCTCCAATCACTTCATTCGCAACATGAATTCTTGGAGACTCTCACGACTACTTTCGCACTGATGATTCCCGTCGCGACCCTGCTAGCCAGCATCGGTGGCTATTTCCTCGCCCGCCGAGCGCTGTCACCGGTAGCGGCAATGGGTGCGCAAGCCGCGTCGATTAGCGCCGAAAATCTCCACGAGCGGCTCGTGACTCAAAATCCGAAAGACGAGCTCGGCCAACTCGCCGAGCGGTTTAATAGTCTCCTCAATCGTCTCGACCAATCATTCGAACAACAGCGCAGATTCGTGGCCGACGCCTCTCACGAACTTCGCACGCCCGTCGCAATTCTCTGCGGCGAAACCGAGGTGACGTTATCCCAGCCATTCCGCTCGCCTGAGGAGTATCGCGAATCGCTCGCTATACTCGGCGCGGAGGCGCGCCGGCTCAAACACATCGTCGAAGATCTTTTCACTCTCGCTCGCGCGGATGCCGGCCAGCATCCGCTGCTGCTGACTGATTTTTACTTCGACGAACTCGCCGCCGAGTGCGTGCGAAACATGCGAACTCTCGCCGCTGCAAAGCAGATCTTGCTTCGCGTCGAAGCCCCGAACGAAATGCCGATCCACGCAGACGAATCGCTTCTCCGCCGCATGCTTGTAAATCTTCTGGACAACTCGATCAAGTACACGCCGCCAGGCGGCGAAGTTCACATCCGTTGCGTTGAAGCTGCCTCTTTCTATCAGGTCGCCGTGCAGGACAACGGACCTGGCATTCCCCGTGATGCGCACACACGCATCTTCGAACGATTTTTTCGCGTCGACAAAGCGCGCTCCCGTTCCGATAGCTCCAAAAGCGACGGCGGTGGCGCAGGTCTGGGTCTGTCCATCAGCTCCTGGATCGCCGCTTCACATGGTGGAACGCTGGACTTAACGACCTCCACGCCAGAGGGCAGCACCTTCACCATTTCGCTGCCCAAGACCGCCGCCGGAAGTTAATCGCGCGTTTATCTTCTGCCCCCTAGCCTTATCTCTCCAGGATGGGAACCCGATTTCGAGCGCCCTGGAAGATAAAGCGATGCCACTCATTCGAACTCGAGCGCGTTTCCCGATCCGTGTCAGCATCTTCGCGGCGATCGCTTTACTCTCTGCATACGCTGGCTGCGCTCAACAAAGTCCTACCCAAGCTCAGTCCGGCACCGCACCAGTTCGTCTGACACTGCATGACGCTCTGAATCGCGCGCGCGCTATCGACGTCGTGTACCAGGCCACGCTGACCCAAGCTGGGCTCGCGCACCAGGACAAGAAACAAGCGCTAGACGCGCTCCTGCCCACCGTCACATACAACAATTCCGCAATCTACACGCAAGGCGGCGGCGTAAACGGCAATCCTGTAAGGTTCATCGCCAACAATGCCGTCCATGAATACATTAGTCAGGGCGACGTTCACGAAGCACTCGATGTAGCCGCCATCTCTGACCTGCGCCGCGCCAGCGCCACTGCGGCAGCAGCAAGAGCCCGAGTCGAAATCGCAAGCCGCGGCTTGGTCGTCACCGTAATGCAAAACTATTTCGCCACTCTCGCAGCACAACAAAAACTCGAATCCTCGCAAAGAGCGTCTGACGAAGGGGACCGCTTCTTCAAAATCACCCAAGATCTCGAACACGGTGGGGAAGTCGCTCACTCCGACGTCATCAAAGCCGAACTGCAAGCCAACGATCGCCGCCGCCAACTGCAGGAAGCGCGTCTCGCCGTTATCAACACACGTCTCGACTTGTCGGTTCTCATCTTCCTCGATTTCAACGACAATTTCGAACTAGCCGACGATCTTCACGCAGCTGTTCCACTGCCAACGCTGCCCGAAGTCCAGCAGCGCGCTGCGCAAGACAATCCCGACATTCGCGCCGCTCTCGAAACTGTGAAAGAAGCCGGCCACGGAGTCACCGCGTCGCGCGCGGCGTATCTCCCCTCGCTCAGCATCGACTACTTCTACGGCATCGACGCTTCTCATTTCGCCACGAAGACCGACGGCATCTCTAACTTAGGCTCATCGATCATCGCTTCCGTCAACATTCCCATCTGGAATTGGGGCGCTACCCAAAGCCGCGTCAAGCAAGCCGAGCTCGTGCGCGATCAAGCCAAACGCGAACTCTCTCTTTCTCAACGCAAACTGCTCGCTGAATTGCAGTCACTGTACGCCGAGGCTGATACTGCCGCGAGCGAACTCACGAGTCTCAGCCGCTCCACAGATCTCGCCAAAGAAAGCCTGCGTCTCACCACTTTGCGCTATAAAGATGGCGAAGCGACTGTGCTCGAAGTGGTCGATGCACAAACGACGACCGCCACTGCGGACGCTGCGTTTCAAGACGGCGCCGTCCGCTATCGCGTGGCGCTCGCCAATCTTCAAACTCTTACAGGGACCCTGACGACGCCATGAACAATTGCGCCCTTCTGCAGCCAGCCCTGCGCACACCCCTGCTAAATTCTTGCGTGGCTATCGCAATTGCGATTTTGATTGTCGGGTGTGGCGCCGCCGAAAAAGAAAAAGAGCCCGTCATCGAAGTGACTGCCGCAACGCCCGAGCGTGAGGCAATATCGCAACTCGTCTCGGCCGAAGCTGTCGTTTTCCCAGTGCAACAATCCGTGATCACTCCAAAAATTACGTCCACCATCCGCGAGTTCATGGTGCAGCGCGGCAGTAAGGTTCACAAAGGCCAGGTTCTCGCCGTCCTGGAAAATGCCGACCTGGCCGCCGCCGCCGAACAAAGCAAAGGCGAATTCGAACAGGCTGAAGCGACTTACTCCACCACTGTGAACGCCGGCGTTCCCCAGCAGATGCAGAAGGCCCAACTCGATCTCGCCGCCGCGAAAACCGGATACGACGCCCAGCAAAAAGTCTACGACAGCCGCAAAGGTCTATTCGCGCAAGGCGCACTTCCTCGCCGCGATCTTGACGCCGCCGAAGTTGCACTCGCCCAAGCCCGCGCCGAATACGAAGTCGCCGAAAAGCAGCTAGCCGATCTCAACAAACTCGGCGAACGCGAAGCCCTGAAATCCGCCGACGGACAAATGGCCGCCGCGAAAGGGAAGTATCTGGGCTCGAAAGCCGCTCTCAGTTATTCCGAGATTCGAAGCCCGCTCAACGGCGTTGTCACCGACAGGCCTCAGTATGCCGGCGAGTTAGCGGCGGCCAATCAGCCGCTCATGACGCTCATGGATCTCTCGAAGTTAATCGCTAAGGCGCACATCTCACGGCTCGATGCAGCATCGCTCAAAGTTGGCGACGCGGCCGAATTGAGCACCGCAGGTTCTGACGACACATTTCACGGACGCGTCAGCCTCGTCAGTCCGGCGCTCGACGCCGGGAGCACCACTGTAGAAATCTGGGTCGAAGTTGCGAAGCCCGGCGACAAACTCAAGCCCGGCATGACTACTCAAGTTTCAATCGTCGCCAAAACGCTAAAAGACGCGCTGGTCGTCCCAACTTCGGCGCTCTTCAAAGACGCCGAGGACGCCGACTACGTGATGTTGGCTGGTACCGACAATCACGCGCACACGAAAATTGTAAAGGTCGGCATTCGCAACGCCGAAGATGTGCAGATCGTCGACGGTTTAGCCGCAACTGATCGCGTGATCGTCTCCGGAGGTTACGGCCTTCCCGACAAAGCCCAAATCAAGTTGGTGGAACCCGGCGCCGCGAAAGACGATGCCGCCAAAGACGACGATGACAAAGCCGCACCCGCCGGAGCTGCAAAGCCCAAGGCGCCGGGCAAGGACTGAGCGATGTCCTCCGGTCCCGATTCATTCGCCGCGCACAACGCGGCTCCATCTCAGCTACCTGCAAACGACGGACAGCCGTGGTTTCACCGTCTCTCGCGCCCCATTTTATTTTTGATCGTCAGCGTGGCGCTCGTCGGCGCCTATCTCGCGTTCTCGATTCCCGTCTCTGTTTTTCCCAGCATCGATTTCCCGCGCATCGTCGTCGGCGTCGACAACGGCGTCACCCCGATCGATCAAATGCTCGTCACCATCACTCGCCCACTCGAAGAGGCGGTCAACAGCGTTCCTGGTCTGCGACGAGTCCGTTCCATCACCAGCCGGGGCTCCGCCGAAGTCGATCTCTTCTTCGACTGGAACGTCGACATGGTCCAGACCTTGCAGCTCGTCGACGCCGTCGTCGCGCGCGCTGGAGCAGAGCTGCCGCAAACGGCGAAAATCGACACGCATCGTCTCACCTTCGCCACATTCCCGATCATCGGCTACAGCCTTACTTCCGACTCGGTCCCGCAAACGAAACTCTGGGAAATCGCCACCTACGACATCAAGCCGCGCCTCAATCGCCTCGACGGCGTATCCACCGTGATCGTTCAAGGTGGTCGCGTCCCTGAATTTCAGGTGATGCCCGAGCCGGCGCAGCTCCAGTCATCCGGCATCACCGTCACCGACATTCTCGACGCCATTCGCCGCACGAACTTGATCGACTCTCCGGGCCTGATCGAGAGCGACCATCATCTTGTTCTCGGGCTCGTCAGCGGTCAGGTCCGCGGCCCCGACCAGATCGGCGAAATCGTGGTGAAGACAACCGCCACGGACATTCCGATCCGCCTGCGAGACATCGCGAAGATCAGCCCGGCCGAACAACCCGTGTACACCGTGGTAACCGCTGATGGAAAGCCAGCCGTTCTAATCAACGTTAACCGTCAGCCTTACAGCAATACCGTCACCGTCGCCGACGAAGTTCACACGCAGATCGAGCAGTTGCAAAAATCACTGCCTGCAGGTATTAAGCTCGAAGAGTTCTACGATCAATCGACAATCGTTCACGACTCAATCTCCAGCGTGCGCGATGCCGTTCTGATCGGACTACTGCTATCCGTCGCGATTCTCGTTCTGTTCTTGCGTGACTGGGGCACATCGTTGGTCGCAGCACTTGTCATCCCAGCGACTCTCCTCTTCACCTTTATTTTTCTGAAATGGATGGGCCAGAGCTTCAACCTGATGACCCTCGGGGGTCTCGCCGCCGCAGTCGGCCTAGTGATCGACGACGCCATCGTCGTCCTGGAAAATATCGTCCTGCACCGAAACGCAGGCGAAGGTCGCTTGGAAGCGATTCAAGCCGCGCTCAGCGAAATCACCATTCCCCTCATCGGTTCCACGATCACTCCGATCGTTGTCTTCGTTCCTCTCGTTGCCATTACCGGTGTAACCGGCGCCTTCTTCCGCGCCCTCGCCGTAACCATGACCTTCTCGCTACTAAGCTCCTTGGTTTTGGCACTCACTTGGACGCCGACCCTGAGCCAATATCTAGTTCTGCGCATCAGCCCGAATCCGCAGCCCACCAACGCTTCAAAATCGTCCGTTGCCCTTCTCGACGTCGAAGACCAACACCCCTCGGGCTTCTTCGGCCGTGTAATCGAGTTCTACGCCCGCACGCTGAAAGTTTTTTTGGCGCGCCCATGGCTGCTGATCGGCAGCTCCGCGGCAATCGTCATCCTCTCCTTTGCCTGCTATAAATTTCTGGGCTCCGATCTGCTCCCCGCCATGGACGAAGGCGGCTTCATCCTCGACTACTGGACGCCCTCCGGAAGCTCCCTCACCGAATCCAATCGCATCCTTGCCCACATCGAAGAAATCCTTCATGGCACCCCGGAGGTGGAAAACACCTCGCGCCGCACTGGCCTCGAACTCGGCCTAGCCGCCGTGACTGAAGCCAACCGCGGTGACTTCACCGTAAAACTGAAATCCTCGCGCAAACGCTCCACTGACGAAGTGATGCAAGATGTCCGCGGCCAAATCGAAGAAAGTGAGCCCGCCGCAAAAGTGGAGTTCGTCCAAAAACTACAAGACATGATCGGCGATCTCAGCAACGAGCCCGAACCGATCGTCATCAAGATCTTCTGCCAGGACCCCGACCTGCTCGTTAAAACCGCGCCGCGCATCGCCGATGCCATCCAAAAAGTTTCAGGAGTGGTCGATGTCTTAAACGGCGTCGAAAACACCATCAGCGGCCCGGCGGTCACCTATCAAATCAATCCCGCGGTAGCCTCCCGCGCCGGATTCACCGCCGAAGAAGTCGCCATCGACGCCAGCGCCATTCTCGAAGGTGAACCCGCCGCAACTCCAGTCGTAGTAAATGACCGCGTCTTCTCAATCCGCGTCCGTTTCCCCGAGGCAAACCGTTCCTCGCTTGCCCGCATGAACGACACCCTGCTGACGAGTGGATCCGGAAAATCCGCCACACTAGGTGCTCTCGCATCCATAAAATCTGAACCCGGCCAAACCGAAATCCGCCGCGAAAACCTCCAACGACTGATGGAAGTTACCGGCCACCTCGAAGGCGTCGACCTAGGCACCGGCATTGCCGGAGTAAAAAATGCCGTCGACAACTTGCATCTCCCGCCGTCCATTCGAATCGAATACGGCGGTACCTACCAGGAACAGCAAAGCTCGTTCCGCGATCTTTCGAAAGTCCTCGCGCTCGCGCTGCTTCTGCTCTTCGTCGTCCTGCTTTTCGAATTTCGAACTTTCTCTGCCCCCACCGCAATCCTCGCGTCCGCCTTACTCTCCACATTCGGTGCTTTTTTCGCACTACTGATCACCAAGACCACCTTCAACGTCGCCTCCTTTATGGGGATGATCATGGTGATCGGCATCGTCGCCAAAAATGGAATCCTCCTCCTGGACTCCGAAAATCGTTTCAGTGCCCTCGGTCTTTCCGCCGAAGACGCCCTCCTTCACGCCGGCCGCCGCCGCCTCCGCCCCATCGCCATGACCGCGCTAGCTACAATCGCAGGCATGCTCCCACTCGCCTTCGCCATCGGCGCCGGCTCCGAAATGCTCAAGCCACTCGCGATAGCGGTGATTGGCGGTCTTCTAAGTTCCATGGTCCTCTCCTTGATTTTTACTCCCGCCATCCATTTGTTCCTGGATTTCTCTCGAGGACGAAGCTAAAGGGAGCGTTCATCTCGACGGTTAAGTTGGCGTCGACGGGGCGATTTACCGGTCGCCTGGTCGGAGGTTCGAACCTTCACGGACTTACCAAGTTCCCACACCAATTGGGCGGCTTTCGGACGGCGTAGGCCCGGACTATGGTTGGCTGACCTCTGGGTCAGCGCTAGTTTTTGGTTTCGGGGAAGGGGGCGGGGATGATCGTGCCGGCGCCGAGGCAAAAAGCGAAATACCAGCTCCCAGTCGTTTCGGTTCCGAGGGAAGTCTGCTGTTCAAGAATGCGGAACGTACTCTCGTCGGTCATCCAGGCACGGCCGTCGAGTTCGAATGTTTTTGTCTTCGGTAGCCTGGCAGATCCGACGGAATCGTGGAGTGGCATGGGGTCTCCCTGCGCTGAACTTTATGACAGTCCCACGACAGAGAATCCTGCAACTCATCGGATGATTGCGCAAAACGTTACTCTAGCCGAGCAAGAGGGGACGTCATACTGCAGATTCGCGATCTGCATTATTCCTGCATGCATAGCGTTTCTTACACCAGCTTCGTTGTGAATTCGACCTTTGAAGAAATGCGACAGAGAGCGCGCGAACTAAACCCCCGCGCTGGATGACATCGTTGAATTTTGAGTCGAGATGAGTTGCAGCAGCGACTTTACGATTTCGGCGACGTTTGCGTATGCTTCAGGCAATAGTTTGTACGGCGTGACCTCGTTCGGTTTTGTTTGCAACGATTTCTCGATGCCTCGACGCCAAGCTACTCTCAACTCCGTGTTGATGTGAATGAGGTTAAGTCCCGCCCGCACTCCACCGGCAAGTTCTTTTCTGTCGGTCCCTGAGCCACCATGCAGAGTGAGAAACATATTAGTGGCAGCTTTGATCTGTTGGATTCGTTTCAGGTCGAGGTGCTTATGCTCGTTGCCCGTCAGCATGGACTTCAACATTCCGTGCATGGTGCCTACCGACGGAGCGAACAAATCGATCTTGGTCTCGTCGACGAACTGTTTTGCTTGTTCGGGCGTGGTCAGCGGGTCCACTCCCTCCGGCTTCGCATCATGGATGGTGGAGGATGCTCCGATGTAGCCGACTTCAGCTTCGACGAGGATGTTAGGATTTATCGACTTAAGCGCCTCCACGGCTTGTTTGGTTTGTTTTACGTTTTCTTCAAACGGGAGCTTGGATTGGTCGAAGACGATGAGGTCGAATCCTGCGCGCGCGGCTTCCAGCGATTTTTCCAACGAGTGGGTGTGGTCGGCGTCTAGGTAGATGGGTTGTCCGTATTCTTCGCGGAGGCTTTTGACCAACGCGGCTACCTGCGGGACGCCGACGAATTCTCGTTCGCCTTCGGAGACTCCGACCACGACCGGAACGTTCAGTTCCCGCGCGGTGTCGGCAACTGCTTTTAGCACAACGAGATCCGAAAAATTAAAGTGGCCAAGCGCCCGGCGCTGATCGCTTATCGTCTGAAGCGATTGTCGAAGAGTTGGAATTGCCATGTGCGATCCTTTCGTCACTGATGACTGCAACCTCGCCTACGTCTTGTTGATGCGTAGCGGGTATTCGGTGATGCAGGAATTTACGGCTGGATCCGGAAAGCGGTAGCCATTCGACTTAGAGGTCGCGCAAGGCTTCGGTTGGCTCTAATTGTAAAGCCCGTCGGGCGGTACTGCGCTCACTGGACGTCAATTTCGATCACGAGAGGTCGCGTTTTCTCAGCGGCGAAGGACGTCGAATTTCGCGATCGCGTAGCCTAGCGTCGCTCCCAGGAACACGTCGGAAGGGAAGTGTGCACTCGTCGTCACGCGAGAGAGGCTGATGGAGGTCGCTAGGCCGTAGGCCGCGATGGGCACCCATCGATGATGATGGTAGCGATTGGCTATGATGGTTGCGATCGAAAAGGCTCCAATCGCGTGTCCAGAAGGAAAGCTTCCTTCGGAATAGTGCGAGTTGTTGTTCTTGAAGAATGTGTCATTGAATGGCCCGCTGGGTGGTATGCCAACTGGGCGTTTGCGTTGCGTGATGGTCTTCAGCGCCAGGTCAACGATCGCGCTATCGAGATATGCTTCACCGGCGAGCAAGCTTGTGTTGACCTGATACGCATCGTGCCGAATGTACCCAGCCGCAAGAAGCGACAGCGGGACCAATGCAGTTTCGGCCGACGTGATCGAGCCATCAAATGTGTCATTCAGGTCGTCGAGATTTCCAGCGTGCTTTCTGAAGTATGGCGCTGTGTGTGGATCGGCAACGATGAGTGCAGCGGTACCGCCAACCACTGCGAGCGTGGGCACCCAATACCGACCGCGCGCGAGTTGTGTCGGGAAGAGCCAGATATCTTTTTGATCTGCGAGGATTCGCTTCGGCAGTTTCTTCCACGAGATGTCGATGTCGTCGATCGTTGCGGACGATGCTCTTTGCGCTTCGGCAGTGGGAATGGGTGCGTCGGGGAGGCTGGAGGAGACGCTTTGGCAATTTGCGATAGCGCAAGCGTACAGACAAAGAGCGAAGACGGACACACTACGAACGATGTAAGGGCGAACGCTAGGGAATACTGGATGCATGGAGTCCTCTCGTATTGTTGATGCGAGGCTACGCGACGATTTCTAAACACACGATTAATCAGGCCGTTCAAGCACCGTCAGAAATCCTGTATGAGCGCGCCGATGTACGGTTGCGCCTCTAGTTTCGACACGCGATCACAAACTCCCGGCCGGGCATCCAACAAACAGCATAGGAGTAGCCGTCACGGAGGCACGTCTGTCGATTTGCCTCGGCGTCCCGATCCATACGGTCATTTCTTCAATTCGTTACATGGTTCATGGGATGGGTACGCTGAGGGCCCACAGTTAGCGTTCCATCTACGATATGAGCGGACGTTTTCACCAGTATTTTGCGTTTGCTCTGGGGGCCACGCTTGAACCTGATCGTCCGAGTGTGGGACCGACTTAATGCCGATGATTGCACCGATTTGGCAGCGCAAGTGTCGTTCTACTTTGTCTTGTCCTTATTTCCGTTTTTTCTCGTGCTCGCGTCGTTTTTGGGATGGATTCCCACGACCAGTCGCTGGGATGCGTTCGCGAATTGGATAACGACGTATTTTCCGTGGCAAGCACGGAATCTCGTATTAGTGACGATGACTCAGCTGTCGCACGGATACGCCGGATTTTTCTCGTTCGGCCTCCTCGCAACGATCTGGAGTGCCTCGTCAGGATTCGTGAGCTTGATGGAGGCTCTCTCGATTGCGTATGGCGCGCGCGATCATCGGAGTTTCTTGAAGAAGCGGGTCGTCGCGATTTTCGCAACTTTGGTAGCCGCGCTGTTTCTGCTGGCCTGCTTCGGGCTGTGGAACCTCGGACATCTGATGGCCGCGACGGTGTCGCATGACCTTCAGTTCTTTGTCTTTTTTCAGATGCAGTGGCGATTCGCGCGATGGATCGCAACGTTGCTGCTCATGAGCGTCGGCATCAATCTGATCAACCACTTCTTGCTGGACGTGAAGCATCCGTGGAAGTGGTTTACGCCGGGCACGATACTTGTTGCGTTGTCATTCGTCGGGACGACGATTCTGTTCGAGACCTACTTGGCTCACGGGTCGAACGTCCCAACCTTATATGGCGCCTTGGCGGGCTTCATCGTACTCATGCTGTGGATTTACTTGGCGAATCTGGTCCTACTGATCGGAGCGGAGACCGACACGGTGTGGCGCGAGCTTAAGGTGTCAGGAACGGGCGCATGAATGGTCGAGCATGGCGCGTCATCGGAATAGCTTTCCTGCTGGCGGTACAAGCGTGTCTCGTTCGATTTGCCCTGGCACAGGGCTCAAACACCGCGGAAGCCGACCCAAACGCAGCCTTCGAAGGGCGCACTGCAAATAAGGTAGAGATCGCCGTTCAGCCGTCGGAAGACGTGGAGAAACTACGAGGTTTGATCCAGCAGGAACAAGGCAAACCCTTCTCGATCGAAGCGGTGCGTGCGAGCGTCAACGCACTGCGCGAAACGGGAAAGTTCAAGACAGTTCAGGTAAATATTCAATTCACACCCGATGGTCTTCGCGTTCTCTTCCTCTTACCGCCAGTCTACAAAGTTGGGCTGATCACGTTCCCGGGTGCGAAAAAGTCGGCATCTTATACACAGATGCTGCAGGCCGTGAACATACCGCTCGATGCGCCATTCGTGCAGGATGAGCTTTCCGACAAGGAAGACGCGCTGCGGAAGTATTTCGCCAATCAGGGATATTTCGCGGCATCGGTTTCCGCCTCGACGAATGTTGACGATGCGCACCGAATCGTGAATGTCGCGTTCGAATGCGACATGCAAAAGCGCGCGAAAGTAGGTGGCGTCAATATTCAGGGTGTGACGCCGGAGGAAGCTGCGGACATCCAGCACACGCTGACGTCACTGTCGGCGAAGATCAGTTTCACTTCTCTGAAACCGGGTGTCGCGTATTCGCGGACGCGGATCGACAAATCGCTGGATCGGTTGCAAGCTCATTTTCGAAAAACCGGGCGCCTGGCGCCGAATGTCGGAATGAATCCGATGTATGACCCGGAAACGAACCGAGTGAACCTGGCGCTGACAATCGATCCAGGCCCTACGGTATCCGTGAAGGTGGACGGCGCGCGCATCTGGCGTCGCACGCTCGAAAAACTGATCCCCGTCTACCAGGAAAACTCGGTCGATCAGGAACTGATCGACGAAGGGCGACGAAATCTCGTTTCCTATTTCCAGGCGAAGAGTTTCTTTGACGTAGATGTGAATTCAGACGTCACGAAAGAAGCCGATTACGTCAGCATCGTGTATCACGTCGATAAAGGCTCGAAACATAAAGTTACGGGCATCAGCTTCTCGGGGAACAAATACTTCACCACGGAGCAGCTGCAATCGCACATCGCGATACGCAAGGCTCGACTGATTCTCAATCGCGGAAAATATAGCCAAGATTTGCTGAAGAAGAGTGGCGCATCGCTGACGACAATGTACCGCAACGCGGGATTTGCGAAGGCCACGGTCACTCCGGTCGTGACCGACCAAGAGCCCGACATCGACATTGCCTTCCAGATCGACGAAGGGCCGCAGGCAAAAGTGCACAGCCTCGCGATTGTCGATGCCTCGAACGCTCCGATGCATCTGAAGGGCAAGAACGCCGACCTCCAGCTTGCTGATGGCAAGCCCTTTTCACCCCGTTTGCTCGAAGGCGACCGTAACCATATTCTGGCGTGGTTCCTGAATCATGGCTACCCCAATGCGCAGTTCGATTCGAAAGTTACCGCGTTCGATGGTGATCCGAATTCCGTCGATGTTGTTTTCAAGATCGACGAGGAGCGCAACGTCAAGGTCGGTGACATCGTCTTGTTGGGCGCCGATCACACCAGGCCGAAATTCATTCGTTCGCTCACCGACAAAAACGTCGAAACGGGCGACGCGCTCAGTCAAGAAAAGTTGCTGAAGGCGGAGAGCGATCTCTACAGCGTCGGCGTGTTCGATTGGGCGAGCGTTGTGCCCGTCGCAACGACCGACGACCAAGGCCAGGAAATCGTCGTCATTCGCTTGCATGAATCCAGACGCAACACGATGGACCTTGGCGGGGGCCTAGAAATCATTCCGCGAAACGGAAACATCCCTGTAGGTTCTGTCGTCGTTCCAGGGCTTCCACCGATCAGCCTCGGCAATAAATTCACGGTCAGCCAGAAGAGCTTTATTGGCCCGCGCGGTACATTTCAATTCACCAGCCACAACATTCGCGGAAAAGCCGAGACCGCAACCATTGGTTTGGTGGCATCTCGTCTCGATCAGCGACTGTCACTGAATTACGCCGACCCGTACTTGCACGGCTCCCGGTGGTCCTCGCTTTTCTCGATTTCTACCGAGCGCACGACCGAAAATCCGATCTACACCGCGCTGCTGCAGCAAGCTTCGTTTCAAGTCGAGCGGCAACTCGACAAGAAACACACGCAAAAGCTCGTTTTTGGTTATAGCTATCAAAAAACCGATCTCGACAACATCCTCATCCCTGAACTCGTGTTGCCGCAGGACCAGCACGTGAAGCTTTCGACCGCCTACACGCAATACATTCGCGACACCCGCGACAATCCACTCGATGCCCATCACGGCTGGTATCAGATCTTCAATTTTGGCGTGACACCGTCGGCATTTGGTTCAACCAGCAACTTCGTCCGCTTTTTTGGGCAAACCTCCTTCTATCGCCCGGTCAAACCTTGGCTGACCTGGGCGAACAATTTCCGGCTCGGACTTGCGGCGGGCTTCGGCGACCAGGGTTACGTGCCGCTCAGCGAACGTTTTTTTTCTGGCGGCGCGGACTCCTTGCGCGGATTTCCGATCAATGGCGCCGGATCGCAGCGCCCCGTCCCGGTATGCAGCAATCCTTCGGATCAGTCCACGTGCACGCTGATCAGCGTTCCCGATGGCGGCCGCATGCTGGCGATCTTCAATTCAGAGGCGCGCTTTCCGATCAAGCTGATCGACAACCTCGGCGGTGTGATTTTCTATGACGGCGGCAACGTCTACAGCAACATCAACGCGCATCAATTCATAAGCAACTATACGAACAACGTCGGCTTCGGATTTAGATACAACACCAAGGTCGGGCCGATTCGAATCGACTTCGGTCGAAATCTCAATCCCGTGCCGGGCGTTAAGGCAACGCAATATTTCGTAACGCTTGGGCAGTCGTTTTAGGTGGCCGAACGGCATGACTGGGACGAGGGTGGGACAATGAGCAGGCGTCGAATCTTACGGTGGATTGCGATCGCGATCCCAGTCGTCGCGATCGTCCTTTCTATCTCGGCGGTTGCAGTGTTGCATTCCAAGTCGTTTCAGTCGTATGCATTGGGTAAAGTCATACAAAGCGTCGAAGAAAGAACCGGCGCGAAAGTATGCGTTCAGAGCCTGGACGTTAACTGGCATCCGTTCGCGGTTGAACTGTACGGGATCTCGGCTGTGAATCCCGCGACGATCAACAAAACTCCTCTGCTCACCACCGACAAACTGCAAGTCAGCCTGCAAGTTTGGCCGTTGCTTCATCATCAAGTGCAAATCGACAGCCTCACGATCGACCATCCCGTCATTTTTGTGAAAACGGAGTCAGACGGCCGCACGAACTTGCCCGTGCCACCTCACACGCAGCAAGCCTCGAGCCCGACGATGGCGGTTCAGGTCGAGCATCTGACGATCAACAACGGATTGCTCCAATACGATGATGGGCAAACTCCGCTGTCAGCCGTTCTCGAAGGCTTTCGAACGCAAATCAACTTCGACCATCTGAGCAATGCGTATAAAGGTGTCGTCGCCTACGACGCTGGTCGCCTGCAAACAGCACAAACGCGCACATTCGAACACCGCGCCGAACTCCATTTCAACGCCGACGCAAAGAAATGCACGATCGAAAGTCTCGACGTCGCGATGATGCATTCGAAACTCGTGGTGCGCGGCGAACTCGCGAACTACGCCAACCCCGAATTCGCCGGCCAGTACCACGCGCAAGTCTCGGGACAAGACATCGCGTGGATTTTGAAAGACGCCGCCCTTCCAACCGGTGATTTCGACTTGCAAGGCAAAGCCACGTATCGAACGGCCGCCGGCGCCGAATGGTCGCAGCGTACCTTTGCCGACGGCACGATCGAAAGCACCGCCATGACGGTGCCCTCCGGACAATCACGGGTTGCAGTTCGCGCCCTGCACGGAACGTATCAACTCCGCGATGGCCAACTTCACATCGACGACACGCGCGCCGTGGTCTTCGGCGGCCGATTCATCTCCGGCTCAAACGTGATCGATGTCGTCAACAACTCGGGTTACGTCCGCTTCACCTTGCGCGGTGCATCTGTCGATGATGCGATTCGCGTGGTCGCAACAAACAAGACCGAGGCGCTCCGAGTTGCCGCCACCGCCGACCTGGATGTCAACGCCGCGTGGAAAGGCTCCGCGGGCAACGCCATCGCGCACGCCCGCGCCGTGCTTCACTCGACGACAAACCCACCGCCGGACGCGATTCCGTTGGATGGCAACGTCGTCGTCGACTACGACGCAGCCCGCAACCGCGCCTCGTTTCAGCAATCATCGCTTCGAACCGGCAACACCGAGCTAAGTCTAAGCGGCGTCGTCAGCAAAGACTCCGCGCTCCAAGTCCGCATGACAACGCACGACTTGCACGAACTCGGCGAGCTCGCCTCGGTCGCCGCGCCACCCGACACATCGCGACAGATCGCAGGGTACGACGTACACGGCGCTGCCGAACTATCAGGAAAAGTCTCAGGCGCAGTCGCCGACCCACGCTTCGACGGCCAAGTCTCTCTCTCGAATTTGCAATTCTCGCAAACACAGTGGAAGTCAGTCCGAGCGCACGTGGCCGTCGACCAGCACTCGATCGCCATCAGCGACGGCTCTCTCGTCAACGCGACACAAGGCCGAATGACCTTCGACGCAAAAACGCGACTCATCCACTGGTCGCCGGATTCCGCAGCGCCATTCACCGCCCACGCGCGCATTGATCAAATTTCCGCCGCCGACATCGAAAAACTCGCTCGAACACACTACCCAGTAGACGGACTGCTCAGCGGCGATCTATCGGCCAGCGGAACGCAGAACCAGCCGCAAGCACGCGGTCACATCGAACTCGCACGAGCTGTTGTCTGGAACGAACCTCTAACCCTCTGCTCCGTAAAGATCGACGCCGACCGCCAAACCATCCATCTCGACGGCGAAGTGCGCGCCGCCGCCGGCGCCCTCACCGCGAAGCTTGGCTACGAGCCCGCCGCCAAGCGGTATCAAATCGCAGTCAACACCGATGGCCTGACGTTAGAAAAAATCCAAGCGCTGCAGCGTTCGGCAGGATCAGTAACCGGCAACCTCACCGCAAATGTCTCCGGCAGCGGCACCGTCGACAATCCAAATCTAACCGCTCACCTGCAAGTCCCGGACCTCGAGATGCGTGGCGAAGCATTTCATCAAGTCGACGCGCAAATCGACGCGAAAGGGAAGCACACCGAGTTCCGCGTGAATTCGAACGTCGAGCAGACATCGATTCAAGCGAAAGGCAGCGTCGAGTTAACGCCGGGATATCCAGCAAACATCACGCTCGACACCGGCAAGGTCCCGATCGGCCCGCTGCTGGCGCGCTTCGTCCCGAATTCGCAACACGGTGCCGACGGCGAACTCGAAATCCACGCCACGCTTGAAGGTCCGCTCCAAACGCCCGCGCAACTTCAGGCCCGCGCCGAAATTCCCGACCTGCAACTCCAAGCGCAAACGCTGAAGCTCGCCAACGCCTCTCCGATTCGAATCAGCTATCAAGCCGGAATCGTGACGCTCGAAAGCGCTGAATTAAAAGGACAAGACACCGACATTCGCCTCAGCGGCACCGTGCCCGTTCAGGGCGGCGGCGCGATGAACCTCGTCGCCGACGACAGTGTGAATCTCAACGTCTTGCAGCCCTGGACCGACGGTGGCCACTCGTCGGGCATGGTCAACGTTCAAATGAAAGCGCAAGGTCCGATGGCGCAGCCCGTGATCGACGGCCGCGTTCGAATCGAAAACGCCGTCATATCCTCCGATAGTTTGCCCGTCGGCATCGAAGCGATGAATGGCGACGTCTCCATCGCCGGCAATCGCTTGAACATCTCGACTCTCTCGGCGAAGGCCGGCGGCGGCGCGATCAACGTCACCGGCACCGCCAGTTACGGCAAAACTTCCAGTTTCAATCTCGCGATGCAGGCAAATTCCGTGCGCATCCGCCAAAGCGGAGTCCGCTCCGTGTTGAACGCCGATCTCGCCTGGAACGGTTCCACCGACAGCTCCACGCTTTCCGGTCGCGTCGTTGTCGATAAGCTGGCCTTCAATCAGGGCTCGGATCTCTCCGAAATCCTCGGCAATTTCTCGGGCGACGAAACCGTCAGCGATCCTTCGAACATCGCGAACAGCATCAAGCTCAACGTCGCCGTGCAGTCGTCGCAAAATCTAAATCTGGCCAGCAGTCAGCTGAGCATCGCAGGCTCTGCAAACTTGAACGCGCAAGGCACAGCCGCGAATCCAGTGATCCTCGGCCGCGTGTCGCTCACCAGCGGTGAGATTTTCTTTCTCGGCAAGCGTTTCGAAATCGACAGCGGCACGATTTCGTTTTCGAATCCCGTTCGCACCGACCCGGTCGTCAATCTTCAGGTGAAGACGACGATCGAGCAGTACAACATCACCGCGAGCATCCTCGGCCCCGTGGATCAGCTCAAAACGACGTACACGTCCGAGCCCGCGCTTCCGACTGCGGACATCATTAATCTTTTGGCATTCGGCCAGACGACCGCGGAGTCCGCTTCAAGCGGCAACACGCCGGCGTCGGTCGGCGCCGAATCAGCCGTCGCTAGCGCCGCGGGCAGCCAAGTCGCTTCGCAAGTGCAAAAACTCACCGGTATTTCGCAGCTAACGTTGAATCCACTGGCGGGCAACAACTCAAACCCCGGCTCGCAGGTCGCCATTCAGCAGCGCGTCTCCGGTAACATCCTGCTAACGTTCAGCACCGACGTCACTTCCGCGCAAAACGAAAGTATCCAGATTCAATATCAGATCAACAAAAAAGTTGGAGTGTCCGTATTGCGCGATGAAAACGGAGGTTACGGAATCGACGTCCACTACCACAAAGTGTTCTAGCTGAACGGAAGGCGACATCCGCGTTAGCTCCGACGTCGCTTCTTTGTTCCACCGCTCGCCGATGTTTTCTTCGCGCTTGCCTTTTTCGCCGGTGACTTTCGCGGTTCTGCTTTTCCCGGCGCCTTCGGATCGCCCGTCGCCGCCTTCTCAACATCGCCACCGCTGTCGCGCGCAATGTCGGCAAGCAATCGTTTGCTCACCGCCGACTTCGGCTCTGTCGCCACGACATCTTCGGTCGAAGCAAATTCATCGCGATGCTTGATCAACAGCCACGACTTGCCCGACGAGCTACCGTAACCGTGCGTTCGAACAAGCACCCACGACCCGCGCAGTTTTTTCCCATGCAGCGTGAATTTCAAGTCGCCCTTTTTCAACGCTTCGGCGATATCCGGACTCTCCGGCGTCCACGTCCCCGTATCCCACACCATCACGGTGCCCCCGCCATATTCGCCTTCGGGAATCACGCCTTCGAACCCGCCGTAGTCCACGGGATGATCCTCGACCTGCATCGCGAGTCGCTTCACCGAAGGATCGAGCGACGGCCCTTTCGGCACGGCCCACGAAAGCAACACGCCCTCGAACTCAAGCCGAAAATCGTAGTGCAGCTGCGTAGCCCGATGCTTTTGAATCACATACAGCAGTTGCGGATGCACCTTCTTCGCCCGTGCATCGCCCGAGGGCTCCGGCGACACTTTGAAATTGCGCTTCTCACGATATTTCGTCAGCGACATGGATTTGTCCTCACAGCTTGTTCAATCGTTTTGACGCAGCCGCGAAGTTTTGGCGGCTTTCGAAAAAATTTGCCCACGGGTCCTTGCGCTTCAGCCGCTCGCGAAAATTGCCAAGGTTAAAGGTCGTCGGATCAAGCGACGGTTTCACTTCAGACCACGCCAGCGGCATCGAAAACGGAGCATGCGCCTTGCGCCGAACAGAATACGGTGTCACAACGGTTTGCACCGCGCCATTTCGAAACGGATCAAGGTAAACGCGGTCGCCGCGATCGGCAATCGCGTGTTCAACGGTGAGCTCCCTGGGATGATCAGCAGCCAATCGTGCCACCAACTTTTCGGCGAACACCAACACATCGCCCGACGACGGACCAACTCGAATCGGCACAAAGACATGCAGTCCGCGGCTGCCCGATGTCTTCGGGAAAGATTCCAGGTCCAGCGCGTCGAGCGCTTCCTTCACGAAAAGTCCTGCCTTTGCGGCGTCACTGAATTTCCCCGTGCCGGGATCGAGATCGAAGCAAATCCAATCCGGCTTCGGAAATTTGCTCGCGCGGCTGCCGGTCACGTGAACCGGAATGCACCCGAGGTTCACCATGGCGATCTGTGTGGCCAAATCGCCTCCAACAACATAGTTGGTCGACTTCCTCGCGCCGCTCGAATTCGAAATCCGTTTCGTCGGCGTTCCGGAAGGCATGCTGTCGGGCTTTTCCTTCTGATAGAAGCAACTGCCACTCATGCCGTCGGGACAACGCTCCAGCGTCAAAATGCGATCTTGAACGAACAGCTTCAAAAGAGGGAATACTTCGCGATAAAACTCTGCAAGGTTTCCCTTGGTGTAGCCTTCATCGGGCCAAAACACTTTGTCGGGATTGGATACTTGCCCGGCTGCCGTAGGAGAGCTCTTCTTAGCCTTGGCTGTTTTTGAACCTATGACTTTCGAACTGGCGGATTTCGAACGGCTTGGCATCAGCGTTTCTCCTGCCGCTTCACATCCTTCGCATCCTTATCATCGCGCAGCCCGAGATATACCGGATGACGCAATTTCCCGTCGCCAGTCCACTCGGTATAACCGATCTGGGCTACCATTTTTGGCGCGACAAACGTAGCGTCACGCTCACGGACATCGGAAGCAAAAGGCGAGCCAGCCCGCTTCAACGATCCGAACTTTTTGTGCAGCGCCTTAAGCGTCTCTTCGTCGAATCCAGTCCCAACTTTTCCGACGTAATCCAACTTCCCGCGCGAATAGACACCCAGTAGCAACGCCCCGAAGAAATGCCGGGCTCCGCTCGGCTCCGTAAATCCACCTATAACAAACTCATCTTCCTTACGCACTTTGACCTTCAACCAAGCCGGCGATCGCCCCGAAACATATCTAGACGAAAGATCCTTCGCGATCAGTCCTTCAAAGCCTCGCTTCTTGGCGATTTCGAACGCCTTGACCCCGTCGGCATCGAGCCGTGCAGAGAGAATCAGGCTCGCCGACGGCTTCACCGACTGCTCTAGCGCCGTTCGCCGCTCGGAAAGCGAAGCCTTCCGTAAATCTTTGCCATCACGATAGATACAATCAAACAGGGCAAAGACCGGCCGCCCATCGCCCTTCTGCAAAAACTGAAAACGCGAAACCTTGTCCGCATCGAAGATCACGATCTCGCCATCCAGAGCGAGCGTGTCCGGCTTCAGCTTCCCAATCGCTTCTGCAATCTTTGGATAGCGCTCCGTGCGATCGACCCCATTCCGTGAAATCAGCGCGACCTTCGTCCCCTCTTTGTATGCCAGCATCCGTACGCCGTCGTATTTCTCTTCGAAAATCCAATTCGGTTTGGTAAACGGCGAGTCCACTAGCGTGGCAAGCATGGGCGCTATGCGAAAGGGAATTCTGGCCATCGGATCGTGTGCGAGGAAACAAACTTAGCGCTCTGAGTTCTGATGCGGCGAAGCCTGCGAAGGATAGACCCGAATCCAATGGTTGCGCACCTTGATGGGAACCTGTTGATCTTCCAAATCGACCCTTAGGGAATTCGATTGCTGCTCCGGCATGTGGCAATCGATGCAGTTTGTTACGGCTGGCGGCGGCATTTTCGAAAACGTTGGACACGCCGACGTTTGATGGCACGTCAAGCACACAGCCGAATACGATGCCGCTTCGCGCTCCGGCTCATGCAAATTGTGGCAAGTCGAGCACGTCATGCCCGCCGACGACTGAAAACACCGGCTCTTCTGCAACAAGGCAACTTGGTTCCCGTGAACGTCCACGCGCGCCAGCGGATCGGACTCCAAGCTGATATGCGGTGCCAGCGCTTCGCCTGGTTTGAACGAAAGCGCAGGCGTCAGACCAGCGCCGATGCCCCCATGACATTGCGCGCAGATATCCACCTGCCGGTCGCGTTCGAATCCAATCGGCGCCATTTTGACGGCCTCAGATGTCGCCGCAGCGCCATTCGAAACCGCCAGCGAAGCAGCCGACGCCCCAGTCTGGCTCGAGTGCAACCGCACATGCTCACCGCCAGCCCCATGACACCGCTCACAGGAAATGCCGAGCACGAAATGTTGCCTATCGAAGTGAAATCCCGCTTTCGACCCGCTAATCTCTTGAAAATAAGTCGAATGGCATTCCAAACATCGCGGATTGATTCCACGACCAAAATCTGCAGTCCCGTCGACATAGCCCGGACTATTCACCCAGCGATCCAGATTCGTCCAGTAAGAAACCGGCAGTTCGAATAATTCGTCGCCGCGCCAATACAGAAAAGTCTGACCTTTCCTCCCGGAGCCAATAACTATATCGATCTTCTCTGTGCGCGCCTTCTGATGCCCAGGTTCACCCTCAAACGACGTTTCGTAAAACGCTTCGTTTTTTGCAACCATTCGAAACGAGACGCCGGGGTCAAGCGACGCCATCGTGTCGCGCCCGAGATCGAAATGTCCGTGAATGGACTGCGTCGAAGGAAGTGCAGAATCCTCATGGTGTCGCGTCTTTACAAAACTTTCGAACTCGCGCTGATGACACGTCCGGCAATCGTTGTCGCCCACAAATCCGCGCTCTTCAAACGACTTCGCCCCGCTTGCTGCCGTGCTGGCTTTGCCATCGGCGCTCGCCGTTCCAACCTGCGCCTGCCGCCCCGGCGTCGCGCCCGCAACGCACAGAATTCCGCTAACGATCAACAGCGCCGTCGCCAATCCCAGCCTTTGAAACTTCAGTCCCAACTTGCCCTGCGTCTTTCTGGCCCAACCGCACTTGCCAATTGCACGAACCGCTACCCTTTACGTCTCAAACTTGTATCGTGCCCGACGTTCCGCTGGACAAACCCGCCGTTCCCATTGTTGAATGCCGTGGCGCCAGTTCGCGTACATTAGTTAATCGATTTAAATCCGCAACAATGCGCGCTATCCTCTGTCTGTCCGACGCGTCTCACCTGCGTTGGATGCAAGAGGCCCTGCAGAGAAAGGCTCCAGTGATGGCGGACTCCGAAGTCAATCTCACTCAAACGTACGATGCAGTCGTAATCGGCTCAGGCGCGGCGGGCGGCATGGCTTGCCATGTCCTGACATCCCACGGCATGAAAGTTCTGCTCCTCGAAGCCGGGAAAAAGCTCCCCATCGAAAAAGAACTTCGCTCGATGGAGTGGCCCTACGACAACAAGTACCGTGGGGGCCTTCCACCCGACAATCATTCCCTCACTTTCAACGAGTACACCATTCGACGTCCGCCCTACGGCCCCGGTTTCGAACACGATAAGCACCTCAAGAGCTACATCGGCGATAGCGACTACGTAAAAAACATCACCGTCAATGAGCGCGACAATCCCTTCACCGGCACAAACTACGCTTGGGTCCGCGCGCGCTGCCTCGGTGGCAAGACCAATATCTGGGGCCGCCTCTCGCTTCGCCTCTCCGACTACGACTTCAAGGCCCACGATCGCGACGGCTTCGGCGAAAATTGGCCGATCAGCTACAGCGATATCGCTTCCTACTACGACAAAGTCGATCTCTATCTCGGCGTCACCGGCGTCAAGGAAGGCCTCGAGTGGCTTCCCGACAGCATCTTCCAGCGCCCGACCAAGCTGAACTGCGCCGAAGTCACGCTGAAGGAAGCTCTTAAGAAGAAATTGGATCGCACGCTCACGCAATATCGTGCCGGCGTGACCACCGACGGCCTCAAGCACAATAAATATCGCAGCCGCTGTTTCGGCCGCGGTGCTTGCGAACGCAAAGGCGGTTGCGACATCCACGCTGCGTTCGATTCTCCGACGGGCCTCATCTATCCCGCCGCCGACACCGGCAACCTCACCATCCGCACCAACGCCGTCGTCCGCGAAATCACCACGGATCCCGCCACCGGCAAAGCCACTGGCGCTCACTTCGTCGACAACGAAACGTTGAAGGACTACCACGTCAAAGCGAAAGTCGTCGTTCTCGCAGCTTCGACTCTGGAGTCCGCTCGTCTGCTCCTGCTCTCGAAATCACAGCGTCATCCCAACGGCTTGGCGAACTCCAGCACACACGTTGGCCACAACTTCTGCGAGCACGTTATGGGCGCGGGCGTTTCCGGTCGCGTGAAAAATCTCGTCGGCAAGACTCCGACGCTCGACGAC
>DASXPD010000042.1:0-34206 GCA_036493835.1 Candidatus Acidiferrum sp. | reverse complement strand
AATGCCGTGGTCGACGGCGTTGCGCACGATGTGCATCAGCGGCTCGGCGAGCGAATCGAGAATGCCCTTGTCGAGATCGGTATTCTGGCCGGCAAGATCGAGAGCGACGTCTTTTCCGCACTGCTTGGCGACATCCCGGACGAGACGCGGGAAGCGGCGGAAGAGCTGCTCGACAGGCACCATGCGGATTTTGAGCACGCACTTGTGCAGTTCGTCCAGGACGCGCGATTGAAACGCGAGTGCATCGGATAATTTGGCGCGCAGTGGATCGCGCGAATGGTTCTTGTCGAACTCCGTCAGCGTGCGATTGAGCATCGATTTACCGATGATCAGTTCGCCGACCAGATTCATGACGGCATCGATGCGCGCGGAGTCAACTCGGAGCGTGCTTTCGACGACGGTAGCTGCGGCGGAACCGGTGGCTGCCGCTTTCCCCCCGTCGCCATTCGGGCCGTGATCTTTCGCATGGGCTGTGGCGTCGGCGGCCTGCGCTTCGAGGATGTCACCGAGGAGTTCGTGCTCGCTGGTCTCGATGTGACTCATACGCTCGACGCGGAGCTCGGAGACGATCGCGGGAATTTTGCAACGTTGCGTGATGCGCTCTTCGGGCTGCGTGGTGGCGAGAGCCGCTTCGACGATTTCGACGGTTGCAGCGGCGGAGTTGTCTTCCGGGCGAAGTGCGATGACGGTACCGCAGCCGTGAAGAACGTTGCGGATTAGCTGGAATGCGGCCGCGTGCATCAGGCTGTTCGGATCGATGCGCAGGGCGATGTTGTAAACCGTTTCGCCGCGATGAATCGCTTCGGAAACCATCAACTGTTCGTATTCGGTCCAGGCAAATTGGGCGGTGACTTTGGGCTGCGGGCCTTTTTTCTCGGGTTGAGCGGGCGCCGTCAGCAGCGATCGAATCAGAGCGCGCAACGGCTCGGCCGGAGGCGGCTCGATATTGCGCTGATACGCGGCGAGCATCGCGGAAAAGCTGTCGGCGGCTTCGAGGACAACTTCAGCTAGCTTGCCGCCGTTCTTTTCGCCGATCTGCGGCGATAAGACGTCTTCGAGCTCGTGAGAGAGTTCGCTGAGCTGGTAGTAGCCGCAGGCCGCGGAATCGCCTTTCAAAGTGTGCACAGCTCGACGAACGCGACGAATTACTTCGTCGTCGGTCGGCCGCGACTCGAGTTCGAGTCCGGCGTCGTTCAGCGACTGCAATAGCTCATTCGCGCTCTCAAAAAAGAGCGCGCGGAGCTCGCCGCTGCGATCGTCGGGCAGCTGGGTCACGAATTGACCTCGAGCTTTTGATACGCGGTGCCGTTGTTCTCGTGCACCATGCGGAATTTCTGTGTCAGGCCGAACAGGCTTTCGGCGTGGCCGACGAAGAGATAACCGCCAGGATTCAAGCAGTGCCAGAACTTTTCGATGAGGCGCTTCTGCTCAGCTTCGTCAAAATAAATCATGACGTTGCGGCAGAGAATGATGTCGTTGCGGCGTGGCAAGAATTCGGTCTTTAGGTTATGGAAGTCGAATTGGATTAGATCTTTGAGCTGCTTCTTGACCGCGTATTTGTCGCCGACACGCTCGAAATAGCGCAGGCGGCAGGTGTAGTCGACCGGCTCCATCTGCGTTTCGTTGTACGTGCCTTCCTGACCTGCGCGGAGGCTGGCGTAGCTGATGTCGGACGCGACGATCTCCAGTTTCCAGGGAGGAGGAATGAGCGGCTTGGGCGACGGCATGTCAAAAGGAAGCGGATTCCGCAGGTAGTAATACGCCAAAGCGTCGCAAATCAGGATTGCGACAGAGTAGGCTTCCTGGCCCGAGGAGCACCCGGCGCTCCAGACGCGCAAGGTCCAATCGCGGCGTTCCTGTTTTTTTCGGAGCAATTCTTCGAGAACGCTCTTCTGAAGAAGATCGAGTTGCGGCCGGTTGCGGAAGAAACTGGTTTCGTTGACGGTCAGATTTTCGAGCAACGCGGCGAGTTCGTTTTTGCCTTCGCGGCTCGTGAGCAAGCGATAGTAGTTGTAGAAGGAATCGATCTGGCAGGCTTTGAGCCGGCGCTGCAAGCGATCCTTGAGAAAGTGTGAGCGGCGCTCGTCGAAAAACATGCCGCATTCCTGATAGACGAGCGTCTGCAGAAGCTTCAGCTCTGCTTCAGTTAGTTGAACTTGGGCGGTTATCGTTCCCATATAGGCGCGTGCCTCGGTGACATGAGTTGCCGTCGAAGGCCAAAAATGCAGGCCGGACGACGCTACTTCACACCAGCGACAATTTCCGCGGCCTCCTCGAGTCTTTTTACTTCCTGGCGCTGCAAAAGCTTTGAAACGTCCAGCAGGATGATCAAACGGCCCTTGAGCTTTCCGACTCCGGTGACGTAGTTCGATTCGCCTTCGGCAAAGACGCTGCCGGGCGGCTCGATTTCGGAAGGCGGAATTTTCAGAACTTCGGAAGCGGCGTTCACGATCAGACCGACGAGCTTGTTGTCGAGCTCGACGACCAGGATGCGATTCTTTTTGTCGGGCTGAATTTCGACCTGGCCGAAACGCTTGCGCAAATCCATCACGGGGATGATCTTGCCGCGCAGATTGATAACGCCTTCGACGGTTTCGGGAGCGCTTGGGACGGACGTGATCTCGGGAACGCGAACGATCTCGCGCACCGATCCGATCAGCACGCCGAAGGTCTCGTTGCCGATCCGAAAACCAACAACCTGGAGGTCTTTATCCATGGCAGCGTTTGTGGCTCTCAAGAACGAGTGAGCTCGGCGTACTCGCTTTCGGCGTCGCGATGCGTCTCACGACGACGTGGGTGAGAGGCCGGAGTTTCACGGCGCGAGCGGGCTTGCGCCGAAGTATCGAGAACGAAACGGTCCATGCTGTCGAGTAGGTTGCGCGAGAGCTTGAGCATTTGCTCGGCGGCGGCGGACAGCTCGGTGGAGCTGGAAGCGGATTGCTGCACGAGCTCGCGCATCTTGTCCATCGCGCGAACGACGGCTTGCGCACCGGACGCCTGCTCTTCGACGGCGGAATTGATTTCCTGAGTAATTTCTGTGAGCCGGCCGGTTGCTTTGGCAATCTGCGATGAACCGACAGATTGCTCGGCCGTGGCGGCGCCGATTTCCTGGGAGAATTTGTAGACTTCGGTGACGACGTTGGAGATTTTGTGCAGCGCGGAGCCGAGATCGTTGCCGAGGCTGAGGCCCTCTTCGACGATGCGCGTGCTGCGCTCCATGTTTTCGACGGCCTGTCGCGCTTCGCGCTGGATGCTCTGGATGAGGTCGGCGATTTCCTTGGTGGATTGCGTCGACTTTTCGGCGAGCTTCCGGACTTCGTCGGCGACGACCGCGAAACCGAGGCCGTGTTCGCCGGCGCGGGCCGCTTCGATGGCGGCGTTCAACGCGAGCAAGTTGGTCTGTTCCGCGAGATCGTCGATGACTTCGATGATCTTGCCGATGTCGTCAGCGCGATGGCCGAGAACGTTGATGATTTCGGCGGACGATTGAATCGCGTGGTTCGTGCGATTGAGGCCGTCGGTCGCCTTTTCCATCGTGGCGATACCCGTGACGACTTCTTCACGCGATCGGTTGGCAATGTCGAGCAAGACCTTGGCGGTGTCGGCGACGCGCTGGATCGACGTCACCATCTGATCGATGGAGGCGGAGGTTTCGGCAACGCTCGACGCCTGAATTTGCGTGTTCTTGACGACGTTCTGCACGTTGATGCTCATCTCGTGCATGGTGCTGGTTACTTCTTCAATCGCGGAGGACGCTTGCACGCTGACTTTTGCGGACTCATCGGCGGCGCCTGCCACCTGATTCGATCCCGCGGAAACTTGTCCGGCGGAGTCGCGCGTGGTGCGAACGAGTTCCTGCAAGCCGTGTTGCATGCGGACGAATGCGTTGCCGAGCGTGTCGCGCTTGGAGCGAGGCACGACTTCGATGGCGAGATCGCCTTCGGCGACGGCGGCGGAAACGCCTGCCATTTCTTTCAGGTAGGCGACCATATTGTTGAATGTAGTAGCCAAGGCGCCGATTTCGTCGTTGCGATGGATGTCGATGTTTTGATCGAGATCGCCGGAGTCTCCGATTTCGCGCGCTACGGTGATGAGGTGCGTGAGCGGCTCGGTGATGGATTTCGCGGTGTAGTAGGCGACGACGAAGCCCCACACGAGCGCGAGGAACGTGCCGCCGGTTGTGAGCGTTGTGCTCAGGGTGCTGGCATGAGCCGCGGACTTGCTGGTTTCATCGAGCGATTTTGCAATTTCGGTGGCTGCTTGATCGAGAACCGACGAGGATTTCACGAGCCAAGACGTCGGATCCTTCTGAAGATAGAAAATCTGAAGATCGGAAACGGTGGCGTCGCCCGAATCGACCTGATGGCGCTTGGCGAGCAATGGCTTGGCGAAATTGTCGCCCCAGCTGGCTTCGGTGCTCTCGACCTGGATCAATGCAGTGTGCAGAAGGTCGTTGGCAGCCAGGGATTCGCCGTGCTTGATGATGTCGGCGATCTCGATCATCCCTTTGTTGACCTTGTCTTCGTCGCGCGGATCACCGCTCAGCAGGAAGTTGTTGAGGTTATTCCGGTTGAGCATGATCTGGTAACGCACGGCTTCGATGGTGCGAACGTTTTGAAGCGCAGTCGAAGCGTCGGAACGCGCGGACTGCTCTCGCAGGCCGGCGATTATGTTCACGACGAAGAGCCCGATCAAGATGAACAGGATCGAGCCGAATCCGATATAAAGTTTCTTGCCAATCGTCATTTCAAAAACCCTCCACCCCAATAACCGCGGCCCCTATAGGCCGATGCGGTGCGCCGCGATTCCCTTCGCGACGTGCTGTTAGTTGCTACTACCGCCGGTGAAATCGAATTCCACGACCTGCGTAGACTCTTCCGGAGCCGGGAAAAACTTCCATTCCTTGACCGCGTCCGTGCAGGTCTGCACGAGAAGCGGGTGGCCACCGATGGCGCGCGTGCTCTTCACGTGGCCGTCGGGGGCGATAATGACTTCAATTTTCACTTTGCCGCTGACGCTCATCCGTTTTGCGAGTTCCGGATAGGAAGGCGACACGCGCGTCTTGACCTTGCGCTTACCTTCGTCGGTGCTCGAAGTTTGAGCGAAACCTGTTGCTGCCAGCAGCCCTGCGAAACCCACACTCGCAAGAACGATCGTTGTCCACTTCCGTCGCTTCGACACCACGCCTCCTAGGTTGGGACAATCCCCCACGGCAAGAAAGGCACGTCGGTGGCCAGTACTGGCGCCCAGAAAAATGAGTTGTTTTGCGGGGACTGAATCGCTGCAAAGGCCGTACAACATTGAAGTTAGATTGCTTGCGTCGATGCGATTGCTGGTTCGATGTGTTGCGGAGTTTGTCTCAGTGGGACTGTGATTCGCGCGAGGGGGTCTCACGCTGAGACGCGGCTTTGCGGATCTTTACAGGATTTTTGCGACCCGCCTGCGGGTTTTGTTTTACGGCAGAAGAGCGCGGCCACGATTTTTCTCATCGGCACGTGAGAAATTGGCGAGTGTCGAGTGCGAAACACCCATTTCCATCGCTAATTGACTCACATTGAGATGGGTGAGTAGCGTAGAGGTGCGTGGGAATCATCAAATTGAGACGGCGCAGCTGTGTCTCAATCAAACATGCCTAGAGCAACGGCCAAACCCTCAACTCACCTTGCGCGGAAACGTGTGAAGAAGCTCGCCTCCGCCCGATCTTCCATTCACGCAGCTGACGAACTCATGGAATTAGCGGTTGACGCGGCGCATTCGCGGAATTTGCCGGCGTTCCTGGAACGGTTTGCGCAGCGCGCCACGCGAATGCTGGATGCGCGGTGGGGCGGCGTGATCGTGTTTCGCGGGCGCGAAACGGATTTGTATCAGGCAGAGGCCGATGGTGGCGATGTGCAGGCGTCGCATCAGGCCACGTTGATTCGCTTGGGGCGCGAGACGCGTCGCGGGGCGGAGACGCTGGCGGTTTCGTTTGATTCTCCGTTGGCGGCGGGCGACATCGCGCACAAGAACGCTCAGGTCGCCGATGTGACATTTGTGCCGATTACGGCGAGCGATGAAGAGATTTTGGGCTGTCTGTGCCTGATTCGCGGGAAAGGCACGCCTTCCGGGGATGAAGGGCACTTGTTGCATGCGCTGGCGAGCCACGCGGCGCTGTCGCTGGAGAATTTCAGGCGATTTTCGCAGCTAGAGCGGTCGAAGCGGCAGTGGGTCGAGGATATCGATGCGATCAGCGACTACATCGTGGTGCATGACCGGTCATTCCGGATTGTGCGCACGAACCGGTCGTTGGCTTCGCATCTCGGAGTGCCGCCGGTGGCTTTGGTTGGCGACCCGATGAGCAGTTTGCGGCAGATTGCCGAAACGCGAAGCGAGCTTCCCTGCCCGTTCTGCCGTGATACGCAGCAGGCGCGCGAGGAATATATCGTGGCGTCGCCCGAACGCATTTTTCTAGTTTCGACTTCGCGGACGCCGGGCGTTTCGGACGACGACACGCGCACGATCCACGTCTTGAAGGATATGACCGACCGGCGCGAGGCCGAGCGGCGTTATCGCGAGCTGTTTGACAGCATCCAGGAAGGATTGTTTTTCGCGACGCCCGAGGGGCGGTTTCTGGATGTAAATGATGCGATGGTGCGGATGCTGGGTTACGAATCGCGCGAGGAATTGCTGCGGGCGGATGTCAGCACACACCTCTATCCGATTGTGGCGGAGCGGGAGCGATTCTTTTCGGCGCTGTCGAAACGCGGATTGTTGAGAAATTACGAGGAGACGCTGCGGCGCAAGGACGGCACGCTGCTGCATACGCTGCAGAACATCACGGCGGTGCGCGACGCGAACGGGAAGATTATTCAGATTCGCGGATTGATGCTCGACGTGACGGAGCAGCGAATGTTTCAGTCGCAATTGCAGCGCGAGCGGGACTTCAACCAGAAGATTCTGAACACCACGCAGAGCATGATTCTGGTGCTGGATACAGCGGGATTGATCAGTTATGCGAACCGGCGGGCGTTTGAGTCGGGCTATCGCGAGCATGAGTTGATTGGGCACCGACTGGTGGATTGGGTGGAGGCGGCTCAGCGCGAAGACTTTGAGGCGGCACTGGAGACTACGGCGCATGGGCACCAAGTTGAGAATCTTGAGCTGCGGGTGCGACGGAGCGATGCGTCGATGGGGCATTTCTCGATCAGCTTGAGTCCGATGCGCGACGAACAAGGTGCGGTGAACAGCGTGGTTGTGGTGATGACCGATATAACGGACGCTGTGCTGTTACAGGCGAAGCTGGCGCATTCGGAGAAGATGGCGACGATTGGGCGGCTGGTTTCCGGTGTCGCGCACGAAGTGAACAACCCGCTGGCTGCGATTTTAGGATTTACGGATTTGCTGCTGGAGAATCCGGCGATTCCAGCGAATGCGCGCGAGGATCTTGAGATTATTTTGCATGAGACGCAACGGACCAAGGACATCGTGCAGGATTTGTTGAGTTTTGCGCGGCAACGGCCGGTGCAGCGTGAACTTGTGCATGTGAATGCGGTGCTGCGGCAGACGATCAAGCTGCGAAGCTACGATTTCGCGAGCCATGGCGTTGAGGTGCTGGAAGAGTTCGACGAGAAGCTGCCGGATGCGCTGGGAGATTCGCAACAGCTGCAGCAGGTTTTTCTGAATATTTTGAATAACGCTTACGACGCTGTGCAGGAAGTCGGCCAGCGCGGGCGAATTGCGATTCGCACGTCGCAGCAGGGATCGAACATCGAGATCGCAATTGCGGACAACGGCACTGGTGTGACCGATACGGAACGGATTTTCGATCCGTTTTTTACGACGAAACAGGCTGCGAAAGGTACCGGGCTCGGTCTGAGCATCTGCTACGGAATTGTGCGGGCGCATGGCGGTGAGATTTTATGCCGCAACAATGAGAACGGACCGGGCAGCACGTTTATCGTACGCGTCCCGGTGGCGACTGAAGCGGCTGCAATTGCAGCGATCGCAAAAGAGGCGGGCCGATGAGCACGTCGCCGATTTTGCTGATCGAGGACGAACCGTCGGTCACGGCATTCTTGCGCGCGGCACTGGAGCGGCGCGGATATTCCGTGGAAGATGCTGCATCGGGAGCGGAAGGGCTGCAAAAACTTGATGGCCGGGAATATTCCGGCGTGATTTCCGATATACGTATGCCGGGGTCGGTGAATGGCGCGGAAGTTCACGCGTGGATTCAGCAAAACCGGCCAGATCTTTGTACACGCATCATTTTAATCAGCGGCGACACCGCGAACAGCGACACCCAGACGCTGTTGAAGCAAAGCGGGACGCCGTGTATTGAAAAGCCGTTTCGAGTGCAACAACTACTCACTGTGGTGGAGAAGACCTTCGGGAAACCATGAACACTGACCTAAAAATCCGAATGCTAGTTGTGGATGACGAGCAGAGCATCCGACGCTTGTGCATGACGATTGGGACATCGCTGGGATTTCTTTGCAGCGAGGCGGAGAGCGCCGAAGCAGCAATCGCGCGACTGGATGCCGAGGCGCCCGATCTAGTGCTGACCGATCTAAAATTACCGAATCAATCGGGCGTCGAGTTGCTGCGGCAGGTGAAGGCGCAGCTTCCCCGTGCAGAAGTGGCGATTATGACCGGGCACGGCTCGATCGAGTCGGCAGTCGACGCGATGAAGCTGGGCGCGTACGACTATATCGAGAAGCCGTTTCGCGTCGAGAAGATGCGGCTGCTGCTACAGCGGATGGCGGAGAAGATTCGGCTGGTCACGGAGAATGCGTTTCTACGCGAACGGGTCAGCACGGAGGAGAATCTCGACGGGATCATGGGTTCGTCGGCCAATATTCAGGACGTACTGCGGATGATTTCGCGGCTAAAGGATACGCGCACGCCGGTGTTGGTATCGGGCGAGAGCGGCACGGGTAAAGAGCTTGCGGCACGTGCGATTCATTTCCGCGGATCGATGGCGCAGACGCCGTTTATCGCGGTCGATTGCGGTTCGCTGGTGCCAACTCTGATGGAGAGCGAACTATTCGGTTACGAGAAGGGCGCGTTCACGGGCGCGTCGAGATCGAAGGCCGGCTTATTTAAGGCGGCCGACGGCGGGACGATTTTTCTGGATGAGATTGGCGAATTGCCGCTGGAGATGCAGGCGAAGCTGCTTCGCGTGCTGCAAGAGAAAGAAGTGCGGCCGGTTGGGAGCAACGATAAGGTGAATATTGATGTTCGCGTGATCGCAGCGACGAACCGTGACTTGGAGGCGGCGTATCGCGCGGGGACGTTCCGCAAGGACCTCTATTTTCGGCTTAACGTCGTGACGATTCACCTCCCTGCCCTGCGGGATCGTCGATCAGACATTCCTGTGCTTGTGCATCACTTCCTTGATCGATATGCACCTGGCGAGAATTTGCAGGTGACTGCGACGGCAATGAAGAGCCTGTTGCAGTACGACTGGCCTGGGAATATCCGCGAGCTTGAGAACTGCGTCGCGCGCGCGGTGGCGCTGGGAGATCACAAGACCATCGACGTGGGAGACTTGCCGCCGGCGATTCGTTCGGAATCATCGATACCTTCGAGTGCCTCATTCGAGGACAATGCGTCGCTTTCCACCACCGCATTGGCTGAGATGGAGAAGATGACCATTCTGCGTGTCTTTGAGCAGGCGGGCGGGGATAAAGCGCTCGCGGGAAAGATGTTGGGTATCAGCCGGGCGACCCTCTATCGCAAGCTCAAGCGCTATAACATCCCGATGCGGCCCGAGAGCGCCGTTGAAGTCGAAGAAGAAGAGAAGACGCACGCCGCGTCGCGCTGACCGAACGAACAGGTTTTAGGTGTCTCAGCGGGAGCGCTGGCTCGACGAGAGTCGCGACGACTGAGACGCGCAACGTGTCAGCGTGAGACGCGATACGACATACCGGGGCGTCGATTCGGCCTAAGCCTCGCCCTTTCAACACCTTCATCTCTCAATCCATAGCAAATCCCTTTGGCGTGCGACGTGCATTTCTTCGCTTGGGAATTTGTCCGTCTCCGTGTGTAGGCCAACGTTAGCAACGGCCGATGCCCCGGTGGCGGAATCGAGAGGCCAAGTGAAACGATCGGGCCAGCTGGGCGGAAGTGAGGCATTTTCGGCATCAGGTCATGTCGGAATCCTCGAGCAACAGGAAACACCCGGCTGTGTAGAGCAGTTGGCTCGATTCTTTCCTCAAGCGTTGCCGGTGCGGTTGCGCGCGCAAGTCAGTGCGGTTCGCTCGAGCAGCGCTAAGTTGCACGAAGCGGTGACCGTCGAATTCGCGGCACCCGACTGCGCGATTTTTGCCTCCACTTTGCCGTTGGAATTTGACGATCGAGTACGACTGGAACGTGAGGGGAAATCTCGCAAGGCCGAAGCAACCGTTATCGCCGTGCAGTACCACGACGGGCGAAAAGCGGTCGCCGTGAAGTTTACGCAAGGGCCATGCGAATGGGTGACATTGCCGTGAAAATGACTACGTTGAATCTATCGATGCCAGCTCCGTCGAGGCCGAGCGGTCCGCGCCCAGAGCAATGGGATGAGACCCGGTCGGTCTTCCCTATTTACATCGCGCTCGCGAAGCAACTGACGCTTGAGATTCCGTTCGCGGCCGACAAGCGGATTCTACCCGAGAAGGCTGACGCCGAACTTTATGCGCGGATCCAGACGTGGCTCGACTCAATGGATGCGCAGGTTCTTGTGTACCAGCTGCGCCATCTGTTGCAGATGACCACGCTCAATGCGAGCGAAGCCGGCCTGCGCGCCCTGATTCAGCGGCATCTGCGCAAACCGTCGAAGTCGAACATGGACCGCGACAAGGTGGATTTTCTCCTCGTCCAGTATTTCGCACTGTGCGCACCACCGAAGGTCTATCACAAGCAGATCGAACTCGAAGACGTGGCACAGGTGATGAAGCCGGTGCTCGGAGAAGCGAGCACGGCGCCGATTTCCTGGTGCGAACCCCTCGAAAAGATGATCGTGGCGTTGAGAGGATTCCGCAGCCTGCGAGACATGTTGAAGAACAGTTTCGTCGAGCAGGGCCGCAAGGTGAAAGACGATGCCGGAAAAATGTTTTACGAGCCGGTTTCGCTCGTGGCTTTCGTTCGCTTCAACTTCCTGCTGCGCCGAACTCTCATCGAACTGATGCATGCCGATTTGATCGCGATTCGCGCGGGATTGAGCCAGCTCGATTCGCTGGAAGTGAAGGCCATCGATGCCCGGTTGTTTGGCCTATCACCTTCCGAGCCAATCACACGCGTCCGCCAGATCGCCGACGAGTGGAAACAGCCATTTCAGCAGGAATATACCGAACGTACGGTCAATGAGGCGTTCGAGAAGTTGCTCTGCCTGCGAACCGACGTCGAACGTGCCCTTGAAAAGGTTTCGCCGCAAGCGGCGGAAGCTTTGGCCCAAACCCATCAGGCTCCACCAACGCGTGAGAGCGAACCGGTCGCCGCCGCGCACCTGCGGCCAGTCGCAAAGGAAGCCGCAAAAATCGGAGAGACGCTGAACCTTCTCGACTTTGATGCTTGCCTTGAACAAATCTGGGAGCAGTTGATCGCAGTGCCGCCCACCCGGGGTCGATCGATGACGACGGTGAAGGTTGGCAACGCGAGGATTTTGCTGTCGTCGTGGGAAGTCACCGCGTTCGTAAGCGAAGACAGCCCATCGGCGGAAGACTTGCGGCGAGCGGTTGTTGCACGCGCCATCGTCACAGCAGCCACCGAATCCGCACGCGAAAGCGGCAATGCCACTTCACTTGAGCGGGCTTTGTCGATCGCCCGCATCGAAGTGTCACGTCTACAGGAACGCGTCGACGTCGCGAAGCAGACCAAGGACACCGAAGCCGCAGTGAACCTGGGAATCAGCACCAAGCGATTGCTTTCGGCGCTGGACGAAGCCGAGAAACTGTAACTCGCAAACAATTAGATTTGAGGCGCGATGAAGCGCCGAGTAGAAAGAGAATTCGGGAGCCGCCTTCCTTGCAGAACTCCAGTGTATTGATCGTCACGGATGAACCCGAGTTTGCACGGCTTTTGACCGCCTGCTGGCGGGCGGAACGGGACGTTCCCGCGATTACTGTGCTTGGTAGCGATGTTTGGAATGAGCACGAGGGAGTGGCGCACGAACTCGCCGTCGTGGGGCCGCTACGCGAAGGCAAGCTGCCGGAAATTCTGCAATCGCTCGCACCGGCAAGCGCGGTGATTCTGTGCGCGCCAGTCGATTCGACGGAACTCGCGCAGCTTCGGCGACGTCACCCGCGCTTCGTGCATGTTCCACTGCGTGAAGATTGGACACAGACGCTATTGCTCGTGGCTGGCGAGTCTTTGCGCCGCGCTGAAGCGTTACGCGCCGTGCGGCAGGCTGAAACGCGCGCCGCGCAGAGCGAAGCGCAAGCCACGCTGGGCCGCTACATGATCGACATGAAGCCCAACGTGAACAACGCGCTGACGTCGATGCTCGGCAACGCGGAACTGCTACTTCTGGAACCGGGCCAACTCTCGCAACAGTCCCTGGCTCAGATCAAGACCATCCACAGCATGGCTCTGCGGATCAACGAAATCATGCAGCGATTCTCATCCCTCGCCAGCGAGATGCGGGAAGCTGAGAATGCATCTCAAGCTGAGACGCACGCCGTGTTGCCCACGCGCCCCGGCCGCCGCTAAGAATTCCGAGTTCTGTCGCAAGTGCCGCAAATTCAGGTCGTTATACCAACGCGACAAACGTTGAGACAACGGCATAAAGCTGGCCGCTGACGTGCACCTCCACGCAGCGGAGAACTGTCCGGAGACCTACGTCGTGCAGAAAAAAGTGCTCATCGTCGACGATTCGCCTTCGCAGGTGCGGTTGATGCAAGGCCTGCTCGAGACCGAAGGCTACGAAGGCGTCGGGTTGAATGACCCGAAGCTGATCGAACAAACGATCGCGGCCGAAACGCCAAGCGTGATTCTGCTCGATGTGGTGATGCCCGAACGCAACGGATTCCAGGTTTGCCGCGAGTTGAAGAGCAACACGAAGTTCAACGCGATTCCGGTGATTTTGGTGACGTCGAAGGATACACCGAGCGATCGTTATTGGGGCGAGCAGCAAGGCGCAGACGGTTACGTGACCAAGCCGTTTACGCGGGAAGAGTTGATTCGAGCTGTACGACGATTTGCTTGAGATTTGAATTCTGGGACTGATCGAGGACAGTGCAGGAATGATGGACGAATTTCATCTGACACCGCTTTCCGCCAACGCAGACTCCGCTGATCTGCTCGAAGCGCTCGGCCCTCTCGAGGAGAGCCCGGCTGAGTCGCAGTTTTGCGTTTTTCGAAGCGGTCGCGAACGATTCTGCCTGCCGGTCCTCGACGTCGAGGAAGTGCTCGACTGGCCGCTGTTGACGAAAGTGCCGCTCGCGCCTGCTTACCTGCTTGGCATTTTCAATTTGCGCGGGTCGATTGTTCCGCTGATCGATATCGCACTTACCGAAGGTCGGCGTCCGGGGCTGTTGCCGAAACACGTTGTGGTTGCTTCCCTGCCCGGCGACGCGACGCACGACGATCTGCGCGTCGGAATTGCCGCCGACGAAGTGATCGGCACGTATTCGGTTACGTCCGAAGATTTGCTGGAGCAGGCGCCGGAGAACGTTCCGCATTGCATCGGCATGCTGCGCCACGAAGATCGGTTGGCGCTGTTGATCGATCTGAAGAAATTGCTGGAAGTGTTTCCTGGACCAAGCATTTGAGATTCGGGGCATTTGAGAATTGCGGCGGAGATCGTACAGCGGCCGTCGAAGGAAGATTTGGGAGGAAGGCATGAAATCGCGACTCAGTTCTAAAATCTGGACGCTAGTCCTGGTCAACGGCGTGGTTTTGTTCGCCGTACTCGGCTTCGCGTACAGCGCGGGCCGGCAATCAGGCGGCGCGTCGATCTTTGAATTCAGCGCTTTGCCCGCGGGAGCGAGCGGAGCGGTGATGATCGCGCTTGCGCTGGCCGTGGCGGGAGCGCTGTTTCTCGCGTGGAGGCTCGGCAGCGGGCTCCTTACGCCGGTGCAGCAGCTGGCGGATTTCTCGGAGCGCTTCGCCGCCGGAGACAACCGCGCGCGCGCCGAGGTGAACTCGTCGGATGAACTCGGTCTGATCGCGGAGAACCTGAATCGCGCCATCGCCAAGGTTTCGAAGGCGACGAGCAACCAGGAAGCGAACGAGAATCTGCAGCGCAGCATCACCGAATTGCTGACGGTCATCAACCAAGTGGCGCGCGGAGATCTGTCGCTGCGCGGCAAGGTCACCAACGACGCGCTCGGCAACGTCGCGGATTCGATCAACTACATGCTCGACAACTTCACCAAGGTTCTCGAGCGCGTTCGCAAGGCCGCGATGGAAGTTACCGCGTGCTCGAACAACATTCTCGTAGCCGCCGATGAAATGCAGGCCGGCGCGACGCAACAGGATCAGGAAATCACGAACACGTCGAGCGCCGTCGAAGAGCTGACGGTTTCGATGAAGCAGGTGTCGAACAACGCGGAAGCAAGCGCCGAAGCGGCGCGACGCGCTCTCGACGCCGCTGAACAGGGCAACCGCGCCGTACGCGACACGCTCGAAGGAATGCAGCGCATCCGTGCCTCGGTGCAGGCGACCGCGAAGAAGATCAAATCGCTCGGCGATCGATCGTTGGAAATTTCGGAAATCATCAACGTCATCAACGACATCACGGAACAGACGAACTTGCTTGCGTTAAACGCGGCCATCGAAGCAGCACGCGCCGGTGAAGCGGGCCGCGGTTTCGCGGTCGTCGCCGACGAAGTTCGTAAGCTGGCCGAACACTCACGCAGCGCGACGAAAGACATCGCAGCCCTCATCAAGGCGATTCAGGCCGAGACAAACGAAGCGGTCGTCGTCATGGAAGAAGGCACCAAGGAAGTGGAAGGCGGCGCAACGCTGGCCGATCAGGCGGGACGCGCCCTCGACGCGATTTCGAGCGTCGTTCGCCAGTCCGCCGAACTCGTGCAGGAAATTTCGCTCGCTTCGAAACAGCAGGTGCGTGGCACGGAAGGCGTCGCACACGCGATGCAGATTATTTCGAGCATTACGCGCCAGACGTCACAGGGCACGCGCGGCACGGTCGCAACCGTCAGCCAGCTCGTGAAACTTTCCGACCAGCTCAACGAAGGTCTCGCTCAGTTCCGAGCGGCCAAGCAAGGCGCGGGCGTTGCCGAGGAATCCGAGCGGCACCCCGTTCCAGTGGGCGCGACACGGTAACACGTCGCGATTGATTCTCTGCTCCGGTGCTGGCACAAGTTGCGCAGTGCGGGTCGGTGAAGACCTCCCGGAGCCGAAACGTGACCACGATGAGCGAACGCCAGGGACCAGCGGTCCGTTTGAGCGAACACGAGTTGAGTGAGATCCGCATGCTGATTCAAGAGCGGACGGGCATTTGCTTCGACGAGTCGCGCGAGCGCTTTTTCTCGACGCATGTGCGAGAGCACATCGCGGCGAAAAAGCTAGCGGGCGGCACGGAACTCTTGCGGCTGATGCGCAAGACCAACGTCGAATACGAGGCCCTGCTCGAACGCGTGCTGACTCAGGAAACTTCGTTCTTTCGGTATCCCGGAGTCTACGAAGCATTTACGAAGCGGCTGCTGCCCGAGTTGCATGTGAAGAAGTTTTGGAAGAATCCGCGCACGCTGCGTGTCTGGAGTGCGGGTTGTTCGACGGGGGAAGAGCCGTATTCGATCGCGATCTCGATTGCGGACGCGCTTTCGTTTGCGGATTCCTGGAAGCTGGAGATTTTGGCTACAGACGTAAGCCGGGTTGCCCTGAAGCACGCGGAGCGCGGCATCTACAAGGGGCGTAGCGTTGCGGGCGTCAGCGAAAAGCAGCTCGCCACACATTTTACGGAGACCAAGGACGGGCATCAGGTCAAACCGCGGATTCAGAAAATGATCACCTTCACGCAAATGAATCTCGCTTCGGCGGTGTATGTGGGCCGCATGGACCTGATTTTCTGCATGAACGTGATGATTTATTTCACGGAAGAACGCCGGCGCGCACTGGTGCAACGCTTCTACGACAGTCTTGAGCCCGGCGGCTATCTGTTCCTTGGACATTCCGAATCGATTTCGAAGATGCCGGTGAAGTTTCAGGCGATCGTTTTGAACGACTGCATTCTCTATCGCAAGCCCACCGCGGAAGAGTTGCAGAAGTCTGAACTCGTTTTGGAAGGAGGAACCGCGTGACCGTGCCCGAACGCGAAGCTGTCGAACTGTTCCTCCAGGAAGCTTCCGAGCATCTTCAGTATCTGCGCGAGTACGTCAGCGTGCTGCAAGAGATTGAGCCACGCCGCGAAGACCTCGAGCGGCTGTATATCGCTGCGCACACGCTTGGCGGGACTTCGGCCAGCTACGGTTTCCCACGATTCTCTGAAATTGCGGGGAAGCTTGCGCACGTCTTTCAATATTCGTTGAATGCGACGCTCGGCGAAGACCTGCATGGCCCTCTCACCGAGTTTCTGTCGGACGGCATTTCCCTGCTCGAAACCGACCTGCTTGAAATCAGCGACACGGGCAACGAGACCGTAGAAGACATCGCTGCATTCAAGGAGCGGTATCGGTTTGCGTTCCCGGTTGAGCCGGTTCCACTGAATTTCGGAGTTCGAGATGAGGCTATCGAATCCGTCGCGCATGACGCTCCACAGGCCGGCGTTACGGGTTCCTACTTTGACGCGCTGCCTCTCGATGACGAAGTCGGACCAGAGATTCTCGAGTTCTTCCAACCGGAAGCCGAAGAACATCTTCAGGTCGTCAGCGATTGCCTGATTTCACTTGAGGGCAACAACAATCCCGAAGAGATCAACCGGCTATTCCGCGCAATTCATACTGTCAAGGGATCGGCGGCGCAAGTCGGACTGAAGCGACTTGGAGCGATCGCCCACCGAGTCGAAGATTTGATCGGGCGTTTGCGTGACGGTGAAATCGAACCATCTCCCGCCGTCGTCGATATTTGCCTTGAGTCGGTCGACGTTCTCAAGAAAACGCTGCATCAGCAGTGGACCGACGAATCCGAGATGCGGATCGGCGTCGATTCTCTGTTAAACCGCATCGCCGAATTCGCGCCAGTGGAGATCGAAGAAGCCGTCGCCGGGCAAATCGCGGCAACCGAGTCGCTCGAACTGACTTACCAGCAAACCACGGCGCCGGTGCCTTCACGCAAGACTGCCAAGCAAGTGGCGACGCCCGCCCAATCTGCGAAGTCTGTCCGCATCGCGTTGGAACGCCTTGATCGCATGATGAATACGGTCGGCGAACTGGTCATCAACCGCACCCGGATGGTCGGCCGCGTCACCGAACTCGAAAAGCTCGTCGACACGCTGAGCTTTTCAAAGGAACGCCTGCAGGGCAAAGTCAACGAGTTTCAGGAAAAATACGAGTTCAACAAGATCAGCTCGTCGCGCAATTTTTCGTCGTGGCAGGCGGCAACAACGCCTCAGCGCCTGACGAGCGCAGCCGCCGGCGATGGCCTATTCGACGATTTCAGCGAACTCGAGATGGATCGCTACGACGACTTCAACATTCTGTCGCGCTCCATGGCTGAAATTTCTGCCGACGTCAACGAAGTGCTCACGCAGCTCGAGGGCTACATCGGGCGAGTCGAAGGCGATATCGACGAATTCACGAAACTCGCGCACCACCTTCAGGACGAATTCACCGCCGCGCGCATGGTGCCCATCGGCACGCTCTATTCGCGTTTGTCGCGTGCGGTTCGCGATGCGGCTCAATCCGCAGGGAAACAAGTTGACCTCGACTTCGTGGGCAACGAAACCGAACTCGACAACAACATCATTCAGCAGATTTCTGATCCGCTGGTGCACCTCGTTCGCAACTCGGTTGCACACGGCATTGAGCGCGCCGAAGCACGGCGTTCCGCTGGCAAGTCAGAAGTCGGCACCGTTTCTCTCCGCGCTTATCATCGCGGAAACCATATCTACATCGAGGTTGAGGACGACGGTAGCGGCATCGACTACGAGCGCGTGAAGCACGCAGCGGTGGAACGTGGTCTCGCCTCTCACGATACAGCCGACCGTCTGACCGAACGAGATCTGCGCGAGATGCTGTTTCATCCCGGCTTCTCGACGGCGCATTCCAAAACCGAGCTTGCCGGTCGCGGCGTCGGTCTTGACGTTGTCCGCGCGAACCTCAACGCGTTGAACGGTGAAGTCGAAATCCAGAGCACGCCTGGCGCCGGAACGAAGTTCACGCTCAAGGTTCCGTTGACGCTGATTATCTCGCCCGCGCTGTTCGTTCGTTGCGGCGGCGTCAGCTTCGCGCTACCGCTCGCGGTGGTGGAAGAAATCCGCCGGATTCGCGCAGACGAAATCGAAGACGTTGGCGGTAAGTTGCTTACAAAAGTTCGCGATGTCGTCACCGAAGTGGTGCGACTCGACTCGTATCTAGGCCTGCCGCCGCTTGAACCGATCAACGGCTACTTCCGCATGGTCGTCGCAAATACGGGCAATCGCCAGATCGGCCTCGTCGTCGAGGAAGTACTCGGCAAAGACGAAATCGTCATCAAGAATCTGGGCGAATATCTGCGCCGCGTGAAGCTCTTCCCCGGTACCACGATCGCACCGGACGGCAGCCTTATTTTGTTGATCGATTTGAACCGCATGGTCGCGGCCGAGCCGAACGAACGCCGCACTCTGCAAGCCAGCGCCGGAGCCGCGCGTGTATTCGCACCGGGCTCGGAAGCCGTTGCGCGCGGAACGATCCCGACCGACGCCATCGATCGCGTCGAACACGAACGCGTCATCGTAGTCGCCGACGACTCCATCTCAGTCCGCAAGTTCGTCGGGCGCATGCTCGAAAAGAACGGCTATCGCGTGAAGCTTGCCGCCGATGGTCTCGAAGCCGCCGAACTCGTCGCCCAGCACGGCTGCCATCTGGTGATCACCGACCTCGAAATGCCGCGCATGACCGGCTACGAGTTGATGGTGCAGTTGCGCCAGAATCCGCAGACGCGCCGCATCCCCGTGATGGTCGTGACGTCACGCGCAGGCGCAAAGCATCGCGACCGCGCGATCAAAGAAGGCGCAACATCGTTCCTCACCAAGCCGGTGCAGGAAGATCAGCTTATCGCAGCGGTTGAACAACTCATTGGATCGGAGGCAACGCGACCTGTCCCGGTCGCATAAACAAGATCATGCCTCCAGTCACCACCAACAAGAAATTCCGCGTGCTGATCGTCGATGACTCGGCGTTCATGCGGAAAGTGCTCGAAACCATCATCAGCTCTGACGAAACGCTGCAAGTCATTGGTCAAGCAAAGGATGGCCGCGAGGCTGTGACGCTGGCGGAGTCGCTCAAGCCCGATGTGATCACGATGGACATCAACATGCCGCACGTTGATGGACTTCAGGCAACCGCGCAGATTATGACGACGAATCCGCGCCCGATCGTCATCGTCAGCTCCGAATCTCGCGATGGCGCCGACAGCACGCTCAAGGCTCTTGAGTTGGGAGCGATCGACTTTGTTCCCAAGCCGTCGAGCGGCATCGATCTCGACATGCAGAGTGTTCGTGAGGATTTGCTGCGCAAGGTGCGGATGTCGGCAAAGGTGCGCGTCGTGCGCACAGCGTCGCGGCTTGCGTCCACTTTGCAGAACGCCACCCCCGCCCAGTCCTCGCCACTTTCGAGTACAAAATCCTCGTCGTCTGTTGCGGCGCGGCCCGCGTCCGTCGCGTTGGCGTCTCTCGAACAACGATTTCCAGTCGTAGTTCTCGGCGCCTCTACTGGCGGTCCTGCGACAGTAATGCGCCTCGCTCCAGGTTTCACGCGCGACTTCCCTGCGGCGGTTTTCCTTGTGCAGCACATGCCCGCGTCGTTTACCACGCAATACGCGGCGCAGCTCGCTGAGTTCACGGGAATTCGCGTGAAAGAGGCCGAGGCGAACGAACCCGTTCAGCCCGGCACGCTCTACATCTGCCCTGGCGGACAACACCTTCGCATCACCCCAACGGGTCGCATTCAACTCGACTCGACATCTGGTCGCATCAACGGCTATCTGCCCAACATCGATGTGACGATGGAATCTGCGGCAGGATTCGCAGGCGCGATGGCCATCGGTGTCGTGCTCACTGGCATGGGCAATGACGGCGCGGCGGGCGCAAAAGCAATTCAGCGCGCCGGCGGACTCGTCATCGCGCAAGATGAGGCGACTTCCGTCATCTTCGGAATGCCAGCGGAAGCCATCAAAGCGGCCAATGTCGAACAAGTTTTGGGAATCGACGATATCTACGCCGCAATCGAAAAGCGCGTCATCGGCCTCAGCAAAGCCACCCCCGTGGGAGTCAACACACCGGTTGGAGCGAAATAATGCGACTCCCCGCTCCCGTTAAACCGCAGCCAGTTCGTAGCGAACAGATCATTCTGTTTCGCGTGAGCGGACAGCTTTTTGCCGTTTCCTCTGCGTCTGTGCAGGAGGTACGGAGCGTCGACACACTCGCCGGATCGGCGCACGAAATTCCGCAATCCGACATTCGCAAAGTTCGACACACGGTGCAGCGTGGCGAACACAATCTATACGTAGTGAACGGCGCGACGCATTTCAACCTGCCGCCTTCGCATGCGGCGCTCGTTTTCGTTCTTCGGCGGACGCGCACGGCGCTTCTCGTCGACGGCATCGAGAAAATGACCACGATGACGCGACTCCAGGCGCTCCCTCAATCGTTCTGCAACGACGAGCGCAACTGGTATCGCGGTCTCACCGCCATCGATCAAATTGTTGTTCCCGTCGTGAAGCCAGAAGGCTTCCTGACTCCCGATGAACTTTTTGCATTGGATTCAGTGGTCGACCCGGCATTGACACCAACAGGCGACGAGTCTTCCACAGCATCGGGCTCACCAATTTCATCGGGCTCGGTTCTGGATTCTGCGAGTTCCATTCAATGACACATCTCCCCGAGTCCGAATCCTTCGTGCTGCTTCGACTCTCCGAGCGGCGGTTCGCCGTTGCCGCAGGCGATATCGCCGAACTGGTGGCACCGAGCCGCGTGTTTCGTTTCCCTCATCAAACAAAGGAAGTCGAAGGCGTCGTGATGCGCCGTGGACGCATCGTGCCGGTAATCGACGTTGCGGGCCGGCTCCTCGGACGCCGTCTGACGTCACGCCGCTTCTATCTGATTGCTCAACGCCGCTACACAACGGGAACGGAGTGGATCGCACTTCCCGTCACCGGCGACTGCGAACTCATTTTTTCCGAAATGATCCCTGCCAGCGAAGCGGATTTACCGCACGTCGCGGGCTGGCTCTCTCACAACGGTGACGTCATCGAAGTTCTCAATCTCAACGCACTCACGCCCGGACCTAGCCCAGCACCGCTTCGAACGCCGGAGACAGACACCATGCCACAGGAAGCGCTTTCATGACAGGCACGTCGCGTCTTCCCAAGATTTTGCTGATCGACAGCAACGTCTATTTCTCGAAGCGCCTCAGCGACGCTTTAAAGAAAGAGGGCTTTCAGGTTCTCGCCAGCACGCAGCCTGCTTTCGCGCTGACGACTCTCGAGTACGACACACCTACTGCCGTGGTCTGTGCAACGAACATGCGGGATATGGGCGCGCTCGAAATCGCTAACATCATCAAAGCCGACCCGAAGAACGCCAATCTGCCGATCATTGCTCTCGGCGATGGCAGCCAGCGGGCGTTGATGGAAGCGTTCCAAGCCGGTTGCGACGACTACATTGATCGCGGCCGACAGCCTGCGGTTATCGCGTCACACATTCGAAATATCATCGTCAGCAAATCGGAAGGTTTTCAGCCAACCCAGATGCTCGCGCAGGCCGACACGAGTCTAAGTGGCAGCCTCACCCATCACGATTTGCCCGGCGTATTGCAAATGCTGGGCCAGGCACGTCAGACAGGTGCACTTCACATCAATGCTGGGGCTACCGACGCCGTGCTGTTCTTCGACGCCGGCAGCATCAATCACGCTGAATGCGGATCACTCTTCGGCGATGAAGCTGTGATTCACATCGTAAAAAGCTGCATCCACGGTGGCGAAGGCGTCTACAAATTTGTCTACGGGGCGACGACTCCGCGAACAACAGTGTTACGCTCCGCAACCGACTTAATGCTCGACGCCATGCGTGAGTACGACGAAAGCGCGAATGCCTTCGACAACGAGCCACAGGCTTCCCGAGCGGGTCTGGATGAGCTGCTCGAGCCAAATCCTTTGGTGAGCGATTTGTCACAGCAGACGCCCGAGGAGTACTCCACCGTCATTGAGACAGGAGAGACTCCGCCGGAAACGCCTTCCATCAACGGCGAACTGCAGTCGGATTTCGTCGGCACGGACGAAGCATCATCGGCGGAACAGCCCGCGATCGCGATGGAATCCGATCAGCCTGAGCCCGAAGATGCGCCGTCCGTATCCGAGGCTTCCCTAGTGGAAGCACAACCTTCCGAATTCGAAGTCGCAGCTTCCGACGAAGACTCCGCGACCGGCTACACCGAGACGTCGCCGCAACCGAACGAAGAGCATTCCGAAACCGCAATCGTGCTGGCACACGAAGAGGAAGTTTCCCTGCTCGAAAAAATCCTAACGGAGCTCGCCGCACGCCACATCGCGGAAGAACACCCCGCGGATCTCGCAGATAAGGAAGCACAATGAGCGAAACCATGGCATTGCCACCGTTGACCGACACGTCTGCCAAGAAGACGCCGACGGTTTATTTCATCGACGACTCCGCCACGATGCGCGAAGTCATCAAAATCGCGTTCCGTCGCGAAAATTTCAACGTCGTGACCTGCGGCGATGCGGCGTCCGCCCTGTCACAGTTCGAACAGAATCCGCCCGACGCGGTGATTACCGACGTCATCATGCCCGATCAGGACGGGTATTCGGTCTGCACGCAGATCAAGCAGCACGAAAAATTCGCACACGTCCCGGTGATTCTGATGTCCGGCGTGGTCAACAAAACCGTGGCCGACAAAGCGGTCGGAGTGAAGGCTGACGAACTAATCCGCAAACCGTTTCAGCCGCAGGAATTGATCGGCCGCGTGAAAGCGTTGCTCAATCCCAAGTCGGCGAACGCTCCGGTCGTGACCGCCGAGCGACCGACGCTGCCCGGCCTGCAACAGCAACCGGCCTCGACCCAAGCTCCCGCATCGCTATCGAGTTTCTTCGCGCCACCGCAGCCCATCTCAGCACAGCCTCAGCCGCATGCGCTGCAACCAGCGTCACCCAATGCCGGCGCACCACCGGAAAGTGCCTGGCCGCGAGCCTTGGCGGACGCCTTTACTCCGCCGCCGATGTTCGTAAATCCTCCGGCACAAAAATTCCAGCTCAATCAAGCGCCGCTATCGGCTTCGACGCAACCGTTCCAACCGCCATATCCGCAGCAACCGTCGCAACCCGATCACGCTGGTTACCCGAATCCGAACCAACATCCAGCGCATCCGTATAACGTGCCGCAGGCTCCGCCGCAACAACGGCAAGTCAGCGCCGATCTCACCAAGCTTCGCGCCGAGATCGCTCGCCTCGAGCTACAAGTCAAAAAACTGCAGACCGAGCTTCAGATCGAACGACAGTACAATGTGGCGATCGAAGCTCAACTCCACGCCTTCACGCACTCGGAGTAATTATTTCGGGCGATCGCAACTTTCGGCCAGCGCGTTCTCGATCGCGCTGGCCATTTTTTTCATCCCGAGCGGCAAGTTCTCCTCGAGGACCTTCGCATACCCCGAATATGTCTCCGCATTTTCTCCGCGCAGCACAATTCGCTGTGCAAGCCGGGTTCTTCGTTCCCCAGCCGATTCGAACGTCCACTCAAATGACAAGGTCGCGTTTTCCGCAGGAATCTCGATCGTCGCCGCAGAGCCCGGTTTCACGTTCCGCACGTACCACTCGATCGGTGGCTGCCCTGGAAGGTGCGTCAGCCCCCGTGCGCTCTCCACAAAAGGCCCCGCAAATTCGAATCGCGCCGGCGGATCGTCCCAGTTCCTGACGTCAGTCCAGTAGCGCCACGCAAACTCCACATCCGCTTGCACTTCGACCGAATGTCGAGTCTCCCACGCGATCTCACTCAATTCCGCGCCTCTAACTTCTCCACCCATCTCCGCGCCTTCGCCGCCTCGGGACGATCACCGTGTTCCCGCAAAAATTGCTTCAACGTAGCTTCCGCCTGAGTGTATTGACCATTTGTCGTGAAAGCCTGCGCCACCAACAATGCAATCTCCGGGGCACGCCCTTTGGAATCACCGAGCGCCTTCTTCGCCATCGCCAATGCTTCGGAATAGCTCGCCGTCTCGTAGTACGCTCGCGCTAACGCATATTCCGTTTCCCAATTTGTTGTCGCGCCTTCCAGTTCCATCGATTTCCGAAGTGGCGCAATTGCCGCATCGAATTTCCCCTGATCTATCAACGACATACCCAACGCGCTAAACGCCCGCGCATGGCTAGGATCGATCTGCGTAGCCTTCTCCAAGGCCGCTTGCGCGTCGCTCCAATTTTTCTGCTTCAAGTACAAAACGCCCTGCACATACAAGACATCGGGATGGCTTGGCGCCAGTCGCGCCGCTTCACCAACAAATTTCTCGGCATCACGCATCTTCTCTGCGCTCAACGCGCGCAGCCCTTTGTCGAAGGCCTCCTGCGCCTTTGGCGCCAGAATCATTTTCGCCGTGAAGCCGCCACCTCCAGACACAACGCCTCCCGTCGCACCAGTCAGGCGGTTGTCGGTTGGCCGAAGAAATATATCGACTTGCGTCTGCCCCGCTGAGCGAACCGACACATCCTTCTGCAACGCAGGTTGCCCGGCTGGCTCTACCACGACGGTGAATTCACCCAGATTTGTCACGACAAAACGCACTCGCCCGTGCGATGTCGCGCCCTCGCCACTCGGGATATTTCCATCGCGATACAATCGCACCATCGCCGTTGACGAAATCGGATTCCCGATCCCGTCGTGCACGATCACGTTAATCTCCGCGCCATTGCCAAAAGATTCCGTCGCCTTGCTTCCCGAATCCTGTTCCGATTCGACACACCAAGCCACAGGAGCACAACACACCAACACGCCAGCAAGCATCGCCAAGTTAAAGCGTGCGACGCGCAGGCGCGCAGAAATCTCGCGCTGATGGGAATTCGACTTCCTGGCCCAGGAGAGAAAATGCATGCGGGCCCTCGACAATTGCCCGCGAGACTAAGCCCGCAACCCTCCCAGGTCAAGCAAATTTGTTTTGGTCCTCATGCCTCAAGGGTTGAGACGCCTCGCGATTTTCAACGTCTAACCGAAAAGGTGTAACCTCCGCGCCATGCCTACTACCAATTCCGCTGCCGGAACGATCCTTCTCGCCGGCTTCGTAGCCGGCTGCTGCGACATCACCGCAGCTCTCATCGTTTACTGCACGATGGTTCCGATGACTCCCATGCGCCTTCTCCAGGGGATCGCCGCCGGAATCCTCGGCCGCCAGGCCGCGTACGCCGGTGGCGCAAAAACTGCCGCTCTAGGTTTTGTTTGCCATTTCGTCATCGCGCTGGGAGCCGCCGCCGTCTATCTCGCCCTCAGTCGCGCATTGCCCTTCCTGAATCACAGCATTGTTCTTTCGGCAGCAATCTGGGGTACCGTCGTCTACTTCTTCATGCAGTACGTAACCCTGCCGCTCTCGCGCATCGGCATGCCTCGTTTCAACCTGAAATTCACGATAATCGGCCTAATCATCCACTTCTTCTGCATCGGCCTCCCTATCGCCGCCATAACCCGCCGCTACCGCTAACCTCGCGCAACCTCTTCGCCGTTGGGTGCGAAAATGCCGCGGTACGGACCACGTCGAACACACAGGTTCGCACGCGCTCAACGGCAAAGTGTGGACACACTTCGGCGAAGGTTGGTAGTCGGTCCACTTCGCTCCTGCCGACGCAGAGCGAAGCGACTTCATCTCGGCGACTGTTACTTCGCTTTTTCGTTCTCGTTCTTCTGAATAAACGCCGCCACATTGTCATGCAGCGCCTTCAGCGCAGCCTGGTGCGCGTACACCATGTGGCCCGACTCATAGAATTTGAATTCAATGTTGCTCTGCAACTTCTGCGGAATCGGCAGATGCTGCATCTCGTACATTCCTTCGAAAAACGGCGTCGCCAGATCGAAATACCCAGCGTTCAGTAGCACCTTCAAGTTCGGGTTGTACTTCATCGCGACCGCAAGATCGACCATCACATTCGCGCCCTGCGGCAGCGGAAACGGCGCACCCGGCGGCTGGTGGAGCATATTCCACGCCGGAAACACATTCGCTTCGGGTTTGTATTCGCGATTCTCCCCAAACTTCAAATCTTTCCTCACATAGTCGTTAAACGCCGAGACGTAGGCCGAACTGATCGCCGCCGATTGCGGGTCGTATTCCGCTTCCTTGCTCAGGGGATCAAACGTGGGGCCAGAGAACCGCGAGTCGAGCCGCCCCGTAGTCATATCGTTGTCATCTTGCAGGTTCTTTTCGAACTGGCCCGCATTGATTCGCAAATCCGATTTCAAAATGTAATCGACCGGCAATCCGGTGTAGTTGTGAAGCTTTTCCGCAATCGCCTTTCGCTGCTCGGGCTTGAGTGCAGCGCCCTCACCCAGCGCGACCGCGTAGTCGTTCATCGCAAAGTGCTCAACCTCTTCGATCAATCCCGGCAAATCCCGCTGCCCTCCTGGCAGCTTCTTGTGATACCAAGCCGACGCCGCAAATGTTGGCAGCACCAACTGATACGGCAAATCGACTCCAGGATTGAACTGCGGTGCATCCGCGCTGAAATCAAAATTCAAAATTTGTGACAGCAAAATCACGCCGTTCAGATCGAGCGATTTCTCGGTCTCCAAAACATTCGCCAGCACGGCCGACCTAGTCGTCCCGTAGCTTTCCCCAAACACATATTTGGGCGAATTCCACCGCCCATATTTCGCCAGAAATTGAACGATGAAATCCGCGAACGCCTCGCCGTCCGCATCAATTCCCCAAAACGCCTTCTCTCTGTCTTTTCCCGCGATTCGCCCGAAGCCCGTCCCCGGCGCATCCACAAAAACGAGATCGCTCGCGTCCAGCAAACTAAATTCGTTGTTCACGACCGGATAAGGCGCAGCAGCCGTGTGCGTATCATCCGCCGTAACGACGCGTCGCGGACCAAACGCCCCCATGTGCAGCCACACCGTCGAAGATCCGGGCCCTCCGTTGTAGAGAAACGTCACCGGTCGCGCCGCACCCTTCGCATCCGACTTGATGTACGCGACGTAAAACATGCTCGCCTGCGCCTGCACCGACTTGTCATTCGGGTCGCGATTTTGCGGCACATCGTCATAGCCCTTCGGGTGCACGACGATCGTCCCAGCGTAAGCATCGTAAGGAATCGCGACGCCGCCAATCGTGACCGAGCCCTTCGTCGCCTGCTGCTCTGCCTTGAAGTCGGCAATCTTCGACGTTTCCGTCTTCTCAATTTCAGCCTTCACCACTTCGGCCTTATCGTCCTTGGACTGCCCATAGACGAGCACCGGCGCGGACGCAATGAAAGCAGCCGCCAGAGCAAAATTCCGCACGCGAGATCGAGACATCAACGCTCCTCAAAGCTTTTTATGACAGCCAACTCTACCAATCTGAAGCGGCACAGAAAGTACCGCGCTCCACCGCCAGATGCAATGTTTCGACGCATGAAACGCCACAACGTATCTACGCAACAGATGTGGGCACTAACAATAAAGTCGGTTACAATCTGCCGGTCGCGAAACCCCAGCCGATCACGACATCGGACAATCCGGGAGGGATCATGTCACCTTCACGTCGAGAATTCCTGATCGTCAGCGGCGGCACGCTCGCAGCAACCGCGTTAAATCTCGCTCATCCCTCCGCCCTCCGCGCCAACGCCCTCGGCAAACCGATCGGCCTCGAACTCTACACCGTCAACGCCGAACTCGACAAAGACTACGACGGCACGCTAAAGAAAGTCGCCGAAGTCGGCTACACCGAAATCGAAGCCGGCGTCTCTCCCAAGCGCTCCGCCGCCGACGCGAAAAAATCCTTCGACGCCGCCGGCCTCAAGTGTCACTCCATCCACATCGGCATGGGCGGCATCGAGGAAGCCATCCCCTACGCTAAAGAAGTCGGCGCCAAATACGTGATCTCCTCCGTAACCTTCCCGACCCAACCCTCTCCCGGCCCCGACGGCAAGGTCGACATGAAAGCGCTCTTCGCCCAACTTTCTTCCTTCACTCTCGACGATTACAAACTCATCGCCGCGCGCTGTAACGACATGGGCAAAAAAGCCAAGGACGCCGGCCTCCAATTCGGCTACCACAATCACAATTTCGAATTTAAGCCGCAGCCCGGCGGCGGCTACGGTTACGACATCATCCTCAAAAATACCAATCCATCGCTTGTAACGTTCGAACTCGATTGCGGCTGGATGGCCGCCGCAGGCCACGACCCCGCCGAGTACCTCACGAAATATTCGAATCGCTATTCCCTGCTCCACATCAAAGATTTCCATCCGACGTCTGCGCCATCCACGGGCCTCAGCCCGGATGATCGCCCCAAGCCTGCCGAACTCGGCCGCGGCCACATCGACTACAAGCCCATCTTCGCCGCCGCGAAAAAAGCCAACATCGAGTATTACTACGTCGAGCAGGAGCCGCCGTTCACCACCACGCCCGCGCTCGAAGCCATCAAGATCGACTACGATTATCTCCACGCGATGGCGTGAGTAATCACAACGCGAACAGACCTAGCTGAATGAACGCACCCACGATCCGCCGTCTCGCTTCCATAAAGGACGTATCCGCATTCCAGGAATATTTGCGGACGCTCAATCTCAATCTCCCGTGCGACGCTAAGGTCGACAGCACCGACTCTTCTCTCCTCGAACCCATCCAACGTGGCGATGTAAAAATCGGCAACCGCATCGCCGTAAATCCCATGGAAGGTTGGGACGGCACGCCCGACGGCAATCCCAGCGACAACACCGTCCGCCGCTGGCAGCGCTTCGGCCAGAGCGGCGCAAAGCTCATCTGGGGCGGCGAAGCCGCCGCCGTCAATCACGCAGGCCGCGCGAATCCAAATCAAGTCGTAGTCGCGCCCCACACCCGCGACGGCCTCGCGCGTATGCGCACCGCCCTCATCGACGAACACCGCCGCGTGATGGGCAGCACCAACGGCCTAGTCATCGGCCTCCAGCTCACACACTCCGGCCGCTACTGCCGCCCCAACGCCAGCGGAAAAACCGAGCCGCGCATCCTCTATCGCCACCCAATTCTCGACCGCCGCCTAAAACTCGGCTCCGACTATCCCCTTCTCACCGACGGCGAAATCGAAGGCATCATCGAAGACTTCCACCGCGCCGCACACATCGCCGGCGACCTCGGCTTCGACTTCGTCGATGTAAAACATTGCCACGGTTATCTCGGCCACGAATTTCTCAGCGCCCGCTCGCGCGAAGGCAAATACGGCGGCAGCTTCGAAAATCGCACGCGCTTCCTCCGCGAAATCGTCGCCGGAATTCGCCGCGACACGCCCGCGCTAAAAATCGGCGTCCGCCTCTCCGCCTTCGACACCGCGCCGTATCATCCCGATCCCGCACGCTCAACTCCCGGCAAACCCGGCCCCGGCATTCTGGAAGCCGACGCCACTGCCGGAACGATTCCCTACAATTGGGGCTTCGGCGTCGACGCAAAAGATCCGTCGCACTTCGATCTCACCGAACCAATCCAATTCCTCTCGCTCCTCCAACAACTCGACATCAGTCTCGTCAATCTCACCGCAGGCAGCCCCTACTACAATCCTCACATCCAGCGCCCCGCCCTCTTCCCTCCCTCCGACGGCTACCTGCCCCCCGAAGATCCCCTCGTCGGCGTCGAGCGCCAGCTCCGCGTCACCCGCGAGCTAAAACAAAAATTCCCCAACCTCATCATCACCGGCACCGCCTACAGCTATCTCCAGGATTTCCTCCCCAACGTTGCGCAAGCCGTCGTTCGCGAGGGCTGGGTCGACCTCGCCGGTCTCGGCCGCATGGTGCTCTCTTACCCGTCGATTCTTCTCGACGCGGCGCGCGGCAACCCGCTCCAGCACAAACTCGTCTGCCGCACCTTCAGCGACTGCACCACCGCGCCACGCAACGGTCTTCCATCGGGCTGCTATCCGCTCGACGGCCACTACAAAAATTCCCCGATGATGGCGCAACTCGCCGCCGTCAAAGCCGCCGCGAAGCCCAAGGCCTCGACATGACAATCGAAAATCTGCTCAAACGGAAAAAGCCCCGCCGCAAAATCGAAGGCATTGCCGCGGCCCTACTTCCCTACCGCGAAGATGGCAAAGTCGCCGTCGACGAATTCCAAAAGCATCTCGTCGCCACCCAAAACGCCGGCCTGCAAAACGCCGTCAACATGGACACTGGCTACGTCAACTACCTCTCCGACGCTGAAAAATTAGAAATCCTCCGGTGGACTCGCGAAGCCCTCGGCCCGTCGACGCCCTTCGTAGCCGGCGCCTACATCGAGCACGACCAAGGCGACGACGTCGCCGCCCTCTACCGCCGCCAAATGGAAGCCATCACAAAACTCGGCGGCACCCCCATCCTCTTCCAAACCCGCCGCCTCCACGGAAAATCCAACCCCGAAAAAGCCGCCGTCTACGCCGCCGCCTGCAATGGCATGCAAAAAGTCCTCGCCTTCGAACTCGGCCAAATGTTCGCCCCAAACGGCGAAATCTTCGACGACGACATGATCCGCCGCCTCCTCGACATCCCCGAAGTCAAAGGCATGAAGCACTCCTCCCTCGATCGCCTCACAGAACTCAAACGCCTCGACCTCCGCGACAAACATCGCCCCGACTTCCGCATCTACACCGGCAACGACCTCGGCATCGACATGATCGAATACGGTTCCGACTATCTCCTCGGCCTCGCCACCTTCGCCCCAGAAAAATTCGCCGAACGCGATCGCCTCTGGCAGTCAGACGACGACGCCTACTTCGCCCTCTCCGACGCCCTTCAATATTTAGGAAATGTCGCCTTCCGCGCCCCCGTGCCCGCCTACAAACACTCCGCCGCCGCTTTCCTGCACAAAACGAAGCGCATCTCCACAGATCGCACCCATCCGCAAAGCCCCACCCGCCCCGGATGGGAGCCCGACCTAATGCAAGACTGCGCCCGCCGCCTCGCCCTCTAACCCACCGCGATTAATATGGAGTGCGGCGCCCCCGCGCCGCTTTTACAACTTACCGCCTCCGCCCAATCGTTCGGACACACCACGATCATGTAGGGGCGCAGCATCGCTGCGCCCCAGCTTGCCCGGGCGTAATCCCCGCCTCAACCTGTTTTTTCTTGGGTTCTACCTACCGCGCCGAAAAACCTAAACATCATTCGTCTTAAATCTCTCAATCAAGTGCGAACACCCTCTTACCGTAATCGCCATCATCGTCAACGTAGGATTCTGGCAAGCCGACGAAACAAAGCTCGCCCCATCCATCACAAACAGATTCTTCACATCATGCGTCTGGTTAAACGACGTCAGCACCGACTTCTTCGGATCATTCCCCATCCGCGCCGTCCCCAACTCATGAATCGCCATTCCCGGCATCTCGGTCCCAGCCTGCATCTTGATATTCTTCGCGCCCGCCGCTTCGAGCATCTCCGCTCCTTGCGACGCCGCGTCTTCCATCAACGCTTTCTCGTTAGCGCCATGTGTCATCGAAATCCGCAGCGCCGGAATCCCCCACGCATCCTTCAACGTCTTGTCGATTTCGAGATAGTTGTCCCAGCGCGCCAGCGACTCGCCAAACGCTCCGATGCCGATCGAATAGTTGCCCTCTTTTACGGCGTTCTTGTATACCGCGCCGTATCCTCCCGCTCCAAAATTAAATGTCGCTCCACCCGAGCCCTGATACCCATATCCGCGAATGAACCCGGAAGACTTCTTCACCGACGGTGAATTTCGGAATCGCGGAATGTAAATCCCGTTCGGTCGGTCTGGCTCGTTCGCATTTGGCTTCTCACTTATGTTCGGCAGCTCGCCGCCAGCCCCGCCGCCAGTAACGTGGTCCATCAAGTAATGTCCCAGCGCTCCGCTCGAATTCGCCAGCCCATTCGGATATTCCTTGGTCGATGAATTCAGCAGTATGCGCGTCGACTCCAACGCCTGCGCGCACAAAATCACCGTCTTCCCACGCACTTCTTTCACTTCGCGCGTCAGCCGATCGACAAACGTCACACCCGTCGCCTTATTCGAAGCGCTATCCATGTTCACGTGCGCTACAACCGCATTCGTGATCACGTTGCAATTCCCCGAATTCTGCGCATCCGCCACCGTCGTGAACGGGCTACTGAAATAAGAAAACGTTCTGCATCCCCGCTCGCACGGCCCGCAATAGTGACAAGCGTTCCGTCCGTTTTGCGCCTTCGTCAGCACCGCCGCCCGCCCGATCGTCACCGTCCGGTTGAATTTCGCCTTAACCCGATCCCGCAGCTGAATTTCGCCGCAGCTCATCTTCATCGGCGGCAGAAACTGCCCGTCCGGCAGCATCTCATTCCCTTCCGCCGCTCCCGTGATTCCCACATACTTTTCTACGATGTCGTACCACGGTGCCAAATCCGCATACGAAATCGGCCAATCATCGCCGTATCCGTCCTTGCTCGCCGCCTTGAAATCGTTATCGCTCAGCCGGTAGCTCTGCCGCCCCCAAACAAGCGACCGTCCGCCCAACACACGCAGCCGCTGCCACGTAAACGGCTTATCCGCAGGGGTGCTGTACGGATTCTCCAAATCATTCACAAACCACGTGTAGTTGTATTCCATGCACGCATAGCACTGCTTCTGAATCGGCCGCGTGCGCGCAATCTCCGGATCGTGATCGCGATACTTCAATTTGTACGCAGGAGTGTGCTCGGTAAATTCTGCGGGAGTCACCGCGCGCCCCGCTTCCAGCAGCGCAACCTTCAATCCCGCTTCAGAAAGTTGCTTCGCCGCCCATCCACCGGTCGCTCCAGAGCCGACCACAATCGCGTCATAGGTCTTCGTCAACGGATCATCTGCAAAGCTAAAGAGGCTCACTTGTGGCTCCCGTCGGAATGATCGCAACCCTGATAAACGCCGTGCGTGAAATTATCGTCTCGGCCCAGCTCTTTCATTCCAATCTGCGACGTGTAATACGCGTTCGCAATGTGCGTCTTGAGCTCCTCAAAATTCGTAAATCCCACATCCGCGCCAATCGCATAGCCGGTCCACGTACTCGCCGACCTGGGATACGCCATCGTGTGCAGCAAGTCGTCCTGATCTTCGCGCGACAAATACCGAAACGCATTCTTGTACATCCGCATGCTCTCGCCATCGATATACGCGAGGTTGCCCAGAAAACTCTTCTGGTTTTCATGCGTCTCCACGGACATCACGAGATCGATATACCGATTCACGAGCGCTTCTTTCGCGCCAGGCGTGTCCGTCGCGGGAATAATCAGATCGCTCAGAATAATCAGGGTCTCGTTCTGGTGCTCGTCGAGAAACAGCGGCTTCCAGCTCGCACCCTTCAATTCATTCGACGCGTCCACCCCGCGCTGCGCCGGAGTCAATTCCGATTTGTCTTCCTTCTCCGTCGCCGCACTCTGCTGCGCCGCAACACCAACGTGTTTCGCCGACGCCAACGCCGGCGTCAAAGCCGCCGCCGCCCCGCCAAGCACGCTCGCCCGCAACATTTCCCGTCGTTTCATCGAATCTCCCCTTGGTACACCGTTACCCAGCGCGCGTGACACTAAGTATTGCTAGACACAATCGAGTCACGCCTGCCGCGTGCCGCATCGCCGCCCGAAAGTCTACATCAACCCCACGAAAAAATCGGACGCGAACTAAACTCCGAACGCATCAGTCAATTAACCCCACGCATAACGACAATGCATCCGCCACGCACCTAGCGATCGCCGCCACCCTGTAGCCGCGATCGCTTCGCAGATCGTGGGATTTAGATTCAACCTGACCGGCCGCATCGCGTTCGCCACCGCTTTGTACGGGCGCAGCACTGCTGCGCCCCATGTCCGCAAGATGTATGGCGAAAGTTTAAACGCGGCCCAACCGCGGCGTAGCCTTCGTCTCCGCCGCAACTCAAGGTCTCTTACCCTAAACCTCTTAGGGGACCGCACGAATACACAGACGCAACACCCTCAATTCCGTTTCCGTCCACAAACAAAAAAAAAGAGCGCGGCCGCAAACCGCCGGCCGCA
>DASXPD010000041.1:0-71259 GCA_036493835.1 Candidatus Acidiferrum sp. | reverse complement strand
CGGGTCCCAAGTGTGGGTCGACGTGAGATTCTACTTTGCCCCACGTCACAATTTTCAGATCCATTACAAAAATCGAATAAAGGACGGGCACGAGAAGCAGCGTGATGAATGTGGCGACGCCGAGTCCGCCGATTTGGGCGTAGCAGAGAGGTTGCCAGAGCGGGCCGCCGTGGAGCGCGAGCGGGAACAAAGCGAGGACAGTCGCGCCGACGGTGATCATCACGGGGCGAAGACGGACGATGCCGGCGTCGAGGAGCGCTTCTTCGAGGGGCTCACCTTTTTCGTGCATTTCTTCGATGAAATCGAAGAGGACGATCACGTGGCTGACGATGACGCCGACGAGGCTGGCGATGCCGAGGAACGCCATGAAGCCGAAAGGCGAGCCCATGATGTAGAGCGCGATCAGTGCCCCAACCACGCCGTAGGGCGCGGCGGCCAGCACGAGGAACGGTTTGACGGCGTGTTTGAACTGGAACGCGAGCGCCAAGAAAATCATGCCGATCGATATTGCCATGACGACCGCGAGGTTGACGAAACCTTGCTGCTGCTTGGCTTGTTCGCCGCTGATGATGATGCGGTAGCCCGGTGGGAGTGAAGCCTGCAGCTGCTGGAGCTTTGGGGCGGCGGCTTTGAAGACTTCGGATGGGAGCACGCCCGGGCGGGTGAAGCTTTGGACCGAGATGGTGCGGAAATGCTCGAGGTGGCGGATGCGCAGAGTCTGGAGAATGTTTTCGATGCTTGAGACTTCGAGGAGCGGGACTTTGTTGTTGGACTGCGAAGAGTAGACGTAGAGGCTGCTGAGATCGGAGAGGCTGGCGCGCTCGCTGGCGCGGAGTCGCGACACGACGGGGATTTGCTGGTCGCCGCGTCGTAACGTCGTGACGGCGGTTCCGCTGAGCGCGGCCGCGGAGGATTGCGCAACGTCTTGGTTGGTGACGCCGGCGATGTTCGCGCGGTCGGGATCGACTTTGAGCGTGACTTCGAAACCGTCCTGGCCCCAGTCGTCGCGGACGCGCGCGGAAGTCGGAACGGCGCGGAGGATGTCGGCGACTTGTAATGAGATTGAGCGGAGCGTCGCGATGTCTTTTTCTTCATCGAGGGCGCTGATGTCGGCGAGGCCGGTGACGCGGAGTTCGACCGGATAGTCGACCGGATTGGTTTGGAGCTGGCGTACATCGACACGAGCACCGACCACGTTTTCCGAGAGTGCGCGCTGGAGTTCGCCGATCAGCTTGGGCGTGTCGTCTTTGTCGTAGACCTCGATGATGACTTGCGCGTAGTTGAGCTGCTGAAGCTGCGGCGTCACCGAGAACCAGAAACGAGGGCCACCGCCGCCTTCGAATGTTGTCAGGGAACGCAGCACTTTGCGTGGATTGCCATCCTTGCCGGGATTGTCCTTTCCGTATTTTTCGGCGGCGGCTTTGACGACTTGCTCGACTTGCAGCGCGGTTTTGTTGGTCGCGAAGAGCGGGACGTCGTTGGGGAGCCAGACGTCGAGAAACGAGAGGTACTGCACATCGTCGGGGAAGAATTGCGTCTTGAGTTGATGGGCGAAGAATCCGCCGACGACGAGGAAGACGATCGAGCCGGCGAAAACGAGCCAGCGGTGGTGGATCGCGGCGTGGCCCACGCGATAGTAGAAGCCGCTGAAGCCGCGGGTGCGACGCTCTTCGGGCGATTCTTCGGCAGTTTTGGTTGGACGGAGTAAGTAGTAGCCGAGGAGCGGGATGAATGTCATCGAGACGAGGCGCGATGCGACGAGAGCGCAGGTCATGACGATCGGCAAGCTGAAGAGGAATTCTCCGGTCGTGCCGTTGAGCGCGAGGAATGGGAGATAGGCGACGATGTTGGTGATCGTCGCGAAGAGGATTGCATGTGCGAGTTTCGTTGGGCCGAGCCAGCTTGCGATTACGGGAGGATGCTCGTCGGCGAGCGAGCGCTTGATGGAGTCGCCTGCGACTACGGGATCGTCGACGAGGAGGCCGAGCGCGATGATCAGCGTTGCGATCGAAACCTGCTGCAGATCGATGCCGAGCAGATGCGCGAATCCGAATGTGAGCGCGAGAGTGATGGGGATGGAGATCGCCATCAATACCGCGGAACGCCATTCCCAGAATCCGACGAGCGAAACGATTACGACGAGCGCAATCGCTTCGTAGAGCGCGTCCATGAAGAGATCGACGTTTTCCTCGACTTGGCGCGGCTGGTCGGAGGTGTGGGCGATGATCAGGTCGGCGGGCAGCAGTTGTCGCGTTTCTTTGAGTCGTTGTTCAACGTGCTCGGCAAATTTCGCGATCTGCTCGCTGCTGCGCATCTGCACGGCGAGACTGACGGCGCGCGTGCGCTGCCAATTCCCTTTCGAATCGCGCCACGTGTAGTAATTCAGATAGCGCGCGGGACTCTGATAGCCACCGCGAATGTCGACGAGGTCGCGGAGGTAGACCGGCGCGCCGAAGCCAGAGTTGCCGACGATGACGTTGCCGATGTCGCCGCCGTTGGTGAATTCGCCGGACGGATCGACGATTATATTTTTGGCGCCAGCCTCGAGCGCGCCGCCGGGCAGAGTGATATTCCGCGCATTCAGAATTCCCTTCAGGTTGGACGGCTGCAGTCCGTATGACGCGAGTCGTTCTTGCGAATAGTCGAGATAAATCTGTTCGGCTAAGACGCCGGAGCGATCGACACGAGAGACTTCGGGCGCTCCAAGAAGGGCGCGCGACAGCAGATTCGTGAAGTCGTCGAGCTGGTGGTAAGTGTATTTGTTGCCGGGCGTCGCCGTGAGAAGGCGTCCGATTTCGTCGGGATCGCGCGCCACGACCGGCGGCCACGCATCGGGATGCAGTTCGGATTCGTGAAACTTTTGTTCGACGAAAGTTTTGCCGTAAGCCGTGATCTCAACATCGGATTTGTCGGTGAACGCGTCGGCGGCTACGAATCCGGGGCCGCGGAGTAGCTCGGGCTTGCGAAGGATGTCTTGTTCTTCGGCATATTGGAGAAACAGGCGGAAGCCGCGCTCGACGGAATCCAGTGGTACCGATTGCGGGAAACAATAGACGATCGAGACTTCGTCGCCGTGCGCCTTCACTTTTCGTCGCTTGCGCTCGGCGGTCAGCGCTTCGGAGATCGCATGCACGCGCACGGTGATCGCGGATGCATCTTCGAGAGGACTCGCGACGGTGAGCATGAGCGCCGCAGTGTCGCCGAAGTCGCTGTTGAACTTGATCGGGCCCGCGCCTTGCGGGAGGCTCAGAGAATTCAGCTTGAGGTTCATGTCGCTGAATTCTTTTTTTGAATCTTTGACCGTGTCGGAGAGCTGCACCTGCACGATCGAGAGGCCGGGGATCGAGAGCGACTTGATGCCGAAGTCGCCGCCGTTCGGTGCGCGGATATTCGGATTCTGCGCGATGGTTGATTCGATCTGACGGGTTACGAGTTGTTCGACTTGTTCCGCGTCGGCTCCCGGCCATTGCGTTTGTACTGACGCGACGCGGACGGGAATATTGGGGTCCTTGCGCTTCGGCATTTTCGCGTAGCCGTAGATGCCGAGCGCGACCGTTGCGATCAGCAAAATCCACGAGATTTGGCGGTGTTCGACGAAGAAGCGCGCGGTGTTGCGCTCGTTCTGGATGTAGTCTGCGTCGGTGCGGTGTGCCATCGGTCGTTGTTATTTCGCGCGGATCGTCGGAATTGATTCTGCTTTTGCTGGCACTGCGTTCAAGTTTGATTTTGGAGCCGTCACGGAATGACGTGGACGACTTGGCCGTCATTGACCAGCGTCCCTCCGTTCGTTACAACTTTTTCGCCGGGTGTTAGGCCTTGCGCGATCGAGACCATGTTGCCGAACGCCGGGCCGGGCTGAACGGCTCGCCGATGAACGGTGTCCTTGTCACCTTGGTGTGTCACGACATACACGGTGAAGCTTTTCGATCCATCCGCGGGGGAAACGACGGCTTCGATCGGCACAACCAGCGCCGGTGTGCGGAGCTTTGCGCTGCCGATGTCGAGCGTCGCGACCATTCCGGATTTCAGCAAGCCTTTCGGATTTGGGATCGTGACCTCTACCTGAAACGTGCGGCTTTTCTGGTCGGCTTGCGGGGAAATCGCGCTGACTTGTCCGAAAAATTCCTGGGAGTAGGTTTCGGTGCGGATGCCCTGGCGTTGTTTCAATTGCACGCTGGAGAGCAAGGTGTCGGGAATCCCGAAGACGGCCTTCACCAACTCCATGTCGCCCATGGTGAAGGCTGTCGTTCCCGCGCCCACGAGCATTCCTAACTCGACGTTGCGCTGGAGGATTTGCCCGTCCATCGGCGCGCGCAATTCGCAATCGGCGAGCGATTGTTGCGCCTGCGCGACAGCGGCTTGCGCGGTTGCGACTGCTCCCTGTGTCGAGTCGAATTGAGCTTTCGCTGCGTCGTAATCGCTTTGTGTGAGGGCGTTCGCTTTGTAGAGCGCTTCGGCTCGCGCGAAGTCCTGTTCGGCTTTTTGGCGGCCGGCCTGCGCTTGTTCGAGTTGACCTTTGTATTGGTCGACGGAGTGTTGGTAGTCGGTTTGGCGGACTGTGGCGACGACTGCGTTTTTTTTCACGTAGTCGCCTTGCTGGAGATTTCGGGGTTTGCCGTTTGCGCCGGGTCGCTGCAGAATTTCGGTGACGTAACCGGCCGACTTGAACGCGAGCGGCAATTGCGTGTAAGGGACGATGCTTGCGGAATAGTTCACGCCTTCGCCGCCGGAATATTCCTGCACTTCGGCGACGGCAACGGGCGTGGGGCGGGCGGACTCGGGTTGCTGCGGCGCGGAGCCGCATCCGCTCAGCGCGATTGTTAGTGCGGAGGCTAACGCCGACGCGACCGTCGCCAGTGGAATCCGGCGCGTCGCCGTTTTAGGGCGTCGCGCTATGGCGCACCGTCGTTCTTGCGTTTGCTGAGGCAAATGCGTCTGACTCATCGCGTTAATCCGTCCCCATCGCCTTTTCGAAGTCGGCGCGCGCATTCCAGAAATTTGAAAGTGCCTGCTGATATTGCGCTGACGCCTGAGCCATGTTGGCTTGTTCGGTCTGCAGATTTCCGAGCAGCGTCGCTTTTTGCTTGTACTGCTCCAACACGACCTGGAGCTTCTGCTTTTCCGCATCTTGCGCCAATTGAGCGACGTTCAGGCTTGCACGCGCCTCGCGCAACTTTCGGAACCGATTGCTCACGTCGAGGACGACTTGGCTGGATGTTTCGGTCAGATTCAGTTGGCTCTGTTCGATCTGGCGCTGTTTTTCGTCGGTGAGGTGTTTTTTGTAGCCCCAGTCGTAGATATCCCATTTGAAATTGACGCCGAGGGAATTTACGTAGCGCGGCAAACCGTCCGCGGTGAACGGAGAGAAAAATAAGTAGCGGATGCCGACTTCGGGAATGTATTGGGCTTTTTGCAGGCGCTTCGCGTAGGTCGCTTGATCAATTTTGAATCGCGCCTGGCGGATTTCCGTACGCCCGGTCATGGCGTTTTGCCGCGCGACATCGATATTTTCCTCTTCCGGAAGTGCGTCGGGCACCGGGCTCAAGCGGAAATCGACCGCCAAGTCTCGCCCCATCAAGTTGTTCAGGTTTTCTTTCTGCGTCTGCATCGTGTCCTGCAGCGTCACTTGCTGCAGCTGCGCCTGGGCCAACTGCACCTTCACACCTGCGCCTTGATATGACAGCGCCGCCTTTTCTTTCACGTATTCCTGCGTTGTGCGATCCACTTCCGTGAGCGCCTTTACATTTTCATCGGTGGCTTCGAGCGCGCTCTGCGTCTGGAGCAGTTGGTAGTAAGCCTGCTTTACTGAACTGGTGATTTGCTGTTTCTGCTGGCGCAGTTGTTCCTGGGTGAGTTTCTTGCCGACGCCAAGTAGCTCGAGATTCAAGTGCGCGCTGTAGAGCTGCGTCAGCGGCTGATAGGCCTCGATGATGCTCATTGCGGAGAATTTTGGGTCAGTGGTGATTTCCGACGGCAGCGACGGCACAGGCGTTGTACCTACGAGACCAAACGCGCCTGTCGGAAACTTGATCGTGACCGGTGTGAGCAAACCAGAGCCGGTGACGTCGACGCTGAAGTGCGGATAGCGTTGCGTTCGCGCCGCGAGGATTTCATCGTTCGAGATCAGGACATTTTGATCGAATATCTTGATTTGGCGATTGTTCGCCAGCGCAGTCGCGAGTGCTTGCTCCAACGTGAGGACATCGGATTCCGCTGCCGGGCTGCTCGTCGAAGCAGCAGGCTCTGTCGCTTTCGTTTCCTGGGAACGAAGGGGTGCCACCGCCAAGAACAACGCGATCGTGACCGAAATCTGGCGCCAGCGGCGCATACCTGTGCCTTCGTTTGTCGGCGGAAGTTTCCGACCATTGTGCCTGGAAGGATTTGCTCGGCGGAACACCGACGTTCCGCAGAGGTGACAAACGTGCGCGAAATTTATAACTCGGCGCATCTTATGTCAACGATTTGCGGCAGGAATTCAGCGCAATTTGATTGCTGCGCCAAAATCGCCGGGGTATACTCGCGCGCACTGTAACGGCTTCGAAGCGGCACACTGGTCGGCGGAGTTTTGTACGCCTTAGAGTTCACTTCGCGTGCGCAACGAGCGGTTCCAAAATTTCCTACAAGTGAGGGTTTTTCCATGCGCGCGATATCTTCGCCTCGAATGTTGGTTCAGTTTGCCTCGTTTGTATTGTTGCTCGTTGTTGCGGTGGTAGCCGTGGCCGCCGATGCGCCTGCTAATGTCGCCGGAACATGGAGTGTCGATGTCTCTGGCGCCGCCGGAAAGACTTCACAGACGATCGTGCTGAAGCAAGACGGCGCGACGATCACCGGAACGTTCAAGGGGCCGCGTCAATCCGGCACGATCGACGGGACCGTGGATGGCAAAAACATTAAGTTCCACGTCACCGCGCGCATTCCGCTCGATTACACCGGCACTGCCGATGGTGATTCGATGAAGGGCACGATGTCGGGCCGAGGACAGCAGGGCGATTGGACGGCCACGCGCTCGAAGTAATCCTCTGACGCCACGACTTCTTAATAGACTGTTATTCGCTTTGGTTCTTACCGAGGGTAAAAATGATTTCGCCACGACGCATTCCGCGGGTATTTCTGTCGTTTGCCACAATTGCTGTTTTCGCGGTATCGCTTCCCTTCGCGATTTCGCTGCGCGCTCAACTCGGCGATATGCAGGCACGCGTTGCCGAACTCAAAGAATCCACTACGAAGAACAAGCAGGAGCTGGCGAAATACACGTGGACCGAGCGTGTCACCATCAGCCTCAACGGCCAGGAACGCAAGCAGGAGCGCTTTCAGGTGCGTATGGGCGCCGACGGTAAGCCGGTCAAGACTCCGATCGACGCGCCGGCTCAGGACCAAAGCGCACACGGTGGGCGGCTGCGCCAGCGGGTCATTGAAAAAAAGAAAGAGGAATACAAGGAATATGCCGACCAGATGAAGGATCTGGCGCAGCAGTACATTCCACCCCAGAAGGATTTGATTCAGGAAGCGTATTCGAAGGGCAACGTTTCGATTACACCGGGAGTGGGCGGCGCGGCGGGGCGGATTGAGTTCGTGATTCGCAACTACATTCGAAACAACGATTCGGTCACGATCATTTTCGACAAGGATCAAAAGCAGTTGGTGAGCATTTCGATCCATTCGTGGATCGATGATCCGACCGACATTATGAATTTATCGGTGCGGTTCGATAAGTTACCCGACGGCACGAGTCACGCTACGGGTGCCACCATTGAAGGCGTCCGCAAACACCTGACGGTCGTCACCCAAAACGACGACTATCGAAAGCTGTAAGCGACAGGCGCGAGTGTCGCCTCGCCGGCCGGGGCGACAGAATCCGCCTCACGAAGTGCCGCAACTTCCTCTAAGCAGCGAAATTCGTATAAGCTGTTTATTTACATGACCTTAAGGCTTTTCTCTTCGTTAAATTATAAGCTCGGAAGGGTGTATTTTTTGGACGACTACCCGCTCTTATACGTAAGTATGAATACGTAAAGGAGCCCGACTTGATCGACAGATCGCCCGTCTGTCCCATGCACCGCAAAGCGATGATTCGCCTCGAAACCACAGCCGATACTCACTATCGATGTGGCAAACAGGAGTGCCCAATACTCTGGAATCCCATAGAAACTCTCTTCTATCTCAAAACAAGTGGCGATTGGCCTCTTCGCGACAATAAAGACGGTTCGAATTGAGAGCGAGAGATTCTCAGTTCACGTTCGGCGAGGAATTCGCACGACCGAATGACGCGACGAGATTCACTCGCGCGAATCCGAAGTAAAACTGGGCGAAAGAAACAGAGACGCCGCGAGGTCGTTGCGATTGGCGCCGGATTCGATTTTCCGGCGTGTTGCTCCACAGTGCTCCAAAACTTCGGTCGTTCGTAAAGTTTTGACTAAAATTTGGTAGCCCCCGAGGGACTCGAACCCCCAACCATTCGGGTAGAAACCGAAAGCTCTATCCATTGAGCTAGGGGGCCACCTTACAAACATAATACAGCAAGTACTTTCGGCGCTCTCAACTCTGCCTTCTAAGCAAAGCGTCTGGAGTTCGAGTCTCCCCGGCGCGCCATTTCCCCGTCATGACTTACTGTGAGCTGGAATCAGCTGACGGATTTCAGTGTATACTCCCTGCCAATCCGTTCGGGATAGGTGATCTTTGGCTTCTCCACAAACCTCAAATCTCTGGATTCCCGTTTGTTGCGAACGCGTCATGCGCTTCAACATGTTCCTGCAAAAGGACAGCACGGCGTATGGCGCGTTGGTTTGCACCGTCTGCAATAAAAACATCACTCTTGAATTGGAACAATCGGCCGATTTGAGCGCTTACGGCGATGGATCTCGCGCGCTCAACATGTTGGGATCACCAAAACCGCCCAAGGGCGAGCGGAAAAAAGCGGACACCGATACGCTGAACGACCAAACGCTCTGATCCGGATCGGCCGGCTGCAGGTGGCACGACCTCACTCATGATTGACCGGACCATTTCTCACTTTCGCATCCTGGAGAAACTCGGTGCTGGAGGAATGGGCGTTGTCTATAAGGCTGTCGACACCCGACTGGACCGTTCCGTTGCCCTGAAATTTCTTCCCGACGGAATGGCGCAAGACACGCAAGCGCTGGAGCGCTTTCGCCGCGAAGCGCACGCTGCATCGGCCCTCAACCATCCGGGAATCTGCACAATCTACGACATCGGTGAGCAAGACCACCTTCCCTTCATCGCCATGGAGTTCATCGACGGCGAGACGCTGCGGGAGCATATCCACGGCCATCCGCTGACGATCGAAAAAATTCTCGATCTCGGAATTCAAATCAGCGACGCAATCGATGCGGCCCATACGCAAGGCATCATCCATCGGGACATCAAGCCGTCGAATGTTTTCGTCACCAAACGCGGGCAAGCGAAAGTGCTCGATTTCGGTCTGGCGAAACTTGTGCGCAAAGATGTCCTGGGGCTGGGCGCTGGCGATTCGTCGACGAAATCGACCGAGGAAAGTATTTCGATCGTCGGGATTATCAGCGGCACGCCGGCGTATATGTCGCCGGAACATGTTCGTGGCGACGATTTGGATCCACGCGCCGATGTTTTCGCGCTTGGTCTGCTGCTTTATGAAATGGCGACGGGGAAACCCGCGTTTGGCGGCAGAACCGGCGGCGCGATTATCGAGGCTATTCTTACGCGCACGCCCGCGTCCGTCCGGAGCCTGAATCCACAGCTTCCGCCGCAACTAGAAGAGATCATCAATAAGTGCATCGAGAAAGATCGCGACCAAAGGTACGCGACGGCCGCAGCGGTTCGCGCCGATTTGTCGCAGTTGAAACGTGTCACGGAATCCGGCCAAGTTGCAGCGCCTGCGACGGTGACGTTGCCGGCGGCAACGTCGGATTTGCCGCGGCGCCGGAGTGTCAGTTGGAAAGTCGCGGCCGGGTCGGCGATTGTAATCGTCGTTCTGGCGATCGGTGGCTGGCTCTACAACACGCGACACGCGCATGCTTTGACACAGGCCGACACAGTCGTGCTGGCGAATTTCACGAACAAGACCGGCGATCCAGTTTTTGACGAAACGTTGCGACAAGGATTCGCTGCGCAGCTTCAGCAATCGCCTTTTTTGAGTCTGGTCTCAGAGCCGCGGATTCAACAAGAGTTGCGGCTCATGGGGATTCCCCCAGAGAGCAAGCTGACGCCCAAGATGTCGGGCGAACTCTGCCAACGCCTGGGAAGCAAAGCGTTTCTGGCCGGCACGATCTCAAACATCGGCAATCAGTATGTCATCGGAGTCAGCGCGACGAATTGCCAGACAGGAGATTACGTCGCGCAGGAGCAAGTCACCGCGAATGGGAAGGAAGCGGTTCTAAGCGCGCTGGGCTCGGCTTCCACCAGGTTGCGAGAACAACTTGGAGAGTCTCTCAAGACGATTCAGAAGCTGGATACGCCGATCGAGCAGGCGACCACTCCATCGCTGGAAGCGCTGCAGGCTTACAGCCTGGGTCGGCGGAACATGTGGGTCAAAGCCGATTACACGGCGGCTGTACCGCTGTTGGAGCGCTCGATCCAACTGGATCCGAATTTTGCAATGGCCTATGCCATTCTCGGAACCACGTATCACAACCTTGGCGAAAAAAATCTCGCCGCTGAAAACACCGGCAAATCGTATGCGCTTCGCACTCGCGTCAGTGAATGGGAAAAGTTTTACATCGAATCGCACTACTACGATTTCGTCACAGGTGATCTGGAGAATGCTCGCAAGGTCTATGAGCTTTGGGCGCAGATATATCCTCGCGAGGAAGTTGCGCCAACAAATTTAGGAGTCGTGTTTCAAACGCTGGGGCAACACGACAAAGCTCTCGCGGAGTTTCGCGAGGCCATGCGCATCAGCCCCCCCGATAGCCTCAGTTACACCAATCTCGTTCTCGGCTACACCTATTTGAAACACCTCGACGAAGCCAACGCTGCCGCTCAAGAGGCGATCTCAAAAAGTTTCGATTCAGGAGCGTTGCGTATCAATCTCTACGATCTCGCATTCTTGAGGTCGGACGCCGCTGGAATGGCGGAACAGGTTGCATGGGCTGCCGGCAAACCGGGAAACGAAAACGTGATGTTGGTGTTGGAGTCGGGCACGGCGGCGTACTCCGGAAAAGTGAGCAAGGCTCGCGAGCTGTCTCGGCAGGCATCTAGTTCCACCGGGCATTCCGACGACAAAGAAATGGCCGCCGATAACGAAGCTGGTGCGGCACTTTGGGAAGCGCTGTACGGAAACGGTGCGGAGGCAAAGCAGCGCGCGGCCGCCAGCCTCGCCACATTGAGTGGTCGCGACACTCAATATGTTGCAGCTCTAGCCCTTGCGTTGTCCGGCGATGCAATGCACGCGCAAAAGATCGCCGATGATTTGGACAAACGTTTTCCGGCGGATACGGTCGTTCGCCTCAATTATTTGCCAACGGTTCGAGCACAGATTGCGCTCAGTGTTCCCGGCAATTCACCGAAAGCGGTGGAAATCCTAACTGTCGCTTCGCCTTATGAGCTTGGCGTTCCGGGCAGCAACACGTTGCGGACAAACTTGTATCCTATTTATGTTCGAGGCGAGGCTCTTCTTGCCTCAAAACAAGGAGCTGCTGCGGCTGCGGAGTTTCAGAAGATATTGGATTGGTCCAGCGTTGCGCTCAACGAGCCCATCGGCGCACTGGCACATCTGGGACTTGGGCGGGCCCAAGCAATTGCGGGCGATACGCCCAAGGCTCGAGCGGCGTACGACGACTTTTTCAAGATTTGGAAAGACGCGGACCCCAACGTTCCCATCCTGATTCAAGCCAAGTCTGAATACGCAAAATTGCAGTAGCAGCTTTTGGATCAGCTGCTTCCTGCGACGAAGCTACTCTGCTTTTTGAGATTAGTGCGTCTCCCAATCGAGAGCGTAGATTTCCTGAATGCTGGCGTCGCGTACGAGCAGGGGTGATCCATCGGGAGCGAGGCCGCTCCAATTTCCAAAAGCTCCACCGGCGGCTTGAAATCCTTCGAGACTGAAGAGTTTTTCGATCTTGCCGTCGGACGCCTGAACGCGAAAGTAGCCTTCTTTGTTGTCGACGGTCCCATCGAAATAAATGAAGCGACCATCGCGAGACCAGGTTGGATACGCAACGAAAATGTTGGCGAGCGCAGCCCACTTTTGCGTCGTCGTATCGAAAATCATCAGCTTCAGAGAATCAAGAGGGATGGCCGCGATGTAGCGACCGTTGGGCGACCAGCGCGGTGAATAGAGTCCGTCGGAACCCGGGAGTTTTGTAGCGTTTCGCGTTTTCAGGTCGAGAGTGTAAATCGCAGAGCCCTGATTATTAAGCGAGTTTTCTCCGAACGCTAGAGACTTTCCATCGGGCGACCAACCCGGATCCGCCAGGTTGGTGTCGTTGTGATAGATCAGTTCGGGCGAGCCGCCACTCGCGGACATCAAATAAATTTGAAAGTGCTCGCCTGGCGGATGGCCAAAGAATGCGATCTGCTTGCCGTCGGGAGACCATCGCGGAAGGTAGCCAACCATGGGCGGCAGCACGAGCTGAAGCTTTTGAGTTCCGTCGACTTTGCTTCGGCGCATCGTGCCGTCGGTGGCGTCGTTGTAGGCCACCCACTGGCCGTCCTGAGAAAAGTCGAGTCCCATGGCGGAGATTCCGCCAAGGTAAGGAACGAATTGCGACGATCGCGAATCGTAGCGCACCAATTCGCCGCGTGGCTGCCAACCTTGCACGAAGAGTTTTTTCCCGTCGAGGCCGGGAACCGGCGTGCCGACGTTCATCGGTCCGGTGGTCAGCTGCTCCGGTGGAGGCGGAGAAGAAAGAAAACCGGCACGTTCTTGCATTACCCACAAGTTTGTTGTCGCGTCACCTGTCGCTTGAAAGACGAAATATTTTCCGTCGGGTGTCCAGCTGCCGCAGCATTCATTCGGTGCGCCGCTCCAACCTGGAAGCAACGCGTGAAGATTGCCGCCGTCGGACGACGATTGCCAAATGGCACGAAGATTCGTTCGCGGATCGCTGACGGTGAACCGCAAGATCGAACCGGCGGGCGACCAGCGGAGATAACTTGGAGTTCCTGCTGCGGTGAATAAGCGATGCGGCTCGCCGCCATCGCTGTTGGCGAGGATTACGTCGTTCCCCTTGCAATAGGCAATTTTCTTTCCGTCGGGAGACCATGCGCCGCAGTGGCCTTCAAGATTTCCCAGGCGCCGCGGTGTGCCACCCAGCACGGGAACCGCCCAAAGAGGGCCGTCAAGAGCCGTGCCCAAGGCTGTGTTCATGAGGAGCACCGAGAGATCGGGCGAAATGTGAAAAACGTTCGCAAACCCTGTGTCCTCTAAAGCGGTGGTCATCGGGAAAGTTTCGCCGCCCGTTGCTGAGGTTTGCGACAGGCGCGATTGACCTTCGATGAAATAGAGGCGTGCTCCGTCGGTAACGATTCCGGATTTTGGCGGATTCGTGCTGGTGAGTTGGATGGTTCGCAGAACGCGAGGTGGCGGAACCGAGCGCGTGGCGAAATATCCGAGAAGGATCATCGCGGCGAACACGCAAACACCAGCGACGCCCAAGACGATCCGTCGACGGCGAACAACGAGTCCGCGACTTTTTCCTACGGAGTAAGCAGCAACCGACTGCGACCGACCGGAGTCGGTGTCGCGTTTTAGCCGCTTCAAGTCGGCCCGAAGTTCACCGGCTGTCTGGTAACGAAGCGCCGGATCCTTTTCCAGCGTTTTGTCCAAGATGTTGTCGAGCGCCAATGGCAATTTCGGATTTACTTTTGTCGCAGGCGTCGGCGTGCCGTGCAGGATGCTATCGAAAATGAGCGCGGGGACGGGACCCGCGAATGGTGGGACGCCGGTGGACATCTCGTACATCACCACGCCGAGGGAAAATAAATCGGTGCGTGCATCCAACGTTTCGCCGCGCGTTTGTTCGGGCGACATGTAAGCGACGGTGCCCATGGATGTGCCGGGGCTGGTGTGTCCATCGTCTAGAAAATGCACCTGCGTGGGAATGGAGGACTCGCTCACGGCGCTCGTTGCAGGTTGCCGATATTCGGTGAGCTTCGCCAATCCGAAATCGAGAATTTTAGCGGGCCCTCGGTCGACGAGGAAAATGTTCGCGGGCTTGATGTCGCGGTGGACGATGCCTTTGGCGTGAGCGACTTCGAGGCCGTCGGTGATCTGAATAAGAATGTCGAGGAGGTCGGAAATGCCGAACGATTTCTTGGCGATGCGCTGCTTGAGGGTCTGGCCCTCGAGCAACTCCATCGCGATGAACGGGCGGGTTTCGAACTCGCCGATATCGTAAATCGTGCAGATGTTCGGATGATTGAGCGAAGAGGCCATGCGCGCTTCGCGGCGGAATCGCTCGATGGCCACTGGGTCATGCGAAATATCGTCGGGAAGAAATTTCAGCGCGACGCGCCGGCCAAGGCGAGTGTCCTCGGCCTTGTAAACGACGCCCATGCCGCCACCGCCGATTGCTTCGAGAACGGTGTAGTGAGCAACGGTACGACCGACAATAGGAGGATTTTCCGACACTTGCGAGAAAGTTTACTCCTGCGGTTTGGCGCAGGCAAACGAGGACCCCTCGCGGGAAGACTAGTTGGCGGTGGTAAAACTGCGACGAGCCGCGCCGTTGGAACAGCTGCTCAGAACCTTCGAGAACAATTACGCTCTTCGTAGACGTGTGCCTATGTTCGAAGAGTCAGACTCAGTCTTCGCGGGAGAGCTGATGCTTCCTACTTTGGAAATTGGAACGCGGAGGTTTGGCCGTTCAGATTCTCGATGACCAAGCCCTCGGAATTCGTGACCGTCCTGATTGCGTTCTGCTGAATGTAATCGACGATGCCTTGAAGAGTTGCGACTCCTGCGGGATGTCCCGCGGCAGCCGCTGCTGCTGGGGTCGAGTCGATGCTGATCGCTGAAGAGTCTGGCGTATTTTCGTCTACGCGATGCAGCAGGATGATCAGCCAAACTTTGTTGTCATGCGCATACTGAATCCACGCGTTGACCTGAGTCTGCATGGTGTTCAAATCGTTCTCGGCGCCCTGACTCCAAAGATAAAATGGGTACAGATGATTGCACTGGTCGACTGGCGTCCCCGGCGCGCATGCATTGATTCCATTGAAATCGGAGTCGGAGTCGCGCGCTCCGAGGTAACCCGCGGACTGCACTGCCTGTCCGACAGTAGGACTCGGATAGCCGTAGTCTCCGTACGGATATGCGAGCGTCAATGGGTTGAATCCCTGTGCGATCAAGTCTGACTTTGAGCCGCCGATTTCGAGATCCAAGGTGTCATCGAAGCTCGTCGGATTTCCACCCGGGTCAACGCAAGGCGCCTTCACGGTTCCACCGGGCTGCGTCAGTCCGCAGAGCGTGGAGAGGCTTTGGTGCGTACGAGTGTGCGCTCCGATCTCGTGACCGTTTGCCGCCATGGTGTGGACTTCCGACCAAGTTAGATATTCGGGATTGCCGGAAACGTCCGCGATTCCAACGGGGCCTGCATCTGGGTTCACAACCGCGTTGCCCGGACTTCCAGTGATGATGTACTGCGTGGTTCGAATTCCGGCGGCGTCAAAAATCGGCAGGCCGTTGTCGTACATCGACTGATAGCCGTCGTCAAAGTCGATTGAAACGAAGCCAAAGTCACTCACAACGAAGTTCAGTGGATTCGACGTCGCCGGTACAACTCCGGGGTTCGCGACCGTGACGGCCAACGTAGCTGCCAGCGCCAAGTCTGCGGCGGGCACCTGCACCGTGATCGAATTGGCAGAAACCGTGCTTGGCGTGAGAACGTCGGAGCCAAAGTTGACCATCGTGTTCGCGGCGAAGTTCGTTCCGGTAATCGTCAGATACTGCAGGTCCGCGCTACCGCTCATGGCAATCGGGGGAGATAAAGTCGAAATCGCAGGAAAAACCGGCGGTGGCGGTGGCGGCGTGGTAAGCGTGAAAAATACCATTCCAGTGACGCTGCCTACGGAAGCGGTGACGAACGATTGTCCGGCGATGTCGCCGGTGACGAGGCCGCTAGGAGAGACATCCGACGATCCGTCCGTCGGAGCCGTCCAGATGATTGGGCTCGATATCGGGAACGCGTCGCCGTATTGATCTCTGCCGTGCACGGTGAATTCCTGCGTATCGCCCACGTTGAACGTCGCGTGCATCGGCGTGATCCGCAAAGACGTCAGGACCGGGGGCGGCGGATTACCGATGGTCAGTTCGAAAGCCGGAACAGCGAACGACGGAAGGCTCGGAACCGTAACCGAAATTTTCACGACACCCGGCGTTACACCGGTCACTGTGCCGCTCAGTGCGCCTTCAGAGTTGCTCGTGTTTACCGTTGCGTTGCCATTGTCCGTCGTCCAGGCCAGCGGAATCGACAAAGGTTGATTGAACTGGTCGAATTCGAAAGCCATGAACTTGAAAGACGTGAGCGCCGGGATCGTTGGAATTGCCGGCGTGGTCGTTTCGTTTGGAGTGATAACGACCGCATAGAGCACAGATGGCGCAGGATTCACGACGAGCGTGCTGCTCCTCGTTTGGATACCGCCGACGATCGCAGTAATCACCGTCGTTCCGGGGTGCGTGAACGACGCTGTCGCTTTGCCCGTCGCGTCGATCGTCGCTACCGTCTGATCGCTCGACGAATAGACGACCTTCAATCCTTGCAGCATGCTTCCGAACTGGTCGAAACCCGCTGCGGAAAATTGCTGCGTCTGCCCGGTGAAAATCGCGGTCGGATTGAGCGGCATCAGTGAAACGGACGTCAGAACCGACGGAGCCCCGGTAACACTAAGGACCGCTGCGTTGCTGGTCACAATTCCTGACACGGCGCGTATGTGAGTGACCGCCGAACCCTCGCCGGTATTCTGCGCGGTGCCCGAGCCGTTCGTTACTGGGTTGCCGTCCGAAGTCCAGGAGATAGGCACAGTGAAGGGCTTATTGAATTGATCGAACGCGGAGGCAGTGAAAGCAAATGCTTGGCCGGGAGCCACGGTCAGTGAAGGAGGCGCAATCGCAATGTGGTCTAGGTGAGGAGTCGGTGGTGTCGGCGGTGGGGTCGGCGATGATGTAGTGGGCGGCGGTGTGGTGGAGTCGTTTGGCGAAGTTGAAATAGTCTGTGTTCTTGTGCCGCATCCCGCGACCAGCGCGATGATGAGCAGAAGCGAATGAGTTGTAACTCGCAGATAATTAGACATTTAACGCTCTGGCCCCGTAAAGATTCAAAAGCCGCGATCCTGCGGACTCAGTTCGTCGCATAAGGAAGCCGACAGGCTTCGTGATCAATCCGGTCTTGCGCACGTAAATCCTCATCCGTGAATGAGTTTAGGAAGGTTTCCGGACCTGGTCACTGGTACAGGGGTATGGAAAGGCCTAGCCCCCTGGTCACCTCGGCCGTAGGACTAGCGTTTTAGTCCTTGCGAAATAAGTCTTCGCGCTAAATATAGGACAAGTCTTTTATATACAATAACATCCGCGTCCTTTAGCGACGATACGAAGGCTCTTTTGGGCGGTCGGATTCAACTGAGAACGAGAATGGCGGACGTTCAATCGGTGTCGAATCGAATTTGTTTGTGGACCGGAGAATAGGGAGAGTCGGGGCGGATTCGCCGACTCCGCAACGTCTACGTCGCGGCTTTGAGGAATTGTTCCAGCAATAAGTGGAAGTGATGCACGCCGTTTTCGCGTTTCACCGAGTACCGCCCGCGATCGTACAAACTCGATTGCAATCCCCGCTGCACGCTCTCGCAAAGTCCAACATCTTCCTGCTGCACTTCATCGCTGAACGCTACAGCTCTTTTGATTCTCTCCTGCGTCGCCGCGCCGGCGGCATCATGGAAAAACCACTCAAAAATGGTGAGCGTCTTGTCGTGCGACAACGGCACAATCAAATTCGTCGAAACGTTGTCCGGATAAATGTTGAGCATCAAATTTGGAAACACCCAAAAATACAGAGCCTCTTGCGCCTGACCGCTACTTCCCGGTGCGTAGAATCGCTCACTAGTCTCGCTCGGCTTGACCGCGCGGATCGGCGCGAACTGCTGCGAATAATATTTGTAAGTTTCGGTGCGATATTGCGAATAGTCGATCTCACGCATCAGCCCCGGATGCGCGATCGGAATGTGATAACCCTCGAGATAGTTATCGACGTAAACCTTCCAGTTGCACTGGATGACGTAATCTCGCCGCTCAACGAGCTTCAGCCCGTCAAATCGAAACCCGCGCGCTTGCTCGGGAATATCGCCCAGAAACGCCGAGAGCGGCTCCGCGTTCGAATCGAAATTGACGAAGATGAAGTTCGCCCATGTCTCGACGCGCAGCGGCACCATTCCCATCATGCTGCGATCGAAAAATTCCACGCCTTCGACGTCCGGCGTTCCGATCAGCCTGCCGTCGAGCGTATAAGTCCAGCCGTGATATCCGCAGCGCAAGGCGTTCTTACAGCCGCTGCCCGCCGCGATCGGTCCCGCGCGATGGCGGCATACATTGCTGAACGCTCGTAGCACGCCATCCCTATCACGCGTGATAACGACCGGTTCGCCGACAACATCCGCCGTGAAAAAACTCTCCGGGTCGCGAATGGTGCGCTTCGCGCCATTGACTTCGCCGCAGCCGTGGTCGAGCGTGCCGACCAGTTGCCACGTGCGAAGAAAAATTTGTTTTCGCTCAACCTCAAGAATGGATGGATCGTTATAGAAACGGGATGCCAGCGTCTCGGCGCACTCAATCCGCTCGTGCACATCGACGCCCGCCGAACGTCTCGGATTCGTGGTCATTTTATTTCGTTGGTTGGATTGCCAGCGTCAGAACTTCCGCGTTTCTTGCCGCGACCAACGCTCAACAACGATCTTCGACTCGGTGAAAAATTCTACCGCATCTCTTCCCTGCCCGTGCAGGATGCCAAAAAAGCTTTCTTTCCATCCGCTGAACGGAAAGTACGCCATCGGCGCTGCCACTCCAATATTGATCCCAATGTTTCCCGCCGGCGCTTCGTAGCGAAACTTGCGTGCCGCCGCTCCATTCGTCGTAAACAACGACGCCTGATTCCCATACGGGCTGCGCTTCAGAAATTCCATCGCCTCATCAATCGAGTTCGCGTGCACCAGGCTGAGCACCGGACCAAAAATCTCGGTATGCGCTAGCTGGCTATCCAGCGGCAGCCCATCAAGCACCGTTGGCTTCAAGAAATTTCCGCTGTCATGATTCGGCACTTTCGCATTTCGGCCGTCGACAACCGCTTTCGCCCCTTCGCCCACGCCGAGCCCGATCATCGACTCGATCCGCTGCTTGCTTTGCGGCGTGATTACCGGCCCCATCTGCACGCCTGCCTCAAGCCCGTTGCCAATCTTGATTTTCGACGCCGCATCCGCGATCGCGTTGCCGAATGTTTTCTGCGCCTCGCCGATCGTCACCGCAACCGAAACCGCCAGGCAGCGTTGCCCCGCGCATCCAAACGCGCTGTCGCTGATAATCTGCGTCGCCAAATCCATATCGGCGTCGGGCAGCACCACAACATGATTTTTCGCTCCACCCTGACACTGTGCGCGTTTTCCGCTGATCGCCGCGCGCGTATAAACGTGCTTCGCAACCGGCGTCGAACCTACAAAGCTGATCGCACGCACCGTCGGGTGATCGCACAGCGCATCAACAACCGTCTTTCCGCCGTTCACCAGATTTACGACGCCCTTCGGTAACCCCGTCTTCTCGATCAACTCCATGATGTATTTCATCGTGAGCGGCACGCGCTCCGACGGCTTCATGACGAATGTGTTGCCGCACGCAATCGCGTAAGGCAGAAACCAGAACGCGATCATCCCTGGAAAATTGAACGGCACAATCGCAGCAACAACTCCCAGCGGCTGCCGGATCTGCATCTCATCGACGCCCGGCGTAACGTCTTCCATGTTGTACCCCTGCATCATCAGGGGAACGCCGCACGCTACTTCGACGTTTTCGATACCGCGACGCATTTCCGCCTTGGCTTCGCCAAACGTCTTCCCGTTCTCAATCGTAATCAGTCGCGCGATTTCGTCGATGTGTTCTTCCAGCAAGTTCTTGAGCTTAAAGAGGTACTGCACGCGTTCGCCCGACGGCGTACGACGCCACGCGGGAAATGCATCGGCCGCGGCTTTCACCACCGCATCCACATCGGCAGTGGTCGAAAGCGGCGTGCGCGCCAAAATCTCCGCCGTAGCCGGATTCACCACGTCGACATACTCCGTCGCCGACGACCGCTGCCAAGCGCCGTTGAAATAGTTCTGAAGATCGGGAACTGATGTCGTCGCAGTGCTGCTCATAAAAAACTCCTCACCTAAGTAACGCCTCAGCTTACCAAAGAACGGCGTGCTTGAATATGCGGCCGCTCGTGTCAAAACGTTTAGAATGCGGCTTTCGCGAGCGTTCGACAGCAAAAAGGCGCGTTCGCCATTCTGTAAGCGCTAACCGTTCGAGGATCTTGAGATTTCTTATCGCAACCGGCCCATCGGGCTCGGTTCGTGCCCATCTCTGCTACTTCCGCACCGAGGCAAGCGCTTCATATGCCGCGCCCAGCAGCGGCGCCGACTCATTCAACACCACCGACACCGGAATATTCTCCAGTACGCTCTCAAACTTCCACTTATCGCGAAACGCCGCAAAAAATTTCCCGTCCTTAATCTTCTCGATGATCTTCACAGCTATCCCGCCCGCAACATAAACGCCGCCCAGCGCGAGCACCTTCAGCGCGAGATTCCCCGCCTCAGCTCCATAAATCGAAGTCCACAGATCGAGCGTCTCAACGCATACGGGGCATGTCCCCGCCAGTCCTTGCTTCGTAATCTCCGGAGCCGGATCCGCATCGGGATCCTCAAACGTCGGATGCTTCACTTCCGGCGCAAGAAACTCATGCAGCGTGCGAAATCCCCGCCCCGACAAAATCAATTCCCAACTCACTTGCGGATAGCGTCTCCGCATAAACCGCAGCAACTCGATCTGCTGCTCTGTGTGCGGCGCAAAGTCCGAATGCCCGCCTTCCGACGGCACAATGCGATATCGCCCGCCATCCTTCTCGCCATCCCACACTAAAATCGATTGCCCCAGCCCGGTGCCCGCCGCCAGCAACGCCATCGTGCCGCCCGGTTCGGGCTTCCCCTGATTCAAAACGCTGAATTCTTCCGGCAACAGATGCTCGATGCTGTGCCCGGTCGCGCCGAGATCGTTCATCAGCACGATTCTCTCGACGTCCAACTCTCTCTCAAGAATCTTCGCATCCACCGTCCACGGCAAATTCGTCGCACGCACGTGATTGTCGATCACCGGGCCCGCAACGCCGAATCCCGCGGCTTCGACGTAATCCGTCGACATATAAGGCGCCGCCTGCCGCGAAAATTCCTTCACAATTAACTCAAAATGCGCGAACTCCTTGCTCGCGAACCGCTGCTTGAACACGGTCGTCAGCTTTCCATCTTTTTCCGAAAACAGCGCAAGGTTGCACTTCGTGCCCCCTACGTCCCCGGCAAGGATCACCTGGCCCCCTGTCTATGATGTGAATCGTGGCGAGTATTGTACTTGTGCGCGAGGTGCTCTGGCTATGAATTGAACCACTGCCGCCCTTCGCGTTCCAGAAGGGCATCGGATTCGCGCGGCCCCCAGCTTCCCGAGGCGTATTGCGGGACGCTCGCGGTCTTGGCCGCGCTCCATACATCGAGAATCGGATCGACCAGCGACCACGCTGCTTCGACGCTGTCACCGCGATCGAACAGCGTCGCGTCGCCGCGAACGCAATCGCTCAACAGCGTGGCATACGCGCTGCGCGCTCCGTCGCCAAATCCTTCGCGATAACTGAAATTCATCGTCACGTTCCCGATGGCCATATCAGGACCAGGTCGCTTCGCACCAAACGAAACCGAAATTCCTTCGTCCGGCTGAATATTCAACACCAACCGGTTCGCATCGACCTCGCGCTCGCGAAACACGATGTGCGGCGCCTTCTTGAACTGAATCACGACTTCCGTCGTGCGTCGCGCCAGCCGTTTCCCGGTTCGCAGGTAAAACGGCACTCCCGCCCAGCGCCAATTGTCGATCAACACCTGCGCCGCCACAAAAGTCTCCGTACGCGATTTCGGATTCACGCCCTGCTCCGAGCGATAGCCCGGCACTTCCTTGCCGTCGATCTCACCCGCCGCATACTGCCCGCGAATCACCGACTGCGCCACCATTCCCAAATCGAACGGGCGAATCGACTGCAACACTTTCAGTTTCTCGTTGCGCACCGCGGTCGCGTCGAACGACGCCGGCGGCTCAACCGCAACCAGCGAAGTCAGCTGCAGCACATGACTCTGGATCATGTCGCGCAGCGCGCCCGCTGTCTCATAGAATCCGCCGCGCCGCTCTACGCCGAGTGTCTCCGCAGCTGTGATTTGCACGTGGTCGATGTAGTTCCGGTTCCACAGCGGCTCAAAAATCCCGTTGCTGAACCGCAGCACCAACAAATTCTGCACCGTATCTTTTCCAAGGTAGTGGTCGATGCGGTACACCTGCGATTCCTCGAAAACGCTCAACACAATCTTGTTCAGTTCTTTCGCCGATGTGAGGTCGCGCCCGAACGGCTTCTCAATGATGATACGCACCCACGAATTCGGCGAAGACGGCTTCGCCAAACCTGCGGCGCCGAGTTGCTCGACAATGTCTTTGTACACTTCGGGCGGCGTCGACAAATAGAACAGCCGGTTCCCGCTAAGCTTCTTCTTCGATTCCAGATCCTTCAGGTGCTCGGCGAGCTTCTTGAAATCCTCGGCGTTGCCGTATTCTCCGGAGTGGTAGTGCAGGTTCGACGCGAAGTCGTCCCACTTCTTCGGATCGATCGGCCCAACTTCCGACATCGACTTCGCCGCATCGCCGAGCGAACTGCGAAAACTCTCATCGTTCATTGGCGTGCGCGCAAAGCCGACGATCGCGTACGACGGCCCCAACGCGTTGTGACTCGCCAGGTCGAACATCGCTGGAATCACCTTTCGCTTGGCGAGGTCGCCCGACGCCCCGAACAACACCACCGTGCATGGCTCGGCATTGGCGTTATTTCCGTTCACACGATTGGCGTCCTGCGGCTTCTCGCGCTGCTCGGTTTCGTGGCTATTCGCGGTTTTTGTCGGCATGGCGACACTATACCTCAACGTCGAATTTTTGCAGCTCAGCCCGCAATTGTTCCGCGTTCTGGTGATGGATCACATTCATTCCGAGTCGCTTCGGGCTCTCCAGGTTCAACATCCGGTCATCGATAAAGATGCACTGGCCCGGGGTACGTTGCGTAACTTCTAGCGCCATGCGAAAGATTGTTTCGTCGGGTTTCCGCGCCCGCACATAGCACGAGCTGAAAAACGCTGTGAAGTTCCGCCGGAGATCGAACCTTTCAATTCGATACTGATTCAGCTCCAGAGGCTCGTTGTTGATCGAGCTTATCGAATACTTTCTTGACTCCGTCACGTGGTTCAGGACGGCTCGCACATCCGAATACTCTTTCGATTGCGCGAACATGAACTCCACAAATTCTTCCCGGCTGAACTGCCTCGGCCGGTAAAACAGCGTTCGGTCGAGATATTCGTTCAGCGTGATGTGTCCCGAATCGAAACCCGGAAACGAAAAATCGTGCCGGTCCTGAAACTCCTCCCAATCCAGGTGAAACTTCTCGGCCGCGTCCCGGCGCGCATGCCGGTCCCACCCGTTCGTCAGGATCACTCCGCCAATGTCCCAGAACAACGCCGTAATTTTCGACAAGTCCGCGACTCCTTCATTTCGAGGACATTACAACACCGTTTTGTTCCCAGGGGGCATGTAGGCCTACCCAACTCCAGCCGCACAGGCGTTTCTCGTAGCGGCGCGTTTACCCAGCCATCTTCGTGTCCTTAGAGTTTCAGGATGGTTTTCTCGATTTCAGCCAACCCTTGCTCTAGGCCTTGCGTGAAATGCAGGCGCATTGCCAACTTGCGGTGTACTTCCAGCGACTCGAAATCCGCCAATGCCAGCGCCATTTGCAGCTGTCCAAACGTGTATCCGGCTCCAGGTATCGCAATGTCCGCCGTAGACGCGCTGGTCAGCATGAGGAAGAGGCCTTTGTCGGGCCCACCCTTGTAGACCTGCTCGAAATATCGAAGATAGCGCGGCCCCGAGCTCAAGAGTACCGGGATTCCACGGCTTGACGCGAGATGTTCACGGATACGCCCCAGCGCTGCTTCGGTTTCCCTGCTGCTGCTCGCAAACGTAATGATCGCCAGGTAGCCGCCGGTCGGCATTGCCTCCAAAAACGTTCGCAGCGCTTCGCCCAGACTCAGCGTCGAGATGTACTGCCGCATTTCCCCTTCGGCATACAGGTCGATGCCCTTTTCCCGTACGCGCGCCGTGCGGGCTGGCCACACCTTCTTCGCCACATAGTCATCCAGCAGCGCCGAAACCCGCTCGCGTCCCTCCAGCACGTCGGGCTCGTCGAATGGATTCACCTCCAGCAACGAGCACGCCAGCGCTGTCGCAATCTCCCACTGAAACATCTCCGAGCCCAAGTCCTCCGGCCCGTTCATCGCGATGGTGACCGTCGGAACCTTGCACTCTCTCAACGTGGCCTCGGTCGTCGTCATATCCGGATCCTCCGCGCCACGCATTTTCAGCACGGCCGCAACGCAGCCCCTCAACGCAGCCTCGCTCGCACCCGGCAATCCACCGCACAGCGGAATCAATCCCTGCCCACCCTTGCTCGTACTCGCTCCGACCAACTGTGCGATGCGGTACGTCGACGCTTGTAGAGCCTTCGAACTGAGCAACAACAACTTGTCACTCCCGCTCACCTCGGCCGCCGCCATAAACGCCGCCAGCTCCGCTGACGGATTTCCGTCATCCGGTGCCCGCTTGCACAGCTCCCGCACCGCCTTCGCCCGCATCGCCAATTCCTGCGGGTCCACTCGCCAGACCGCGGACAATAGCAATCCGAAGTGAATGAGCGATGAATATCGCCCCTTAATCCCCGGCGGATCTTTGAAAATCGCAAGAAAATCGTAGTTTGTTGCTAGTTCCGATAGGTATGACCCGTCCTCGGTGACCGCGACGAAACATCGGCCTGGCTCGGCCATTTTGTGCAGGCGCAGTCGATTCAGAAAATACAGCAGCAACGCATGCGTCTCGATCCGTTTTCCCGACTTGCTCGCGAAAACGAAAAGCGTTCGGTCGAGGTCAAGCTGATCGCTGACGGTACGGATCGAGGCGGGATCGGTGCTATCCAGAAGAAAAAACCGCTGCGGCCGTTTCGGCGAAACAGTCTTCGCCACCGTTTCAGCCGCAAGATTTGAATCCCCCATCGCGATAAAAACCACATCGCGAAATCCTTCGCGCTCGGCAGTCGCCGCCAGCGCCGCCGCGCGTATCATGTACGGCCCGATCTGATCGGGCAAATCGAGCCAATTTAAATTGTTCGTGATGAGCCGCTTCTCGCCTTTCGCATGCGGCCAAAGCGACTCATCTTTCGCCCAAAGACGTTCCACCGCTCTAGCGCTCGCCAACTGCCGTATCTCGCGCCGCCACTCTTCTTCTAATCTTTCCGCAGATATCGTGCGGCTCGGAAGTTCCAAGGCGAGTCCCTGAATTACCCGCCGAAAAGTTTACTCTCGTTTTAAGTTTCCCACGCATAACAATCAGCCGATCTTCGAAATTTGTCGCGAAGCGAAACCACTTGCAACTAAGTTTCATCAACCGCCTGCGTCAACTGGAATTTCCTCCCCGCTTACGCTATCGTCAAATGGATTCTATCGAGGAGCCACCATGGCCAACGATTCCTGCGGTCCTACGCCACCCGCATCCAGCGAACCACCGAAGCAAGGCACCCGCATGGTCCAATGCGTGAAGTTCGGCCGTGAAATGCCCGGCCTCGACCGCGTGCCCTGGAGGGGCGATCTCGGCAAGCGCGTCTACGAAAGCGTCTCTAAAGACGCCTGGAAGCTGTGGATCGAGCACTCCAAAATGGTGATGAACGAGTACCGCCTCAACCCGCTCGACCCCAATTCGCAAAAAATCATGGAAGAGCAAATGGAGCTATTCTTCTTCGGCGCAGGCTCGGCCCTACCCGAAGGCTACGTCGCGCCAAAAGCCAAAGGCTAGCGGTTAACTCCTGTTCAAATTTCGAATCGTAGTAGCGCCGGTTTAGCCTGAACTTCGAAGGGCATCCCCTGTCGGCGTTTTTCTTTGTGAGTGACTGCGATTCCAGCCAAACTGCGCGTCGCGCCTAATTCCTAACTCCGCCCAACCATCTTCCCAGTCGCCGGATGCTCGACCGCCAATCGATCCGCTATCGTAAATCTCAATCTCGCATGCCCCTCGCGCAGTGCCCGCTCAACCCCCTCCGGCTCCGCCCCGCACGCAAACAAAAATCCCAAATAACTCGACCCCTCCGGCCAGCTCGCAATAAAGTCATGCACCCGCGCCGTAATCTCCACTTCCGTAATCCCCGCAATCCCTCGCGCCGCCTCCATTCCGTCAACGCGCTCCAGCACCCCACTCTTCGGCACCGGAATCATCATCACGCCCGAAGCCTCCGCCTCTCGCCCCCACTCGCCGCCCGCCAATCCCACCGCGTGCCTCAACAACAATTCCTCCAGCCCAATCGGCGCAGCCGCGCCGTCCCCGTCCGCCCCCACAAACCGCAGCGCCCGCGCGCAAAGCCCGCCAATCGGCCGCGGTGCCACCTCCAACGGCCAAACCCCCTCCTCATTCACCCGAAACTCCGCATGCACCGGACCCTGCGTCAACCCAATCGCCCTCACCGCATCCCGCGCACTCCGCTCAATCTCCCGCAACTCCGCCGCACTTAACCGCGACGGCGTCACATAAATCGTCTCCTCAAAATACGGCCCCTCCAACGGATCCGGCTTGTCGAATATCGCCAGCACCCGCAACTCCCCATCCGTCAACAATCCCTCCACGGCAACCTCGCGCCCCGGAATATATCCCTCGACAATCAGCCGATCCAATCCCGCTTCCTTCCGCGCCAAAATCTCCGGCGAACCCAACAGTCTTCGAATCCGCTCCCCCGCCGCAACAAATTCCTCCCGCGAATTCGCCCTCACCACTCCCTGACTCGCCGAAAGCGACATCGGCTTCAGCACGCACGGATACGAAATCCCCATCAACGACGGCTCCGCAACCGGCGACACCGCCACGCTTCGAAACCACGGCCCGCGCAATCCCGCATCGCGAAAAACTTCCCGCATCCGCAATTTGCTCCGGCAAGCCTCCACCGCCGCCGGATGGTTGTACGCAATCCCCAATCCGCGCGCCACGTACGCCGCCGTCACCGCCGGCCGATCCCCGAACGCCAAAATTCCGTCAATCGCCGCAGCCTCTCCGTTCGGCCCCAACTTCCGCACCGCCTCCATCACCGAATACGCCGCCACCTCCGGCGACTCAAAATGCACCGCAATCGCACGATCGCCCCACGGATCGTCCAGCTGATGACATCGATCCGTCACAAAAATCACATCGACGCCCAGCCGCTGCGCAGCCTCATCCAGCGATCGCGTCTGGTAACCCAGCTTCGCCGCAAACAACAATAATTTTTTCCGCGCGCTCATCACACAAACCCATCCGCCGAAATTCCCGCACGCTCGACGCCGCCCACAGCAGCCTCCGCCTTCTTCGAAGCCACCGCTCCAATCGAAACCAACTGCGCCTTCGTCGGCTCCGCGCAGCAATACCAGGGCTCGCTCAAAAATGGCACGGCCCGCCCGTCGCCTAATTTCAACGATGGCGCCACAACACCAGCCGCCTCATGCGCCGCCGCCCAAACCCGCGCAAACGCCTCCAACCTCGACTGCTTCTTCGCATCCGCATCCGCCGCAATCGCCTGCACCGCCTCGCTCAACCGATCCACTCGCTCATCCACATTCCGCCACGGATACACCAGCGACTCCGCATCAAACGCGCCAACTAACCCTCGCGTCTCCTCCAACGCCAACAATCGCGACCCTTCCGGTATCAACAATCGAATCCCCAACTGCACCGGCGCCACGTTCTCCACCAAATCTTCCGCCACAATCACGCGCAACAAATCCAGATACCCATCCAGCGTCGTCCACGGCGTAAAAGTCACAAACGTCGGATGCAGCGTCATCCCCAGCTCGCGAAACCTGCGCCCAACAAAAACAAAATCCTCTCGCGTATGCCCCTTATCGAGCCGCTCCAAAATCCCGTCATCCACCGACTCCACCGCGCTGATCACAAATAAACACCCCGTATCGCGCAGCACCGTCAATTCCTTCTCGTACTTCCGCAAATGCTCAATCTTGATCGTCACGTCATACGTGACATCCGGAAACTCCCGATGAAACTCCGCCATCAATTCCAACGCATGCTTAATTCCGTTGAAAAAATCCGGATCGCCAAACGAAATATGTCCGGCCCCCGCCTCAACCTGCTGCCGCACATCCGCCATCACCACATCCCGCGCCACAATTCGAAACACCCCGTCATACACCGGCACAATCGGACAATGCCGGCACAAATGCTTGCACCCCCGGCTCGCCTCCGTCGACCCCACAACGCGAAACCCACCGCCCGGCAAAATCAAATGCGCATACTTCTCAATCGCCGGCATCCCCCCTCGATCCGGCACCAAAAACGCCAACCGCTCCAGCGAAATTTCTTTCTCGACCTGTCTCTCCGCGCTTTCGCCACTCGCAGACGCCTCGGAAGTGATGAAGTTCTCTTTAGGGGGTCGGACCTTTAGGTCCGACATTTCACTCTGGGCACCAAGGGGCTTAAGCCCCTGAAGTCTCTCCGCCAACTTCACCAACTCGCCTTCAAACTCCCCGCCCAAAATCGTCCCAACTCCCAGCCCGCGCAAATACTCCCCATTCATCGGCGCATACAACCCGTAGCAGCAAAAGTGCGCCCCACCATTCATCCCGCGCAGCGTCGGAATCAACTTCGCCGCCAACCGCGTCGCCGTATGCATCGGCAAATAAATCGCAATCAACTCCGCCGCCCGCACCGCCCCTTCATCCAAATTCTCCCGCGTCAAATCCAGACACACCACCTCATGCCCGGCCCTCCGCAGCCAAGCCGCCGGCGACACCACCCCAAACGGCTGCCGCCCCAACTCATACGTCGAAATCAGCACAATCTTCATCATCTGAAAGTATAATCCCGCTCAGTCAAACACACTCGATCAGCAAAGGATCGCACCATGCCCCTGAACCGCCGCGACTTCCTCAGATCCGCCGCCCTAACCACCGCCGCTGCATCCATCTGTCCCACCTCCGCCTGGCCGACGCCCGCCAACACCTCTGCCCCCGCCCACTTCGATTTCGTCTTCTTCACCGACACCCACATCCAGCCCGAACTCGACGCCCCCAACGGCTGCGACATGTGCTTCCGCAAAATCGCCGGACTCAATCTCGATTTCGCGATCATGGGCGGCGACCACGTCTTCGATGCCGTCTCCGTCAACCGCCAGCGCGCCACAACCGTCTTCGACCTCTACCAAAAAACACAGTCCGCTCTACAAATGCCGCTCCATCAAGTCATCGGCAACCACGACATTTTCGGCGTCAACACCGCCAGCGGCGCTTCCCCCACCGATCCCGGCTACGGCAAAAAAATGTATGAAGATCGCCTCGGCAAGACCTACTACTCCTTCGACCACAAAGGCTGGCACTTCATCGTCCTCGATTCGATCCAGCCCACCGACGACCGCCTCTGGGACGCCCGCATCGACACCATGCAGCTCGCATGGCTGAAAGACGACCTCCAGCGCATCGGCGCGACGACGCCGATCATCATCACCGTTCACGTCCCGCTCGTCACCGCCTACACCACGTGGGGCCAGGCCGCAACGCCCGGAAAATACAGCACGCTAACAGTTGGCAACGCTCCCGAAGTAATCGCGCTATTTGAAGGACACAACGTCGTGGCAGTTCTGCAGGGCCATCTTCACATCAACGAAATCGTCACACTGCGCAGCACCCAGTACATCACCGGCGGTGCCGTCTGCGGCAATTGGTGGCGCGGCGCCCGTATGGGCGTCCCCGAAGGCTTCACCGTAGTCAGCGCCCGCAACGGCTCCATCACCACCCGCTACGAATCCTACGGCTTCAAAGCCACCGCCGCCCCCGAAAAATCCTAGCTCTCGAATTGGCAGCGCCGGCATCTTGCCGGCTCCATCCGACCCAGTTGTGGTGGCCGGGCTCGCTCCGATTCCTTTGTAGGGGCGGGGCTTGCTCCGCCCGGCCGGTGCATTAGCGCAAAATTAACGAGGAAGGTGGCTCCACCGACGCTGCGCCGTCGGATAGTTCGACGGTCGATTGTCAACTCTCTCCCCTCACTCATCGTGCGACCCCAACTCCTTCGGCGTAGCCGGCACCGCACTCCCCTTCACATAGTGCTCCCACCAAGCCATCTGCCTCATCAACCGATCCTTTATATGCGACGGCGTCCGAAACTCATGATACTCATCCGGATAAACCACCAGCTCCGTCTCCCGCCCCAGACTCTTCATCGCCTGATACATCTGCTCCCCGCCAATAATCGGCACGTTCCAGTCAATCGCCCCGCCCATAAAAAGCGTCGGCGTCGTAATCCTCGCCACGTTGTAAAACGGCGACAGCTTTGTCCACAACGCCTGGTTTTCCCATGGACGCCCCAGCTCCGTCTCATAGTCCTTCTGATACTGATCGTGCCCATAGTTCGTGATATTCAGCGCCTCGCCCGCATCCGAGATCGCGCCCTTAAACCGCGTCGTCTGCCCAATAATAAAATCCGTCGAAATCGCGCCGTAAGAATGCCCGCCGACTCCTAGCTTCTCCGGGTCCGCAATCCCCTGCGCGATCGCATACTCCACAATCGCCATGTCGTCCTGGAAATCCTTGTTCCCCCAGTCCGCAAGAATCGCCTGGCAAAATTTCTGCCCGTATCCCGACGACCCGCGTGGATTCGGCGTCACCACCGCAAACCCCGCCGCATTCAGCCACTGAATCTTCGCCTGAAACTCCGCGTACCACGCCCACACCGGCCCGCCATGCGGAATCAAAATCGTCGGCGCCTTCTTCCCCGCCACATAATCCAGCGGCTTGTACAAATATCCCGCGACGGTCGTCCCATCCTTGCTCTTGAAGTGCACATACTCGCCCGGCGAGATCTTCAGCTGCGACATCAGCGCATCATTCGTATGCGTGATCCGCACCGGCTCGCTTCCCGCCGCCACCGCATAAATCTCGCTCGGCCGATCCATCCGATCGATCTGCGCCGCAATCTCCCCATTCGGCCCGATCGAATACGCATACACCATCACCCGCCCGCCAACCGCCCGAGTCACCTCTCCACCGCTCACAGAAATCTTGCAGACGTTCTGCGTCCCATCGTCATCCGCAATAAAAAACACGCTCTGGCTATCCGCCGAAAATTTCAAATCATCGACATTGCGATCGAACTCGCGCGTCAAAACTTTCGCCGCTCCGCCGCCCGCCGCCGGCGAAATCGCCAGATTCTTCGTCGCATACTCCATCAGCTTGGGTTCGGCCTGCGTCACATACGCGATCCACTTTCCATCCGGCGACCACGCCGGTGAGTGATCCTCCCCCGGATTCGTCGTGATCTGCGTCAGCTTCGCGCCCTTATCCGAATTCTCCGCCGACACCACCCACACATCCGTGTTGTAGTTCCGATCGGGATCCGCCGTCCGATTGCTCGAAAACGCCAGCTTCGTCCCATCCGGCGACCAAGCCGGACTCGCATCGTCGTAATCCCCGCCCGTCACCTGCGTCATCTTCTTGCTCGCCAGATCAAATACATACAAATGCGTCCGCCGGTGATCCAGATATCCCACCTCATCCGCCTTGAACTGCAACCGGTCGATCACCCAGGGCTTCGCCGCCTTCTTTTTTTCTTTCTCCGCCTTCTCGCCGCCCTCTTTCTCTTCTTCGCGATCCTTCGCGCCTTCCAGCTCGTCCGTCGAAGCGTCCCGCATCACCAGACACAACCTCTTCCCATCCGGCGACCACAACAATGAATCGACCGCCTGCGGAAAATCGGTCAGTTGCGTCGCCTCCCCGCCCAGCCGGTTCAGCAGCCACACCTGCGTCGTGTCGCCCTTCCGCGCCGACAAAAACGCTAAAAACTTCCCGTCCGGACTCCACTCCGGATGCCCCGACGACACTCCCTCCGAAGTCAGCGCCACCGCATCTCCACCCGCAAACGGCACCATCCAGATCCGCTGCTCATCCTCATCCCGCTTCAACGAAGTCGTCGTCACCGAATACGCCACCCACTTCCCATCCGGCGAAATCCTCGCCCCCTCCACCGGATGTATCGCAAACAAATCCTCCAGCGTGATAGCACGCAGTCCCGCGCCACTCTGCGTCGTTGTCGCCGGCACAACCATCGCCGGCGCTACCGGCGCATTTGTAGTCGACGCTGTCGGCGCACTAGTAGCCGACGCAACTTCACCGCCACCACCGCGCCCTTGCGCGTTCGCAATCGCCGCACCGCCACCACAAATCATCGCCACCACCACAACGCCGCCCGTCATCCACCGTCGCATCATCATCACCCTGTACCCGCGATCGCTTCCCAGATCGCGGGGTTTAAATTCAGCCAAACTCAATCACAAAACCGCACGCCACACTTGACCCTGGGTGCCACACCCTCCGCCTTCAGAGGGTGCGGGTTTAAATTCAACCAACCCAGGCCGCACCATTCGCCACCAAACACCTGAACCTGTCATCCCGACCGAAGTGAGCCGACGCCTTTTCCCCGCGTTCGCTCTGTGCGAACGCGTCGGCTCACGAAGTGGAGGGACCTTGGCTACCAAACAACCTCATTACGATCAAATGAACTCACAACTCCGAACTTCCACCACCCATCAGCCACAAACAAACCGCGAAGTCTAGCACACGCCCAACTCAAAAAATTTTTCCCCACACCCCATTATTTTCTTGCACGCCACCCCAGACCTTGTATTCTTCAAATCGCGAACTGGCCGAGAAATTTCACGCGCGCCTGCATCGCTTTAGGAGGACGGTTAGTAAAAATTGAGTACGTTATCTCTTCCCTCCCATCTCCCCGCGCGGACAATCTCTTCATCCAGAAAAAATGTAGCCAAGCTCACGCTCTGGCCACTGGTAGCTGCGACCTTTTTCATGGTTTCCGGCGGCACCTACGGCACCGAGCAAATCATCTCCGGCGCAGGCTACGGCCACGGCATTCTGATTTTGCTTTTCCTTCCGGTTTTGTGGTGTTTGCCGACCGCTTTCATGATCGGCGAATTGTCGAGCGCGCTGCCCTGTGAAGGCGGCTACTACGCGTGGGTCCGCCGCGGCCTCGGTAATTTCTGGGGATTTCAGGAAGCTTGGCTCTCTCTCGCCGCCAGCATCTTCGACATGGCGATTTATCCCACGCTCTTTGTTTTTTATCTGAAGCAGATGTCTCCCTGGTTCGCCGTTCCCAGCCACGGAGTTCTCGCCGGCCTTTTCGTCGTCATTACTTGCGCCATTTTAAATCTCGCCGGCATCCGCGTCGTCGGCATCACGTCGCTCTGGCTTTTCTTTGTTCTCTCCGCGCCGTTCGCATTCATCGTCGCGCTCTCGCCGTTCAAGGCGGCAGCAATCGCGCAAGCGCAGGCCGCTGCTCCTGCCGCAGGCACGAGCCTCGGCCTTCTCGGCGGTGTGCTGATCGCCATGTGGAACTACATGGGTTGGGACAACGCCTCCACCATCGCGGGAGAAGTCGAAAAGCCGCAGCGCACCTACCCTCGCGCGATGATCGCCGCCGTCGTGCTCGTCTCGCTTACCTATGTCCTTCCGTTCGTCGCCGTCTACTTCACCGGCATTCCCGCTTCGGCGTTCGCCGAAGACGGCTCGTGGGCAGCCATCGCCGGCGTCGTCGGTGGAAAAATCCTTGGCTTCGAGTGGCTTCGCTTCGCCATCGTTCTCGGCGGCATGATGAGCGCCTTCGGCATGTTCAACGCCTTGGTGATGAGCTATTCGCGTCTCCCGCTCGCCATGGCGCAAGACGGCATGCTCCCCAAATTTTTCGCCAAGACGACGGCAAAATCCGGCGCTGCCTGGGTTTCGATCATCTTCCTCGCCAGCTGCTGGGCCCTCTGCCTCGGCCTCGGATTTCAACGCCTGATCACGCTCGACATCATGCTCTACGGCGGCAGTCTCTCCCTCGAGTTCATCACCCTGATCGTGCTCCGCATCCGCGAACCGCACCTCAAGCGCGAATTCAAAGTCCCCGGCGGCCTCGCCGGAGCCGCAACACTCGGCATCTTCCCCCTAGCTCTCCTCGGCCTAGCCATGGTCGAAAGCGAACACGAATCCATCCTCGGCATGAACGGCCTCCTCTTCGGCGTAATCATCATCGCCGTCGGCGTCCTCGGCTACGCCGCCACAAAAAAATTCCGCCACCCAGCCCGCATCGCGCCCATCCCCTCCCAACCAATCCCCACCCAACAACCCGCCACCGGCGACTAATCGCCAGCGCGTTGTCCTTAATCGCACCAACATATTTCGCTGCCGCACCCTCCGAGCAAAGGGTGCGGGTTTTAAATTCACCTCAGCCCGAATCACAACGACAAACACGGTCGCTCAACGCCACCCTGTAGCCGCGATCGCTTCCCAGATCGCGGGGTTTAGATTCAGCCAAGCTCATCCTCAAACGACGCCGCATCCACCCTCCAATCGAGTCCGCGAAAACTCATGTGGTATACTCCCCCCGTAGAAAACCACGCCCAGCATCTCCGTCCTTCCAAATCCTAAGAAATCGCAGCGCCAGCGAACCCGTTCGCCCATCCCTATATGGATTGCGGCGCCCCCGCGCCGCTTTTGAGGTCTAAGCCGCGTCACCCAACGCCCCGAATCGCCAAGACTCGCGACTCGCCCATCCATCGAATCAAAAGCGAAACTCACAACGACCTAACTAACACAACCAAAAACACTTACACGCTCTTTAAAAGAACAACCATCCCAACGCCCCCAACCCCGACAAAACAAACCCCTTCCCCACTCCCCACAAAACCACCCGGGTGGCGTACCCAATTCCCCTCCCAAAACATTCCCAAACCGGCAGTGTTCAACAAACTGACAGTCGAGGGGGACTTCGGTCCCAAGGAGGCAGTTCCCATGAACAGCAAAACACTCACCAAAAGCGTGTTGTTCGCGGCAAGCTTGCTGGCGATCTCCCTATCGCCGGTGCTCGCAAGCGCCGCGGCCATCCCGCAGGATGCCGGACAAACCCAAGCCGCTCCGGCAGATAATGCCAAGCGATCGCGTCCGGATCTCAACCTGACCGATGATCAGAAAGCGCAGATGAAGAAAATTCACGAAGGCGCCAAATCTCAAATCGCCGCCGTGAATAACGACACTTCTCTCAGCGCTGATCAGAAGCAGGCCAAAATCCAGTCCATCCATCGCGACACCCACAAGCAAACCGAAGCGCTCCTGACCCCAGAGCAGCGCCAAACGATGAAGCAATGGCACAAGGCGCATCGCGGCCAGCAAAACCAGAACGAAGACCAACCCCCAGCCGCCAGCTAACGCGTTAAACGAAAACTGACAGCAGGCCCAATCCACTCAGCGCTACTCGCCGAGCGAGAGCAAGCCGACTGCGAAGCAAGGGCACGGCAATCGCCGTGCCCTTCTTCGTTTCTAGCCGCTCACTCAGATCCACAGGCCGCTTACCAACCACACGGGCGTGTCCCCATAAGCCTGTCGACCTACAAGCCCGCCGTTACTACAGGACCGTCATCCCTACAGGACCGTCATCCTGAGCGAAGCGAAGGATCTCAGAAGTAAACCAAACCGCGATCGCGCCAGGCACGTCAGCCTTCGGATGATGATTTCTCGGCCGCTCACGGCGACGCCGACCGTCTCTCTTTCGCATCCGTCGACCACGACCATCACTGAGATTCACAGCGCGGTTTGTTATTCTGCTCGATGTGCCGATTGAGTCCTCGCAGTCAAATTCATCCGCCGCAGAACTTCGCGCGCCCAAACGTCGCGACGAGCGTTCGGCGCGGCGATTCAAGACCCGCGCGCTCCTGACGTTCGCCGCAATCGCAACAATCGCGCTGACCGGATTCATCGCGCACGCAAAGCAAGCTCCCGCAGCTCCGGCATCAGCGCAGCCAACAAGCGTGGCATCGCCGCCCCCAGCAATTCCGGCGCAGAACCCTGCAGCTTCGCAAGCCGCGTCAGCCGCGCAGGCGCAGCGACAGACTTCCAGCATCGTAGTTCTCGACGCCGCCCATGGCGGCACCGATCTCGGAGCACGCGGCGCATCCGGCATCCGCGAAAGCGATCTAAATCTCTATTTCGCCGCCCAGGTAAAAATCGCGCTCGAACAAAATGGCTTCCAAGTCATCCAGACGCGCCAGGGAAACGAAAATCCCAGCTTCGACGACCGCTCCGCCATGGCCAACGCGCAGCGCGGCGCCGTATTCGTCTCGCTCCACGTCGGCTCGACCGGCCTCCCCGGAACCGCACGCGTCTACGTCATGACCGATCTCCCATCCGCCGCCGACAGCAACGGCATGATTCCGTGGGATCGCGCGCAGGCCCCATTTCTTCCGCTCAGCCGCCGCTTTGGCGACATGGTCCAGGGATTTCTCGCCCAACGCTTCAAAGGCTCGCCGCTCAACGCGCAAGCCGCCGCCGTGCGCCAACTCAGAACGACAGCCGCTCCCGCAATCGCGGTCGAAATCGCCAGCGTCTCCGTCGAAGATCGCAACATCCTCGATCGCATGGCGCCCGGAATCGCCGACGCCATCGCGCGCGGCTGCTCCGGCTTCCGCCCGCTCTACGTCGTTGCCGCCGTCAATCCGGGTGACCGGCCATGAGCGCCCCGATGAACCCACGCTGGCGCGCCTATCTGATTGGCATGCTGGCCATCGCCGTCTTCATCGCGGCGCTGTACATCCCCGTTCTGCGACGCCGCCTGCACCAGGCGAAAGACGTGCCACCGGTCAGCGAAGAACAAGCGCGCCGCGAACTGACGCAGTCAACGGCAACAAATTCCACCGGACCAGTCACGAAAGCCAAACTGTTCTGGTCAGCTGGCGCCCGCGACGGTTCCCTGATGCCCGTAAGCATCGATCTGCCGCTAGCGATGGATCCAGCCGCGCGCGCGAAGCAAGTTTTAAACTCGTTGCTCGCAGGCCCGATCGACGCAGAACTGCGAACCTTGCCGCCCGACGCTGTTTTGCTCGCCTTCTACATGCTGCCCGACGGCACAGCCATCGCCGATTTTTCGGAAGCGATGACAACGTCAACGCCGTCGGGAATTCAGAGCGAGCAAATGGCGGTCGATTCCATCACGAAAACACTCGAAGCCAACGTTCCGCAGGTGAGATGGCTGAAAATTTTGATTCACGGCCAGGAAGTCGACACGCTGGCAGGCCATCTCGACCTGACACGAACATTTTTGGTGAACGCGAAGGCGACTCCCGTATCGCAGTCAAACGCTCCGCTGCAAAAATCTCAGCTGCCGGATTCCGCGAATCCACTGGCGCCACCGGGCAAAGGCGCGTCGAGTGCTGCTGGCATCGTCGGCGCAAACAAGCCGGGTGCGTCACAGAAGTTGACACCCGGTTCCACCCCCGGCAAACTGACGCCACCTGCAAAAAAACCGTAGCAGCGACAAAACGTGAAACGGGCGAACGAATTTCTCGGAGGAACTTTGCGAGTTGATGGGCGCAACGCTGACCAGATGCGCAGCGTGAAAATCACGCCAGACTTTATTTCGACGGCCGAAGGCAGCGTGCTGATGGAACTCGGCAACACGCGCGTCATCTGCACCGCCACCATCGACGACGGCGTTCCCGGATTCCTCAAAGGCAGCGGCAAAGGCTGGGTGACCAGCGAATACGGAATGCTGCCACGTGCCACCGAAGAGCGCACGCAGCGCGAAGCGACGCGTGGCAAACAAACGGGTCGCACCATAGAAATTCAACGCCTCATCGGCCGCTCACTCCGCGCCGTCACCGACACCGAAGCAATGGGTGAACGCACTGTCTTCATCGACTGCGACGTGATTCAGGCCGACGGCGGCACGCGCACCGCATCCATCACTGGAGCTTTCGTGGCGCTGGCATTGGCGTTTGAGCGGATGACCGCCGCGGGAATCTGGCGCAGTTCACCGCTGATCGACACGGTTGCAGCGACGAGCGTTGGAATCGTGGATGACAAAGCGCTGCTCGACCTCGCCTACGAAGAAGATTCGCGCGCCGAAGTCGACATGAACGTTGTGATGACCGGCAGCGGCCACTTCGTCGAAATTCAGGCGACGGCGGAAGGCCGCCCATTCGCCGGAAGCGAAATGCAGGATTTGCTCGCGCTTGCCGCCGCGGGAATTCGCCGCCTCAACGATGAACAACGAACGGTCCTGCCAGTGAAGTTCAGTGCGCGCGCCCGTTAAGCTGTACCTCGCGTCATCGAACCCCGGAAAGTTGGACGAATTTCGTGCGCTCGCGGATTGGGCGCGCAACGTCACGACATCTGTCGAAGGCGCTTCATCAGCCGACTCCAGTTCCAGTTCTTCTGAAATCGAATTCGCAGTCGTGCCGGGTTTTTCGGAAATGCCGGAGTTTGAAGAAAAAGCTCCGACGTTTGCGGAGAACGCTCTCGGCAAAGCCCTGTACTACTCGCAGCTTTGGACGGAAGCGAGCGGTGACCTGGAAGAAGGCGCATTTGTCTTCGCAGATGACTCGGGACTAGTGGTGCCTGCGCTCGGCGGCGCGCCAGGAGTGAAGTCAGCCCGCTACGCAGGACCGAACGCTACCAGCGCCGAACGCAACGCGAAATTATTAACCGAGTTGCACGGAAAGAGCGGCGACGAGCGTGCCGCATACTTCGTCTGCGTCATCGCATTGGTGGGGCGGAGCGGCGCCGAAGCGATCGTCAGTGCCCGCGCCAACGGCTCAATTCTGGAAGCACCAACCGGCACCGGCGGATTCGGCTACGACCCCGTCTTCCATTTCACAGAATTGAAAAAGTCCTTCGCAGAGTTAACGCGCGAAGAAAAGAACCAGCACAGCCACCGCGGCAAAGCCTTTCGCCGACTGCTCGCGCTGATTCCGCAACTGACGCCGGCGGTTTCTACTTAGCCCCATCCGGAACAAAGCGAGCATCACCCTGTAGCCGCGATCGCTTCCCAGATCGCGGGGTTTAGATGCAGCCATTTCCCAGACCAAATCGATTGAAACTGATTTGATATACTCGCAGCGCGATGCCATCCAAGAGCAAGACCGCAAAAAAGAACGAGCCGACCAAACCATCGAAAGCCGTAATCGGCTCGACCGCGAAAAAACCGAAAGTCGAAGCGAAAATCGCAAAGCGAGTCGGCGATGGCTCGGCCCCAAAGCGCGTCGCTGCAATTCTCCGGAAACTCGATGAAGCTTATCCCGAAGCAACCTGCGAGCTGAAACACGAAAATCCTTTCCAATTGCTGATCTCGACGATCCTGTCGGCCCAGTGCACCGACGTCCGCGTCAACGAAGTCACAAAAACGCTCTACCAGAAATACAAAACACCAAAAGATTTCGCCTACGCCGATCCAAAGGAATTGGAGCAGGAAATTCGCCCAACCGGGTTCTTTCGCAACAAAACAAAGTCGATCATGGGCGCGAGCAAAGGTATCATTGAGAACTTTCACGGTGAAGTCCCGCAAACGATGGACGAAATCCTGACGTTGCCTGGCGTCGCACGAAAAACGGGCAACGTCGTACTCGGTTCGGGATTCGGAATCGCCAGCGGCGTCGTGGTCGACACGCACGTCATGCGCCTCTCTCGCCGCCTCGATCTAACCAAACACGAAGACCCAAAGAAAATCGAGCAAGACCTCATCAAGATCATCCCGCAAGATTCCTGGATCAAGTTTTCCCACCAACTCATTTGGCACGGCCGCCGCGTCTGCATCGCGCGCAAACCGCGCTGCCTCGAATGCAACCTCGAATCGATCTGCTACTCGAAAGACAAAATCATTTAGTTGCAGCGGGCATCCGAAAAAACAAATAGCGCCAGCGGTTTACTTTCGGAATTTCCAGCTATATGCTCCCGCCATGCCGACAACGACAAAATGGGCGCTGCTCGCCAGCGCATTGCTTTCGTTCTGCTTCATCTCGCCCGCCAAGGCGCAAGTCGCACCGACCGTAAATCCTTCGCCGAATGTGCCAACGCCGGAATCCGTGCTCGGCCACAAACCCGGCGACGACTTCTACCTCGCCAACTACGACGAGTCGCGAGAATACTTCCACAAACTCGCCGCCAGCTCGAATCGCATCAAGCTGATCAACGTCGGCAAGACTACCCGCGGCCTGGATTGGGAGATCGCGATTATTTCGTCGCCCGAAAATCTTGCCGCTCTCGATAAATACAAAGACATCGAGCGAAAACTTGCCGACGGCCGCGGATTGACGGCGGACGAAGCGCGCGAACTGTCGAAGCAAGGCAAGGCGATCGTGCATATCGACGGCGGCTTGCACTCGACCGAAGTAGCGGGTGCGCAGCAATCGATCGTACTGGCCTACAAATTGGTTTCGTCGCAGGGCGATCCCGAAGTCGATTCGATCCTCAACAATGTGATCTTGATGCTCTGGCCCACGCTAAATCCCGACGGGCAGAACGAAGTCGTCGCGTGGTACCGGCAAAACCTTGGCACGCCATTTGAAGTGAGCCCGCTGCCGGATTTGTGGCAGGAATACGTTGGCCACGACAACAATCGCGACGGCTACATGAACAACATGGTTGAGTCGCGGGACGTGACGCGGACCGAACTCGAATGGGATCCAGTCATTTTTTATTGCCATCACCAGACGGCCCCGTTTCCGACGCGCATTTTTATTCCGCCATTTGTCGAACCGATTTCCTCGAACATTCATCCGCTGATGGCGCGCTGGCTGAACGCGCTGGGCACCGACATCGCAGTTTATCTCGATGAGCATGGCATGCCGGGAGCTGTGAACCGTGTCGGCTTCGACAACTGGTATCCCGGCTTTCTCGACTTCACGCATATTTTCCGCAATAGCATTTCGTTCTTCACCGAGACCGCTCTATTTCGCTACGCGACGCCGCGTTTTTATCCCGTCGATGAATTTCCGAAAGAACAACGCGACTTGAAGTCTGAAGTCTTCTACAGCAGCCCTTGGCGCGGTGGCTGGTGGCGACTGCGCGACGCCGTGAATTACATGGAAGGCGCGTCGATGGCGGTGCTCGACACAGCTGCGAAATATCGCGAGCAGTTTTTGTTCAACCGCTATCAAGCAGCGGCCGACAACGCGAAGCGATTCACGAAAGAGCCGCCGTACGCGTACGTCGTGCCGCTGGAACAACGAGATTTGTACGAGGCTTCGGTGCTCGTGCAGAAAATGATGATCAATGGAATCGAGGTACAGCAGGCGACAAAACCGTTTCACGCGAACGGCCGCGAATACGCTCCGGGCACGTGGGTGATCTTGATGGATCAACCGTTTTCGCCGCTGGTGAAGGAATTGTTTGATGCGCAGCACTATCCCGACCTGCGCGAAACGCCGAGTTCACCACCGAAATTACCGTATGACGTAACCGGATGGACGCTGCCGATGCAGATGGGCGTGCTCGTTGCACCAGTGCTGGAGCCGGTGAGCACGCAAGAACGTGCGGCGTTGAAGAAGTTGGATCAGTACGCGCCGCCGACGGTTGGCGTCGACGGAAGCGGCGGAACGTTTGTCGTCAGTCGATCATCGAACGCAAGCTTCAAGGCGATGAATTCGATTCTCGATGGCGGCGGGCATGTGAGCATCGCGACATCTGATACCGAGACCGCCGATGGATCACAGACCGGCGCGATGATCGTTTCGGGTTTCGATCGCGAAAAGCTCAAGAAAATCACCGGCGACGATTCGCTGAAAGTGAAGACGATTGCAGCGGCGCCGAAGGACGTCGTTGCTCTTAAGAAGGCGCGCATCGGGTTGTATCGCTCGTGGGTGGCGAACATCGACGAAGGTTGGACGCGGTGGATCCTGGAGAATTACGGATTCGCGCCGATCACGGTGCGCAACGGCGATATTCAGGCCGGGAATCTGCGCGATCACTATGACGCGATCATCATTCCAGACCAATCGCCGGACCGAATTCGCAGCGGGTTTGGGCCCGGCATCGTGCCAGGGATGTACACCGGCGGAATCGGCGAAGCGGGGACGAGCGCTTTGCGCGAATTTGTGCGAGCGGGAGGGTCGCTGATCACATTCAACAATGCTTCGCTGTTTGCGATCGAAGATCTCGGGCTGCCGGTGAAAAATATTTTGGAGGGAGTAAAGGATCAAGACTTCTTCTGCTCGGGCTGCCTGCTCCGTGTTGAGATTCAGGATTCCGGTGCGTCGGCGGTTTGGGGATTGCCGCACGATCCGATTGTGATGTTTGAGCGCGGGCCGGCGTTTGAAGCGAAGGAAGGTTTCCGCGGGCGGATTCTTGCGGCGTATCCGAAGGATCAGAGTCCGCTGATGAGCGGATATTTATTGCATCCGGAGAAGATTCAGGGGAAGGCGGCTGCGGTGGAAGTGCAGTACGGAAAAGGCCGCGTCTATTTGATTGGATTCAGGCCACAGTGGCGCGGGCAATCGCACGGGACGTATAGATTTTTCTTCAACGCGATTTATGAGTCGCAGGGATTGTCGAAGCCCGCGGCGGAGCCGGAAAAGAAAGCTGCGCCTCCGGCAAAGGAAGCGGAGAAGAAAGAGAAAGTGGCGGCGGCGGATGACGACGGCGAGGACGAACCAGCGAACTGACAGCTCGCGGTTGCGTTTGGCGGTAACGAACGGTTGAGATCCTTCGGCGCCTTGATGGCGCCTCAGGATGACAAGCTCTTCGTTTAGGGTCTTGCTGGCAACAGTTCGTAACTGACGAAGGCGATTGAGGTGCTGTCGGGGGACCAGCTTGGGACGTTGATCGTGCCTTGGCCGCCGAACAAGTGCGTAAGCACTTTGATTTTTTTATCGCTCAGCGACATCAAGCGCAGCATCACGTTTTGATTTGCGGGATGCCCTTTTACATCTTTATCGAAGCTTAAGATCACCATCCATTTTCCGTCGGGCGAAATGTGCGGGAACCAGTTGTTCCACTCGTCGCTGGTGACCTGCTCTTGCCCGCTGCCGTCGGGATGCATGCGCCAGATTTGCATGGTGCCGGTGCGCTCGGAATTGAAATAAATATATTTTCCGTCGGGTGAAAACTCCGGGCCGTCATCGAGGCCAGTCGTGTTCGTGAGCCGCGTCTCTTCCCCGCCCGACGCGAGAACCGTGTAGATATCGAATTCGCCGTTGCGCTGGCCGGTGAACGCGAGCGTCTGGCCGTCGGGCGACCATCCGTGCCAATACGATGGCGAGAGCTGCGTGATGCGGCGCGGCGAGCCGCCCGTCGCGGGCACGATGTAGATCACCGACTGATGATTATCTTTCGCGCTGGAATTATCGCTGACCGCGAGCAGCGTGCCGTCGGGCGAAAGCCCGTGATCGTTGTTGCACTGGATCGCGGATTCCGTGTCGATAATGCGGAGCGGGCCGCCTTCGATCGGCATATTCATGATGCGGCCGTTGCGATTGAAGAGCAGCGCTTTGCCGTCGCGCGACCAGTTTGGCGCTTCGAATTTTTCGGGCGCGGCGTAGAGAACGTGGCGCGTGTCGGACGTGATCGCCGTTGTTTCGAGCGTGCTGTAGAGGACGGGCAGCGGGCCGTCAGGAGTGAGTGGCGGAAGCGGCGCGATTCCGACATCGGCGAAAAGCGCGGTCTCGGTGACGTCTTTGTCGTGCGAGCAAACACCGATGCCAACGTAGAAATCGCCCTTTATCGGAAGACGAATTGACGCGCCGGCTGCATGAAGATCAGAACTGCCGCTTCCGAGATAGAGATAGAAAAAGTCGCCGCGCTTTTCGAGACGCATGCGCTGCGTCGAAAAATCGTTGGACTCGATGTCTTTCGTCATCGAGCCTTTTTCTTCGCGATATTGCAGCGCGGTGAGGCCGTTGCCGTGGAGCGCGGCGTCGACGTAGATGGAATCATTGTCGAGCGATTGGCGAATCATCAACACGCCTTTGCGATGCGCGTTGCCGCCGATGCCATAGAACGAAATGTTGGCGGTGATGCTGATGTCGCCCGACATTTTTTTCCACGCGAACTGGAAATCGTCTTCGGTCATCCACATGTTGTTGCCGCTGCCGGTGATCGTGTAGGTCTTGGCGTTGGCGTCGTATTCGGTTGTGCCGGGGTGGAGGACTTTGCCGACGTCGGCGTGCGATTCGAACATGCCGACGGGGCCGCTGTTCGCGGCTGCGGCTGGGCGAGCTTGTGGGTTTGCGTGAACGTAAGCGCCGGGAAAGAGCGCGCCAGCACCCGCGAAAATCGTGGCGACGCACAACGGAATTATAGCTCCGAGTCTGACGCTCATTCGCTCTCCCATTCTTGATTCGGTGCCGCGGCGATCACGATTACGGCATCACCTTGATCATCACGACGCCGTGCGACGGAACGCTGGCTTCGTATTTGCCGCTGATTTTGCCGAGATCTTTGTGCGACCAGAGATCGCGCACGTTAGCGGTGAGATGCGCGGGATAGCCGAGGTCTTGCCACGCGACGGAGATTTTCGATTCGGCGCCGCTGCGATTGAAGAGAACGACGGCACGGCTGCCGTCCTGCAATTGTTTCGACCACACTTCGAGGTCGCTGTCTTTTTTGACGCGATGGCCCTGAATGCCGGCGGCGTCTTGATCGACAGCGAGCACTTCCTTGTTGGTGAGAATTTCTTTCGTGTCGGCGCTCATGTCGCGCAGATCGTTGCCGGCGATGAGCGGCGCCGCGAGCAAGCACCAGAGGCTGAAATGCGCGCGATACTCGGTCGTCGTCATTTTGCCGTTGCCGACTTCGAGCATGTCGGGATCGTTCCAATGTCCTGGGCCGGCGTACGTTTGCAACCCGTCTTCCTCGTCGATAATTTTTACGAAGCTGAGGCCGTGTTTCTCGCACTCCCAGCAATCGGAAATGTCGCCGGTGGTGCGCCACATGTTGCCGATTTCGCCAGCCCAGAGCCACGGCTTGTTGCTGCCCCATTCGCAAATGCTGAAGAGAATCGGGCGGCCGGCGGATTTGAGCGCGTCGCGCATCGTCGCATACGACCACTCGGCGTTGGCTTTGGCGGAATCTTTGCCGGTGTGGCACCAATCAAATTTGAGATAGTCCACACCCCACGCGGCATATTGGATCGCGTCCTGAAATTCGTGGCCGGCGCTGCCGGGGCGGCCCGCGCAGGTTTGTGTGCCGGCGTCGGAGTAGATGCCGAACTTCAATCCTTTCGAGTGGACGTAGTCGGCGAGTGCTTTGATACCGTTGGGAAATTGTTTTGGATCGGGAACGATGTTGCCCGCGGCGTCGCGATCGACTTGCCAGCAATCGTCGATGACGACGTATTCGTAGCCGGCGTCCTTCATGCCGCTGGAGACCATCGCATCGGCCATGCCGCGAATCATGTCGTCGCTGACGTGGCAGTGGAATTTATTCCAGGAGTTCCAGCCCATCGGCGGAGTTTTGGCGAGGCCGTTGTCGGATGATTTGGCAACCGCGGGAATCAGAAGCGCGAAAGCGGAGAGCAAAAAGCTGGGCAGCAGTTTCCGGGACACCGTTTCACCTCGACGTGGTGATTTGTTTCGGACCGCGGTCATTCTATGGGAGCGGATGCGGTTGTGCCAGAGTTTCGTTTAGTTCGCTTGCTCGATGCGGGTGCAATCTATTTCGCGGGGCTATCGGGTTTAACAGCGTTGGGCTTCGCGGGGCGGATCTTTTCGGGTGGGACAACGCCGGCGCCTTCGAGCACGGAATAGAAGTGATCGGCGTCGAGATTGGTCAGGGATTCGACTTTGCCCGACGGCCAGCGAATTTCGACGGAGTCGATTTTTTTGGCGGCGCCGAGACCGAAGTGGAGACGCAGATCGTTTTGTGAGAGATAGCTGCCGCCGCTGTGCACTTCGTCGGTCTGCGTCACGCCACCGGCGACAATTTTGACGCGCGCATTCAGGGCGAGACGATTGCTTTTTGTTCCCGCCAATTCGAAGCTCACCCAATGGCGCCCGGTCACGCCGTGATTTTTCAGCACCATCGGCGGACCGTCGAGATCAGCGACGACGGCGTCCATGTTGCCATCGTTGAATAAATCTCCGACAGCGAGCCCACGTGAAGCACGATCGAGTTTCAACGCGGGACCGGCTTCGGCGCTCGCATCGCAGAACGTTCCATCGGTCTGATTGAGCTGCAGCAATTTCGGCTCGCGATAACGCGCGCCCGACGGCAACGTATCGACCTGCGGATAGACGTGGCCCTGTACGGTGATCAAGTCGAGCCAACCGTCGTTGTCGAAATCCACGAACGCGGTGCCCCATTTTACGTATGGCAGCGAGGGCAGCGCCGTGCCCGAGGCGTAGGAGACGTCGGTGAAATTCCAATTGCCGTCGTTGCGATACAGCAAATTGTTTTCGTCGGAAAAATTCGTGACGTAGAGCGACGGACGCCCGTTATGCGCATAATCGCCGACGGCGACGCCCATCGACGCTTGTTCGGAGCCGTCTTCGCTGACAGCCGTGCCGGATTCGAGGCCGACGTCCTTGAATTTGCCGCCACCTTCATTTTTGTAGAGATATTTCGGCGTCGAATCATTGGCGACGTAAATGTCGGGGCGGCCGGTGTTGTTGAAATCCGCCCAAATTACACCGAGGCCGTAGTATCCCGGCGCGTCATCGACGCCCGCGCTTTTCGAAACGTCGGAGAAAGTGCCGTCGCCATTGTTATGAAACAGCGAATCGCCCGCGCCTTTGAGGCCGCGCGGACCGCACTGCACATCGATGCCGCGATATTTGCAGTTGGGCGCGCTGCCGAATCCGGGGAGATCGTTGAGGCGGAAGTCGACGTAGTTCGTCACCATCAAGTCGACGAGGCCGTCGCCGTCGAAATCACCAAACGCTGCGCCCGTGGACCATCGACCATCGGCGACGCCGGCTTTTGCGGTCACGTCGGAGAAAGTGCCGTCGCCATTGTTGTGATACAAAACATTTCCGCCGAGGCAGGTCACGTAGAGATCGGGCCATCCATCGTTGTCGTAATCGCCGATCGCTCCGCCCATCGCAAAGCATGGCGTGGCGATGCCGGCTTTGTCGGTCACGTCAGTGAAAGTGCCGTCGTGATTGTTGTGATAGAGCGCGCCGCGGCTCTTCTGGTCCTTGATCGCCATGTCGACGCTGGGTGCATTGGTGAAATAAATGTCCAGCCAGCCGTCGCGATCGTAATCGAGCAAGATGACGCCGCCGCTCATCGATTCGACGATGTATTTTTTTGTCGGGTCGGACGCGTGCTTGAACGTGATGCCGGCTTTGGCGGTGATGTCTTCGAGTTGCGGCACCGGGCGATTGGCACATTTCGTCGCTTTCGCGCCGGGAGGCGGAGGTGGTGGGGCCTGATGACCGCCTTGCGCCGCGACGAGATCGGCGGCGAGCAGCAGCAATGCGAACGCTTTCGCGTGTCGTGCGAGCCAGTGTGCTTTCAAAGAGTGTCCATTCGCATGCGGCCTCGGCGTGTCTCAAAAAGTTGCAGCAACACTTTCGGATTCCCTTTCAACTTATGGCCGCTGCGCGGACGGTATCGCCGCGCGATCGCGTTCCCGCTGCCGCTCTTTCAACTCTTTGTAGACTTCGAGTTCGCGATCCGCGTCCGCTACACGCGATTCTTTTCGATACGCCGCCTGCAACTGGTAGTGCATGTAGTCGCTCCGCGGACTCAGGCGGGTCGCGATCTCGAGGTGCTCGACCGCGCCTTTCAAATCGCCGCGATCGAGCAGAATCTTCCCCATCTGATATTGCGCGTTGGCGTGATCCGGATGCGCCGCAATGACCTCGGTGAACAAGCGCGCCGCTTCTTCGACTTTCGACTGCTGCAGATAGACGAATCCGATGTTGTATTTTGCTTCGGCATCGTCTGAGACGAGCGCAAGCTCCGCCTGAAATTCGGTAATCGCATCAGCCCAGTGTTCCCAGCGCACATCGGCTTGTCCGGCAAAATAGTGTGCCTTCACGAAGCGCGGGTCGTTCTCCAACAGTCGATGCAGCACAGCGACCGATCGAGCGTAATCGCCGATTTCAATCCACAGCTGGCCGATTAGCAGCAGCGTTTCGTTGGGACGCTCGCCTTTTTCGTAGGCGCTCAAGACTTCGGCCGCTTTTTTCATTTCGCCCAGGTGAGCCAGCGCGCTCGCCCATGCGTAGCCAACGGTCGAATCCTGCATACCTTTGACGCCGAGCGGAGTGAATGTTTTCACTGCGTCTGAAAATTTATCGGAGCCGTAGTAGGCCATTCCGAGCATCGCGCGCACTGGCGTTGCGTCAGGTTTTTCTTTCAACGCCGCCGAGAATCCGCGGATCGCTTCGGGGAAATTGTTCGCCTTATAGGCTGAAAGGCCGAGGTTTTTCTCGAGGCCGGGGATTTTGGGATCCCACCGCTCGGCTTCTTGATAGTGTCCGAGCGCAGCGAGAAATTCCCCGCGAACGGCTTCCGACGTGGCCAGATCGTTGAAGCTCAATCCGAGCACCGAGCGCAGACGGTCTTCCTGCGCATCGGCGGCCGTCTTTTGCTGCGGCGTCAGATTCGCGCGCGCCACGACGGATGCATCGACGCGCGCGAACGGATCGGTATCGCCAGGCAACAACGGCGCGACTTGCACTTCCGTCTTCGGATTCAGCGGCACGATCGCCGCCGCCGAGCCCGCTCCTCCGGCGAGCGCCATCTGCGATGCGACATTCTGCTGGCCCTGCTGCATCGTCTTATTTTGCAGATCGCGCGCCTTGGTGAGGTAAACCTCGGCTTCATCGTGACGGTCGGAATTCGCAAGAATGCGGCCAAGATCGACGTAGGCGCGGCGAATCTGATAGTTCGAGCGCGCTTCATCGGCGCCCGTGAGCTCGATCGCTTTGCGAAAATATTCTTCGGCGTGTTTGTTGTCGGTCTGCGCGTAGGCATCGAGCCCGAGGTAGAGCCACGGCTCGGGCAAAGCAGGATCGATCTCGATCGCGATTTTCAGATAACGATCCGCTGCTGGGTAGTCGCGATCGGAGGACGCAAGAAAACCCAACATGTAATTCGCCAGATAGTCGCGCGGGAAGAACTCGACGGCTTTCGCGAAGCCCGCGCGAATTTCCGGCGTCGGTTTCCATTCATTCTGGGCGAGCTGCGCTAGCGACAGGAAATACTGCGCATGGGGCGTGCGGGGATCCATCGCGATCGCTTTGTGAAATTCTCGCATCGCGGCAGGCATATCGTCGGCATCGCGATAAGCGCGGCCGAAAAGGACGCGCAGCGATCCGCTATCGCCATTGACCTGTACCATCTGCTGAAAGATTTCGCCGGCGCGGTCTTTGTCTTTAGGGTTGCGCGTCTGAAGCAGGCAAATCGCCAGCGAATACACGGTTTCGACGTCAGGAGCCGGCTCGAGCGCCATCGCGCGCGCCAGTGACTCCGCGGCCTTGGAGTATTCCTGCTTCGCGATCCATGCGCGGCCCTGCACGTTATAGCCGCGAGAATTTTTTGGGTCGGCTGCGAGAGCGCGGCTGACGTCGGCGAGCGCTTCGTCGGGATGCGCTTGCTGCAACTCCGCGATCGCCAGGTCGATCCGAGTATCTGGCACGTCTTCGAAATCGAGCGAGCGTCGATAGAGCTCGATCGCTTGCGGGTAAGCGGCTTCGAGCAGGCGCAATTGGCCGATTTCGCGCAGCGCGATGGCAATCAGCTGCGCGTTCGCTTGCGCTACCGCGGCAGGATCGCCTGCACGCTGTGCCGCACGAGCGGAATCGAGCCGCCGCTGCAGCTCCAACTCTGCTGCGTTGAGACTTCGCTTGAGCGGAACTTTTTCAGCCGGCTTGGCGGCGGCCTTCTGCTGCGGAGCACTCTGCGCTTGTGTGCCCCCATAGGTGAGAGACGGAAGCAGAACAGCGGCGAGGATAAAGACGGAGGAGCGCCGACCTCGGGGGAACAAATCGCGGGCCTTCAAAGGAACTGGAAAACGCTGGAAATACGGGCTCAAATCGACTCTCAAAAAAGGTAAACGGCGGGACTCGAGAATTCAAGTCCCGCCGTGGCCTTTTAACGATTGTTTTGCTTCGTCGTTAGAACGAGAACCTCAGGGTGTACTGAAGTTCGCGTCCCGGATGGACAGCCGATGCTTGCCCGAAGTTTGCGTTCGGGCTGCCGGTCTGGCCGGTGACGACGTTGTTGGTCGTGCTGCAGGGCGTTGTCGCGCTGCCGCAAACCAGGTTGCTGGCGCTGAAGCCGGTGCCTTCGAGCTGATTTCCGAAGAAGTTCGCATGGTTGAACAAATTGAAGAAGTCCATGCTGAACTTCAGGTGGAACCGCTCATGGAAGACCCAGTTCTTGGCCAGTTGCACATCGACGTTGCGGCTGTTCGGTCCGAAGCAATAGCCGCGCGGTGCGTTTCCGATCGTGCCGATGGTATATCCGGTGAACGTAAACGCGCCCGGGTTCAGGATCTGCTTGCCGTTTTCGCCGGCGTTGCAGCTGACGCCCGTGATGTTCGGACGGTTGTTGTTGTTGAAGCCGGTGCCGGTGAGCGAGGTGAGCGCACTGCCGCCCACGCCGTTGGCGCCATTCGAGAACACGCTCAACGACGCGCCCGACTGGACGCTGATGATGCTGTTCAGTTCCCAGCCGCCGACGGTCTTTTGGACCATTTCGCTGCGGTTGGCGAACTTCGGCAGGTAGAACACCTCGTTGGCCACGAAAATGTGCGGCCGGTTGATGTTCGTGTTGCCTTTGTCGATGCCGGTGTCGGCTGGATTGGTGAACGCTTCCTGGTTGACGCTGCCCGAAGAGTTGTCGAGTTCAACGTCCGCAATCGAGTGCGAGTAGGTGTACGACGCCTGGAACGACGAGAAGTTGCTCAGACGCGAGCGGAACAACGCCTGCAACGAGTGGTACGACGAGTGGCCACCGCGCCCAAACAACCCGATCGTTCCAAAGTTGCCTGCCGGACGGAGCAAGTTGAGCCCATTGCCAGAGTTGAGGAAGGCGCCCTGGAGCCAATCGGCCTGCGGAAGGGCGTTGAGGTCCGCCATCGAAGTCAGGTGAATGCCGGTGTTGCCGACATAGCCCAACTGCAACGCGGTGTTCCTTGCCAATTCCTTCTCAACCGACAGATTCCACTGCCAGCTGTTCGGAGTAACCGGCGATGGATCCTTCGCCGCGTTCGGCGAAACTGACGGGTTGGCGAGAGGTGCGGGTGTTTCGAGTGTCCGCACGTCGGTGGCGTTGATGACGAATGGCGCAGTACGCGCCAACGATTCATCGATGCCGACCAGTTCGCGTTGGAAGAACTGACCGATGCCGGCGCGAATTGCCATCTTGCCGTCACCGAAAACGTCCCACGCGATACCAACGCGGGGCGCAACGTCGTGGTTGTTATTGTTGACGAGCGCGCTGTTCGGTCCGATCGTTCCCGGCGAAAGCGGCAACGAAATGCCGAGCGACGCCAGCTGTGTAGCAGCTGCGGTGCAGGGGCTCGTTCCCGGTACAATGATGACGCCGTTGCAAGCGTCGGAAGCGGGCAGCGATGGGTTGTAGTCCGCAAGGCTGAACGACGCCCATGTGTTCGTCTGTGAATACGGTTCGCGATAGAACGACCAACGGAACCCGTAGTTGATCGTCACGTTGCGACGAATCTTCCACGAATCGCCCACATACCACTCGATGTCGTGCCAAACCACTTGCGCGAGTCCGTTCACGCTGTTTTCGGACGTGGTGAAGAGCTGACCCGGAATCAGGAGGTTCGCCAGCTGGTTCGTCGTCGCGACAGAAACTTGACCGTCGGCCGCGTTGATCGCCGGCTGATCGTTTCCGCCGTTGTTGAATTCGTACTTCGAGTTCGAGCTGTAATAGATGCCCGCCTTGAAGAGGTGATTGCCGTGGACCTTCGAGATGTTGTCCTGAACCGCGTAGAGATCTTCGTGGTTCGTGTACGGCGCGATGTTCCACAACGACTGGCCGCTGCCGTAGGGCTGCAAACCACCCCATGCCGAGCCGCCGTTGATGAAGCTGCCGGACTGCTTGAGGGATGCCGGCCATGCCGTCGGAATCGCCGCGTTGATTTCACCGACGAGCCCCGGGTTGGTGCCCGCCAGCGTTGTGACGATCGCGTTGTGACCGTAACCGAATTCGAGGTCGTTCACCATCGTCGAGCTGAGCTGTGAGGTCAACTTGCCCATCACGCTCTTCGAAGGCTGGCTCCAATCCGAGTTGACGGTCGGGAAGAACGACGAGCCCCAGAATAGGTTCGGATTCGGCGCCGGGCTGGTCCAGGAATCCTGTGTCCAGCGGAAGGTGATGCGGTTGTTGCGCGTCACGTCGTAGTCGCCGCGAACGTTCCACTCGCTCCACTTCGGCTGAGTGCGTTCCTGGTCGACCCAGTTGTTCGCGGTGCCGGTCGCGCCGGCGACGTTCGGGTCCGGATAGAACTGCGCGAGCAAAAGGCCCGCCGCATCCGGGTTGGCGATCGCGAAGGGGTTCCCCGCGGCTTGCAGACCGGCCGGAATCGCCGGTGCCGTTGCGCCGCAAGTGCCCTGACCGCCACCGGCGATAGCTGCCGCGTCGGCCGCGAAGTTGCCGGCCTTTTCGGCCGCTGTCGGTACGCAAGCGGAAACCGAAACGCCACGCACTTCACGGTTCCATTCCTGGTTCCACCAGAAGAACAGTTTGTCCTTCTTGATCGGACCGCTGAAGTTATAGCCGTAGTCGTTGCGGCGAAGTTCCGCTTTGCCGGTCCCGTTGTTGTTGGAGAACCAGTCGTTCGCATCGAGCTTGTCGTTACGGCCGGCATAAAACACGCCGCCGTGGAACTGGTTTTCGCCCGACTTCGTCGTGATGCTGATGATCGCGCCCGACGCCTGTCCGTATTCCGGACCATACGAGTTGCGCAACATCTTGAATTCGGCGATCGCATCGACCGACGGATACACGAGGATCGTGCGGTTCGAGCCGACGTCATTGTTGTTCACGCCGTCGACCAGGAATAGGTTGTTGGTGTACGGATTGCCGTTCACCGAAAAGTCGCTGCCGCCGGTCAAGCCTTTGTCGCGGCCGTTAAAATCATTCGCCGTCGAAACGCCCGGAGACAGCGTCACGAGGTTCATAAAGTTTTCGCCGTTCAGCGGAAGTTCGCGAACCTGCCGCCCTTCCACCACTTCGCCGACTTCCGCGGTCGCCGTCTGCACCTGCACGGCGCTCGCTTCCACGGTCACCATTTCGCTCGCGGCGCCCAATTCGAGCTTCGCGTTGATTTCCGTCGAGGTCGAGACGTGTACTTCCGCGGCCTTGGCGATGAATTCCTTAAAACTTCCCTGCTTCACGTGAACGTCATACACGCCGACCGGCAATTGCGCGAAGGTATACACGCCTTGCTCGCTCGTCGTTGTGCTGTAGCTCGCGTTGTTGCCGGTGTTCGTTGCCGTCACCGCCGCTCCCGCGATGGGCGCTCCGCTAGGGTCGGTCACCGTGCCGGTGATGGAGCCCGAATATTGCTGGGCCTTCACCGACGGCGCCGCTACAACCAGCAGCAGCGTGCAGATCAACGCGCCGAAGCGGACTAGGCTCCAGAGCGCCGACTGCCCTTTCATTGATTCAATTTTCATTCGCACACCCCTTCGAATTTGAATGCGCTCCGCGTGCGAAAATCGGTCGATTTTCGGCACCGGAATTTGAGCAGCGAACGCCTCGCCTTTCGCTGCCCCAGAATTAACCTGCTTAGACTGCTAGGAGATTTGGACCTGACTCCCGTGGTCCCTCGACTACCTCGACGACTAATACATTTGCATTAGAGGATAACGGCGGGACAAATTCTGTCAAGTAGAAATAATGATATTCTATAGAAAAATAATGATATTCTGCGCGCTCGACGGGGGCCTCCATTCGCGCGAAGACGGCCAGGGATGGTGCCCTCTGGCGCTTGGCGCCGCTACAGAACTTGGAAGCCTCTATGCTTTATGGAATATTCCCGTCTTGGCCCGATCGCTTCCCCGTTACTTTTCTCGACCTTTTCGCGTATTGTGTACGTTAACGATTGCTTGTGCCCGTCCCACGGTTCGGAAAAATGAGGCTCCAGTTTCTGGAGTATTTGCTGGCATGACCACCCCGGATAAGAAGGGGTTCGCCCAGAGAGGCGAGCCTCGGGTAACCCTCAAGACCGTCGCCGATCACCTAGGGCTGACCCCCGGCACTGTCTCCGCAGCCCTCAATAATTCCGCCGCAGCGCGTTCCATCCCCGAACGAACCAAGAAACGCATCCTCGCCGCCGCCAAGGATCTCAACTACCGTCCGAATTATTTCGCGCGCTCGTTGCGTTTGCAGCGCACCTACACCATCGGCGTGATCGCCGAAGAAATCGGTGACGCGTACGGCTCGCTCGTCATCAGCGGCATCGAAGATTATCTGCGCCGCCACAATTTTTTCTTTCTCACCGTGATTCACCGCCACGACATGACGCTTCTGCAAACGTACGCGCAGATGCTCGTCACGCGCGGCGTCGAAGGATTCATCACCACCGATACATCGATCACGCAAAAGCTCGAACTCCCAACCGTCGCCGTCGCGGGCCATGGGCAAGTCGAAAATGTCACGAACGTGGTTCTCGATCACAAAGTCGCGGCGCGGCTCGCGCTGTCTCATCTCAAAGATCTCGGCCATCGCGACATCGCTTTTTTCAAAGGCAATCCGGTCAGCTCCGACTCCGGTGTGCGCTGGGCCTCGGTATGCGAAACCGCTCAAGAACTCGGCATCGCCGTCAAACCCGAACTCACCGTGCAGATTGAAAGCACCAACTCCACTCCAGAGCTGGGCTACCCGATCACGAAGCAATTGATTGAACGCAAAGAGCACTTCACCGCGCTCTTCGCGTACAACGATATTTCCGCCATCGGCGCGATCTGGGCGCTGCGCGAGGCCGGACTCCGCGTCCCTGAAGATGTCAGCGTCATGGGATTCGACGACATCCCCGCCGCCGGATTCAACAGCCCTGGCCTCACCACCGTGCGCCAACCGCTCGAACGCATGGGCCAAATCGCCGCTAAAACGTTGATCGATCTCATCGAAGGCAACGGCGAATACGTGGCCGAAATCGCCATCGAACCCGAACTCGTCGTCCGCGCTTCCACCAGCCGCGCCGCATCGCATCGCGCGAATGCAGCCGTAATGCCTCCCCAATAGTCCGCGACCTTCCCTTCCGAAGCCGAATCTGCAAGAACATCGCGCTCTTTCATCGCCGTTGCTTTCGCTCCGCCTTCATTCCACACTAGCCTTCGGTTTCTCCTTCTTCACACATGGCCGGCTCAAGCAAACGCCTCTCGCTTCTTCTCGTCGTCATCGCTTTCGCGCTCGCTTTCTGGCCACCCAATTTTGCTCTGCGCGCGCAGCTTTCCACCGCCGACCATCTCGCCGATCCCGGCTTCTGGCCGACGCAAGACGCGAAATCGCACGATGATTTCGTCGGCACCGCCGCGTGCGCCAATTGCCACGCCGCCATCGTCACGTCGCAGGCGCGCACTTCGATGGGCGCAACCGCGATGCACGCGAACACTTCCGAGATTCTCCGCGCGCACACGTCGCTCACATTCGCATTCGACAAATATCGCTACGAAATCAAAACCGACGCGGCTAAAAATACGAACTCCTACTCGGTCACCGACGGCACGCACACCCAATCCGCTCCGCTCGTCTGGGCGTTCGGCACCGATCGCGTCGGCCAATCCTGGCTCTTCAAGAAAGACGACGACAAATTCTACGAAGCGCGCGTCACGTGGTTCGCTTCCACGAAAAATCTGCAATTCACGCCCGACCGCGCGCTTACTTCCGCGAAAGATCTCAACGAAGCCATGTTTCGCCCCGTCGACCGCAGTGAAATCCAGCGCTGCTTCGCGTGCCACTCCACGGGCGCCAACATCGCCGGCAATTTCGAAGAGAAAACACTCGTCCCCGGCGTAACGTGCGAAGCCTGCCACGGCCCCGGCAAAAAACACGTCGCCGCCATGCAAGCCGCGAAAATCGCCGGCGTTTCGCCGCAGCCCGAAGGCACTATCTTCAACGCCGCCGAACTCAGCCCCGCCGATGCCGTCGATTTTTGCGGCTCGTGTCACGCCACGTGGTGGGATGTAAAACTCAGCGGCGTAAAAGGAGTTTCAAACGCGAAGAGCCAGCCGTATCGCCTTGAAGGCAGCAAATGCTGGCGTAAGGGCGACGCACGCCTCAGATGCACCGCGTGCCACAATCCGCACAAGCCTCTTGAGACCGAAATCGCGGCTTACGATCCGAATTGCCTGAGCTGCCATCAAAACGCGCAGTCGCAACATCCGCCGGTCGCGGCCGCGCCAAACACCGCACAAAACTCGGAGCCCCCCGCAAAATCCTGCCCCGTCGCCACAAAAAACTGCGCGTCCTGCCACATGCCCAAAGTCTACTTGCCCGAAATGCACTACAACTTCACCGACCACCGCATCCGCATCACGCGCGAAGGCGAACCCTACCCCGAATAGGTGGCGCAGACACTCCTGTCTGTGCTCCCTACTCCACCACTCTCAAACTCCCACTCCCCTCCACCAACTCCACATACCGATCAATCCCCAACTTCTCAAACCTCTCCACCAACCCGCTCGGCTCCGGCCACTGCACTTCGACCCAATCCATCTTCTTGCGCGAGCCAATCCCCAACACCATCCTCGGATCATGCGACGACAAAAAGCTCCCTCCGCCAACTTTCATCCGTGTCCGCTGCAATTCCCCCGCCGCGTACGTCACACGAGCTCCGATCGCATCCCGATTCGCTTTCTTCCCAACCAATTTCACTCCCAGCCAATGATTCCCGCTGCCGGCGCGATTCCGCAACAACACCGGCGCCGCGTCGTTCACCGAAACAAGCGCGTCGACCGCCCCGTCGTTATCAAAATCCCCGATCGCCAGCCCGCGCGCCGCAAACGTTTTCGAGAAAACCGGCCCACTCTCTGCGCTCGCATTCCGAAATTTTTCCCCATCGTTATGAAACAGCAGCAGCGGCTCCTTGAACGTAACCACATGCGAAAATTCCTCCACCAGATCGTCGGGAAATCCATTCACCAGCATCAAGTCCAGCTCGCCATCATTGTCGTAGTCGAAAAACTTCAATCCCCAGCCGCTCATCCACCGCGTCGCCATCCCAATACCCTGCTCCATCGCGACATCTTCAAACGTCCCGTCCCCGCTGTTCCGATAGAGCGAAAAAATCTCCTCATCGATGTTCGCCACAAACAAATCCATTCGCCCGTCCTGATCGAAGTCCGCCGAATCGACTCCCATTCCCGACCGCGCCCGCCCATCCGCGCTGTACGCAACGTCCGCCGCCAGCCCCGTCTCTTCAAATCGCCCGCCGCGATTCACATACAGAAAATTCGCCACCGTATCGTTCGAAACAAACAAATCCATCTTCCCGTCATTATTAATATCCGTCGCGACCGCTCCCCACGCTTTTCCAAGATGCTCCGCGATTCCCGTCTCTTTACTCACGTCCGTAAAGGTTCCGTCGCCGTTGTTGTGAAACAGCCAGCTCGGCCGCGGCTTGAAAATGCGCGGAATGCAATAGTGATGCGTGCCATCCTTATCCACTCCGCAGCTCAGCGTCTTGTTGAATTCACAAAACTGACCAACGAACAAATCAAGCCGCCCATCGTTGTCATAGTCGAACCACACCGCGCTCGACGCCCATCCCGGCGCGGCTACGCCCGCTTTCTCAGTCACGTCGGTAAACGTTCCGTCGCCATTATTGCGATACAAAATGCTTCGCCCGTATTGCGTCACATACAGATCGGCGAATCCGTCGTTGTTGTAATCGCCCACCGCCACACCCATTCCATATCCACCGCCGCCCACGCCGGCTTTTTCCGTGACGTCGGTGAACGTTCCATCGCGATTATTTTTATAGAGCGCGTTACGCAGCGGCCGCGCCGGATTGTAGAAATCGCATTTACCACTGTTGACGAGATAAATGTCCATCCAGCCGTCGTTGTCGAAATCGAAAAACGCGCATCCCGCGCCGCTCGTCTCCGGCAGATGTTTGGCCGCCGATCGCCCCGCCGTGTGCACCCAGCGAATCCCGCTCTTGCTTGAAGAAACCTCTTCGAATGTGGATCGAGCCGCAGCATCGCTTCGCCGCGCGCCGCCGATCAAGCCCCCGGCAAGAGGTAGCAAGCGATGCAGCGGCAAACCTGCTCCAAGCGCCGATAATTGTCGAAGAAAATTTCGCCGGTAAGACTTCACTCTCAACCGCTCCCCAAAAACACCCTAATGCTCAAGACAATATCACGCCGCCCAAACCCTCCCCTTCGAAACGCTTTGCCCCAGCCCCTACCCATCGTAGAATCCGTTGCGCATCCAGGTGACAAATATGAACTCATACACGCGACGCTCGTTCCTCGAATCGCTTTCGACTCTCGCCGCAGGCAGCATGATCGCCGGCGCCACGCCACTGTCGCTTTTCGGCGCATCGCCCCAAGGCAAGCCCCACATCGATTTCCCCACCGCGCCGCGCGAACGCATCGCGGTCGCCTCTTACCCGTTCCGCGCATTCATCACCGCGCCCGGCAACCGCGCTCGCGACGCCAAATTAAAAGGATTTCCTCTCATGCAATTCCCCGCCGAGGTCGTCGAAAAATTCGGTGTGCACGGCATCGAGCCGCTGGCTCAGCATTTCGAAAGCACTGAGCCCGCATATCTCGAAAAATTTCGCACCGCCGTCGAAAAATCTAAAGTCCGCATCGTCAACATTCCAACGCATGTCCGCGAGAGCTACTACGACACCGACGCATCGGTTCGTCAGAAGGCCATCGACGTCTCGAAGAAATGGATCGATGTCGCCGTCGTCGTCGGTTCGCCCGGTGTCCGTCCTCACATCAATGAATCCAAGTCTTCGAAGCCCGATGTGGACCGTACCGCCGAAAGCCTCCGCCACGTCGCCGACTACGCCGCACAGAAAAACATTGTCGTCACGCTCGAAAACGACGACCCCGAGACCGAAGATGCATTTTTTGTCGCGAAGGTCATCGACGCGGTGAATAATCCCTATCTGCGCTCATTGCCCGACTTCGCCAACTCCGTACTCAAGGGCGATCTCGATTTCAATTACCGCGCGATGAAAGAAATGTTCGCCCGCTCCTACAACATCTCGCACGTCAAAGACGGCGAAGCCGACGACAACGGCAAAGTCCTGAATATCGATATCAAGAAGACATTCGAAATCGCAAAAGCCGCGAACTATCGTGGATTCTATTCAATGGAGTACGACGCCCCCGGCGATCCCTACGCGCCCACGAAAAAATTGATCGAGCTGACGCTGCAGAATATTTCTTAGTTGCAGAAAATGTGCGACTTACGCGGCGCGATTCGAAGCGGTCGTTCGAATGACAAGTCAAATATCATTTGACATTCGGTAAACATCATGCTATCATGCTCTGTGTTTGCCCCGTGCTCCAACCTTCCTCCTGATTCACGTCACATAAGTGCTCCCGCAACCCGAGTGTTTTCTGCACGTTGCACACTCTTAAAAACACGCCTCTGCAACTCGCTCAAACCAAATCACTTGCGCACTCTTCACAAAACATGGGGGGTATACCCCTCCCCCTCGTCCCGAATTGGAACTGCCCCGCGAACGTTGCCGACGCGACCCATTTCGCTACCTTATATAGGTGAGCTCCTGACCCAGTCCCGGTTTCTCGGCGCGATACTCGCGTGCTTGATGCTCTTCTCGGTGCCGGCGGCCGCGGCATCCACGTCGGCTCGTCCCGGACAAGACAGTTTCGAGGCCACAGCTCGGGCGGCAGCTTCCGCGCGCGACGCCGGTCAGACAGATCAGGCAATCGCGTCCTACCGTCGCGCGGTCGAGTTAAATCCCGACTGGCAAGAAGGCTGGTTCTATCTCGGCACGCTCGAATACGACCGAGACCATTTCGCCGAGGCGATCCCCGCGTTCCGAAAGCTGACTGAACTTGCTCCCGCCGGCGGCCCTGCCTGGATTTTCCTTGGACTATGTGAGTTTGAAACCAACGACTACGCGGCCGCTCGCGCGCATCTCGAAAAAGGCGTCAAGCTCGGCACCGGCGGCGATCCCGAACTCGATCAAGTGTCGAAATATCATCTAGCGCTGCTGCTCATTCGCGACGGCGAATTCGATCGCGCCACAGCTTTGCTCGCTTCGGCATTCTCCGGTGCCGACTTCCCTGCGCAAGCAAAAACCGCGCTCGGTCTCGCGCTGCTGCACGCACCAGTTTTACCGAGCGAACTGAATCCCTCGCGCGAAGGGCTGGTTCGAGACGCCGGTGAAGCCGCAGCAGCGATGCAGTCGAAAGATTGGGACGCAGCAGCCGATCGTTTGGCCGCGCTCGTAAAATCGAACCCCGACGCGCCGTTCCTCCGGACCGCGTATTCAAAATCTCTCGGAGAAGCAGGCAAGGCTCGCGAAGCCGATTCGCAATTGAGCGCAGAGCTTGCGGCGGAAAAGTCGCTTCCCTCAGACAAAACGCTTCGTTTAGACAAACTGCGTTCGATCTACTCGACTGGCTCGAGTGCCGCCGCATCCGCAAGCGACGACACCGCGAAAACGAGCGCAGAGCGTGACGCTGCCGGCGATCCCGAAACATTGTGGAACTCAGCGATGGCCGACTATTCCGCCGCGCGCTATGCGCCTGCCGTCGCTTCCTTGAAAACATGGATCGAAACGCGACCTGCGGAGAAAAAAACAAAAGACGGAACCGCATGGGCTGTGATGGGCCTCAGCGAATTCGAGCTGAAAGACTACGACAACGCGCTGATTCACCTGCAACGCGGCCAGGAATTGGGCCTAGGTGGTAGCGCCGAAGCCGTGCGCCTCGCACGCTATCGCCTGGGATTGCTGCTCATCCGCGACTCGCAATTTGACGCCGCGTCGCGTGTGCTCTCGCCGGAAGCCGATTCCGGTGCGCTCGCCAACGAAATCCGTTTCGCACTGGGTCTTGGACTCTTGCACGTCGCCAAGCTGCCCGAAGAAGTTGCAGCACCGCAGCGAAGCTTCTTCGATCGGTCCGGCGAAGTTGCAATCCTGCTGCGCGCCAGCAAGTACGACGCCGCATTCCCGAAACTCCAGCAATTGATCCGCGAAAGTCCGGCAGCGCCATTCTTGCATTACGCCTACGCAACAGGACTCGCCAGCCTGTCGCAATACGACGAGGCGACGGCGCAACTGCGCGAAGAAATGCGCATCTCGCCACGCTCCGAATTGCCATACGTCTTGCTCGCATCGATTGCGCTGCGCAAACGCGATACTGAATCCGCGCTCGCGCCCGCCACACGTGCCGTGGAATTAGCTCCGCGTTCCGCGAAGACGCACTACGTTCTCGGCCGCGCATACCTCGAACTTGGGCAAGAAGAAAAAGCCGTCACCGAACTCGAAGCCGCGAACCGCATCAATCCCGCGAGCCCCGAAGTTCATTTCAGCCTGGCGAAGGCTTACGCAAAATCGAAGCAGTCCGACAAAGCAGCTAGAGAACGAGAAGAATTCGTGCGCCTCAACGCACTCGCAGAAAAAGATCGCGGCGCCACCGGGAATCCTTCCAGCGGCGCCGCAGAAACGGCCACACCCGACTAACGATGAATTTGGCGACCCATCAATTGGTGCCGTAACGCTCCGCAGCCCGAGCCTTGGCCTTGGCAGCTTCTTCCTCGCGATTCTTCGGCGCAGCTGTCGTTTCCAGCGAATGCAGCAGCTGGCCTGAGATTTTTGCGATGTCCTTGATGGCTTGCTCGAAGGCTTCCTCATTCGCCTTCGACGGCTTATTAAAACCGGTGATCTTGCGCACGAACTGCAACGACGCCGCGTGTACTTCGTCCGGCGTCACCGGCGGCTCAAAATTAAAAAGCGTCCTGATGTTGCGGCACATGGCTACCTCACCTTATAAAAATAAATCAGGCAGGCGCTCCTTCGCAATTCACCATCCAGGGGATGCCGAAGCGATCGGTGCACATTCCGAAACGCGGCGACCAGTAAGTCGTGGAGATCGGCATCGTGACGGAACCGCCTTCGGCGAGACCTGCGAAAACGCGATCGGCTTCGGCGGGAGTTTTCACGGCCACCGAAACGCTCATGCCCTGCGGCTTGCCGTAGTGATTCGGCGGAGCGTCGGAACCCATGATCACGGAATTGCCGACCTGCATGCTGACGTGAATGATCTTGTCCTTCATCTCGGCGGGAAACTGAGCGGCCATCGGCGACTCGCCAAATTTCGATGACATGGTGATTTTGCCGCCCAGCAATTTTTCGTAGAAAGCGAAAGCTTCGGCGCAATTGCCGTTGAAATGCAGATAAGGAAGGACGTCCATCGTGATGCTCCTTGAAAGGGTTGACCGCGAAAGCGAGTGTGCCGAGACTACTTTTGAAATGCAAGTAAAAAGCTGGTAATCTGACGTTTATGGCAAAGGAAAGACGCGCGGTGAAGCGGCGCTCGGAATGCCCGCTGAATGCGTCGATTGAAATTCTGGGCGATCGATGGTCGCTGCTGATTGTGCGCGACATGATGCTGCGCGGATTCAAAAGCTACAAAGAGTTTATGGATTCGTACGAGCGCATCGCCACGAACATTCTCGCTGACCGTTTGAGAAAACTGGAATTCCACGGAATTATCGAGGCGGAAGCCGATCCGCTCGACGGGCGGAAATTAAACTACGTGCTGACGCGCAAAGGAATCGATCTCGGCGCGGTGATGACCGAGATGGTTTTGTGGGCCGGCGCGCACGAGCGCGTGGAAAATCAGGAATTGATCGCGCGGATGCGCAAAGACAAAGTGAAATTTATCGCCGAAGTGCGAGCGAAGTGGGAACACGATCGTGAAGAACGCGAATCGCGCCGCGAATTCGCGAAAAGCGAATCTCAACTCCGCGAGATCGTGAAAAGCGAACCTGAACTCTCCGGCAATCCGCGCAGTTCGATTCGTTCTCAGCGGTAAGCCGACACGAATTTCTCGTACTCCGCTTCCGCAGTCTGCGGCGAGGCAATCTCAGAAAATATAACCACGCGATAGCGAAACGTCGCGCTTTCGTTGGGCTCGATCGTGAAATTGAGCGGCGGCTCTTTGCCGTTCGTGAAAATGCTGCGGCCAAGCGGGTTCGCGGCGAAGAGGCCGTAGCCCCGCGCATGCCAGTACGTTGGGAAATTCGGATTTTTTGGATTGTCGAAAATCGCGATGGTTACCTGGTCGTCTCCGACTTTTCCGCTGAGCATGCACCATTTGCCGCGCGTGCTCCACGCTTCGTCGCCCTTCTTGCCTTCGCTCGTTAAATAGCTTCCGTTCACTCCGGTGTTGTCCAGCTTCGCGACCGTGGTGGGATTTCCGTTGGCGTCGGTGAAAACTTCGGCGGTGTTGGATGGCATTTCGAGAGCGCGAGTAACGCGGATGCCGAGCATGCCTTCCTTGTCGTCGTGAAAAACTACCTTTTCACCTTGGGCTTGCAGCGTTGTGACGCGGTCGATCGTGCGCGAATTTTTATCGCCAGAGAAAATGAGCTGCGTGTGTTCTTTCAGCAGGAGTTTTTGCGTTCCCGAAATCCAATCGGTTTCTACTGTCAGCTCGCCCTTTTCGTTGCCGCTCTTTGTGGAGACGACTTTGCGTTGGAGCACGTTGCCCATTTTGGGGGCGTCTTCTTTTTTGATGGCGTAGGAATTGTTCCAGAAATCGAAATTGTTCACGTTGCCGTAGTTGAACCACATGCCGACGTGATGCGGATGGTCGACGCGTTCGCCGGTGCGCGGCTCGAGCGGAAACCCGCGCGTTACCACAGTGCCGTCGGCGGCACGGAGCGGATAGAGGACGGGCTTGGTGAGATTGTCGGGCCAGATGTACGAAGTGAAAGGTTTTCCGTCGATGACGATGTCGACGCGGCGCGCGGATTCATTGGGGAGGACTTGAATTCGTGGCGTGGCGGCGCCGTTTTGTTTCGCGAGGACGAGGCCAAGGATGAGAAACGCTGCGATTGTGAAGGCGGTGGTCAGGATGGTGGCGGAATCACGCATGACGGGTGTCCATTGAGTTTTGGGTGTCGTCGTGGTGTGTCGACGTTTGCGGTTTTACTTTATCAAAATTGGTGAGAGAAGACCCAGGTTCGAACACTGAGCCTGGGGGCACCCAGCACGTGCATGTGAGCTTGAGAGTTACTGAGACGGTGCCGAGGTCCCTCCACTGCGCGTGCCGCCGCGTTCACAGGAAGTGAACGCGGAAGAAAAATGCGGCACGCTTCGGTCGGGATGACAGTCCAGGACATCTTGCAGTTGTTTCGGTCTTGGGTTTTGCGTTCTCAACCAACAATTGTGAAAAAGTGTTGGGTTCTCCCAGGTTCGTCTTTTGAAGCCTGGGCACCCAAGCCCTACTTGTTGCGAACGGTGCGAATTGTGAGTTTGAAGCTGGTGGGGCGGGGTAATATCGCGGGGCGTTTATGAGCACTGAGAATTCATTGGAGCGTGGAGGAGCGGCTGCAGCTGTGAACGGGTCTGCGCCTACTGCAAGTGGCGCAGGTACTGCGGTTTCGTCGCGGGCGGGGTGGTTTCGGTGGGTGGTTTGTGCGCTGCTGCTCGCGGGGACTACGAAAAATTATATGGACCGGCAGGTTCTGGGGTTGCTGAAGCCGCTGCTGCAGCACGACTTGGGGTGGAATGAGATTGATTACAGCAATCTGGTGTTTGCGTTTCAGGCGGCTTATGCGCTGGGAATGGTGCTTGTTGGGCGACTGATCGACAAGCTAGGGACGCGCAAGGGCTATTCGTTCGCGATGATTTTTTGGAGTCTCGCGGCGATGGGGCATGCGCTTGTCAGCTCGCTGGCAGGGTTTGCGGCGGCGCGGTTTGCGCTGGGGTTTGGCGAGGCGGGAGTCTTCCCTGCCAGTTTAAAAACTGTGGCGGAATGGTTTCCGAAAAAAGAGCGTGCGTTTGCGGTGGGGATTTTTAATTCGGGGACGAGCATCGGGGCGATCGTCACACCGCTGATCGTGCCGCCGATTGCGCTGCACTGGGGCTGGCGCTGGACGTTTGTCGTCACGGGCGCGCTGGGATTTGTGTGGCTGGTGTTTTGGCTGCTGTTGTATCGCAAGCCGGAGGAGCACCCACGGGTGAACGCAGGCGAGCTCGCTTATATCCGCAGCGATCCTTCGCCAAAATTTGCGAGATTTCCGTGGATGCGATTGATCGGATACCGGCAGACGTGGGCGTTCGCGGCGACGAAATTCATTACCGATCCGATCTGGTGGTTTTATTTGTTTTGGGTGCCGGACTTTTTGCATCGCGTGCACGGGCTGTCGCTTTCGCAGATGAGTTTGCCGATCGTGGCGATTTATGTGATCTCGGATGCGGGCAGCATGGCGGGCGGGTGGTTATCGTCGGCGATGTTGCATCGCGGGAAAAGCGTGAACGCGGCGCGAAAAACTACGTTTTTGATTTGCGCGCTTTGCGTGTTGCCGATTGTGTTTGCGTACCGGATGGAGAGTTTGTGGGGAGCGGTGGCGATTATTGGCTTGGCGGCGGCGGCGCATCAGGGATTTTCGGCGAACTTGCTGACGCTGCCGTCGGATATGTTTCCGTCGGAGGCTGTGGGGTCGGTGGTTGGGATTGGGGGGATGGCGGGGGCGATTGGCGGGATGTTGATTGCGAAAGTTGTCGGATACGCGCTGCAGTGGACGGGATCTTACATGGTGCCGTTTTTGATGGCGGGGGTGGCGTATTTGTTGGGGTTGGCGGCGATGCAAATTTTGGCACCGCGGTTGGAGGCGGTGAGGAGTTTGGAGTGAGGCGTGGATTGAATTGCGGGGAGTATGGCTTTGAGCGGAGATGCATCCTTAGGGATCCGATCGGATATTGCACGCACAATTTGTTGTGCCTTAGCTGAGTCTAAACCCCGCGATCTGGGAAGCGATCGCGGGTACAGGGTGGTCGTTGTTGTGGCGCGGGAACGGTTGCGTGTAAACCCGCACCCGAGCGGTGCTTTAGTCGTGGCGGAGAGCGGTTAGGGGGTCGACTTGGGTGGCGCGGCGGGCGGGGAGGTAGCCGGCGGCGGCGGCTACAGCGGCCAAGGTTAGCGACACTACGATCAGGGTTGCGGGATCGGTGGGCGACACGCCGAAGAGTAGGTGGCCGAGTAGGCGCGAACTGGCGAAGGCTACTGGGAGGCCAACGGCCAGGCCGATTGCGGCGAGGATCAGAGTTTCGCGCAAGACCATTTTCAGGATTGCGCGTGCGGAAGCTCCCATGGCGACGCGGATACCGATTTCGTTTGTGCGGCATTGCACCGAGTAGGAAATCACACCAAAGATTCCGGTGGCAGCGAGGATCAGCGCGATTGCGGCGAAGATTGCGATCAGCGCTGTGCGGAATCGTGGCTGGGCCATCGATTCGTGAACGACTTGGGTCATCGTGGCGATGTCGGTGACGGGGAGATCTTTGTCGATGGCGGCGACTGTGTCGCGAATAGACGCGATGACGGTGCTGGTGGCGAGAGTGCTGTTGACGGCGATGCAGGCTCCGGGGAACGGCGACTGCGCGTAAGCGGCGTACATCATTGGACCGGGATTATTGCCGAGAGAGACGTCGCGCACATCGCCGACGATGCCGATAATTTCGCGGGGAACGCCGGGACTGGGCGGAAATCCAAACACGATGCGCTTGCCGATGGGATTCTCATTGGGGAAATACGCGCGCACGAAAGATTGCGTAACGACGGCGACGACGGGCGCGGACATGTTGTCGCGCGGCTCGAAGGTGCGGCCGGCGACGAGGGGGATGTTCATCACGTGAAAATATTCCGGGGTGACGGCGACGTAATCGGCGATGCGGGCCTCAGCGGCGGATACGGCCGGCTTGTTTTCGATATCGAAGGCGATGTTGATGAAGCCGTCGGTAATTGGAAGAGGGATGGCGAGCGCGGAGTTTTGCATGCCGGGTTGGGATTGAAGGCGCGCCAGCAGGTTTTGGGAGAATGAGAGTTGTTGTTGAGGCGTGGCGTATTGAGCGCGCGGGAGCGCGACTTCGGCTTTGACGATATTTTCGACCTGGAAACCGGGACTAACTTCGGTGAGTTTCGAGAAGCTGCGCAGCAAAAGGCCGGCGGCGACGAGAAGCACGAGCGCGAGAGCGATTTCGGCGGAGGCGAGAATGTTTCGGGCGCGGCGCGAGGCTGAACTTTCGCCGGAGCGGCCGCCCTCGCGCAGAGTGGATTGCAAGTCGGAGCCGGCCACGAGGAATGCGGGGACGAGCCCGACGGCGCAGCTGGCGAAGACGGAAAGAGCGAGAGCGAAACCGAGGACGGCGTAGTCGATGCGGATGCTGTTGACCTGAGGTAGCCCCGGCGGAAGGAACGCGGTGAGCACGTGAACGCCGTAGTAGGCGAGCGCGACGCCGGCGAGTCCGCCGATGATGCTGAGGACGAGCGTTTCGCTGAGGAGTTGGCGCACGAGGCGCGAGCGACCGGCACCGAGTGTGGCGCGAACGGCGATTTCTCGCGCGCGCGATGTGGCGCGCGCCAGAAGTAGATTGGCGATATTGGCGCACGCGATGAGAAGGACGAGGCCGACGGCGCCTAGCAGAACGAGCAGAGCAGTTTTCGCTTCACCGGCGAGGAAATCGCGCAGGGGAATCATGCGGACGGTCCAGCCGTCATTGTCTCCGGGAAATTGTTTCGTGAGGCGCTCGGTGATGGCGTCGAACTGAGCGTCGACTTGATTTGGGTTGACGCCGGGCTTGATGCGGCCGGTTACGCTGAGCCAGTGTCCGCCGCGACGTTCGAGCCAGTTTCCGAAGAGTGGATCGTCGACGATGGGGATCCAGATCTGGCGGCTCTGCTGCACTTGGGGAAAGCGAAACGTTGAGGGCATCACGCCGACGATCGTGAACGAGCGCTTGTCGAGAGAGATCCAAGTGCCGACGATGTTGGGAGCGGAGCCGAAGGAGCCGCGCCAGAGATTTTCGCTGAGGATGACGACGGGAGCTGCGCCGGGTTTTCCATCGTCGGGGATGAACGCGCGACCAAGAATGGGCTGAACGCGGAACGTTGTGAAGAGATCGGGCGTGACGACGGAAGTGTCGATGACGTAGGCATCGCCGCGGCCGGTGAGTGTGAGCTGATGCGTTTGAGCGGCGGAGAGATCGGAGAAGACGTCACTCTGCTGTTGAAAATCTTTTAGGTTGAGATACGAAAAACCGTTGCGATTGTTGGGATCCTTGATTCCCTGCTGGAAGACGGTGAAGAGCTGACCGGAATCGACGTATGGGAGCGGCTTGAGGAGCACAGCGTAGACGACGCTGAAGATTGCGGTGTTGGCGCCGATGCCGAGCGCAAGGGTAAGGATCGCGATCGCAGAGAAGCCGGGATTTTTTCGCAACATCCGGAAGGCAAAACGGAAATCCTGGAGCGCGGTTTCGATGAAGGGGAGGCCGCGGAGTTCGCGATTTGTTTCTTTGAGCTGAGTGCTGCCGCCGAGGCGGATGCGCGCGGCGCGGACGGCGTCTTCGGGAGTCATGCCGCGGCGGATGTTTTCTTGCGTGGCCATTTCGAGATGAGCGTCGAGTTCGTGCTGGAAATCGCGATCGACAGTTTGGGTTGAAGCTTGCGCGCGGAGGCGCGAGGCGATGGATTTGAGAAAGGCGAGCATTTTTGTGTCAGCTCCTTTCCGTGATTCGGAGGACGCGGCCGATTACGCCAGCGACGCGGTGCCAGTTTTGTGTTTCGGTTTGGAGCTGCTTGCGGCCGGATTTGGTGATGGAGTAGAAGCGGGCTTTGCGATTGTTGTCGGAAGTGCCCCATTCGGCGGAGATCCAACCTTTATGTGTCAGGCGGACGAGCGAGGCGTAGATCGTGCCTTGATTGATCTGGAGAGCTTCTTCGCTGATTTGCTCGATGCGGCGTGCAATGCCGTAGCCGTGGAGGGAGCCCATGGCGGCTAGCGTTTTGAGGACCATGAGGTCGAGAGTGCCTTGGAGGATTTCGGATTTGGAATCGGCTGGCATGGTTTGCGGCAGGCTCCTGCTCGTGTGGGATGGTGACAGGAGTATGGCACGGGTCCTGTGGCGTGGCAACAGGAAAAAGAGAGATGGATTGAAGATGGGTTGCGGTTTGGCTGGCGAGGGATTCGGAGTAGCTGAGCGTAGCCTTAGTGCTTTAGAATTGAGGGGCACGAATTGCGCGTGCATGTCGGGGCGTAGCGCAGCCTGGTAGCGCGCCTGCCTTGGGCGCAGGAGGCCCCCGGTTCGAATCCGGGCGCCCCGACCAATGATTTCAATAACATGGGCGTACGCGTGTTCATCGCTTTCATTGCACTGTAGCGGAAATTGTAGTGACCACCTGACTCCTCTCCGCGAGTTTTATCGCGTTAGCCACTTTGAAGTTCTCCATCTTCATCGTCGCTTCCCGTTTGTGCTCCTCCGCTGGGTGAACGTAGCGCATGGTCATCTGAATCGTGGTGTGGCCTAGCAATGCGCCTAGCGTCGGGAGATCTACGCCCGCCATGACCGCCCTCGATGCGTAGGTGTGGCGCAAGTCGTAGAGCCTCAATGCTGGACTAATCTTCGCTCTACGAACTGCTCCATCGTGAGCCTTCCGCACGCTCCCTATCGGTCGCTCAAGATCGTCCGGAGAAGGAAAGGCATATCTGCCGTTCGAGCTTGCGATGCGCCTGGTCATAATCTTGCAGACCTCAGCTGTCATGGTCAGCTTGCGTCTAGCCGCCACTGTCTTGCCGAAGGGATTGAAGATAGTGCGTTGATCGAGGTTCACGTTCGCGGCTTCAATCCGAAAGACTTCTTCCGGCCGCATACCCGTGTCGAGCATCACCCGAGCAATATCTTTTAGTGGCTGACTCGCTGTTGCTAGATAGACTCGCTCTTCTTCGAGCGTTATCGTCCGTGTCCGTCCCGTTTCGCGGAAGAACTCAACATTCTTCACGGGATTGGCGACCTGAAAGCCACATCGCTCGGCGTAGTGAAAGAGCAGCCTGAGACTGCTGAGAGCACGATTGACCGTGACCGCAGATACTGCGCTTCCCTTTTCGCCGCCCCAACGCCTCTCCCGAGCTCGCGCGAGTTTGAAATCCTCGACCATTCCGTGACTGATTTCATCCAGCCATTTGCCTCGGAAGAATCGTTTCAGGGTGGCGCAGTTTCCAGAGTGCAATTCGTGTGTCTTTGGCCTGTGTTGCTGTTTCGACCATTCGAGGAATGTTTTAACAAACTCATCGAACTTCGGGGCTTGCTTCAGCTTCGAGATTCCGCCACGGCGTTCAAGCAACTCGGCCTTGCGTTTAGCCTCCACTCGCAGAGCCGCAGTCTTGTTTTTGAAGCCGGTAGACTCCTGTATCCGGCGACCTCGGAAGGTGAAGTGCAACCAATACGTCTCGCCACGTTTGAATACAGCCATAGTGAATACCTACCTCCGCTCGGATCGTTCCTGATCGGTCAGGACGGTACGCTCGACAAGCCACGAGTCAAGGTCTGTTTGGCGGTATCGCACGCAGTTTCGGCTGATCTTTATGAAGGGAATACCTCGCTTTTGGCTCCGCCACTGAGCTAATGTTTCAACCGACAGTCCTGTAATCGAAGCAACATCTCCTGCTGTCAACAACCGACCCACCTCTGCTAGGAGTGGCCGCCTCGCGGAGCGACCTTCGATCCGCCGAATTTGGGCCGTCTCGTTCATGTTGTGACTTCCGAGCGCCAATGCGTATCGCTAGATGCTTTCTGCCCTTCTACAGAAGAAGTTGGGCAGGAACGAATCTTTTTAAAAAACCTGTTGGGGCTTCCTTTGGTGCCGTTCCCGGTCTTAGAGATCGCCTCGTCTAATAGAAGCTCTTTCAGTGCCCTTTGAAGGCTGGACCTGGGCATCTTCGTGGCCTTTGAAAGTTCATCGAAGCTAAGCGCATCCGTTTCCGAGGTGGGAAGCAAGCTTAGTGTCATCCGTTTAATTTCCTGCAGAGTGGCAGCCTTAGCATCGCCGCGGGAAATGTAGCCGTTCTCAGTCCACTCGATGAGTAAATCCGGTGGCGTCTCGGAGAATCGAGACAAGGCTTGCAAAACGCGCAGAGTGGGTCTGGCATTACCCTCAGGTCGTCTCAGCGAAAGCACGATGTCGACCGCCCCTGCAAAAGCCG
>DASXPD010000040.1:0-12228 GCA_036493835.1 Candidatus Acidiferrum sp. | reverse complement strand
CGATCGACATCACCCCGCAACGCGGCACGATTTACGATCGCGCGGGCCATCCGCTGGCGATGAGCGTGCCGGTGAAGTCGGCTTTTGCGGTTCCGGCAGAAATTGCGGACCAAACGATGGTGGCGCACCTGCTGTCGGGCATCGTGAATGTGCCGGAAGATGTGCTGCTGCAACGATTTCAGTCGTCGAAGTCGTTTGCGTGGGTGAGCCGGAAGCTTCCGCCGGAAAAAGTGGAAGCGGTGAATGCGCTGAATCTGCGCGGGATTTACTTCCAGGACGAAAATCAGAGGTTTTATCCGAAGCGCGATCTCGCGGCGCATGTGCTGGGCTTTGTCGATCCCGATGAGCGCGGCCTCGGCGGAATCGAATATGAGTTCGACAAGCTGATTCGCGGCAAGAGCGAAAAGATTGTGGTGATGGCCGACGCGCGACAGCGTTGGTTCGATGGCTCCGAGGCGCAGCGCGAACGCGGCGCGAACGTTACGCTCACGCTCGACGAGAAAATTCAATACATCGCGCAACGCGAACTCGCCGCAGCGATCGCGACGACGCGAGCGCAGGCCGGCAGCGTCATCGTCATGAACCCGAACAATGGCGAGGTTCTAGCGCTCGCGAACTGGCCGGAGTTCAATCCGAACAATCCGTCAGCCTCACCCGCCGAAGCGCGCTTGAATCGGTCGGTCAGCGTCGCGTATGAGCCGGGATCCACGTTCAAACTGATCACGCTTGCCGCAGCCTTCGATCAGAACGCGATCAAGCCCGGGGACATTTTCGACTGCGAACACGGTTCGATCTATTTCAACGGGCGTCGGATACACGACCACAAGTCGTTTGGATTGCTCAATGTGGGCGAGATTCTGGCGAAGTCGAGCGACGTCGGTGCGATCAAGATCGCGCTGCAAGTCGGACAACCGCGTTTCTACGACTACATTCGGGCATTCGGATTCGGCTCGCAGACCGGCGTGGATATGCCGGGCGAGAGTCGCGGCATGTTGGCGAAGGTCGACAACTGGGGCGCGACGTCGATCGCATCGATTTCGATGGGACAGGAAATCGGAGTTACACCAATTCAGTTGGTGTCGGCAGTTTCGGCGATTGCAAACGGCGGCGTCTGGTATCGCCCGCACGTCATTTCGCAAATGAGGCGTGGAGGCAAATTGCTGCCGCCAACGGGGGCGATGACGCCGGCGGAACCACGGCGCGTAATTCGTCCAGAGACTGCAGCGACGCTGAAGAAAGCAATGGAGGGCGTGGTTTTAATGGGCGGGACCGGCACTTACGCGCGTCTCGACGGTTGGACGACGGCGGGAAAGACCGGTACGGCGCAAAAGATCGATCCGAGCACGGGACGATACTCTCCGACAAACTACATTGCATCGTTCACGGGTTTTGCGCCGGTCAACAATCCAGTGGTGACGATCATGGTTTCGCTCGATTCGCCGGTGGGGCTGCACGAGGGCGGGCAGGTTTCGGCTCCGGTGTTCAAGCGTATCGCCGAACAGGTGTTGCCGTATCTCGATGTGCCGCGCGACGTGCCGCTGAACCAGCGATTGATTCAGGCCGCATACAGAAAGCAAGAAGCGATCGATGAAAGCACGCTCGAGGAGTCGAGCCCGACGGATTTTAACGCACAGCTCGAGGAAGCGCCCGCGGAAGTCGTTCCAGCGAAAATGCCCCAGCCTGCGAAGCGGCCGGCGGAAGTCATGATGGCAGTTGAAGACGGAGCGGACGTTACGGTGCCAGATTTTTCAGGCAAGACGATGAGAGAAGTGGTGTCGATGTGCTTTCGAACGGGGCTCGAACTAGTGCCGGTTGGCACCAATCTTGCATTGGATCAATCGCCAGCAGCGGGCACACAAGTGAAAAATGGCACACGGGTGACCGTCCAGTTCGGTACACCGCCTCCGTCGAAGTATGGAAAGCCGGCGAGTGCGGCCAAGTCACATAAGGTGGCGAAGCGCTAGATCTTTTGGAAGTGATCTACAGGAGAACCGGCTGAAACTGGCCGGGAATGAAATTGAGCCTGACGCAAGAGTCTGATCGCAAAGTTATTTCCAACGACGCGCCATCGCGCGAATCAACGACTACGCCAACTCGCAGCGTGCGTCCATCGATGAGATTGGCGGATGCGCTGAAGGATGTGGAAGCGGACACTCCATCGACGATCAACGGGCGAGAAATTCGTCAGCTGGGCTGCGACTCTCGCAAAGTGCAACCAGGTTCTGCGTTTTTCGCGCTGCACGGAGCGAAGACGGACGGCAACGTGTTTGTGAAAGATGCGGTGGCGCGCGGCGCGACGGCGATTATCAGCGAAGAGCGGCAACCGGCGGACTTGCCGGCCAACGTGCTTTGGATTCGCGTGCGCGAGGCGCGCAAGTCGCTTGCGATTGCGGCGGCGAACTACTTCGGGCATCCCGGCCAAGCGTTAAAGCTGGCCGCGGTGACGGGGACGAACGGCAAAACCACCACGACATCGATCATCGACTCGATCCTTAAGGCAACGGGAGCGAAGACCGGACTGTTCGGTACGATCGCGTATCACACGCCCGCCGGCGATTATCCCGCGCCGAACACGACGCCTGAGTCGGTCGATCTGCAAGGATTTCTCGCCGAGATTCGCGACTCTGGCGGAAAGTACGGCGTGCTCGAGGCAAGTTCGCATGCGCTATCGCTGGATCGGCTGTGGACTTGCCATTTCGGCGCGGCGGTTTTCACGAATCTCACGCGCGAGCACATGGATTATCACAAGAATTTCGACGACTACTTTGCGGCAAAGCGGCGCCTGTTCGACGGCACCGGCGCGGGAGCTCCCGACGCCGCAATCATCAATATCGATGATGAGTATGGGAAACGGCTCGCGGGGCACGCAAAGAATGTCGTTACCTACGGACTCGATTCCTCTGCACAAATCACGACGAAGAAGTTTCAACTGACATTCTCGGGGCTGTCATTCACCGCGCAAACGCCGAAAGGCAAAGTGCAGATTTCGTCGCGGCTGGTCGGACGGATCAACGTCTACAACATTCTCGCTGCGATTGGAGCCGCGCAGGCGCTCGACGTATCCAACGAAGTGATTGCCACCGGGATTCAGAACCTCGACAGCGTCTCCGGCCGGTTTCAGCGCATCGATCTGGGGCAACCGTTCTTTGTGGTGGTCGATTACGCGCATACCGACGACGCGCTCGAGAACCTGATTCGCACGGCACGCGAACTGAATCCGAAGGGTCGCATCATCACGCTTTTTGGCTGCGGCGGCTGGAAAGATCGCACCAAGCGCCCGATCATGGGTGAAGCTTCGGGACGACTCAGCGATCTGACGATTCTGGCGAATGACAATCCGCGGACGGAAGATCCACTGAAGATCATCAACGACATCATTGTCGGCCTGCAAAAAGCGAACGCGAAATATCTCGTCGAGCCCGACCGGCAAAAAGCGATTTCGTTGGCGTTCGATCAAGCGCTGCCGGGCGACATCGTCTTGCTTGCAGGCAAAGGTCATGAGGATTATCAAATTCTCGCGGACCGCACGTTGCATTTCGACGATCGCGAAGAGGCGCGGCGTGTGCTGCGCGAACGCGGCTACGAAGAACCGCCGGACAGTGAACCGCAAACCGGCGGCAAAGAGTTTGGCACCTAGCTCGCAGGTGTGAAGGTTAGGTCGTGGGGGCTCGGTGCCAATGAGTGGAGGTCGTTACCATTCGTCAGGAGGAGCCCTCAAAACTGTGAAAACCGACCGGTCCGTATGGTATTTCGGTAAGCGGAGTGCTTTGAGGCGTTTATGCGGTGGACGATTACACAAGTGGCTGACGCGGTGGGTGCTCGGGCGGGCGCAGGACTCGACCCCGTGGCCCGGTTGGCCGGCGTCTCGATTGATTCTCGCACGGTACGTGCAGGAGAGCTGTTCGTCGCTATACACGGACCGAGTCATGACGGACACGATCACGTTGCGGGGGCGCTGGATCGGGGAGCTCTCGGCGCGATGGTCGCCGAAGCGGCGGTCGGGCGATATAGCGAGGCGGTTCGAGCGAAGTGCCTCGTCGTGGCCGACACCTTTGTCGGGCTCAAGCAGTTTGCGCGCGCGGTACGCGAGGCGTGGGGTGGCAAAATCGCCGGGGTCACGGGCAGCGTTGGGAAAACCACTACCAAAGAGATCCTGGCGGCACTGCTGGGCTCGCGGCTTCGCATCCTGAAGTCGGAAGGGAATTTCAATAACGAGTACGGGCTGCCGCTGACGCTGTTTCATCTGGACGAGACGCATCAGGCGGCGGTGCTCGAGATGGGAATGTCGCTGCGGGGTGAATTGTCGCGGTTGGCGGAGATTGCTCGGCCGGATGTAGGTGTTGTGACGCGCGTGGCGCCGGCGCACTTGGAGTTTTTTTCGGGCGTGGAAGAAATTGCGCTGGCGAAGCGCGAGTTGATTGAAGGGTTGAATGGGAAAGAGTCGGTCGCGGTGTTGAATGCGGACGATCCGCTGGTGGCGGCGATGGCGTTTCACGCGCCGGGGCGCGTGTTGACGTATGGGATTGAGAATGCGGCGGATTTTCGGGCAGAGTCGATTGTCGATCGGGGGGCGCTGGGGTCGACATTTGTTTTGACGCAGTGGGACAAGCAGGTTCGACTGGAATTGTCGCTGGCGGGGCGGCATGTGATCGCGAATGCGTTGGCGGCGCTGGCGGCGGCGAGCGTTTGGGGGATTACGGCGGACGAATCGCGGGAGGTGCTGCGGAGTTTGCGCGCGCCGGCGATGCGTGGGGAATTGCTGAAGTTTGCTGGCGGCGCGGCGATCATCAATGACAGCTACAACTCGAGTCCGGCGGCGCTGCACGCGATGATCGCGGTGTTGGCGGCGACTCCGGATTACAAGCGGCGGATTTTGGCGGCGGGCGAGATGCGGGAGCTCGGCGTGACTTCGCCGGAGTTGCATCGCGAGGCGGGGGCGGTTGCGGCTCGGACCGGGAAGATTGATTGGGTGATTGGTGTTGCAGGCGGTGGGGCACAGATTGTCGAAGGCGCGGTAGCGGCGGGTGTGCCGCGAGCGCAGACGAAAGTTTTTGGGTCGTCGGAAGAAGCTGCGGAATTTTTGCGTGAGTTTTTGCAGCCGGGCGATCTCATGTTGGTCAAGGGATCGCGTGGCGTGAAGATGGAGCGCGTGGTGGAGGCGCTGGCGGTTCGACACGGCGGCGCTGGCAGCGGCAGTGGTAGCGGCGTTTCGGCGCATGAGTCTGAGAAGGTGCGCCACTAGATGCTCTACTACATCCTCTATCAGTGGCTGCAGCGCTATTTCAGCCCTTTAAACGTTTTTCGCTACATCACGGTGCGCACGGTATATGCGAGCTTGACCGCGATGTTTTTGGCATTTGTGTTTGGGCCGTGGCTGATCAAGAAGCTGCGCGAAATGCAGATTGGGCAATACATCCGCGAAGAAGGGCCGCAAGCGCATCAGAAAAAGAAGGGCACTCCGACGATGGGCGGCGTGCTGATCGTGCTGTCGACGCTGGTGCCGACGCTGCTTTGGGCCGATTTGACGAATGGGTTTGTGCTGCTGGCGATGTTTGCGCTGCTGGCGTTCGCGGCGATCGGGTTTGTCGACGATTACGCGAAGGTGTCGAAGCAGCAGAATCTCGGGCTAACGAGCAAGAAGAAATTTTCGCTGCAGCTTTTGGTCAGCTTTGTGATTGGGGTGGGACTGCTTGGCCTAGCGACACGCGCGGCGTACTCGACGCAGCTCAGCATTCCGTTCGCGAAACGGCTGCATCCCGATCTCGTCGTGCATGCGTTTCTCACGTCGAAACATATGTGGTTTCTGGCGTTCGTGCCGTTTCTGATTTTCGTCGCGATCGTGATTACGGGGTCGTCGAACGCGGTGAATTTGACGGACGGCCTTGATGGCTTAGCAATTGGTTGCACAGTGATCGCGGCCGGTGCGCTCACGATATTGACCTACGTGAGCAGCAATTATCGTTGGGCGACGTATCTCGACATCGCGTTCACGCCGCGTGTGGCGGAGTTGACGGTCTTTTGCGGGGCGCTGGTTGGCGCTTCGCTCGGATTCCTTTGGTACAACGCGCATCCGGCGGAAGTTTTTATGGGCGATGTCGGCTCGCTCGCGCTGGGCGGCACACTCGGAACGATTGCCGTGGTCATCAAGCAGGAGATCCTGCTGTTCTTCGTCGGCGGGATTTTCGTGATGGAAGCGATGTCGGTGATTCTGCAGGTGGGCTCGTTCAAGTTGCGCGGGAAGCGGATCTTTCGCATGGCGCCGCTGCATCATCATTTCGAGCTGGCTGGTTGGAGCGAATCGAAGGTGATCGTGCGATTCTGGATTCTGGCGCTGATCTTTGCGCTGTTTGCGTTGACGACGCTGAAATTGAGGTAGCGGGTTCGCTTTGATGGAGCTGAAGAACAAACGCGTGTTGGTGGTCGGGCTGGCGCGAACGGGCGTCGCGACGGCGCTGTTCTGCGCGGCGCGCGGCGCGCGCGTGACCGCGACGGAATCGCGCGATGAAGCTGCGATTGGTGAGTCTGTGGCGAAACTTCGTGCGGCAGGGGTTGCGCTTGAACTTGGCGGGCATGTCGATCGAACTTTTGTGGAGCAGGATCTAATCGTGCCGAGCCCTGGCGTTCCGGCGGATTTTCCGCAGTTGGTTGCGGCGCGCAAGTCTGGAGTAAAAATCTGGAGCGAGATTGAACTGGCGTATCGATTTTTGCAGGGTTCGCTGGTTGGGATTACCGGATCGAACGGAAAGACCACGACGACTGCGTTGATCGAACATATTCTGCGCGGCGCCGGGTTGCCGACGATGCTCGCGGGGAATATCGGCACGCCGCTGATTTCGGTCGTCGATCAAGCGAAGAAAAATACAGTGACGGTCGTCGAGCTGAGCAGCTTTCAGCTTGAATTGATCGACTCGTTTCGTCCCAATGTCGGCCTCTTCCTGAATCTGACTCCCGATCATCTCGACCGCCACCACACGCTGAAGGCATACGCAGCGGCGAAAGCGCGAATTTTTGAGAATCAGACTGCTGATGATGCCGCCATCATCAACGCGGACGACGCCGGAGCAGCTGCCTACGCGCCGTCGAAGCCGCAGCTGTACTGGTTCAGCCGGAAGCAGCGTGTCGCGCAGGGCGCATATTTGCGTGGCGAAGAAGTTGTGCTGCGAATCGACGGCGAAGACCACACCGTGCTCCGCCGCGGCGAAATTCCGCTAGCGGGTGCCCACAATCTCGAAAATGTTCTCGCCGCGACGATCGCCACGAAGCTGGCTGGCGCGGCGCTGCCCGCGATTGCAGCGGGAGTGCGCAGCTTTGCCGGCGTTGAACATCGACTCGAATTCGTCGCCGAAATTAACGGTGTCCGCTATTACAACGATTCCAAAGCAACCAATGTCGACGCGACGCTGAAAGCGCTCGACGCATTTCCGGGGCGAATCCTGATCATTCTGGGCGGCAAAGACAAAGGCAGCGACTACACGGTGCTGCAACAGCCGCTGCGCGAAAAAGCGATTCTGGCCCTGCTGATCGGAGCCGCTGCGGAAAAAATCGACAGTGAAATCGCTGGCAGCGTACCGATCGAACGCGCGGGAACCCTTGAACGCGCGGTTGAGACTGCCGCTCGTACTGCACGCCGTGGTGACGTCGTGCTGCTCGCGCCGGCATGTGCGAGTTTCGATCAATTCGAGAATTACGAACAGCGCGGGCGTGTCTTCAAGGACCTAGTGCGCGGCTTGCAAAGTAATGCGACAAGTGAGTCGGCGAAGTCATCCGCGACATCGAGTTCGACGCCGCGATAGATCTTGTAGCGCTGATCCGCAGAAGATTTTGGAATTATGCAACAGGAGGTAACGCAACTTGCCGAGACAAGTCGAAAACGATCGCTGGCTCTTCGGCGTGACGCTGGCGCTATGTCTGTTGGGCGCGGTGATGATCTTCAGCGCGTCGGCTGTAACCGCCGAACATCAATACGGCCGCCCGTACATCTTTTTGCTCCGCCAGTCGGCGTGGCTCGTTCTGGGCATCGTCGGCATGTTTGCGTTGATGCGCACCGACTATCGCCGCCTCCGCGAACCTTCCGTCGTTTGCACGGCGGTATGCGTCGTGCTCCTGATGCTCGTGGGAACATTTTTCCTGGATAAATCGCACGCGACGCATCGTTGGATCAAGTTCGGCCCGGTTGGAATACAGCCGTCGGAACTCGCCAAACTCGCCGTCATTCTGTACCTCGCGTGGTTTCTCGACATGAAGCGCCGGGCCGCCTCAGCGATGGAGTTCAACAAGGAAGACTTCTTGCAGAACATTCTTCCCGCCGTCGGCCCGATCCTGATCTTCGTCATGTTGATCGTCGCGCAGCCTGACCTCGGTACGTCGGTGGACATCGTTCTCATCGCCACCGCGATTCTCTTTGTCGCCGGCTTGTCGTGGAAATGGCTGCTCGTCGGCGCGGGTGCCGCGCTGCCCGCACTCTACTTGCTTATCTCTCACGTCTCTTACCGTCAGGCGCGACTCATGGCGTTCCTGAATCCTGACTCCGATCCGCTGGGCGCCGGTTTCCAGTTGCTGCAATCACTCATCGCCGTCGGCTCAGGCGGTTTCACCGGCGTCGGCCTGATGGAGAGCAAACAAAAACTCTTCTATCTCCCCGAAGCCCACACCGACTTTATCTACGCCGTGATCTGCGAAGAAGTCGGCTTCATCGGCGCTGTCATCGTGATCGCTCTCTTCGGTGTCTACGCTTGGCGCGGAATTCGCGCCGCGTATGCGGCGCCCGACAGCTTCGGCAGACTGCTCGCGCTCGGCATCACCGCGATGGTGTTGTGCCAGGCGCTGATCAATTTCGTCGTCGTGCTCGGTCTCGTGCCGACCAAGGGCATCCCGCTCCCGTTCATCAGTTACGGCGGCTCCAACGTTCTGGTGATGCTGCTGGCCACCGGCGTGCTCCTTAACATCAGTCAGCAGGCGGAAGCATAGCGGCGTGAAGCTCTTGATCGCAGGCGGCGGCACAGGCGGACACGTTTTTCCGGCGATTGCGATCGCGCGCGAATGGTTGTCGAGAGGAAGCGAGAGAGAAGTCGTGCTGGTCGGGACGCAACGCGGGATGGAAATGAAGCTGGTGCCCCAAGCGGGGCTGCCGCTCGAGACTCTGCGCGCCGGCGGACTCAAAGGCAAAGGCGCCGTGACACTCGCGAAAAATCTCGCGATCCTCGGCCCCGGCTTGCTCGATGCGATGCGCATCCTAAACAAACACAAACCGGTCGCTGCATTCGGTGTCGGTGGATACGCCGCTGGCCCGATGATGCTCGCCACATGGATGCGCGGCATCCCTAACGTCATCTTCGAGCCCAACGCCGAGCCGGGATTCACCAACAAGGTGCTCGCCAAGCTCTCCAAACGCATCGCAGCAGGCTACGACCGCTCCGCCAAAGCTCTCGGACCCAAAGCCATCGTCACCGGCTGCCCGGTCCGTCAGGAATTTTTCGCGATGCAACCGCGCCAGCTGCAAAAACCCTTCCGCCTCCTCGTCACCGGCGGCAGCCAGGGCGCTCTCGTCATCAACCGCGCCTTCGTCGACGCGATGGACCGCCTCGCTGTGCGCAAAGAGGAACTAAGCATCGTTCATCAGACTGGCGAACGCGATTATAATGCGGTTAGAACGGCGTACGCGCGTCGGGAGTACGCAGCAGAGGTCGTACCGTTTTTGACCAACATGGCGGATCGTTTTGCGTGGGCCGACGTCATCGTCTGCCGCGCCGGAGCGATCACCGCCTCGGAAATCGCCGCCGCCGGCCGTGCCGCCATCTTCATCCCCTTTGGCGCCGCGACCGACAGCCATCAACTGCGCAACGCGCAGGCGATGGCGAGCGCCGGAGCCGGACGCGTCATTCCGGAGCCGGAACTGAACGCCGATCGTCTTTGCAGTGAAATTTTCTCCCTCCTCGACCAGCCCCGGGAGATGGAAAAGATGATGACTGCCGCACGCAGCCTGGCTACCCCCAACGCCGGGCGCGACATCGTCAATCTGATCGAAGAAGTAGCGCCGCGCGGCACGGTGTCACGCAACCCGGCACGTACCCCGGCGCGCAGTACGCCTGTCACAGGCGCAGATCAAACGATCCGCGCAGGGTCAGCGGACTTGGGGACTCGAGGAAAGTCATGATGGTGTCGTTTCGCAATTTCCAGCGGATTCATCTCGTCGGCATCGGCGGAATCGGTATGAGCGGTATCGCCGAAGTGCTGCTGACGCTGGGCTATTCCGTCTCCGGTTCCGACACGAAGCTCTCGCTGATTACCGAACGCCTCCAGAATCTGGGCGCGACCGTTTTCGAGGGACACAAAGCCGCGAACGTGATCGACGCGCACGTCGTCGTTACATCCTCGGCGGTGAAGTCCGACAATCCTGAAGTCGTCGAAGCTCACAAACACAAAATTCCCGTCATTCCCCGAGCCGAAATGCTCGCCGAGTTGATGCGTCTGAAATATGGCATCGCCGTCGCCGGCGCGCATGGGAAGACCACAACCACGTCGATCGTCGCCTCGGTGCTCGCCGCGGCGCATCTCGACCCGACATTCGTCATCGGTGGTCGCGTCAATCAGGCCGGTACAACCGCCCGCCTCGGCAAAGGCGACTATTTCGTCGTCGAAGCCGACGAAAGCGACCGCAGCTTCCTGCTGTTCTCGCCGGTAGTCGCCGTCGTCACCACCATCGACCGCGAGCATCTCGATCAATACGCGTCACTCGAAGACATCCAGAGCGCGTTCATCGAATTCGTAAACCGCGTGCCGTTCTACGGCGCCGCGATTCTTTGTCTCGACGAGCCAAACGTCCAGGCCATCATTCCCAGCGTAAAGCGGCCCATCATTACTTACGGCACATCGCCGCAGGCCGACCTCGTCATCAGCGATATCAAGTTGGAAGGTCTAGGCAGCGAATTTCGCCTGACCTACAAGGGCGACGACCTCGGTTTCTTCAAGCTGCCGCATCCGCCGGGCATCCATAACGTGCGCAACGCCGCAGCAGCAGCCGCGGTCGCTCTGTACCTAAACGTGGCTTCCGATCTGATTCGCGAAGGCATGGCGAAATTTTCCGGTGTTGGCCGCCGCTTTGACGTGAAAGGCGTCGTCAACGGCGTTACCGTCGTCGACGACTACGGCCATCACCCAGTCGAGATCAAAGCGACGCTGGAGGCCGCGCGGGCCTCGAAATTCAATCGCTCTCTCGTTCTGTTTCAGCCGCACCGCTACACGCGCACGCAAGCGCTCTGGGATGACTTCAGCCGCGCCTTCAATTCGGCCGACATCGTCGTTCTCACCGACATTTACGCCGCCAGCGAGCAGCCCATTCCCGGCATCACGAGTGAAGCGCTCGCCAAATCCATTCGCGAGGCCGGCCACAAAAACGTTTTCTATTTCCCGTCCATGCAGCAAGGCATCGAACAGCTGCTCAAAGAAGCGCGGACGGGCGACGCAATCTTAACCATAGGTGCGGGGAACGTCAGCCGCGCCAGCAACGAGCTGGTGGTCCTGCTCGGAACGGAGCACTCCCTTCACCATGCGCATTGATAATCCAAAGATTCTTGCCGCGTTGCCGGAGCTTGGCGTCGAATTGCGCGCCGGCACGGCGATGTCAGAGCACACTTCTCTCGGAATAGGCGGCACCACCGACCTGCTCCGCATCAAAAAACATGAAGGCATTTCAGACCTGCTGAATCTGCTCGAAGAGTACGGCGTGCCGCACAAATTTCTCGGCGGCGGCTCCAACCTGCTCGTCGGTGACGGCGAGCTTCCGTGGGTGGTTATGACTCTCGTCAAGCCGGAGCCCGACATCGTCCTGGAAGGCAACTTCGCGCAGATCGACGCCGCGGCCGACCTGGGCCGCACGGTCACCTATTGCGCGAAAAACGATCTCGGCGGGATGGAAGGCTTGATCGGCGTGCCCGGCACCATCGGCGGCGCGCTTCGCATGAACGCCGGAGCCTACGGCATGCAGATCGGAAGTTACGTACGTGAAGTAAAACTTTACCGTGCCGCCGCCAGAAAGATAGAAATCCTCAGGGACGATCAAATTTCTTTTGAATACCGGCATACATCTTTTGCGGCCGATGATATGATGCTCGCAGTGAAGCTGGAACTACCCTCCAAACCGTTCAAAGAAATACTTCAAGGGATTCGTATCTGCAACGAAAAGCGGCGTTCGAGCCAGCCGCTCGGCCAAAAAAGCGCCGGATGCATCTT
>DASXPD010000039.1:0-3372 GCA_036493835.1 Candidatus Acidiferrum sp. | reverse complement strand
CAGACTTCATGATGAAGTTGTTGGTAGGTGAGCGTTCGCTTGTCGCCAGGTTCCCCCTCCCAGATAATCGCGGCTTTATTTCGGCGCGGGCCGGCTAGATGTCGATCAAGACAGTTTTCCGAAATATTGGTTTTGCCGCCGACAAACCACTTCGCGAAGGGCGCTTTCCACTCGATGACTTTTCTCCATCGCGCGCGCCAGACCAGCTCACCCGCCTCGCGCGCCCAAAATTTAGCTGGCTGCTTGATCGATTCCCGATACATCCGCCGGTATTGCACGAGACTCTTGATCCTTGCCTTGTTCGCGAAATCCTGCGGCGGTTTAAAAACCCGCTTCTCGATCAAATGCGACTCGATGTTGTTGTGCATGAGCAGTCCCTAATATGCCGAAGAGATTTGTTCGGCAAGCGCTCCGTTTTCTGCCGTGCTGACAATTGGGAGAACAAGGAACAACGACTCACGTGGGCGCCATCCGTTGGCGGCAGCTCTAAACCCGTTATTCCGACTTCGAATTCCCCGAAGTTAGCGACCAAGCGCGCGACGCAGTGGCGCAGCACCCGGTGGCGGAGCTGTGACCCCACTCAGAATCTCATCGGCCCTGACAGGCTGCCCGTAGTAGCGGAAATTGGAATCCCTTTGGGTTGCTATTACTGCGCCTTCCAGGGATACGCCGGCAAAGAGACCCTTGCTCCTGCTGTAAGTGTAAACCGCAGCCGTTGGTGCGACTGCGCCCGATGCAGTGCGGCCTACCGGTCCTGCCGCAGCACTCACATCCGCGCCAATCGTTACGTTGCCTCCACGGGAAAACGCTCGGACCGCGCTGTCATTGTTGAGAACAATCACAAAATCGGTCACTTGAGCGCCGATCTGAAGACCCCAACCTGCGCCGCCGGTGGCGATAAATGATGGCCCAGACCAGCCATGACCTGTCCGAGCGACCACGACGCCCTGGCCGCCTTTGCCGCTAAAAATAAATCCGGCTTTGAAGACGGTCATGATCGCGAGGCCTTTGGAATGTCGCAGCACGTCTCTCGGAATTCCTTTTTCAGGCATCTGGCGAAAAGCGCGGATGGTCGCAGCGCAGTGGTCGACGACACCTTGTTCGGTAGCGCCAGCTGTGACGAGTGAGAGAAATAGTATGGCCGGGATGGCGAATAATCTTTTCATTAGCATACAATTCGCCAACGTAAGTCTGCGCGGACGTATGCGGTCTGTGCCCAAGTTACGGCCGGTTGCCACGGTCAACGAAAATTAAGACGGTTCAACGTTGCAGCGGACACCCCTTTGCAACTTTGTAACTCTTTTAACCATTGTAACGTGCCTGAAATGATGATTGATCTGCAAAGCGACGAGCATTTCATGCGCGAAGCATTGCGACAGGCGCAAAAAGCTTATGAAGCCGACGAAGTGCCCGTCGGGGCAGTGGTTGTGCGGGCGGGAAAAATCATTGGACGCGCCTACAATCAAGTCGAGCTGCTAAAAGATGCAACCGCGCATGCGGAGATGCTGGCGTTGACGCAGGCCGAGGCGTCGGTGGGAGATTGGCGGCTCACTGACTGCGACCTTTACGTTACCAAGGAACCCTGCGTCATGTGTGCAGGGGCGCTTGTCCATGTACGGATGCGCCGCGTTGTTTTCGGATGTGCCGATCTACGGAGCGGCGGCGGCGGCGGAGGAATCATCAATTTACTTCAGCATCCCGCACTGAATCATCACTGCGAAATCACGGCTGGTATTCTTCAAAATGAATGCGCGGCCACGCTGCAGAATTTTTTTCGACAAAAACGCAGCTCTAATCCTGGCGCACCGTATTCGTGGTCAAGAGTCGACAACAAAGACGGCGGGAGCCGCACGACGTAGGCAGCATCGTCTTTGCGCTCGTTGAATCACCGATTCGGTTCTCATCGGTTGGCCGTACCAGAGCCGACCGAATGGCAGCACATCGCAAATCAGATCAATGCTGCGCAGCCTCATAATCGCATCGCAAATGCATCTGGAGTTCGCGGTGCTCGCCGCGATCGGGGAGACGACAAGGAGTAGCGATTACGGCCAAGTAAGCGACAGACAACGCCGTGTTCAACTACGGCGATTTTCGCCGCGCGTCCAATGACGGCTCGCAGAACGCGATTCGAGGTTCAGTGCGACCCCGATACAATTCTCACTCGACATGGCGCGATCGATTTGAGATTACGACAGTAGGTTACCGTAACCGCCGTGAATGATCGCTGCGTGGCTAGCTCCATTTCGACGAGAAGAGAAGCAGGCTAAAGCTGCGCGGCCCGAGCGCGTGCCTGCGATCCGACCCGCTGGGAGCATTCTCTGCCTCCTAACCATCCTTGCCGTCTCCGCGACCGCGCAAAAGAATCCCACAGTCGTGCAAACACAAAAGAGGCGCACGGTCATCGGCGCGAGTATGCTGCTCGACGGACACGGCCACGTCTTAAGCGACACGCGCATCGTTATTGAAGGCTCGAAGATAGTCGGGCTCGATCCGAATGCCTCGCCCGTTGACTACGACCTGCGGGCCTTCACAGTCCTGCCGGGTTGGATCGACTCACACGTTCACATTACCTGGAGCTTCGCCGAGAACGGCAAAAACGCGGGCGCTGACGAGACAACGCAGTTCGCCGCGTACCAGGCGGCGACCAATGTCTGGCTGACGCTGATGGCGGGCTTCACGACCGTGCAGAGCGTCGGCTCGCCCCGAGACATTCCGCTGCGTGATGCGATCGCGAAAGGAACGCTTCCGGGTCCGCGCATCCTCACAGCTATCGAGCCGTTCGAAGGTCGCGGCGAGAAGACGGGCACACCCGACGAGATTCGTGCCTTCGTGCGCAAGCAGAAAGAAGCGGGCGCTGACCTCATCAAAATCTTCGCCTCGGCATCCATCCGTCAGGGTGGTGGCATGACGCTGTCACAAGATCAACTCAACGCCGCTTGCGACGAGGCGAATAAACAGGGATTGCGCTCGCTGGTCCACGCCTACAAGGAAGCCGTGCGCGCAGCCACGCTCGCCGGCTGCACTGAGATCGAGCACGGCACGATGGCGACCGACGCGGATCTCAAACTCATGGCTGAGCATGGCACATACTTCGATCCGCAAGCTGGACTCGTGATCGAGAATTACCTCGCTAACAAGGAGCGCTTCCTCGGCACGCCCGGCTACACCGAAGAGGGCTTCGCAGCGATGGAACGGGTCTTGTCGCTGGACCACGACCTCTTCCGCCGCGCTGTCAAGATTCCCGGACTGAAAGTCGTCTTCGGCACGGATGCGGTCGCCGGCGCGCATGGCCGCAACGCTGAAGAGTTCATTGATCGCGTCCGTGATGCTGGAGTTGACCCGATGAGCGCCATGGTTTCCGCGAACTCGCTC
>DASXPD010000038.1:0-94161 GCA_036493835.1 Candidatus Acidiferrum sp. | reverse complement strand
CGTTGCAGCAGCACATCTTCCGGCACATTCACGATGCCCGACAGCAGATGCGCCGCCATCGATTCGTCGGCAATTTCCGCCGGGACCGCAAACGCCGACTTCACTGGAACACTCATCGCAAGCGGATGCCCGGCCCGATCGAAAATCGTGCCACGCTGCGGAGTGATGTCGATTGTGCGCTGCTGTTGCTTTTGTGCGCGCGCGAGGTAGTCGCCGTGACGAACCAATTGCAGATACCCGAGCCTGAAAAACACCGCGAGGACCCATAGCATCGCCACGCCCGCCACGATGACAAGTCTATCGACCGTGGCGCGGTCATTCGAAACGGCGTGGACACGATTCTTGGGCATTGGTCCTAGGTCGGCTGGCGCTCCGGTTGAACGTTAATGAGAACCGCGGGTGAGATTACGTAGAAGGTGCGTGAAAGAAGGTGCTTTCGATTTGCCGTTAAGACCCCGTCACCGACGGGGTCCACGGGGAGCCATGCGGGGACAATCGAAACTCTAGTCGTGATTTGCTCGCGCATACCCGGCCGCCGCCACTTCCGCGCCTGTCGGCGCGTCGTATTCCTGCACTTGCGTCGGCATCGGTTGCGTCAGGCCAAGTTGTCGGCGTGCGATCACGTCAATGCGTCGAGGATCGCGCAGCCCTTCAATTTCCAGCCGCAATTCCGAGTTCAGCGAGCTAGACATCGTCTGTTTCGCCTTCAGGTCTTCGAGCTGGAAACTGAGGTCAATGCAGCGAAAATGCTGGTAGATGTACATCATCAGGCACGCCGCGATCAGCGCGCCGAGACCCGCAGTACGGTAGAAACTTCTCAAACGCACCGGCTGCACATTCCGCACCAGCCTTGAATTGTCGATTCTTTTTACCGTGTGAAACTGTGTTGCGACCGCACTGCTCTTCTTCCTCGACTTCATTCACTCACTCTTTCCGCGCACCGCAGTTTCGCACTTCGCGATCGTGGGTTCGCCGAAATCTCTCCCTCTTTCGGCTGGATCACGTGTCTCGTCAGAACCCGGAGCGTCCCCTGACGCTCTCCCTCTTGAAAAGCTCGCTTAACGAGTCGGTCTTCGCCCGAGTGATAACTCAATACCACCAGGCGTCCTCCTGAATTTAATGTGGCGGGGGTCCGAGAAAGAAACTGCCCGAGAGCCTCCACTTCCCGATTCACCGCGATCCGCAGCGCCAGAAACGTTTTTGTTGCGGGATGCAGTCTCTGCCTTCCCCATTGCTTTCGGGCCCCTGCCACAACCGTTGCCAGGTGCGCGGTATCCCGTATAGGGCGCGCTCGCACGATCGTCCTGGCGATCCTTCTGGAATCGTGTTCTTCCGCTCCCTGATAGAGCGTGTCGGCTATTTCTTTCTCCGACCAACGATTCACAATCTCGTCTGCCGTCAGTTCGTCCCCGCTTGCCATCCTCATATCCAGGGGACCTGCCTCGCGGAACGAAAAGCCCCTCGCTGCCTGATCAAGCTGCATGCTCGAAACTCCCAAGTCGGCCAAGACCCCGTCCACCCCGGGAATCCCCAACTCGTGCACGACCTCCGCAATCCTCGAGAACGACGACTCCACCAACTTCACTGTCGTTCCAAACTTCGTCAGCCGCTCCGCTGCCAGCGCGAGTGCCTGTGCGTCCTGGTCCAGGCTGATCAACTTTCCGGAGGTCAGCCTTGCCGCTATGGCTGCCGAGTGGCCCCCGGCTCCCAGCGTTGCGTCGATGTACGTTCCATCCGGTTTTACGTCCAGCCATTCCAGCACCTCGTCCAGCAGCACCGGCACATGTGGTTCTGTCCCGCTTCCCACCGCGCCTCACAGCTCCTAGACACAAACTCAGCTACTTCGAACAGGCACCTGCAAACACACCACTGGTGTCGCGCGCCGCGAACACATCGCGCCTGTCCCAATTTCAAGTTTTCTACTTGGCCCGACCTTTGCCCTACTGGCCCGACTTCTTACACACCCAACGAGTTAATTTCGTCGTCCGTAAGCTGCTCATTCTTCAGGCTATCGACCACCCTCGCATGATTCATGACTTCCAGGTAGTTCAACTGCCCGAACACATCCACCTCGGCCTTCAAAACGGCCGATTCCCTCAGCACCCCGGGTAGCAACAGCCGGCCCTGCCCATCCACTTCCACCTGCTGCCCGAAGTAACTGGTCCGCAGTAAGAACTTTCGCTTGCCCGGATGCTGCGATGGCAATGCGGCTAGCCGGTCTTCGATCTCCGACCAGACGCTCAAAGGATAAATACGCGCGTCTTCCCCGCTGATACTCGTGATATAAAACTGCGTGCCGTACTCCTTCAAACCTTCCAGAAACACGGCCGGCACCTTCAGACGACCCTTTTCGTCTACCTTCGCCGGACAGTTTCCCCGCAGCTTCATAAGCCCCGTTTACTTCGACCCTCCGGCGAAAACTGCGCACAAACACCGAGTTTGGGTCTCCGTTGAAGAAGAAGTGGTATCGAATGCCTCGTTGCACCACAGCCCTCTAATTGTTTCTAAGTTCTTCTACTTTGTTCTACTGCCGACCACTTTGCTCCACTTGAGGCCACATGATATTCCGCTCTAATTTCTTGTCAAGCGAAATCCGTATCTTTTTCGAAAAAACCTGAAAAAATTTTTGCATCCAGGCGTTGCAAAAATCTACGCCATGAATTGTGTGCAGTGTTCATGCGCACTTCTACAAATTGTGGTCGAGTTCGCGCCGCGATTTTTTCCAGTTTGACTAAGGTTGGACCGGTGCCTTCGAGGTTACCGATGCGACACGCTCGCGTAGTGCTTTCGTCTCGTCTTCGCCAATTTTTCTACGTGCGTCATGTGCGAGAGGAGTTGCGCGTGGAGTTTTCGTTTGCGGCTTCGACTCACTTCCCTTCGCCACTGCTCCACGGTCGCACCGCAAAGTGTTCGCTGGGCGCACGAGGCGACTTCGCACGGTCGGCTGACGCTCCCGCTCGACGCCACCCATACCGCAACTCACCTATATATTTGTCCGCGACCCGTGCTATGATTTTCTCGTCGTACCCAAGCACCAAAGGAGCCAACCATGGAATGGACCGCACCGCAGCACGAAGAGATCGACCTCAACTGCGAAATCAGCTCGTACGCAAACGCTGAGCTCTAATCGAATTTCAACTTCCTTCGGCTCCCGCTTTCAGTAAGTAAGCCGGCTGCGGCCGCTTCCTGGAGCGGGTGCTTTTGTGTTCGGCTGCCTTAAATTCGTAATCCGCTTCGTTTCATCCCTCTTATCTCGGCAGGATCGTCATGCGCATCAAAATTTTGGGTTCGGCGGCTGGAGGCGGATTCCCACAATGGAACTGCTCCTGCGAAAACTGCCGTCGCGTTCGAACCGCAAAATTCCGCGCGAACTCCCGCACCCAGACCCAGATCGCCTTCTCGCACGACGGTAAAGTCTGGTTTCTGGTCGGCGCCTCTCCCGATCTGCGCACGCAAATCCTCGCCACGCCCGAGCTAAGCCCTCACGAACAAAGCCCTTCCAACTCCCCAATTGGCGGCGTCTTTCTTCCATCCGCTGACGTCGATGAAGTGATGGGCCTTCTCCATCTCCGCGAATTCCAGCCGTTCTTCATCTTCGGCACCGCATCGCTCCAGCGCATCCTCAAGAAAGAAAACAAGATATTCAACGTACTCGACCGCGCCGATCCCCCAGTCCAATGGCGCCTGCTCACCAGCAAAGGCCGCCTCGGTGTCCATCTTTCCGAAAACCCCGGCGACGCACCATCCTTCGTCGTCACAACGATGTCGCTCGGCGGCTCGTATCCCGACTACGTCAGCGAAGAAGTGCGCCGCACGCTTTCGCCCGACGAAGCCAACCTCGGCTTCATCTTCGAACGCGAAGGCAAAAGCATCCTCGTCGCCCCATCGATCTCCGGCCGCAATCAGGAGTGGGCCAAAGCCGCCGCATCGAGCAGCATCGCTTTCCTCGACGGCACCTTCTGGAGCGACGACGAACTGATCAAGACCGGCCGCAGCAAAAAGAAAGCTCGCGACATGGGACATCTTCCGCTCTCAGGCGAAGATGGCCTGCTCGAACTCTTCCCCCGCGACTCCGATTGCCGCCGCGTCTTGATCCACATCAACAACACCAATCCAATTCTCGACGAGCGCACGCCCGAACATCGCGCCGTCCTGGATGCCGGCTTCGAGATCGCCTACGATGGCATGGAGTTCGAACTGTGAGCGCCGCTTCGATTGCCGATGTCAGTGTCGTTCGACGAAGTCGATGACATCCGAAGGGGGTCGGACCTTTAGGTCCGACATCATGAAGGTCGAGGCTACGGGGCTTTAGCCCCTGAGGAATTGGGTATAGCGACTTATGGCCACGGAAACCATCTCAGACAAGCCGTTGCTCTCCGAAGCCGACTTCATCGCCGGCTTCCACGCCATCGGCGAAGAGCGCTATCACCACAAGCACCCTTTCCATCTTTTGATGCACGAAGGCAAGCTCACCCGCGGCCAACTCCAAGCCTGGGCGCTCAATCGCTACTACTACCAATCCCGAATCCCCATCAAAGACGCCGCCATTCTCGCGCGCAGCGAAGACCCTGCCTTCCGCCTCGCCTGGCGCAAACGCATCCTCGATCACGACGGCGACGGCACAAAACCCGGCGGCATCGAAAAGTGGCTCCGCCTCGTCGAGGCCACCGGCCTCTCGCGCGACCAAGCCATCCATGGCGACGGTATCCTTCCCGCCACGCGCTACGCCGTTCAGGCTTACGTCGACTTTGTCTCCACGAAATCGCACACCGAAGCCGTCGCCTCTTCGCTTACTGAAATGTTTTCGAAAAAATTGATAACCCTGCGCGTCGACCGCCTTCGCCAGCACTACCCGTGGCTCTCCGGCGGCCTCGACTATTTCTCCGGCCGCATGACGCAAGCCCCCGAGGACGCCGACTTCGCCCTCGCCTGGGTCGTCAAACACGCGCGCACCCGCGCCGAACAAGACGCCGCCCACAATGCGCTGCGCGCGAAGTGCGACATTCTCTGGGCCCAGCTCGACGCCCTGCATCAAGCCTACGTAAATCCCGCCTGGCCACCACCGGGGTCGTTTGTACCCCCGCCCACGAACTCCGACTGAAGTCGCTTTGCGTTTCGACTCTTTCCCTTCCACTCTTACCCAGCATCAGCATTTCCCGTTTTGCGTTCGACCCAAGCTCCAAAATTCCCAAATCCGAACTTGCGGGCAGAAATCCATACTTCGATCTTCACCTCAGATACCTCTGACAATCTCCAAAAGAAGGCGATATAGATACATATCCTTCTTAAACTCATGATCGAGGATGCAAACGAAGGATCTCATGCGTGAGGTTTCAATGGTGTTGTGCATTGCTGTGTTTGGCTAGTCCCTTGCTACGTGTTGTTCGTACTACGGGAATCGAGTTAGGAAAATCCAACCGATTAAGACTCAGCGCCGTCGCTAAAAGTACTTCTCGCGCAAGTCTCCCGTTCGCGAATCAAGGAACAGCACGGAGGAAGTCACGCAAATGCACCCAGTCAAGAAAGCCGGTCTCCTATTAGGAGTTCTTCTCGCAGCGGGTGTGCACGTCTCTGCGCAGGAAGCACCGGCGCCAGTTCCCGACGCCTCTCAGCAAAATCTCTCGGAACTCCTGGAGCGATTGAAAGCGCAGGAACAGCGGCTGAAAGAATTAGAAGCTCAGGTCGCCAAGCTCACCAGTAATCCAGCAGCACCAACACCGGACGCCGCAACGCCGCCGCTCCCGAGTGTCACGAACTCGGAAGCGCCGCCCGCCGAAAGCGCTCCGGCGGCAGTGGCCGCCACGGTAGAGTCCACGCCCCCGCCCGCGCCGCAAAGTGAAGACGCGCATGAACACAGCATGAAACTTCCCGGTGGAGGGCCGGTCCTGAAGGTCCGCGGCTTCGCCGACTTCAATCTCGGTTTCGGTTCGGATGCAAATCCACTTATATTTCCTTTGCCCGCGCCGGTTCACAACACATTCCAGATCGGTGAATTCGACCTTTTTCTGTCCTCGAGACTATCCAGGCAGGTCAGCTTTCTGAGCGAACTGGTAATCGGAGCCGACCAGACAAACTTCTGGGGCCTGGATATCGAACGGCTTCAGATCTCCTATAAACCCAGTCATTATTTCGAGATCAGCGGCGGCAGGTACCACACTTCCATCGGCTACTACAACACTGCCTTTCATCACGGGACCTGGTTTCAAACCGCTACCGGACGCCCTTTCATGTATTTCTTCGAGGATAGCGGCGGTATTCTTCCCGTCCATTCCGTCGGCATTACTACGACCGGCCTCGTGCCCCACTCCGGCAAGCTGGAATTGCACTGGGTTGCCGAAGTCGGTAACGGCCGCAGTTCCGACCCCACCGGTCAGCCGGTCCAGAATTTCTTGTCCGACAAAAATCACAAGGACTTTAATCTCGCCGCCTATATCAAACCCGAATGGCTACCCGGGTTGCAGGTCGGCGGCTCGTTCTACCGCGACCGGTTGATACCCGCCGGCATCCCGCATGTCGACGAAAATATCGGCAGCGTGTACGCCGTTTACATCAACTCGAGTTGGGAGTTTCTCAATGAAGCCGTGCTCATCCACAATAAGATCGATGGTCTTCCAAACACTTTCAATAGCCCGCTAGCCTACACCCAGGTGTCCAGAAAATTCGGCAACTACCGCCCGTACTTCCGCTTCCAGTATCTGAACGTCCCGGCGAACGATCCCGTCAATATTTACACCGGCCGATACGATGGGCCGTCAGTGGGATTGCGGATGGACTTCACCGAGTACGCTGCCCTGAAGGTGCAGTACAACCGCCTCTATCAACGCGCTGTAGATCCCGCAAATGGCGTTGATTTGCAGGTCGCATTTACGTTTTGACGCGAATTCCACGTCCTTTCATCGAAGGGAGAATCGTACGACATGGCAAAATATGGCCTCTGCATCACAATCCTGTTGTTGCTCCTCAGTGGCGGCACCTGTGCGCAGTGTGTGCCGGGCGGACTCGTCGTAATCGTCAACAAATCGAATCCCGTCGAAAGCTTGTCGATGGCCCAACTCCGGAAGCTTATTTTGGGCGATGTTCGTGCCTGGCAGGATCACAAGCAGGTTTCTTTGATAGCCCGCGATGCATCCACCAAGGATTTTCAGTGCCTCCTTTCCAGCGTCGTTCGCCTTTCTGTTGGCGAGTATCACCGCTATGTAATCAACGCTGAATTCCGAGGCGACGAGCCCATGTCCATTCAAATCACCGACTCCGATCTCACCGCCGGCAAGTTCGTCACGGGTTCCGCCGGCTCCCTCGCCGTGGTCGAAGCGAATTCGTTGCCTGCAATCGGCGCCAACATCAAAGTGCTTCGAATCGATGGCAAAGCCGTCGGTCAACCGGGATACCCCCTGTAACCGAACCTGAGGAACTTATGAAGCCCACGATCAAGAACAAGCTCATTGGCGGGTTTTCCGCGCTTCTTATATTGATGGTGATTGTCGCCGCTATCGGCGTGTACTCCGTTCTTGGCCTTCGTCGCAGCGCTCTAGAGACCGCGCGTGTCGGGGATCGCTTGGACTCGATCTCTCTTGAAATCCAGGTTCACAACCTGGAAGCGCAGCGAAGGGTCACAAGCTATCTCGCCGAATTCAAACAGCTCGGCGCTGATAAGGCGCGCGAAACGTATCTCGACGAAGCCGAATTCGAAATCCACGAAATCGCCGCTCTCGCTACCAAGGCGGTCCGCATCGCGCCGACCGACGAGAAACGGGCGAAATTCAAGGTGATTTCCGACGCTGCGACTGCTTACGCCGCTTCGCTGGAAGCCGCCGTAGGGTCTGTCGAAAAAAATGCTTCGCCACAACAAAACGCCGCAGCGGTTACGGCCTACCAAGGTGCAGCGGAAGCGTTGAGCCAAAGCGCCGAAGATGGCGAAATGGCCGGCCGTGACGCAAGCCAAACCTCCCAGGACAACATCGAACGGATCAGCAAAAGCTCGGTGCCACTGGTGTTTGGCGTTTCCATCCTGGGCCTGCTGATCGCGGTCACAATGAGCATCGTTTTGTTGCGCACCATACTGCTTCCGGTTGAGCATTTGAAAGACGTGGCGGAAAACGTCAGCATGGGAAATCTTAAGATCACGGTAAAGCGTTTCTCGGATGACGAGATCGGCGATCTCGCTGACTCCTTCGGGCGCATGGTCACAGCTGTTCGATTCTTTCAGTCCGAGGCCGAGGCCGTGCAAACAGATCTCGTGGAGAGCCATTCATGAGCGCACTTTCCGACAAGGTGATCGCTGTCAGCAAACCCTATTTAGGTCCGGCGACCGAATCGTTCATCGCCCGCCAATGCCAAAGCCATTTGAAGGTCGATCCATCTGCACTCTCCGCGATAAACCTCAAAGCCTTATCCGAATGGGTCGAACGCTCGGGGTCTCTTGTCATGGACCCGGCCAAAGCCACGGAATTGGCGAAGAAAATCGCCGTCATGACATAAAACGCGCCAGCGTCGCGTAGAAATTCACGTGCACACGATTTTCGGTTTCGCGCTGCACCGTCTGGGCATTCCATCCTCTTCTTTGCCGCGATATGATCTCAGAATGCCAATTGATTTGGATTCCACGCCTCGTCTGGCACCAGGCGTCCGCCTTGGCCAGAACAACAACCAGCAAGTCTTGCTCATGCCCGAGCGCGCCCTTCGGCTCAACGGCCCGAGCCTCGAAATTGTCCAGCGCTGCGACGGCAAACGCACCGTCCGCGAAATCGTCACCCAACTCCAGAAGCTCTATTCCAAAGCCGAACCCGCCAAAGTCGAATCCGACATCCTCGGCTACCTAAACCTCCTCCAAGACCAACGCGCTCTCGATTTCGAATAGGCGTCTGTAGGGGCACGGCACCGCCGCCCGTATTCAGCGCCGACGCGCGCCGAATGCTAAAATTATCCTTCAGCCATGACCCCACAGGCTCCCCTCACCAATCCCCTCGCCCTCATCGCTGAGCTGACTCACCGTTGCCCGTTGCACTGTGTCTACTGTTCGAATCCGCTCGAACTCACCGCGCGCAGCACCGAGCTCTCCACTGAAACGTGGTCCAGCGTCTTCCAGCAAGCCGCCAAACTCGGCGTTCTCCAAGCTGACTTCACCGGCGGCGAACCCCTAGCCCGCACCGACATTCACGACCTCATAAAATCCGCGCGCGCCGCCGGTCTCTACGTCAACCTCATCACCTCGGGCCTCCCGCTCGACGAACCAAAACTCGCGCAACTCGTCGATTCCGGCCTGGATCACATCCAGCTCAGCTTCCAAGGCGCAGACGCCGACACCGCCGAAGAAATCTCCGGCACAAAATCCCACGCCCAAAAACTCCGCGTCCTCGAGTGGCTGAAGAAAGTTCGCGTCGCCGTCACGCTCAACTTCGTCATTCATCGCCGCAACATCGATCAAATCGACGAAATGTTAAAAATCGCCGAATCGTCGAGCGCCACCAGAATTGAATTTGCGAATGTTCAGTACTACGGATGGGGTTTCGCCAATCGCGACAGCCTGCTGCCCACACGCGCGCAGCTCGATCAATCCCTGATCAAAATCAAAGCCGCCGAAGAACGCCTGCGCGGCAAAATCCGCATCGAGTCCGTCGTCCCCGATTACTACGCGAAATACCCCAAGCCCTGCATGGGCGGCTGGGGCCGCAAATTAATGTTGATCACTCCCAGCGGCGAAGCACTTCCCTGCCACGCCGCCAAAATCATCCCCGGCCTGCAATTCGCTAACGTGAAAGACACGCTCCTCGCCGAAATCTGGCGCGACAGCGACGCCTTCCAAAAATTCCGCGGCGAATCCTGGATGCAGGACCCATGCAAAACCTGCGACCGCCGCGCCATCGACTTCGCCGGCTGCCACTGCCAAGCCTTGCTCCTCGCCGGCGACCCCGCCGCCACCGACCCCGTCTGCACCCTCTCCCCCAACCGCCCCAAAATCGACGCCGTCCTCACCGCCATCAATTCACCGACGCCCGAAACCGCCGTTGTAGGGGCGGGGTTCACCCCGCCCTCGCCCCGACTCGGCACCGACTCTACCGTCGACGTGCGCCCCGAGTGGCTCTACCGCCCCAACCCAACGTAACCCCTGCTCGCCATCAATTCCCAACCGCCGGCGCCACCACCGTCCGCATCCGCATCATCATCCTCACCGCAAACGCCACACTCGCCGTCAACACAATCGCGCCAAATACCGCCAGCGTCCGCGGCGCCCCAATATGCTTCGCCACCAATCCCGCGACCAGCGACCCGATCGGCTGCACTCCCATGAACATCATCGCGTACACCGCCATCACCCGGCTGCGCAGCTCATCCGGCACGCGATTCTGCACAGTCGTATTCGTAGCCGCCATCATCGAAGTCGCCGCAAATCCAACAACAAACAGCACCGCCGCCGAAAACCAGAAAACGGTCGAATACGAAAACAAAATCAAGCAGACCGACGAAATGATCGCCATCCCCGCAATCCACTTCGCCAATCCCTTGAAATGCTTCCGCGTCGCAAACTGCAACGCGCCAAGCGCCGCACCCACGCCCGCATAGCTCAGCAAAAGTGAAAATCCCACCGCACCCCGATGCAGCACGTCGCGGGCAAACACGGGAAGAAACACGGAGTATTGCAGCCCAAAGAAGCTAAGCACGCTCAACAAGACGAGCGCCGCGCGCGTCGGCCGGTCCTCCATCGCGTACCGAAATCCCTGCAGCAAATTCCGCGTTGGCGAACCGAGATGAACCTTCGGCTCGAACTTCGGAATCCGCATGGCAAAAAGCGCGATGATGACCGCCAAAAAACTCACTCCATTGAAAAAGAAACACCAGCCTTCGTGAATATAGGCGATTACAAATCCCGCAATCGGCGGCCCAATCACGCGCGCGCTGTTGAACATCGCAGAGTTCAGCGCAATCGCATTCGGCAAATCATCCTTGCCGACCATCTGCACCAGGAACGCCTGCCGGATCGGCACATCGAACGCATTCACGATCCCCACCAGAAACGCGATCAAAATCAGGTGCCACACTTTGAGCAAATGTGTAAACGTTAGCGCCGCCAGCGTGAACGCCAAAATCATGGAAACCGTTTGCGTCCAGATAACGCCTATATGTCGGTTATAGCGGTCGCCCAGATATCCGCCTACCGACGCGAGCAACAGAATCGCGATCTGGTTCGCGAATCCAAACACTCCCAGCAACGCCGCCGAATTCGTGAGCTTATAGACGAGCCAAAGTTGGGCGGTGGACTGCATCCAGGTGCCGATCAGCGAAACCATCTGACCGGCAATGAACAGTTGAAAATTGCGGTGCTGCATCGCGCCAAAGCGCCGAGCCACGTTTCAGGTTCCTCTTCCCGCTCCACTCCGCGTGAAGAGCTATTGTAACGAAAACATGCACGTCGCCTTCGTTATTGCCTCCACGAGTTGAGGCATCCCATAGATCCAATTTGCCCCGATGTGGCCGCAACGATTAAGCGAGCCCACCTAAAAGCGAAATCGCCGGCACAATTGCTCCGGCGATTTTCCAATTTCGAGTTTCGAGTTTCGATTTTCTGCCGTTACTCCGGCGCCCCACCCACATGCAAGTGGCTCAAATCCCGCAACGTCGACCTATCCGCGTCACTCATCCCCTGCGTAAACCTCGGATCGTTCAGCCGCTGATTCCGCGCCGACTCCGGCATATTCTGCAACACGCGCAGCCGATTCCGGATCGCCTGCTTCCGGTCCGGCGGCATCTGCCGCCACTGCGGCAACACATCGTTCCGCACATGATCGCGCTGCTCCGGCGTCATCCGGTTCCACACCTGCGCGCGATCGCGCAACACTTGCTGCTGTGCCGGAGACATCCGTCGCAGCCGGTCCTCGTTCTGCAAAACCCGCTGCCGATCCGTCGGCGACATATTCTTCCATCGCTCTTGCGAATTCGGAGGTGGCGCCGAAAAATGATTCCCGTTCGTCTCAACGTTCGATTTCGGACGCGGAATCGTCTGCGCTCCGCCGTTCCCCGCATTCGGAGGCCGATCGTTGCGCGTATTCTGCCGCGGAGCACCCTGCGCGCCCGCTTTGGGAGCGGGCGGCCGATGCTGTGCCGCCATCACCGGAGCCGTCACCGGCAGCGTCAACATCGCCGCGAGCGCAAGCGTCCCGCACAGGCTCAGCCTGCACCGCCACTCACCGAATTTGCGCATCTTGCTCATCGCAAAAATTCTCGCCTGCCCGTCTACCAACCTACATATCTGTGCTTGAATCCGGCTGCTGTTGCTGCTGTTGGTTCGAGTCGTCGCTCACCGGCGACGGCAAATCACTCAGCGCATCGAAGTTCGATAGCACATCTAAGTTCTCGAGCACCGGCAAATCGCTCATCACCTGAGCTTCCTGCTCCACTCCGCCGTTATTCACCGGAGTGACCGTATCGGTCGGCCGCGAGCCAAGCCAAACCATCGCCAGCAATAACATCGATGCCGCAAACGCAACTCGCGGCGACGGTGCGAACACTGACCACCAGCTCTGCTTCACCGGCTCGGCCGCCACGCGCGCGCGCACCCGCGCATCGAACGCGCCCGAAGGCTCGATCTGCGGCATCTCATCCAGCAAGCCCGACACCGCGCGAAATTCGCTTACACGCAGTTCGCAGGCCGCGCACGTCTTCAAGTGCGCTTCCATTTCCTTCATCTCTGCAGCCTTCAACCGCCCATCTACATAAGGCAGAATCCGGCTTTCCATTCGATTGCAACTCATAACGCCATCCTTACTGCTAATCTTCCGTCTCTCACGACTTCGCACCCGCTACCAACGGCGCTAACTCCACTCGCAGCGTTTCGTACGCCCGGAACAACAACGATTTCAGCGCGCTCTCGGAGCACTCCATGATCTTTGCGATCTCGTTGTAGTCCAGCTCCTGATACTTGTGCAGCAGCACCGCTGCCCGCTGCTTCTCCGGCAATTTGTCGATCGCGTGCCGGATCATCTTTTTCCGCGCCTCTTCGACGAGATGCTGCTCGATGTCCGGATGTTTGTCCGCCACATCCAACGTTCTCTCGTCGCCGTCCTCGGCATCGGTCGTCACCGGCGCGTCCAGGGACAACTCCATCCGCTGGTGCCGCGTATCGCGCACCGAGTTCAACGCCAAATTTGTCGCGATTCGGAATAGCCATGTCGTGAACTTGGCGCTCGGCACGTAATCTTCGCGTGCTCGATACACGCGAATGAATACTTCCTGCGCGAGGTCTTCGGCCTGCTCCCGGTTTCGCACCATCCGGTACAGGAAGTTGACCAGCGGACTTCGATAGCGATGCAGGAGAAGCGCGAACGACTGTTCGTCGCCCGCCTTCACGTCCAGCATCAGCTGTACGTCCGACCTGGCCATAGTCGCCACACTGTATCAAACCCATGTGGAGTCAGGAAGTTGCAATCAAGTGCAGTGTTTTTCTGGCGAAATGAAAGCGAAGCTTAGACGTGAAACAAAGCCTGCATTATCAGCAGGCTGACCACTCCTACAAAGACCAATAGCGCCATCCGCCAGTTCGGCTCCCGATTCACTTCTGGCAAAAGATCCGACGCCGCCACATATAAGGTCACTCCGCCAGACATCGGCAGCGCGTATTTCAGCTGCCCCTGCAGGGCGCTCGTCAACACCACTCCCAACAGTGTCGCTATCCCCAGTAACCCGGCTGCGCGGATTGCGTTGCGCTTCCCCATCCCGCTCGCCAACACCAGCGACGCCACCGTAAATCCCTCCGGCAGCTTGTGCAGAAACACCGCCACGAAAATCACCACGCCCAGCCATGTCGAAATAAGAAATCCAGCCGCAATCGCCACGCCATCAAAAAATGTGTGGATCGCGAGGCCCAGCAGCACCGTCGTCCGCGCGTGCCCGTGGCTCACCTCTTCGTGATGCGTCTCTTCCCCAAAGTGAAAATGCGGCGCAAGCGTGTGTTCGAACAGATGTACGAGGAAAAATCCAATCAGGACATAAAACAGCGCGTGTTCGCCCGACAGTCGCACCGACTCAGGGATGATGTCGATGAACGCAACCGCCAGCATGTACCCGGCGCCCAGCGCCAAAAAATACTGCAAATACTTGCGCGACCAATCCCCGCGCACCACAAAATACCCACCAATCAAATTCCCCGCCGCCGCCATAACCCCCAGCAGCGCCGCCAGCCCCATCCGAAATACCAAATCATGATTCATAAAGTGTAGGGGCGCGCAGCATGTCGAAGATCCTGAGCCTCGAAGGGCTGCGCCCCATCTCGGCAAAATCTCAAATGCTCCGCGCTTCGTGCACGTCAACCGCTGTGCCGGAAAAGAATCACATCCCCTTCCTGCACAATGTATTCCTTCCCTTCCAACCTCACCTGCGCCTTCTCGCGCGCCGCCGCCAAACTCCCCGCTGCCAGCAAATCGCTCCACTTCACAACTTCCGCGCGAATGAATCCCTTCTCGATGTCGCTATGAATCGCCCCGGCCGCTTTCACCGCATTCGCGCCCTTTCGAATCGTCCAAGCCCGCACTTCTGGCTCGCCCGCCGTAAAAAACGACGTCAGCCCCATCAACTCATACGTCGCCCGAATCAACCGGTTCAGCCCCGGCTCCTTCAATCCATACGAAGCCAGCAACTCCGCCGCTTCCTTTTCTTCCATCTCTGCCAATTCCGCTTCGAGCCGCCCGCAAATCGCGACGATCGCCGAGTTCGGCTTCCCCGCCAGCGCGCCCAATTTGTGCCGCTCCACTGCCGAGTCCAACTTGTCCGCCTCGTCGTCTCCAACGTTCAGCACATACAGCACCGGCCGCGCCGACAAAAACAAGAATCCCCCGACCGGCCTCTTCTCCTCCGCCGTCAATTCCAGTTCGCGCAGCGGCTTCTCCGCCTCCAGGTGCGCCTTGCATTTCTCCAGCACCGTCTTCTCGAGCTGCAAAATCGGATCCGCTTTCTTCTTCAAATCTTTCTCGACGCGCTCCAGCCGCCGCGTGATCTGATCGTGATCCGCCAAAATCAACTCCAACTCCAGATTCGTCGCATCGCGCAGCGGATCAATCGACCCCGCCGCATGCGGCACAGACGGATCGTCGAACACGCGGATCACATGCGCGATCGTATCCACTTCGCGCAGCGGCGCCAGCGCATCGCGATTTCGCTCGCCCTGCATCCCGCCCAAATCGACGTACTGCACCGTCGCGTAAGTTATCTTCTTCGGGTTGTACAGCTTGGCGAGCTCCAGCAGCCGCGGCTCCGGCACTTTCGCCACGCCGACGTGCGTGCCCGACGCGCCCGACTTCCCCTCCAAGCTCGCCTTGGTGAGTATTCGAAACAGCGTCGTTTTTCCAACTTGTGGTAGTCCAATAATTCCCGTCTGCATAAACCCGAAATTTTAGCACACCCCGCATCGTCTTCCGTTGTAGGGGCGGGGTTCACTCCGCCCGGCGTACACACGAGTGCGGCGTATCCGTCACGAGAATTGAGGTTGTGCGACCGGTCCGCGTTCGAATCGCGTGATTAAAATCCACGATAATTCTGTTGTATCGTTATTTCACTCCGAAGAATCTCACAGGGACCCAAGATGCTAGGCAACAGCGTCCACGCCGTCGAACTCGTCTTTCTCCTCCTGCTTCTTTTCGTCGTGGCATTCGCCGCGCTCGCCCGCAAAATACAAATCCCCTATCCCATCGTCCTCGTCATCGCCGGACTCATCCTCAGCTTCATTCCCGGCATTCCCCATATCTCCCTCAGCCCCGACGTCATCTTTCTCGTCGTTCTTCCGCCTCTGCTCTACGCCGCCGCATGGTTCACGAGTTGGCGCGACTTCTCCTACAACATCGTCAGCATCAGCTTCCTCGCCTTCGGCCTCGTCGGCTTTACCGTCTGGGGGGTTGCCGAAGCGGCGCGCTACTCCTTTGCTCCATTCGATCTCCGCCTCGGTGTCGTCCTCGGTGCGGTCGTAGCTACCACCGACGCCATCGCCGCCACCGCCATCGCAAAAAATCTCGGCCTGCCCCAGCGCATCGTCGACATTCTCGAAGGCGAAAGCCTCGTCAACGACGCCACCGGCCTCCTCGCTCTTGAATTCGGCGTCGCCATGGTCGTCCGCGGCGAGGCTCCCACCATCGCGCAAGGCTTCATCCGCCTCAGCTGGCTGGTCGGCGGCGGAATTCTAATCGGCTTGCTGATCGCCCTGCTCATCGAGCGCATCGAACGCTACCTCGACGACGGCCCCATCGAAATCACTCTCAGCATCATGATTCCCTACGCCACCTACCTCGCCGCGGAATACGCCCACGCATCCGGCGTCCTCGCCGTCGTCACCTGCGGTCTTTACCTCGGCCGCCGCGAAACGCAACTCTTCTCACCCAGCGTGCGCATCCAGGCCCACGGCTTCTGGAACTCGTTCACCTTCGCCATCAACGGCCTCGTCTTCGTCCTCATCGGCCTTCAACTTCCCTTCGTTCTCTCCGGCATTCACGACTACTCGATGAAAACGCTGCTCCTCTACGGCGGCCTCTTCAGCGCGCTCGTCATCCTTCTTCGCATCGCGTGGCTTTTCCCGGGAGCGTTCGTCGCCAACATCGTCCGGCGAAAAATCTTTCACCAACACGAGCCGATGCCCCCGATAAAAGGAATCTTCATCATCGGTTGGACCGGAATGCGCGGTGTCGTCGCCCTCGCCGCCGCCCTGGCGCTGCCCGAAACGCTCTCCGACGGCAGCCCATTCCCTCAGCGCAACCTCATCATTTTTCTGACTTTCAGCGTGATCCTCGTCACCCTCGTCGTGCAGGGACTCTCTCTCCCGCCGCTCATCCGCTGGCTTGGCCTCGCCGGACAGAACACCATCGCCGCCGAAGAACACGAAGCCCGCCGCATCATGGTCGAAGCAGCCCTGCACAAAATCAGAGACCTGCGCGCCGAAAGCGATTCTCACCATCTCTCCACCGCCTACAATGACGCCGTCGCAAAATACAAACGGCGCCTCTCCGCTCTCACCGGTCAAAGTTATGCCGAGCACGGCATCGACGCCGAGGATCAAGCCCATGTCATCTCGCTCTCGCTCGACCTGCTCCGTCTCGAGCGCGAAACCGCCGTCCGCCTCCGCAACGAAGGCCGCATCAACGACGAAGTCCTCCGCAACCTAGAACGCGAACTCGACCTAACCGAAACCCGCCTAGCCCACCCCGCCAGCGGTTAAACCCCCGAACCTTTCGATCGGCCTTATTCTTGACGCTGTCCTCCAGAGCCGTCCAACCCACAATTTGTCATCCTGAGCGCCCTCCACAGGAGGGCCGAAGGATCTCAACTTCCACACCACCGCGATTGATCGGATCATCCGCCCGACCCACATCCATTTCGCTTTTGTTTTATCGTTACTACGTTATGTCGTTGCTTCTTTACTTCTTCCCGCCAATGGCCCTTCCTGCTTCAGAAAAATCTTAAACAAAAACGCATTCACCAATATCGTCACCAACGACGCCACCAGCGTCGCATTGTAAATCGCCGGCGTAATCAATCCCGCCCTCTGCGATACCTGCGCCAAAATAAACGAAAACTCCCCGATCTGCGTCAACCCAATCGCCACGCGCGCCGACGTCGACGTCGGATACCCGAACAACTTCACCACGCCAAACCACGCCACAAATTTCCCCGCCAGCACCAATCCCACCAGCACCAAAATAACTTGCCACGCCGATCCCCACGTCCGCGGATCGATCAGCATCCCCACCGACACAAAAAACACCGCCACGAACGCGTCCCGCAGCGGCGCCGTCTGATGTTCCAGCTTCTTCACGAACTCCGAACTCCCCAGCAACATCCCGCCCAAAAACGCGCCCAGTGCCAGCGATAATCCCACCGCTTCCGTCACCGCCGCCACCACCATGCACGTCGTCAGCGCCAGCAGCAGCGAAATCTCGTCGTTGCAAGTCTTCTCCACCCGCGCCAACAATCTCGGCATCAACTTCCACGCCGCCGCCGCAATCGGAATCAGCAACAGAAACGCCTTTCCGATCCGCCACGCCAACTGCCCATAATCCGCACCGCCCTCGCTCGCCAGGCTCGGCAGCAGCACCGTCAAAATCACCACCACCAAATCTTCCACCAGCGTTAGCGCGATCATCACGCGCCCCGCCTCCGTATTCATCTCGCCGCGATCCATCAACAGCCGCATCAGCACCATCGTGCTCGCTACCGACACGATGCAACCCACCGCCAAACTCTGTAGCGGCGGCCATCCCATCAACCAACCGACACCCATGCAAAGCGCGACCGACAAAATCACACCCAGCGGCGACCCAAACAGCGCCACCCATTTCACCTTCAACAAATCCGGAATCGAAAAGTGAATGCCCACGGAAAACATCAGCAGCACGACGCCCACTTCTGCCATCAACTCAAACACATGCGCGTCATGCACGTGCAGCCCCGGCGTCAGCGGACTCACAATCAGCCCAGCCACCACATACCCCAACAAAATCGGCTGCTTGATCCGCCACGCCACCAGCCCACAAGCCAGCGCCGCCGCAAAAACCATCGCAATATCCCGAAAAATAACTGTGTGCTCGGGCAAATTCAGCTCCGTCAAGGAATTCGCGGCGAGTATATCACCGCCCAAATCCCTCTCTGCATTTGTAGGGCGGGGCTCGTCGAAGACCATGAGCCTCGAAGGGCTCCGCCCGGCGTCAATACGATCGCAAAATAATCCGCCGCGCACTCACCAACTCCCCTTCTCTCCCTCACCTCTTTTACTTTATCCTTTCCACTCCATGTCCACTCCCGCGCAAATCCTCACCTTCGACCTCTCCCTCGCCATGTCCCACCTCTCCACCAACGACGAAAAACTCGCCGAACTCATCCTCGCCACCAAACAATTCCAAAAAGATCTCGACCTCGCCCAATCCCCTTACGAAGCCCTCATGGAATCCATCGCCTACCAATCCATCTCCGGCAAAGCCGCCGCCACCATCTTCGGCCGCGTCAAAGCCCTCGGCGACAACGGCCGCCCTCCCACTCCCGAAAAAATGCTCAAACTCAAAACGCCCGCCCTCCGCAAAGCCGGCCTCTCTCGCGCAAAAGTCCTCGCCATGAAAGATCTCGCCGCAAAAACTCTCGAAGGCGTTGTCCCCACCCGCGAGCAAGCCGAAAAACTCTCCGACGACGAACTCGTCGAACGTCTCGTATCCGTGCGCGGCATCGGCGCCTGGACCGTCGAAATGTTTCTCATCTTCAACCTCGGCCGCCCCGACGTCCTCCCCATCCACGACCTCGGCGTAAAAAAAGGCTGGTCCGTCACCTACGGCAAGAAGCACATGCCCCGCCCCAAAGAACTCCTCGCCTTCGGTGAACGCTGGCGCCCCTATCGCACCATCGCCAGCTGGTACATGTGGCGCTCCTTCGAGCGCGCCGGCTACAAAATCACCAACAAAATCCTCCCCCCGCGCCTCCGAAAAAAACGCAGCGCAGCAAAAGCCGCCATCGCCACAAAAACAAAACCCAAATCCCGCAAACCCGCCCGCCGAAAATAAAATGCCGAGCCCCGCAGACCCACCATCCAGTTCGCGACCGCCGTCGCTTCTCGCAATCGTATTCGCCTGCGGTGTCGCCCTGAAGCTACACGCCGAAAAAAAGCCCAATTTCGACCGCGAGGCCGCGCTCGTCTAGCAGGTCCGATTATTCCCCAATTGCCACTTGACAAAATCTCAAACTCTGCTATTATGGGGGTTCAAACAGAAACGCCCAAACGCCGGATCAAATCCGGCGTTTTTCTTTTCCCTGGCGAATTCAAAGCGAAACTCGTCGCCCCACAACTTATTCATTCAAAGCTGCTTATTCACTCTTTGGAAAAATACGGCAGGCCAAACCACGCAACTCTATAAAAACAAAGCGCTTCCGTACTCTGAAGAAAACCACACGGGGTATACCCCAATACTTCCCAAAACGGAACCGCCCTTAGCCGCCCTCGCGCACCAACCAAAACATCGCCGCAACGCCAGCCAGCAAAACGCCGCTCTCCAGAAACACCGACCGCCGGTGCAGCTTCTGAAACTCCACAAGCAGCGGATTCCCGGCCGACGTCGCCTCAATGGACCCCATCTGCCCCCGCAACTCCGCCATCCGCGGACTCACGGCGTGCTGCGACACAACGGTCAGCACGATCATCAGCACCACGCACAAAGTAGCCGGCGCCACCAGCGTCGAAAAACTTCGCGTCCGCAAAAATCGCGAAACCAAAAACACGATGCCGCAAATCACCCCAATCATGTGCATCCACCACAACGAATACCCAACCATCGCCCCAGCCTGATCGCGGCTCGCCAAAACGCGAAACGCCCCCGGCGCCACAACAAAACTGAGAAACACATCGCTCCCGAGCCACAGACTCAGGCATAGAAACTCGATCGTCCGCAAAAAGTTGGCCATCATTCAAACTCACGAAACAACGAAACGAGTCTACATCAACGCAATCCGCGAAGCGTCTGCGCGCCGGAATTCGTAACAAACACCCGCTCCGAACGCTGCGAATTTTTCCGATGCACAAGTCGCCAAAATCCGACACAATGTCGCGCCATGAACCCAACGAAAATCTTTCGCACAATCGCGATCGCCGCCGCCCTCTTCCTAGCGCACATCGCCTCCGCCGCAGCGCAGAGCGTTCCCGCAGCGATCACCACCGATCCGCCGCGCGACAAAGATTTCCCAGCGATTATGGAAGCGCCCGACATCATCAGTCACAACACGCGCCTCAACTCCGTCTTCTACCTCGCGTCCGGCGCCGGACCGCATCCCGTCGTCCTGCTGCTCCACGGATTCCCCGGCAACGAACAGAACATGGATCTCGCCTACGCCATCCGCCGCGCCGGATGGAACGTGTTCGTCCCGCACTATCGCGGCTCCTGGGGCAGCGCCGGCAATTTCTCTTTCAGCAACGCCATCGAAGACACGCAATCCGCGATCGCCTTCCTTCGCGATCCCGCCAACGCCAAGAAATACCGCGCCGACCCAACGAAAATCGCAATCGTCGGCCACAGCATGGGCGGCTTCCTCGGCCTCTATGCCACCGCACACGACCCCGCGATTCTAGGAATGGCCGCGATCTCCGCGTGGAATCTAGGCCCCGCCGCCGCGCGGCCCGACAGCGAAGCCCGCACAAAGAGCTACCATGACGCCTCCCCACGCCTCGCCGGCACAACGCCCGAAGGCATGCTCAACGAAGCGAAAGAGAATTCAGCGAAATGGAATTACGTCGACTGGGCCAACGATCTGAAGTCGCGCCCGATCTTCGTCATCGAATCGTCCGACGGCAACGTCCCAGACAATCACGCGCTCTTTGAAGAGCTGCAAAAAGCCGGCGACTCTCGCGCCACCGAAGTCCACATGGAAACCGACCACAGCTACAACGACCATCGCATCGCGCTGCAAACCGCCGTCCTAAACTGGCTTGAAAGCCTTTCACACGCGCAAAACTGAGACCTGCCGGAAGCCCTGTCACGCGCACTAGACTAAGACCTGTCATCCTGAGGCCGCCGCAAGCGGCCGAAGGATCTCAACTGCTCTCCAACTCCAAACTGATCCGCCGAGTGCAGGGCCACATCGGTGGCCGCACGAAAGAGCAGCCGACGGGATGACACTCAAGGTAAGCACCATGCGTCCATTTGAATTGCGATTCGAGAGATAGAGGAAGGCTCGTTGCGCGCACACAAAATCGCGGCTTGGATCGTCGGCGGACTCATCATCGCCTACTGCTACGCCTTCGTGAACGCGATCACCACCGCCAGCGAAAATTCCTACCAGTGCAAAGCGCTCGAATCCGCCGCCATCACCGGCCACCAAATTCCGCTATCCGTCTCCCAGCCCAACACGCCCGCCGCCTTCTGCGAACTCGGCGTCCACTTCCCGTTCCTACGCACCTACTTCACCGTCTTCATCTACGGCGTCCTCGACCGCACCCAGCAAGACGCCATCCTCGCCTCGCTCCGGACCGTCCCCCGCGGCCCCAACGCGAAACGAATCTTCGTCCAATTCATCGATAAGGAAAACTGGCGCCCCTGGTCCGACCCCGCCTCCGGCCGCAGCGGCGGCAACCGCGGCCCCGAACACCCCATCGCCACCCAATGGATCCCCTAGCCTCAAGCAAGAAAGCCCCGCACCCTACATCGCGGCTCGCTAGCGACCCAGCGATCCAGCGATCCAGCGATCCAGCGATCCAGCGATTTCGTAACCTCGCCTCGGGTTACACCCTGTCCTTCCGAGCAGCCGCAGCAAGGAAATAGCGAGTCGAGCACAGAAATCCAACGTTTTCTGCTCGTCCCGCATTCAAAAGTAGAAAATAGTTGAGGCCAACTGGAAGGCGATGGTGGGCGACAAAGGACTTGAACCTTTGACCTCTCCCGTGTGAGGGGAGCGCTCTAACCAACTGAGCTAGTCGCCCGTTTATCACGGCCAAACGCGATTTTGGGGAACTCGCGTATCAGCCGAGGCGTCAATAAGTTGTAGCAGGAAGGGCCCGGGTTTTCAACCATGACAGCGGTCACCTCTCAAATCGTCACGCAGCTCCAGCGCTCGATCGCTCGCGCCATCTATGGCAAAGAAGAAGCGATCCAGCTTTCCCTGATCACCCTGCTCGCGCGCGGCCACCTGCTGATCGAAGACGTTCCCGGCGTCGGCAAAACGACGCTCGCTCAGGCGCTCGCAAAATCGTTTCACTGCAGCTTTTCGCGCATCCAGTTCACGTCCGATCTGCTTCCCAGCGACGTGCTCGGTGTCAGCGTCTACGCGAGCGATACCCGCGAATTTGAATATCGCCCCGGCCCGATTTTTGCCAACGTCGTTCTCGCCGACGAAATCAATCGCACTACGCCGCGTACACAATCCGCGCTGCTCGAAGCGATGAACGAAGCGCAGGTCACCGTCGACGGAAAGACGATGCCGCTGCCGCAGCCATTTCTCGTTATCGCCACGCAAAATCCGATCGAGCATCACGGCACGTATCCTCTGCCCGAATCTCAGCTAGACCGTTTTCTGATGCGCATTCGCATGGGCTATCCGTCGCACGAGACCGAGCGCGAAATTCTGCGGAAGCGCACTGGTGAAGATCCCGTGCAATCGCTCGAACCGGTCGCCGACGTCGACGACGTTCTCGCGATGCAGCAACAAGTCGCACAAGTCCGCGTCGACTCCAGCCTCCACGACTACGCGCTCAAAATCGTGCATCGCACGCGCCACAGCGAGCAACTTTCACTCGGCGTCTCTCCCCGCGGCACGCTGATGTTGCAGCGCGCGGCGCAGGCACGCGCCTTTCTCGATGGCCGCGATTACTGCATTCCCGACGACTTTAAGTCGCTGGCAGTCTCTGTTTTTTCGCACCGCGTCGCGGCCAGCTCACGCCATGCTTCGCTGCAAAAGAAATCCGAGACGACCGAAGCGGTGTTGCGCGACATTGTCGAGTCCGTGCGCGTTCCCCTGTAAAACGCCAAGGCTTCCTCGGTTTCCGGAAAAATCGTGCAATTGACTTCTTCCATTTCGCAGCTTTGGGCGCGTGCCGACCGACCCGGCGTCCGCGCATTCTTTATTTCCATCGCGGCGCTCGGCATCGCATTGATGCTGGCGTTGTATTCGGGAGCGGCGGCGGAAGTCGGTCATCTCGGTTTATCGGTTGCCGCGGCACTCAGCGCGCTACTCGTCGCCGCGTGGGTCGCGGTGACGCTCGTACCCGTTCTCGCCAAGCGCACTCCGCTTCGCTGGATCGGTTACAAAATGGAGTACCGCATCACCCGCGAAGGGTGGATGTACATCGGCGGCATCATCATCGTCGCTCTCGCGGCTCTCAACACCGGCAACAATCTTCTCTTCCTGATTCTCGCGAGCCTGATCGCGATCATCCTGATGTCGGGAATTCTGTCTTCCATCACACTCAGCGGCATCGAACTTCGCCTGGAATTGCCCGAACACATTTTTGCCGGCCAAACTGTCCGCGCATGCGTCGAGCTACAGAACGAGAAGCTGACGCTTCCGTCGTTTTCACTTCGCGTCGAGGGCGCAAAAGACAAAAAGGCGCTCACCGCGCCGTTGCTCGAAACGCCGGTATATTTTCCGTATCTGCCGAAACGCGAACGCGTGCAGCAAAACGTTCCCATCACATTTCCCGGGCGCGGCGTTTTCCGCCAGGACATGTTTCGCATCGTCACGCGCTTCCCTTTCGGCTTCCTGCAAAAGGCGCGCCGCGTTCAGCTCGGCGCCGAAGCGCTGGTCTATCCGTCCGTCGAACCATCACGCGATTTCTTCGAGATTCTGCCCGCTCTGCAAGGCGCGCTCGAAAGCCAAACGAAGGGTGGCGGCCACGATCTGTACGCGTTGCGTCCATACGTTCAGACCGACAGCGTGCGCCACGTTCACTGGAAAGCGTCGGCGCGTTCGGGATCGTTGATGGTGCGCGAATTCACGCGCGAAGACGATTGCCGCGTCCTGCTCGTGCTCGATCCGCATGTTTCGGATTCGGTCCGCGATCCGAAATCCGTGACCGCTCCGATTGCCATCGAACGCTTCGAGCGCGCGGTAACGTTGTGCGCCAGCATCGCCTGGCACTTTTACGAACGCAACGCGCAGCTTCAATTCCGCAGCGCCGCGTTGGAAACAACCCTGACCGCCGCGGAAGAAAATATCTTCACGATCCTTAAGCATCTCGCTCTTGCCGCACCGCTTCCCGCCGACCCGGACCATATTCTGCTGAGCGATCTCGCCGCTTCGCCCGGCCTCTTCAAAGTGATCGTAACCAGCCAGCCGCGCGGCACCATCCCTGCAAATCTCTGGCACTCGTCCTACGTAGTATTCCTCGACGACTTGCAGCCCGAAATCTCGGGAAAGTAAATCGGCGCTACCGCTCTAAAGCGCGCCGGCGCTTTTACTGTCTCCTTGCCGACTGTGCGAAAATATCGCTCTGCATGATTCGAGCGAAACAAAACAGAGCCGCGTCCCGCTCCACGCAACCACGCACCCGCGCGCAACAACACGAAAGCGAAATCGATGGAGAAATCCTCGGAGACATCGACGCGCAACAAATCGCAGCGCTGCGCGTTCGTCTTCTCGCATGGTTTCACAAATTCCAGCGTGATCTGCCTTGGCGGCGCAATAAAGATCCGTATCGCATTTGGCTCTCGGAAATCATGCTGCAGCAGACGCGCGTCGCCGCAGTAATTCCCTTTTACGAGCGGTTTCTCGAGCATTTCCCGACGATTCGCGCGCTCGCCGCCGCGCCGGAAGCCGAAGTGTTGCGCTTATGGGCAGGGCTCGGTTATTACAGCCGCGCTCGCAATCTGCAACGCGCTGCGCAAGAAATCGTGGAAAAACATGGCGGCGAGTTTCCGCGCTCCGCCGAACACGCGCTCGCACTTCCCGGCATCGGCAGCTACACCGCCGCAGCCATCCTCAGCATTGCATTTGGCGCGCACCACGCTGTGCTCGACGGAAACGTTGCACGCGTGATTGCGCGTCTCGGTGCAGTTCACGGCGATTTGCGGGAAGGCGCACGATGGCAAGCATTGCAAGCGACTGCCGATGCGTTGCTCGATCCCGACGCACCGAGCGATTGGAACCAAGCCATGATGGAACTCGGCGCGATGGTCTGCACGCCGAAGGCGCCGCAGTGCCGTCTCTGCCCGGTCGCTGAATTCTGCCTCGCACGGCAACGTGGACTCACGGAAGCCATCCCCGAAAAAAGGAAAAAGCGCGCGACCGAAGAAGTAGAGCTGGCCGCGGCCGTTTTTATCGACAAGCAAGGCCGCACGTTGTTGCTACCTCCGCCGGAGACCGGCCGCGACCACGTCACCCAGGACGAAGTGCGGCCGCTGATTTCCAAGATGTGGCATTTCCCGATGATCGCGGTGCAGCGCGACGCCGCCGGCGAATTGGCGGAATTTCTAAGAAGCTTCGACGCGCTCAACGCCAACGGATCGAAGTCCAAAGCGGCGAAGGTACCCAAGCTGGAAGAACTTCGCAGCGCGCGCCACACGGTGACCTATCGCGCGATCCGGCTTCGCCCGTTTCGTATCGCGGTCGCCAAATTGCCGCGCATCGCGGAGACGAAAGCGGTTTTGCTCGCCGACCTCGTCTCGCGCTCGAAAGTCGCCGTCTCGAACCTAACGCGCAAAATCGGCCAGTCGGCCGAAACTCACGCCGACCATGCCGAATCCCGCCCTGTGCGTCGCCCGCGCTCATAGCGGCGAATCGAGCATTGACGCTTCCGAAGCGTCGCCAAGGCGCCCCGCAGAGGCACCCCCGGCGAATGCTAAAATTGAAGCTCCGCCATGGCCTCCCCCGCTACATCGCCTTCCATCGAAATCGCGCCGCTCCCGGCCGAACGATTTTTCCAAGCCTCGCTGCTACTTTTGATCGGCAGTTCGATCGCCACGCTGATTTTCACGGGCAAAATCGACCCGCTCGCCTGCGTGATCGCTGCGCTGGCAATGCTTTTCAAAAGCTACCGCTGGTGGAAGCGCGAGCAACCCGAGCTGTCGCATCGCCTGGCGACGATATTGGTCCTCAGTTACCTGGTGGTTTTCCCGCTCGACGTCATCGTCTTCTCGCGCGTCTATGTTTCCAACTCCGCGAATCCCGCGCTCTACGCGGCGCTGCTCGGCGCGATTCATTTTCTGCTTTTCGTCATGCTCGTGCGTCTCTACAGCGCCACGACCGACCGCGACGCATTTTTCCTTGCGGTGCTGGCGTTCGCAGGAATCCTCGCCGCCGCCATCCTCACAGTGGACACATTTTTTCTCGCGATGTTTTTCATTTTCCTGCTCTTCGCGGTCTCCACGTTTGTCGGAATGGAGTTGCGACGCGGTGGACGCGGCGCGGTCACGACCGCGATCGTGCATCCCGCGCAGGAACGAAACCTTGCGCGAGCGCTGACGCTCGCCGCGCTCAGCGTAGCGCTGGGCGCAATCATGATCGGCGGCACGTTGTTCTTTTTCTTTCCGCGCTTCAGCGCCGGATATCTTGGCCGCACAAGCATGCAGCCATCGCTGATGAGCGGATTCAGCGACGACGTGGAACTCGGCCAGATCGGCGAGATCAAAAAGAATCAAGCGGTCGTGATGCGCGTAAAAACGGGCGCGCCGGTCGGCTATGCGAGATTACGCTGGCGCGGCATTGCGCTCACCACGTTTGACGGAAAGCGATGGTCCACGCCGAACCACCGTCAACCGTACACGCTGATGCCGAATCTGACGGGTTCGATCAACGTCGCGGATCCCGAGCAGAATTTGAGCGGCCCGAGTGTGGAACTGGACTATGAAGCGCTCGTCGAGCCGATGGCGACCGATTCGATTTTCGTGCCGTCGAACGCGGTCTCGATTCTCGGCGGTTTCAACGGAGAGAATCCAAACGCAGCCATAAATGTTCGGCGCACTTATGTATTTCGCGACTTTACTGGTTCGCTGACGAATCCGTTTCGCAATTACGGACCGGTTCGCTATTTCGGCGTATCGCGTCTGCCAACGATTCAACCGGCAAAACTTCGCGCGGCGCCGACCGACTATTCGGAAAATATTCGCGAAACGTATTTGCAGATGCCGGAACTCGACAAGCGAATTTTGCCGCTCGCGCAAAGCGTGACCGCGCGCGCTACGAATCCATACGACAAATCCGTCGCGATCGAAAATTACCTTCGCACGCGATACACCTACACGCTCGAACTGACGGGCAAACCCGGCGATGATCCGCTGGCGAATTTTCTTTTCAAAACTCGTGCGGGCCATTGCGAGTATTTCGCGTCGGCGATGACGATCATGCTGCGCGCGATCGGAATTCCGTCGCGCGAGGTCAACGGATTTTTGCCGGGGGAATACAACGACCTTGGCGGCGACTACATCGTGCGAGCGAGCGACGCGCACAGCTGGGTGGAAGCGTATTTCCCGGGAACGGGATGGATCACGTTCGATCCGACGCCGGCGTCAACCGAGCAAGCTGGATTCATGTCGCGGCTCGGACTGTACGTCGACTGGATGGAGCTGAACTGGAACGAGTGGGTGATCAATTACGATTTTGCGCACCAGGTGCAGATGGCGCAGACAATGCAGCGCAATACGCGCAACTGGACCGAAGCGGCGCGCAACTGGTTCACGCGGCAGCAAACGCATGGGAAACAGCGGTTGAAGTCGTGGCTGGCTCGAAGTGGCGACATCACGTTTGCGCTGCCGATGGCGCTGGCGCTTTTGCTGGTACTGCTTCGCTACGGTGTGCCAAGCATTTTGCTGCGGAAGATAAGGTTTTATTTGCAGGTGCGGCGGCCGTCGCGGGGATCGGCGAATCCGCAGCTGGCGTCGCGACTGTACGCGGAACTGCTGAGGGCGCTGGCGAAACGAGGATTCGCGCGCAGGGAGTCGCAGACCGCTTTGGAGTTTGCGGATGCTGTGAGCGAGCCTGCGCTCGCGACAATGGTGCGCGAATTCACGAAAATTTATGCGCAGGCGCGGTTTGGCGGGGCGACTTGCGATACGGCGCGGCTGCGCGGATTGCTGGCGCAGGTGCGAGCCGCCGGGAAATAGCTCGGCTTCTTCGGCCCACTTCAGCCGTACTTTCGCCTCTCGTTCGTCTCTTTGGGAAAAATCCGACCGTCAGTGCCGCATGCTATACTTGAAGTTTGCGGGAACACGCAGATTCCCCACTGTAGATGCGGATTTCGAAGACTTGAAACCGAATACAAAAGTCGGATTTGTCAGCCTGGGATGCCCGAAGAACCTCGTGGACAGCGAGGTGATGATGGGTATTCTTGCGCGCGAAGGGTATGAATTGACGCCGCGCGCGGACGAGGCTGAGATTTTGGTTGTGAACACGTGCAGCTTTATCGAGCCGGCACAAAAGGAATCGGTCGACGCGATTCTGGAGATGGCGGAGCACAAGAAATTTGGCGCGGCGAAGAAATTGATCGTGGCGGGCTGTTTGGTGGAGCGGTATCGCGATCAGATTCTGGAGCAGGTGCCGGAAGTCGACGCGGTTGTCGGGACCGGCGAAGTCGAGCGGATTATCGAGGCGGTCGAGGGCGATTTGAGGATTTTACCGGCCGAGCCGCCGGCGTTTCTGTATCACGATTTGACGCCGCGCGTAGTGACGACACCGCGGCATGCCGCGTACATCAAGATCGCAGAAGGCTGCGATCATCCGTGCAGTTTTTGCATCATTCCGCAATTGCGCGGAAAATTCCGCAGCCGACGGTTTGAGTCGGTGGTGCGCGAAGCGGAAAATCTCGCTGCGGGCGGCGCGCGTGAAATCACGCTGATCGGGCAGGATACGACTTCCTACGGCGAAGATCTGGGGTTGCGCGACGGGCTGGCGCAGCTGCTGGAAAAGCTGGCGAGCGTCGAAGAATTGATGTGGGTGCGGTTTTTGTATGCGTATCCGAATCGCGTGACGCAGAAATTGCTGGATACGCTCGCGGCGCATCCGCGGCTCGTGAAATATATGGATATGCCGCTGCAACACGCGAGCCGGAATGTGCTGGCGCGTATGAAGCGCGGGTCGCATGGCGATGCGTTTTTGAAATTGCTGGAGCGGATTCGCGCGACGATTCCCGGCGTTACGCTGCGGACTTCGTTCATCGCGGGATTTCCGGGCGAGACTGAAGCGGATTTTGACGAGCTCTGCGATTTCGTGCGTGCTGCGAAGCTCGATTGGATGGGCGTGTTCGAATATTCGGATGTCGACAACGCGGGGAGTTTTGGGCTCGATGCGAAGGTCGATCCGGAAGTGACGGTGGCGCGGCGCGACAAGCTGATGGCGATCCAGAAGAAGATTTCGCGCGAGAATTTGCGCGCGTTCAAAGGGCGGACGGAAACGGCGCTGATCGAAGGGCCATCGAAAGACAATCCGCTGGTGTGGGAAGCGCGGCTGGCAGGCATGGCGCCGGACATCGACGGCAAGATCTATCTGACGGATATCGAGTTGCCCGGAGGCAGCGGCGAAACGGCCGTGGCCGGTGATGCTGCGCGCATCGAGATTACGAAGACCGACGCCTACGATTTGATCGGGCGCGTCGTGGAGATTTTGCCGCGTCCCGCGGTACGCGAAATTGCCGCCCGCCAGGCCATCCCTCCCGCCGAAACTCTCACCCGCATCTCCACTGGAGCAGCGCTGCGCGTCTTGGGGTAGTATTAGTCGTCATGCAACGCCGGTGCCCGATTTGCAAGACGTTGAACGATTCCGAGACAAACGCCGAATTTCCGTTTTGCAGCGAACGTTGTCGCTTGCGCGATTTGGGCAACTGGGCGGCGGAAAAGTACGTCGTATCGGAGCCGCTCTTTGACGAGAGCGAAGACGAGCTGAGCGAAGCGCCGAATCCCGATGACATCACCCACTGAAACGAAGACCGCCAAACAAGCAGGCGATAAACCGAAGTTGGCGTTTGCGATCGCGACGGCCGGCGGTGTCGGCTACGCGAAGAATGCGCCGGGGACGCTGGGGTCGCTGGTCGGCGTCGCGACGATCGTGCTCTGTGCAATTTTCTTTTTGCGGCCGACGTCGCTCGCGGGGTTGTCACCGTTTCACGTTTTGAGCGACGCGCGCTTCATGGACAAACATTTCCTCGTGCCGGGCAGCGACATCCACAACACCCTGCTGATTCTGCCGATATTTTGCGCGTTCGCGCTGCTGATCGTGCTGGGCGCGATCGGAGTATGGAGCGCGGGAGCCGCTGCGTCGTATTCGGGCATCAAAGATCCGCAGTGGGTTGTGATCGACGAGGTGGCCGGCCAGCATTTGACGCTGGTGCTGCCGCTGATTCCGGTGGCGCTGCCGAATCTGCACTCGCATCTGGATTTGTCGACGTTCGCGATTTTCACCGCGCTGAGCCTGGTAAACTGGAAATATTTATTGCTCGGATTTTTATTCTTCCGGATTTTCGATATCTGGAAACCGTATCCGTTGCGGCGCCTCGAAATGCTCCCCGGCGGCTGGGGCATCATGGCGGACGACTGGGCAGCGGGCGTGTACGCTGCAATTCTGCTGCGCTTCGCGTTACATTTTAAGCTGATCGATTTGCTATGAAATTTGGATTTGGGTCTTCCACGGAAAAAAACGGCGTGCCGCGCATTGAAACAGTGACTCCGACAGCGGCGATTCCCGGCGGCGAAATGATCATTCGCGGCAGCGGGCTTGCGCCGCGCGTGGGGCCGCGGCCTTCGGTGCATTTTGGCGAGGCCGACGCAGGGCTGATGCTGGTCACCGAGAATCGCGTGGTCGTGCGTGTGCCCGATGGCGCGGGCGACGGAACGGTGCGCGTGGTGAATGGAAATGGCGAGAGCGCGCCGCATCCGGTGTCGATCGGAGCGCAGATCGCGGATAATTTGCACCCGATCGGGAATCCGGCGGTCGACATCGATGGAAATATTTATGTGACGTTCAGCGGGCCGCGCGGCGAGCCGGTGCCGGTTTCGCTTTATAAGGTGAGCTCGGTCAGCGGAGCGTACAGCATCAAGCCGTTCGTGACGTCGCTGACGAATCCGTCGGGGCTGGCGCTCGATCGCTGGAGCAATTTGTTCGTGTCGTGCCGGAACGACGGCACGATTCACAAAATCACGCCCGAAGGCCACGCGGAGCAGTGGATCGAAGGCATGGGGATCGCGACGGGCATTGCGTTCGACGGCGACGGGAATTTGTATGTCGGCGATCGCAGCGGGACGATTTTCAAAATCAGCCCGAGCCGCGAAATTTTTGTTTTTGCAACATTGGAGCCGTCGGTCGCCGCGTATCATCTGGCGTTTCATCCGAGCGGCGATTTATTTGTGACCGGGCCGACGACTTCGAGCTTCGATCGCGTCTATCGCATCACGCAGGGCGGCGAAGTTTCTTCCTACTATCGCGGGCTCGGGCGGCCGCAAGGAATCGCGTTCGATCGCGAAGGAAATTTATATGTTGCGGCGTCGCACCTGGGGCGGCGCGGAATTGTGCGCATCACGCCGGACTCGACGGCGGAAGTCGTCCTGGGCGGATCGGGACTGGTCGGGTTGGCGTTGCTTCCCTCGGGACGAGCCATTTTGACTACGAACGGTGCGCTGTTTGCGGTGGATTGGGAAGTTCGCGGACTGCCACTTCTCGGATAATCAAACGATGAAAGCGGAGATCATTGCGGTCGGGTCGGAACTGCTCACGCCGGACCGGCTTGATACGAATTCGCTGTATCTCACCGAACAGCTGAACAGCATCGGCATAGAGGTTGTGCGCAAGACGATCGTTGGCGACAACGAGACGCTGCTGCGCGAAGTGTTTCGCGAGGCGATGGGCCGCGTTGAGCTGATTATTTCGTCGGGCGGATTGGGGCCGACGCAGGACGACCTGACGCGCGAGACCGTCGCCGATCTGCTTGGGCGGCGTCTGCAGCGCGACGAGAAAATCGTGCAGTACATTCAAGGGCGATTCCGAAATCTGGGGCGCGAGATGCCGGAACTCAATATTCGGCAGGCGATGGTGCCGGAAGGCGCGGAGGTGCTGGAGAATCCGCGCGGCACCGCGCCGGGCTTGTGGATTGAGGATTCGGGACATTTCATTGCGCTGCTGCCGGGTCCGCCGCGCGAACTGAAGCCTCTGTTTCGCGAGCAGGTGATGCCGAGGCTGGAGCGTCGCGTTTCGGGCGTGCGATTGTTTCAGCGGCAACTGCGCGTGACGGGGCTCGGCGAATCGCATGTCGAGCAACTCATTCTGCCGATCTATAGCCGCTACGCTGATGTGACGACAACGATTCTGGCCGCGCCGGGCGAGATTCAGATTCATCTGCGTATGTGGACGACCGACGCCGCGCAGGCGAAAACGACGCTCGATGAGATGGTGCAGGGATTTGAGATTGCGCTGACCGATCGAATTTACAGCGAGGATGGGCGCTCGCTGGAAGAAGTGGTGGCGCACGAATTGACTGCGAATGGCGCGACGATTTCGGCCGCGGAGAGCTGCACGGGCGGATTGCTGGCGCAGCGGCTGACGAGCATTGCGGGAAGCTCGTCGTATTTTCTGGGCGGCGTGGTTTGCTACAGCAACGAGTTGAAGACCGCGTGGGCCGATGTGCCGCCCGAAATGATATTGGGCAAGGGAGCGGTGAGCGCGGAAGTTGCGGTCGCGTTGGCGGAAGGAATCCGTCGGCGCGTCGGCAGCACCATCGGCGTTGGAATCACGGGGATCGCTGGGCCCGGAGGCGGAACGGAAGAAAAGCCGGTCGGCACGGTGTTTGTGGCGATTTCGTATCCCGGTGGAGTGAAAGAGCGCGGACTGCGCTTCCCTGGAGAGCGCGAAAACATACGCTGGCAGGCGTCGCAAACGGCGCTGGATATGGTGCGCATTCATTTTCTCTACAACGGCGCGAATAGTGGCACGGGCGGGGCGAAGTTGGCGGCGAAGAAAGCGTAAATCGTGCGCCTGTTTGTCGCGCTGCAGATTCCCGATTCCATCCGAAACGATTACGCCTCGCTGATCGATGAGTTGCGACGGTTCGATGCAAAGGCTTCGCCGAAGAAGCCGAAATGGGTGCGGCCTGAGAATCTCCACGTCACGCTGAAATTTATCGGGAATACCGATCCGGCGAAGCTCGATTCGATTTGCGCGGCCCTCGCCAACGTTGGTTCACCGCAGGAGATTCGGCTTCATTTTCGCGGCGTCGGCTTCTTCCCAAACGCGAAACGTCCGCGCGTCGTCTGGGGCGGCATGGCGGCTTCGGAGAATCTTGCGACGCTGGCTCATGAGGTCGATCAGCAAATTGCGACGCTGGGCTTCCCCGCCGAGGAGCGCGCATTCACGCCACATCTCACGCTGGCGCGGCTCGATCCGCCGGTGATCAATTCAGAGCTGCAAGCCGCGATCGAAAAGCACGCCGCGCGCGATTTTGGGGAGTTGCATTCCAGCGAATTCCATCTCATTGAAAGCAAACTGAAACCCACGGGCGCAGAGTACACTACGCTTCAGTCGTTTTCGTTCGTGTCTAAGGATTGACGCCCGCGTGCGCGACATTTCTCTCAGCCTGCTGTGGCTACTGCTTGCCGGCTATCTGCTGGGCTCGATTCCATTTGGCATTGTGCTGACGCGACTCTTCGGTGGCGGAGATATTCGCGCCGCGGGCAGCGGAAATATCGGTGCGACGAATGTGACGCGAGTCGTCGGACCGCTTCCCGGCATTTTGACGCTGATTTTCGACGGGTTGAAAGGCGCCGCGGCCGTTTGGCTCGCGGCACATTTCTCCAATTACAGCGCCACGTGGATGATTGCGACGGGATTTGCGGCGCTTGTGGGCCACTGCTTCCCTGCCTGGCTGAAATTCAGGGGTGGCAAGGGCGTGGCGACGGCGGCTGGATTCTTTCTGGCACTGTGCTGGCCCGCGGCGCTGGGGGCGATTGCGATTTTCATTCTCGTCGTGATTTTCTTCCGGTTTGTTTCGCTCGGCTCGATCGCAGCCGCAGCCTCCATGCCGCTGCTTATCTATTTGTTGTGGGCGCCGCATCAAGGTCTGCATCTGGCACCGCCGGCATCGGTGACGATCGGAGCGTTCGCGGCGGCGATGCTGGTCGTCTACAAACATGACGGGAACATTCAGCGGCTGGTCGAAGGGCGCGAACCGCGATTCTCATTCAGCAAGGAATCGAAAGACGGGAACACCGAGTGAGCCGCATCGCCATTCTTGGCGCGGGGAGCTGGGGGACCGCGCTGGCGATCGTGTTATCTCGCGGCACGCGCTCGCATGAAATCTGGCTGTGGTCGCGCGATGCGAACCACGCGCAGTCGATTTCGCGGTCGAAGGAAAATCGCAAATATCTGCCGCAGGTGCCCGTGCCGGCGGCGATTCGGCTGACGCACTCGATGGTCGAGGCGATGCGCGGGGCGTCGATTGTCATCGGCGCAATGCCTTCGGCACATGCGCGCAAGGTTTATAGCGCGGCGGCGGATGCGATTGGGGCCGACGCGATCGTCGTGAGCGCAACGAAAGGGCTGGAGCCAGGGACGCACGCGCGGATGAGCGAAGTGATTGCGAGTTGCCTGCCTGGAGCGCGCGTTGCAGTGCTTTCGGGGCCGTCGTTTGCTTTGGAAGTCGCGAAAGGCTCGCCGACGGCGGTCGTGATTGCGGCGGCCGACGCTGCTCTCGCTGCCGATTTGCAGGAGCAATTCGCTGCGCCGAATTTTCGGCTGTACAGCAACGACGATGTTCTTGGCGTCGAGCTGGCCGCCTCGATGAAGAATGTAATCGCCATCGCGGCTGGGACATGCCAAGGAATTGGGCTCGGCGCAAACACGCTGGCCGCGCTGATCACGCGAGGCTTGGCGGAGATGTCGCGTCTCGCGGCGGCGTTGGGCGCGCGTCCGGAGACGTTGAGCGGATTGGCGGGACTCGGCGACTTGGTGCTGACCTGCAACGGCGCGCTGAGCCGGAATCGATACGTGGGGACGGAACTGGCGAAGGGGCGGTCGGTCCGCGAGATTCTCGCCGGAATGGCGGGAGTCGCCGAAGGCGTCGATACGGCGACGCCGCTTCTGGAGCTGGCTCGAGAACACAACGTCGAATTGCCGATCACATCGCGAGTCGAAGCGATCCTGCACGGCACCCAGAATGCGCGCGCCGCGATCCGCGAGATCATGGAGCGGCCTCAAAAGAAGGAGTGAGGCGCGGAACGCGCCTGTTGGCTGCCGACAGTCTGAAAATCGAGCATCTCCGCAGGTCGCTGATACAAAAGGTGTTAGCTAAGGCGTTGCTGCGCCTTCGTTCCACTCTGGTACGTCCGGTCCAGTTGCACATCCGCATCGCCTGTACTTCTGTACGGGCGATACCTTTATCGCGATTCCTTAAACTTGCTGAAGGAATATGTCTGCCCTCAACACATCCCGATGGAAACGCATACGCGCGGGGCAAATCCGCGTGTTGTGGCTCGTGCTGGGCGCGATGCTGCTGGTTGGCGCAGTGCCAATCCTGCTCTATCACCGCCAGGTGCTGCAATTGAGCCAGGAGAAGCTCGTCAATACCGAACTTGTGCAGCAGGCGGACTTGACGCGCTCGTTGGCGCGCGAAATTGAATTGTTCCAGTCGAACCTGACGCAGCAGTTGGTCAGCGAACGCCAGATCATGGCGCTGATGGGGCTTAGCGACGACGTTGAAAGTGCGGTCAACGAACCGAAAGTGACGCGCCTGCTGGAGAATTTCACGGACAGCAATCGAGACACATTTTTGTATTTGACTGCGGTTGGTAAGAGCGGAAAAGGCACGGTCGCATCGCAGGGAAATTTCCGCGCCGACCAAGATCCATTCGTCGCACGCGCATTGCAGCGTGCGTTCCAGGCGTCGACGCAATCGCTTCCCTTTCGCAGCGATCCGCTAGCGCTCGCGCCGGACAACCGGCCGGCGTTCGTCATCGCGGTTCCGCTGAAAGACCTGGGCGATCATTTCACCGGCATGCTGGCAGCGGTTGTTTCGCTGGAGCCGATCGAACGTTTGCTGCAGGACGACAGCGTGCGAGGCCGAGCGGTGTTCGTCATCGACCACATGGGCCACATCGTGGCGCATCCTGACCCGAAAAATTTTGTGCCCGGCACCGACGTGAGCGGCGGCGAAGCTTCGCGCATCGTGGAACAAGTGGTGGCCTTACCGAAAGATCTGCGAACGACAGCGACCATCCGTTACACGCAAGTGCACAAGAATCGCAACGTGGAGATGATCGGCACCTACAGCACGTTCCCCGATGCGAACTGGGCAGTCATTGCGGAGCGCAGCTTGAAACAGGCGCGCGCCGACGCAGGCGTGAACGAGTTGAATCGCCAGGCGCTGGCGTTCGTCACCGTGGTCATCTTTGCAGCACTGCTTTTGGGGTATTTCTTCGCGGTCGGCATCAGCACGCCGATTCGCGGGCTTGCGGCTTCCACTCGCGCCATCAGCCGCGGAGAATTCCATCAACGCTCGGCCGTGCGCGGCGCATCGGAAATCAGCGAACTCGCCGAAAATTTCAACAAGATGGCAGGCGACATCGAAGAGTACATCGAGAAGCTGAAAGAAGCGGCCGAAGAAAATCGCGAGCTGTTTATCGGGTCGATCCGAATGCTGGCGGCCGCGATCGACGAAAAGGATCCGTATACGCGTGGTCACTCGGGCCGCGTGGCGAAGTATTCGACGCTGATCGCGCGCGAGCTTGGCTTGTCGGACGCAGAGGTCGACACCCTGAGTATCTCGGCGCTGCTGCATGACGTCGGAAAGATCGGCGTCGAAGATCGCGTGCTGAAGAAGCCGGGGGCGCTGACGCCGGAAGAATTTGGGTTGATGAAGCAGCACACCATTAAGGGCGCGAACATCATGCGTCCGGTTTCGCAACTGAAGGAAATGTTGCCGGGGATCGAACTGCACCACGAACACATGGATGGGCGCGGCTATCCGTATGGCTTGAACGGTCCGCAAATCCCGATGATGGCACGCATCATAGGCGTCGCCGACACGCTTGACGCGATGACGACGAATCGTCCGTACCAATCAGCGATGGATTTGGACTACGCGCTGGGGAAGATCAAGGCGCTGGCGGGATCGAAATTCGATACGGTGGTTGTGAATGCGCTGGATGCGGCTGTGACGAATGGTCGGCTGCGGTTGAGCGCGGTGGAAGTGCAGGTCTGACGACAGTCGTTGGATCGCTGTGCGGTGCGGCATTGCGGAAAACTCCCAAACATCTATAAGAAGTAGCTCGTACGCAAAGGTTGAGCGGGCGCCACGGGTGAATTGCCCGCGGGTGAAGTGCGAGGTGTTCGAGGTTACAACCCACCCCCTCAGAAACATAGGGTGCGGCCCCAGGTGGCATGCTCGGCGTTAGGTGTTTTTGCCGACGCCGGTGACGCGCGTGCCATCGAACTTTGTGAACGAAAATCCCTCGAACGGTTCATTCCAGCAGTTGCCCACATCGCGCAGGATCGCCATGGCGACGGCTTCTCCGAGCGGCAGCGAATCGACATAGTCGTGGCGCCAATGCACGCCGGCGTGATTGCGTCCGATGCCGATGTTAGCAGCGAGCTTATTCATCTCGCCGCTGATGGTCAGCTGGTCGCCGTCCGAGCCTGCGTACGGCACGAGCGAAAATCCGTCCTCACTCGCTTGAGAAATCGTGATTCCAGGAATCGAGGCGAGCGGCGTCTGATCGTCGAACCACGCTTTGACGATCGTGGCGCACGCTCCGGCCACGGTGGAGTGCCCTTGGCCGTAGGACGGATGCTGCGGGCAGCCCTCCGGAAAGCCGTGCGGCAATAAGTAGCTGTTGTGCTTCGCAAAAACGCGTGCGACCGCGTCGGAATTCAAAACGTCGGAGTGCAGCGGATAATTTGCCTGCTTGGTCTTCGTCATGTGCACAAGGCCGCCAAATTCTTCGGGACGAAGATGCCGGTGCACGAACCATTTCTGATACCAGACCGCTTTTAACGCGCGCTGTGAAACCTCGGCAACGAGCGTTTTAAGATGCGGCGAACCGAAAGTGCCGAAGCCGCTCTGATTTCGCGAGCCGACATACGGATTGTTGGGATCGAGCGGCGCGCCCTGATCAATGAGCACGAGGCACGCGTTGAAGTACGCCTCAAACAGAACGTCAACGTGAACGTACGCGCCGAGCCCGCGCCCATTGCGCATATGCTGCGGATTCGGATCGGCCTGATTCTTAGCGAATGGACCTTGGCCATTCTGCACGGCGAGCCATGACGATTGGTCGGTCATGTAGTCGACGCCGGGCGCGTATGTGGTCAGCAGTTGCGTCACCGGCACTGCGCCATAGTCGAAGGGCAGCAGCAGGAATTGCGAGACGTATGGGCCGACCACGTCGCCTGCGGTGAATCCGCGAAACAGATTCTGCGGCGTGACCGGTTTCGGTCCGCGAAATGCCGGGAGCGAATTTAGTTCGGCGATCGCCGCTTGCGTCAGCGGCTCTTGGCCGTACTGCGTAAAGTTGACGTCGCGGCACAGCGCCATCCAATAATTTTCGATCGCAGAGTCGGCAATCTGCTGGCTCGCGACCGACGGCGGCGTACCAATCACCAACTGATGCGAATCGGTGCCTTCCAGATCGAAAGCCAGGCCACACTGCGGATCGACCAGCGGCAAGTTGCCGCCCATCTGAATCTGATCGAACAGTGCGGGCCGGCCGGAGTTCATGGCGCGGAGAAAGCTGGCGTACGAAGAAGGCAAAACCTCGCCGATTCCGTTGTGCGCGAGGCCTTTCGAGAAATTGCCAATGCGATTCGGGAAGCGCTGCTCGTCGCCATTGGTGACTTGATTTGCGGTGCGAAGATTTAACTCGGCTTGCGCGGCGCCCACGCGATTGTTGAACGCCTGAACCGCGCGCATTCGGCCCGAGACGCTCGCGTCAGCGGAACCCGGCTCCTGCCCTCGGCCGAAGTCTTGCGCGCCGTTTCCATTGGTTGCTGCTGTCGCGCTCCGAACGATCGTCGCGCCCCCGGCGATCGCCGCCGCCGCGCCCCCGACCCGCGACAAAAATGCACGCCGGCTCGACGCGGATTTGTGTTTAGAGTCCGATGCGACTTTCACGTTCAGGTCTTCGGGCGCGCTTGCAGTGCGATTCGTATCCGACATTGCGGAGCCTCCGTTGCGTGTTGTGGGTCGTGCGTTTCGGCTTCGTACGGGATTGGGCCTGGATTTGAGCAAGAGCCTACGTTGGCTCGAGGAAGCGAGGTACTGTCCCTCGGGACAGATTTGGTGCTAGTGGTAAGCCCTTAAGGTTGTCGGGGGTGTGGCGAGGCGTAGCACGATCGCGTGACATCGCCGTCGCGTCTGGTTGCGACGATTCAGTGGCGCACCCTACGGTCTGCTACAATTTCGTATCGCCTTAACAACGTTGCGGGCGCCCTTATGATTTCACTTTTCGGCAAAAACGAGCCGGAACCGACACTCCTCGACAAACTGAAAGCTTCGGTCAGCAAGACGAAAGCCGTGCTGTCGGAGACCGTCGACACGATCTTTCAGGGCGAGCGCAAGATTGACCCGGCGCTGCTTAAGCATCTCGAAACGGCGCTGCTTTCGGCGGATCTGGGTGTGCGCACGACGAAGGAAATTCTGGAATCGGTGCGCGAGAAGCTCGATCGCAACGCGCTTTCCAATGGCGATCAACTGAAGCGCGAAATTAAAGCGCACATCGTCAAGATTCTCGCGGCCTCGGCCGCTTCGGTCGGGGCGAGCGCTGGGCCGCTCGCGGGACCGGCAGGCGCTTCGACGAACGGCCAGGGAACGCGCGTGATTTTCGTGGTCGGAGTGAATGGCGCGGGCAAAACCACCAGCATCGGCAAACTCGCCAATCGCCTGCGCAGAGACAATTTCAGCGTGATTCTCTGCGCTGCAGACACGTTTCGCGCGGCCGCCGTCGAGCAACTCGAAATTTGGGCGCATCGCAACGGAATCGAAGTCATCAAACAAAAATCGGGCGCCGATCCGGCCGCCGTCGTATATGACGCAGTCGCCGCAGCAAAGGCGCGCGGGACCGATGCACTCATCGTCGATACCGCCGGCCGCCTGCACACGAAATCGAACCTGATGGCGGAGCTTGAAAAAATGAAGCGTACTGCGGCGAAGGTGATTCCCGGCGCGCCGCACGATGTGCTGCTCGTTCTCGACGCCACCACCGGGCAGAACGGCCTGGCTCAGGCGCGCGAATTCACATCATCGGTCCGCGTGACCGGAATCATCCTGACCAAGCTCGACGGCACCGCGAAGGGCGGCATCGTCGTGGCCATCGCACGCGAACTTGGCCTGCCGATTCGCTTCGTTGGCACCGGCGAGCAGATCAACGATCTCGTTCCTTTCGACTCTGAGACCTACGTCAACTCTCTCTTCGACTAATCGTGAACTCACACGACATTCGCTTCATGGACCACGCGCTCGATTTCGCCCGCAAGGGCGTCGGGCTCGCGAGCCCGAATCCGACGGTAGGTTGCGTGATCGTTCGTGACGGCGAAATCGTCGGTCAGGGATTCCATCAATACGACTATCGCGATCATGCGGAGGTCGTCGCGATCAAAGCCGCGGGAGATAAGGCGCAAGGCGCGACGTTGTACGTCACGCTGGAGCCTTGCAATCACACGGGCCGCACCGGTCCTTGCACGGAAGCGATCATCGCCGCGGGCGTTCAGCGCGTCGTGGCGGCGATGCAGGATCCGAATCCGGTGACCGAAGGTCGCGGCTTCGAGCGGCTTCGTTCGGCCGGGATCGAAGTCGTCAGCGGCGTGCAGGAAGAAGAGGCGCAGCGGCTGAATGAAGCGTTCACGCGTTGCATTCGAGCAAAGAAGCCGTTCGTGACGTTGAAGTCGGGCCTAACCCTCGATGGTCAACTGGCGCTTAAGAAACATGGAAAAAGCCGCGAACCGAATCGCGCGTGGGTCACGTCGGACGAGTCGCGCGCCGAAGTGCATCGCATGCGGCACGCGTCGGACGCATTGCTCACCGGTGTCGGCACGATCATTGCGGACGATCCGTTTCTCACCGACCGCAGCGGACTCGAGCGGCGCAGGCGATTGTTGCGCGTCGTGCTCGATTCCAAGCTGCGCATTCCCGCAAGCAGCCGCATCGTGAAGACCGCCGATGACGACCTCATCGTCTTCACGCACGCGAAGCTCGAATCGCCGAAAGCGCGAAAGCTGCAAAAGGCTGGAGTCGAAGTCGTGCGCGCAAGCACTTGGCGCGGACGCATCGATCTCGCGGCGGTTCTCACTGAACTAGCGCGGCGCGAGATTTGCAGTATCTTGCTCGAAGCCGGGCCAACCCTCAACGGCGCTGCGCTCGCCGGGAGCTTCGTCGACAAAGTCGCGCTGTTCTTCGCACCAAAATTCGCGGGCGACGCAGGCGTTCCGCTAGCGCATTTTTCAGCGGCGCCAAATCTCTCGCTGCAACGTCTCCGCCTGAGCCAATTCGGCCCTGATGTCTGCGTCGAAGGCTATCTGCGCGATCCGTACCGCTGATTCGCCAACGCTGTCGCGCCAATCTTGCCCTTTCGCCGCGCACGGACGTACCATGCGTAGGCTTCGCCAATAGACAGAAAACCATGTGGACTACTTTTTTCGCTGCGGCCGCTGGCGCATCGGCGACACTCGCCGGTCTCGTCATCGTCGCGGTCTCTGTGAACATCAATCGCATCCTGCAGCATCCACAACTACCGGCACGCGCAGGCGCAGCCGTTGCCACACTGATCTTGATCCTCATCAGCAGCATGGCAACGTTGATACCGCAGCCTGTAACGTACCTGGGCTTTGAGATCGCGTTTTTTGGCATCATTTGCTGGATTCTTGAAGTCTATTCGTCGAGAAAATCAGTCGCAGCTCGCGTGCAACTGCATCGGCCGTGGCACGAATCCGTGCTGCAGGTAGTGTTCGGCCAACTTCAGACGCTTCCCTTCATCTTTGGAGGCGCATGGATGCTCGCCCACAACCCAGCCGGCCTCTATGTAATCGCATTCGGAATCCTGGTGATTTTCTTCGCATCCACGGGGAACGCGTGGGTATTGATGGTGGAAATTTTGCGCTGAAGATTATTTTGTACTCGAAGGTCTTTGTCGCGGACGACTCATGCAGTTTGCGTCGAAAAGCGAGCTTCGACGCTTCGTTTCACCGAGCGGCTAGCGCGATACAGCGAGAACAGCGAACGGCTGACGTGGCACTGCGGCTCGATCGCCGAGTCGCCCGTCAACGCAAATCGCTTCAGCTTCATCGCTTCCAGCGATCCCGGCTCGATCGGCAAGCAGTTGCGTCCAGGACTCACGCTCAATCCAAACTGCATACCGGCGCTTCTCGCGGCTTCGAGTATCGCATCCGAGATCTCACCGTTCGGATACGCGATAAAGTCCGGCGCTTTCCCGATGATAGAACCGATGATCTCTTGCGCGCTTTCAATCTGTGCGCGTATTTCCGTCGCGCTGTAGTTTGTCAGGATGTCGTGATTGCTCGTGTGATTCCCCAGCGAAATCAGCGGATGCTTCGCAATCTCACGCAATTCCGGCAGCGTGAACGGACGGTCGCTATCGTCAATTGGCCGCAATGCGCGCGGGCCGAACTCCGCCTGCACGAACGCTTCGGCATCGGGAGTGCGCAATCGCTTCAAGCTCCGGTGCACCTGGTTGACCTGTTGCTGCGGCATACGGCGCTTTAACGATTCGCGCTCGACGACGTCCCACCAAAACGCTTTGCCCTGCAACACATGATCGGTCGAAACAAATAGCGCTGCGGGAATTCCGTGTCGTTCGAGCACCGGCAGCGCCTTTGCATTGCTGAAATAGCCGTCGTCAAACGTCACCAGTACGTATTTTCCGTTGGAAGCGAGTCCGTGCGCGACTTCGGTGGGAGAAACAAAAGTGTAGGAGTGCCGGTGAAAATATTCGACGAAATTCTCGAACATTTGGACCGTAATTCCCTGCCGCGGCTCTTTGCTCGGGGAACTCGGATCTTCGAGATCGTCAAACAGGCCGTGAAACAGAAACGAAAGCAGCACACCTTCGGAGCCGCTGAACGAAAGGCCGGAATGCGCAATGATGTGGTCGAGCTTTAACAGCATGGAACGGAGCCGGGCGTACATGGTCATCGCGTAGAAATGCTATCGCAGGTGCAACAGGTCTTCGTCTGCTTTTCGCCTCGCGCGCAGCGGGTTTGCAAACAGGGTTGCAAGCCACTTGCCGTTGAAAGTGAGGGCAGCGCCGATACGTACGCTGAACGCAAGACGAGCACGATGGGGTAAGATTTGGATATGTTCACCGGGATCATCGAGCACTTCGGGACCATCGAGTCGGTGACGCTCGGCGACGCAGGCGGACGCGTGACGATTCACGCGCCAACGCTCGCCGGATCGCTCGCGATTTCCAACAGCGTCGCGGTCAACGGATGCTGTCTCACTGTCGTTTCGCTCGAAAACGGACGGTTTTCCGCGGATCTCTCGCTCGAAACGATACGCAAGACTTCGTTTGGCGCAAGCGCTGCAGGCATTCGACAGGGATCGCGCGTCAATCTTGAGCAGCCGCTCACCGCAGGCAAGGAATTCGGTGGGCATTTTGTGTTGGGTCACGTTGATACGATTGGCCGAGTAACTCGGCTGGAGCCCGAAGGCGAAAATTGGTGGTACGGAGTGCGTGTTCCGGCTGACTTCGCAAGCAACGTCGTGCCCAAAGGCTCGATCACCATCGACGGAATTAGCCTGACGGTAGCGCGGTGGTCCGACAACGTCGCCGCAGTCGCGGTGATTCCCTACACCTACGAACACACCAACATTCGCGATCGCAAGCCAGGCGACGCTGTAAACCTGGAAGGCGACATCTTGGGCAAATACATCGAACGTCATTTGGCTGCGAGGGCCAGTGCTGCCGGTGAGGGTGACTCGACGCTTTCGATGACTCGATTAGTCGAAGAAGGCTTCTAGGTCTGGCGTTCGACTTTTTTCGCGCGCGCGCCACGCCAATATAAGACCAGGCCAAACAAAATCGCGACCACCGTCGCCGCGACGACCTTGACCTCGAACACAAATTTGTTCGCCGAATCTCCGGGCGGCACCGCCGAGATCAGCATCGACGCCAGCACGATCAAAAAGCCAATGCCGGCGGTCAGCCACACGCCGATTTTTCCGCCAGGAATCAGCACGGCGTGCGGATTCGTCTGCCGGTCAGGCCGATTCGCCAGCTTGATCACGGCGGCGAACATGTACAGAAATGGAATGAAATAAATGATGATCGTAATGCTCACGAGTCCCTCATAAGCGCCACGCACGGACTCACTGATTTGGCTGATCAGCAACACGACACTGGAAATTACAGCTTGAATCAAAATCGAAATCCACGGCGTGCGCCATTTGGGATGAATTTTTCCGAAAAATGCGGGCAGATAGCGATCGATTCCAACAATGAAAGGCACGCGCGCAATTCCCGCGACGGTGCTGCCGACTCCGCCTGCGTTTCCGACGGTGACGAGCATCGCCGCGGCGATTCCGAGAAACGCGACACCCATCGCGACCGATCCGATCGTCACGGCGTGAAACACGCCGCTCGTCGGTGATACTTCCGGCGCGGGGACGAGTACGAGCACCGCGATCGTCGCGACGATGTACATTCCCGCGATCATGATGCTTGACCCGAACAGAGCGCGCGGCAACGTTCGCTGCGGATCGCGAATTTCTTCGCTCATCGCCGAAACCAGCTCGAGACCCGTAAACGCGAACGCGATCTGCGACCAGAAATTTACGGTGTTCCAATCCCAGTGCGGCCAAACCGTCGCCCAGGTAAATTGCGTCACCGATCCGTGTTTGAAATAAATCAACGCAGCGATTCCAACGAGCATCAGCAACGGCGTGTACGTGGCGACACCGCCCGCGTTCTGCAGCCACTTCCCGATGTTCAGTCCGATGATGTTGAGTCCGACCGCAACGATCAGCAGCGCGAATGAAACAACCAGCAGAAACGTGCGATTCTGGGCCAACTCTCCGCCGCCCGAACCGATGATGTACGCGCTCATCGAAGCGCTCGCCAGCAGCAACCCCGGAAAATAAAAGAACGTGTAAATCCAGTAGTTCCACCCGGCGACGAAACCGTGGAAATCGCCGAACGCTTCCTTGGCCCAGACGTACAAGCCGCCTTCCACGGGAAATCGCGACGAGAGTTCGTTGATCACGAGTCCATACGGAACAAAAAAGAATGCCGCTGCCAACACCCAGAGACTGATCGACGACGTACCGTTGTGCGCAGCAGCCGCAACCCAGCGCGGGCCAAGCACCGTCGCAATGTTGAAGAGCAAAACATCCCAGAAGCCCATCTCGCGACGGAGTTGTTTCTTCGCGCCCGCCAACTCCTGCGAAGTTGAGCCGGGCTGAGCCTCGCTCACAGAGTCACGTCCAGTTCGGGGATCAACATGTCTTGCATGAGGAAATTGTGGAAGAAGGGATCTTTGGAATTTTCAAACTCGGCCCAGGAGTTGAAGACAGTCGACTTGCCATCCTGAAGAAAAACAACTTTGTCGGCCAGTTTGCGAGCCAGATGCGTGTCATGCGTTACGACGATCGACGTTTTGTGAAACGTCTCTTTCAACCGCGCGATCAGATCGCCCATATGCGCGGCCATGATCGGATCGACCATCGTCGTCGGCTCGTCGTAGAGAATCGCGTCGGGATTCTGTGCCAGCGCGCGCGCGATCGAAACGGCGCGACGCATTCCCGTCGAAAGCTCGCCCGGCAACTTGTCGAGCACGCTCTCGACTTCCAGCATCTTCGCAAGCTTCGCGACGTATTGATCGATGTCGTCGGGAGTGAGCCCCGGCTGATCTTCCAGCGGAAACGCGATGTTGTCCGAAACGGTCAGCGAATCGAACAGCGCGCCCGACTGAAATACCATCGTGACTTTGCGCCGCACTTCCTCGAACTCGCGCTCGCTGTAGTTCGTGACGTCTTCGCCGTCGACGATCACCTGTCCCGAATCCGCCTTCAGAAATCCCATGATGTGCTTGAGCGAAACCGATTTGCCGACGCCGCTGCGTCCCATGATCACGCAGGTTTCGCCGCGCTTCACTTGGAAGCTGACGTCATTCAGCACAACGTGGTCGTCGAACGCTTTGTTGACGTCGCGAAACTCGAAAAAAATCGTCGGCGGAGGCGTACCCGAGCGCGCCTCGGCTTCCGTGACGGGATTCGGCGGAAGCAGATCCTCTTCGTCCCGGATATCGTCTTCGCGGAGGTCGCTCACGGACGCTCCACCTTCAGCAGGCGAATCGCTTCTTCGTAGTCGGCAGGTGTGTTCATGTTCCAGAAAAGGCGGTCCGATTTATCAAATCGCTTCCAGTCGGTAGCGTCAAGCAATTCCATTGGCAGCTGCCTCATAGCGTCACTGACCCGGCGAACACCGGCTTCAAATGTGCGCGTTAGCACCGGCGTAGCGGTGGTTCGCCAGCAGGCGCAGAGTGGCTCAAGGCCGTGCGACGATTCTGGTGCGACGATTTCGGCTTTGCTGGCCGCCGACCGCGTAGCAATGTATCGCAGCCATTCGTCCGTAAGAAACGGCATGTCGCAGCCGATGATCAGACTCCAAGAACTTTCATCGGCGGATGCATTGCCGGTTTCGAGCGCCGTGATAATTCCGCCGAGCGGTCCTTCGCCGGGCCAGCGATCGGCGATGCATTCGACGCCGACGTGTCCATACCTTTCCGATTCACCTATGATGCGCACTCTCGACGTCGCGGCTTGCAAAATTCGGCAAAGCCGCGCAATCAGCGGCTCGCCGTCAAACTCGACGAGTGCCTTGTCGCGCCCGAACCGGCGGCTTGCGCCTCCGGCGAGAATGAACCCGTGAACATCTGCAGAGTCAGTCACAAACTGAGAATCGTAGCAGGATGTGAGAGATTCACGACTCTTCTTCCACCGGTTCGCGCCCCGGACGTCGGATGCCCAGCTCGCGCAATTTTTCCTGCAAGCTCTGGCGATGCAGACCGATCGTCGCCGCCGTCCGCGATACGTTCCACCGATGGCTCGCAAGCTGCTTCGTTAGATAGGCGACTTCAAATTTGTGTTTCGCCTCGCGAAAATCGTTCTCGCCGAGCCCAACGTCGGTGCCGTCCGTACTTGCGCGCCCCGTTAGCGCTTCGCCCGCCGCAACTTCCTCGGGCAAATCCGCGATGCCGATTTCGTCACCGCGACAAAGCACCAGGCTCCGCTCCAACGCATTTTTCAGTTCACGCACGTTGCCTGGCCAATCGTAGCGCTCGATCGCTGCCAACGCTTCACGGCTAAGCCGCGCGGTACGGCCAAGCCTCGAGCCATGTACCTGCAAAAATTGATCGGCCATCACCGAAATGTCTTCCTTGTGCTCACGCAACGCCGGGAGCTCGACCGTGACAACGCGCAACCGATAATACAAATCTTCGCGAAACTTTCCCGCACGAATCTCCGCAGGCAAATTGCGATGCGTCGCGCTGATCACGCGTACGTCTACGGGAATCGACTGCGTGCCGCCCAGGCGTTCGATCACACGATTCTCCAGCGCGCGTAAAACTTTCGCCTGCGTCACCGGATTCATATCGCCGATTTCGTCGAGAAACAATGTCCCGCCGTGGGCCTGCTCGAATTTGCCCTTCTTCTGCTGCGCCGCCCCAGTGAACGCACCGCGTTCGTAACCAAAAAGCTCCGACTCGATCAACGTCTCGGGCAGCGCCGCGCAATTCACCGCGACGAACGGCTTCGCCGCGCGCGGCGAACGCGCGTGAATTTCCTGCGCGAGCAAATCCTTGCCGGTTCCACTTTCTCCCAAGATCAAAACCGTAGAATCCGTCGGCGCAACGCGATCCGCCATCTCAAACGCCCGCCGCATGCCCGCCGTACGCCCAATCATCTGACCGAACTGCCCCTCCGTCGTCAGCCGCCGCCGCAGCGAATCGTTTTCTTTCTCCAGCGTCGCCAGCTTCAACAGATTGCCGACGCGCTGGCGCAGTTCCTCCAACTCGAATCCCTTCACTAAATAATCCGTAGCACCAAGCTGCAATGCCTCCACGGCGGTCTTCGCATTATCGAGCGCCGACACCATCAACACCGGCACGTCGCTTCCCTGCTCGCGCATCCACTGCAAAAACGCAATCCCGCTCTGCCCCGGCATCACAACGTCGAGCAACACCAGATCCGGCTGCTCTCGCGGCAGCGCCTCGCGCGCCGTCTCCGCCGAATCCGCTTCGGCGATGCGATATTTCGATTCGAGCGCGCGCCGCAATCCGTAACGCGCCGCCGGTTCGTCATCGACGATCAAAATTGTCTTCATACCGTCCCCTTCTCGTTCTGCACTGCGCCAAGCTCGCCGGCTTCACGCTTCGCTTCCAACGGAATCAGCACTCGAAATTCGCTGCCTTTTCCATTCTTTGCTGGGCTCTCGAAATCCAACTGCCCGCGAAATTCGCTCACACGCCTCGCCACAATCGCGAGACCCAACCCCGTTCCTTGCGTCTTCGTGGTAAAAAATGGCTGAAGAATCTTCTCGCACACCGCTGGCGCAATCCCCGCGCCATCATCCTCGACCGCCACCGCGCACATCCCATCGACCGGGTTCGCACTCACCGAGACGCGTCCGCCGCGTGAAACCGCTTCCAGCGCATTCACCACTAAATTCGAGACCACATCGCTCACCGCATCGCTAGCCGCCGCAACAACCAACTCTTCGTTTGGCAAATTCGCTTCCAGCGAAATCCCACGACGTTCCGCTTCTCGCCCCAAAACTCCAATCACTGCTTCAATCACAGCTCTCAGTTCGCACGTCGCCCGAACACTTCCCCCGCGCACCGCAGGCCGGCTAAATTGCAGCAACTGGCTCAATTTCGCCGACAGCCGTCCAATTTCATCGAGCACCATCTTCGTTTCCCCGCGCATCGACACCGGCAGCTCGGGATTCTCCATCTGCACCTGCAAAATCGTTTTGATCGAGCCGAGCGGATTTTTCAGGTTATGCGAAATGCTCGCCGCCATTTGACCCAACACAGCTAGCCGCTCCCGTTCAGCGAAGTCCCGTTCGAGCTGTAATTTCTCTTCGATCGAACGGCACAATTCGATCGACGCCGGAAGCTGCTCACACAAAAACTCGAGCGCCGCGTGCGCGTCTCCCGACAGCATCGCGCCATGCGGCCACACGACCAGCGCCGCGTTCAATCTTCCCGGCGACGCGATCGGAAACAATTCAGCACCACTTGCCATGGAGTTAGCGGCAAATTCCGCGCCAAGATTCGGATCGATCACCAGGAGTTTCGCGTCGCGCAGATCGAACTGCTCTTTCACTCGCTGCTGAATCGCCCGCAACAAACTCAACAAATCGCCCTGGCGCGCCTGCGCCTGCAATTCCGCAGCGATGCGGCGCGATTCCTCCAAGCCCTTCTCCGCCGTCTTCTGCAAAGTTCGCCCCAGCGCCCGCTGCAGCGGCTCGATAAACGGAACCAGCACAAACAACAGAATCGACGCCGAAGCTTCCGGCGGCAGCATCGGTTCCAGCCATCCGCTCACCCGACGCACCAAGCTCAAATACAGCAGCGCCAAAAACGTCGCCGAAACCGCATATACGAGATTTTTCTGCCGCCCAATCTGCAAAAAATTGTGGCGCCAAACTAAATAGATCATCACGCTGAGCGGCACAACCGGCAGCACCGCCAGCACAGCTCCAAGCCACTGCCGCGTTGCAACCGGCAGTTGCACCGGAAAATCGTAAAGCCCAATAATCCAGACCGCAGCCACCGCAAAAAGCAGCGTCAAAAATCCGTAGAATTGCCGCTCCGGCCCTCTGCGCGTGTTCCCCCAGAAGCGAAATTCCCACGTCGTGCACCAGAGCAAGCTGTACGTGAATACGTGCGGGTAGCCATTCGGCAGCGTATCGCCCGGCAGAACGAAATCGAATCCCGGCGCGCCGATTCGGGGAAACTGCTGCGTCGCCATGTGAAACACGGCGCCGTAGAAAAACAGAAGCACCGCCCACTTCCAGCGCTTGTCGTGCAGCAATCCGCGCGTCTCGGCATATTCAACGTGCAAATGCATCAGCAACGCGGGGAAGGCACACAATCCGACGCTGATCAGCGCTACAACAGACTCGCGCAGGCCGACGGAGAGCTCGCCATAATGAATCTGCGCGTTCTCGGCCAGCAGCGAGCCGCTGAAAAACAAGAACAGCGAAGTACAGAGGAAGAAAAGCACTCGCTCGAAATTGCGCTGGCGCCGGTAGCCGAGGATCACCACCATCCAGAACAACGGCAGCAGCGTGCCAGCCGTCAGCCCGATCAAACGCAAATAAATGATGGAATCCATTCGCTTGGCGAGACCTGAAACTTATGCCGCAAAAAAGAGGGCACGGCAAGAGCCAACTGTCGTATTTTTCTGACAGTCCTCAAATCTATATAAATAATAGGGTTAACCTACGGGAAGCCACCCACAGGCCCCCATCAAGCTCACGGGAACTGTCGCCCCTTTCCTTGACATGTCGGAGGTTTCTGCTATATTAGCACTCGACTGCGGTGAGTGCTAAAACCCCCTTTTAGCCCATCAACGTCGCGTAGGTCGATAGAAAGTCGAAACGCAACTCACCTTATTGGAGGGTTTCTCAAGATGGCAGTGAATCTCACCCCGCTTCATGACCGCGTGGTTATAAAGCGAATTGAAGAAAAAGAAAGCGTCAAGGGCGGCATCATCATTCCGGACTCCGCCAAAGAAAAACAGCAGGAAGGCGAAGTCATCGCCGTCGGTGGCGGCAAGCGCGAAAAGGGCGAACTCGTTCCCCTCGACGTGAAAGTCGGCGACCGGGTTCTGTTTGGCAAGTACAGCGGCACCGAAATCAAGATTGACGATGAAGACCTGTTGATCCTGCGCGAGGAAGAAATCCTGGCGAAGCTCGGCGGCCACGCGAAAGCCGCGGGCAAGAAGTAAGCCAAGCGGCCGGTCCTCCGATCGGCCGATCCGTCGGACATGGCTCCGGCGGGCAGCAGTAAATCCGCAGCACCGTAGTCAGCAAGACAAGAAATCTCAGGAGGAATTACCAGTATGGCGAAGCAGATTGTTACAGGTGAGAATTCCCGCCAAGCGATTCTTCGCGGCGTGAATGCCCTCGCCGACGCAGTAAAGATTACCCTCGGCCCCAAGGGCCGCAATGCGGTAATCGAAAAGAAGTTCGGCGCTCCGATCATCACCAAGGACGGCGTGACCGTTGCCAAGGAAATCGAACTCAGCAACCCGCTCGAGAACATGGGCGCGCAGATGGTTCGTGAAGTTGCGTCGAAGACCTCGGACGTCGCCGGTGACGGCACCACGACCGCGACCGTGTTGGCCCAGGCGATCTTCCGCGAAGGCGTGAAGACCGTTGCCGCCGGCTCCAGCCCGACCGCTCTCAAGCGCGGTATCGAGCGCGCCGTCGAAGTTGCCGTTGCCGAGATCAAGAAGCTCTCGCGCGACGTCAGGGGCGACATGATCGCTCAGGTCGGCACCATTTCGGCCAACAACGACAAGCAGATTGGCGGAATCATCGCCGAAGCGATGAAGAAGGTCGGCAAGGATGGCGTCATCACCGTCGAAGAATCCAAGACGATGGAGACCACCCTCGAAGTCGTGGAAGGTATGCAGTTCGACCGCGGCTACCTCTCACCCTACTTCATTACCGATCCAGACCGCATGGAGTGCATCCTCGAGGACGTTCGCATCCTCATCCACGAAAAGAAAATCAGCTCGATGAAGGATTTGCTCCCGTTGCTCGAGCAGACCGCCAAGATGGGTAAGCCCCTCTTGATCATCGCTGAAGACGTGGAAGGCGAAGCGCTCGCGACCCTCGTCGTGAACAAACTCCGTGGCACGCTGCAATGCGCCGCCGTCAAGGCCCCCGGCTTTGGCGATCGCCGCAAAGCGATGCTCGAAGATATCGCCACCCTCACGGGCGGCAAGGCCATCACCGAAGACCTCGGCATCAAGCTCGAAAACGTGAAGATCGAGGACCTCGGCCGCGCCAAGAAAATCACCATCGACAAGGACAACTCAACGATCATCGAAGGCGCAGGCAAGTCCGCCGACATCGAAGGACGCGTGAAGCAGATCCGTGCGCAGGTCGAAAACACTTCCAGCGACTACGACAAGGAAAAGCTCCAGGAGCGCCTTGCCAAGTTGGTTGGCGGAGTTGCGGTCATCAAGGTGGGCGCGGCAACCGAAACCGAGCTGAAGGAAAAGAAAGCTCGCGTTGAGGACGCCATGCACGCCACGCGCGCAGCGGTCGAAGAAGGCATCGTTGCAGGCGGCGGTACGGCCCTGCTCCGCTGCATCAACGCCGTTGACAAGCTCAAGCTGCAGGACGACGAAGCTGTCGGCGTCGGCATCGTGCGCCGTGCGCTCGAAGAGCCGGCCCGTCAGATCGCGCTCAACGCAGGTCACGAAGGCGCAGTTGTGATCGGCAAGATCCGCGACTCGAAGGACGATAACTTCGGCTTCAACGCAGACACCGGTGAATACGGAGACATGGTAAAGGCTGGCGTCATCGATCCAGCCAAGGTTACCCGTTTGGCGCTGCAGAACGCGGCGTCGATCGCGGGCCTCATGCTCACCACCGAAGCCCTCATCGCCGAAGTGAAGGAAGACGAGAAGAAGGGCGCGGCAGCCGGCGGTCCCGGTGGACCGGGCGGCATGGGCGGCATGTACTAAGCTTCACCGCTCAACCCAAACTCAAACCGAAAAGGCGGGCCGAAGTTGGCCCGCCTTTTCTTTTCTGGAAGCCTGGTTCCTCGCCTTGCCTCGCGCAGTTTGCTCCGATAAACTGCCCACGCCTCAAACGACTCTTCAGGGGAGAGTGATCGACATGCCTGGACTTTTACAGCGCCTTCTTCCGCGCGAAGAGGGCTTTTTTGACCTTTTTGATAAGCAGGCCGACAACATCGTCGTCGGTGCAAAGGCTTTGCTCCGGATGCTGGAGCATTACACCGGAGTTCCCGAACAAGTGCAGGAAATCAAGGCGATCGAGCACAACGGCGACGAAATCACGCACGCGGTTCTGACCAAGCTCAATCAGACTTTCATCACACCTCTCGATCGCGAAGATATCCACGAACTTTGCAGCCGGCTGGACGACGTGATCGATCTGATCGACGCCGCGGCGAGCCGATTTGTGCTGTATCGCGTCAGCGCCATCCGCGAGGGCACCGTCGATCTCGTGAAAGTGCTCGTCAGCGCCACCGAAGAGGTCGCCACCTGCGTTCATGCGCTTAGCACGCCCGAAAAGGCGCTCAAATTCACGATTGAGATCAATCGCTGCGAAAACGAGAGCGACCGCCTCTGCCGCACGCTGATCGCGCAGCTCTTCGACGAGGAAAAAGACCCGGTGCAGATCATCAAGTGGAAGGAAATTTTTGAAGTCATCGAAACCGCCGTCGACAAATGTGAGGACGTCGCCAATGTCATCGAGGGCGTCATCCTGAAGACCGCCTGATCGCCTGATCCATGTCCAGCTTCTCACTTCTGATCGTCGTAGTTTTCCTGACACTGGCTTTCGAGTTCTCCAACGGCTGGCACGACGCCGCGAACTCTATCGCCACGGTGGTATCGACGCGCGTGCTGACGCCATTTCGCGCGGTCGCCTGGGCGGCCTTCTGGAACGTCATCGCAGCATTTGTTTTTGGCACGGCCGTCGCCGGCACGATCGGCAAGGGCATGATCCACATCGAGATGGTGACCCAGCAAGTACTGCTGGCGGGACTACTCGGCGCGATCATCTGGAATTTGATTACGTTGATCCTAGGCCTGCCGACGAGTTCGTCGCACGCGCTGATGGGCGGCTACGGCGGCGCCGCGGTGGCGCACGCAGGTGTTCGCTCGTTAATCCTGTCGGGCTGGGTGAAGCCGGTTCTGTTTATCTTTCTGTCGCCAATCGTCGGCGCGGTAACCGCCATCATCCTCACGATCACGGCGAGTTGGATCGTTCGCAAACAGCGTCCGCGACGCGTGGATAAACTTTTCCGCCGGCTGCAACTTCTCTCCGCAGCGCTGTTCAGCCTGGGTCACGGCACCAACGATTCGCAAAAAGGGATGGGCATCATCACTGCGGCGCTGCTCGCGGGCGGATTGCTCCCCACATTCAAGGTGCCTTACTGGGTCATCATCTGTTGCCACCTGGCGATGGGCGGCGGCACGATGGCCGGAGGCTGGCGCATCATCAAGACCATGGGCCAGCGCATCACCAAGCTGACGCCGTTTGGCGGCTTTTCTGCCGAAACCGCGGGCGGTCTGACGCTCGTGATGAATGCCGTTTTCGGCATCCCCGTGAGCACTACCCACACGATTACCGGAGCCATTGTGGGCGTCGGCGCGGCTCATCGGATTACCGCCGTGCGCTGGGGCGTCACCCGTCGCATCGTCTGGGCCTGGGTCCTGACCATCCCGGGCGCGGCCATGATTGGCGCCGGGATTTATCAGATTCTCGTGATTGCCCTGCGTTAAAACACCGTTACATCTCGCCCTGGGCTGTGCCTATTTACCTATAGCAGTTCGGTCACAGCATCCCTGCCGTTTTGTCCCTCCCCTATACTGGATATTCATGAATCCGCACGCCCAAAGCGCGCTCACAATCTACGAAAGCATCCGGCTGAAAAGCGGCGACCGCCCATCGTCGGGCAACAGCGTCGCCGAGCTGACACGCGCCCTCAACGCCTGGCGTGCCAAAAGCGAGCCGCTGGCCGCGCTGAGCCACGCAGGACCCGAAGTTCAACTCGCTTTCCTCGAGCAGTGCTACGACTGGCTGCGCCTCGAAGCCCGCGTCGAGCGCAATTTTCAAGTGATGGAAACCCTTTCGGACGCGATCCAACTCGGATTGCAATGCGTGCCCAAACCGCTCCCGGGCGACGCCGTCGAGCAGATCGTGACCGAAATTCGCCGCGATACGTCTTCGGCCCGGTTCTACTTCCCTTTTGAACGATTTCTCTCCTTCCTCGTTCCCGAGCACATCACGGAGCGCGCCCGCATCGAACTGCGCAAAATTCACGCCCAGCTTGCGCCCGTTCCGCGCGAAAAAGTCGACAAGCATCACCAGCGTTTGCGCGGCCTGATCGCCCCACTCATCTACGTCGAGAGCGAAAAGCAACTCGACTCGGGCCGCGGGCCGTGGTCGCAGATCGTTTTCGACGAAATCGCGTCGATGGATTCGATCACGCGTTCTGGCTGGATCGGATTGCTGGAGCATTGCCACGCGCTCGAACAGAGTGCGCCCGGACCCAAGTGGAGCAAACGCTCGCGCGAAGTCCTCTCGGCGCTCGGCGAGTCGAAAGCATTTACGACGATGGTCCGCTGGCTCGCAATCGGCCCGACGCCGGGCCAGGCCTCCGACGCGCGCACCCCGGTCGAAGACTCCGCATATCAAAAAGGCATTGTGCTGTGCGTCAGCCTAACCGACACGCGCGAATCCGCGCTCGCCATCGGCGAATTCGGACTCGCGTGCCTGCGCAAAATTCCGAACGTCGGAGCCGTCTCGCAAAAGGTAGGCTTCGCCTGCGTGCAAGCGCTCGGCACGATGGAGAACAAGGAAGCCATCACGCAGCTGACGAAGCTGCGCACGAGAGTGAAAAATTCCGTTGCGCGGCGGCTGATCGAAAAATCGCTGAGCATGGTAGCCGAGCGCGCGGGCATGACCGTCGACGAGCTCGAAGATGTCTCGATTCCGCAGTATCCGCTCGACATCAACGGCGCGCTGGAAGTCACGGTCGGTGATTGCAAAGCGACGATTCGCTTGATCGAAGATGGCCGAGTCGTGGTGTTGTGGGAAAACGCCGAAGGCAAGCGCGTGAAAGCAGCCCCGGCGCACGCACGCAAGGCCGCTCCGAAAAAAATCCGCGCGATCGCCGCGCTGGTCAAAGATCTCGAGCAGTCGTATTCGGTGCAACGCGCGCGGCTCGAAAGCTCATTTCTCGGCACACGCCGCATCCCGTTGACACACTGGCGCCGCTACTACATCGATCATCCGTTGCTCGGATTTCTCGGACGCAAGTTAGTTTGGGTGTTCAGCAATAATCAGGGCTGGGAGCGATCGGGCATGTGGTCGGACGGCGAATTGCGCGATTCGTCGAACAAACTTGTCGATCTGGTGCGCGCCGAAAAAGTTCGCCTGTGGCATCCGCTCTCCTACAGCGCCGCCGAAGTGCAGCGTTGGCGGACGCGGGTCTTCACCGCAGGATTACGCCAACCGTTCCGCCAGGCATTTCGCGAATTCTATCAAGTGACCGACGACGAGCGGCGCACTCGCCTCTATTCCAATCGGTTCGCCGGCATCTTGCTCCGCCAGCACCAGTTCGCGAATCTGGCCCGCGCGCGTGGCTGGAGTTACCAGCTGATGGGCGTCGGCTTCGACGGCGTCAACGTGCCGTCCAAAAAGCTCGACCACTGGAATATGAACGTCGAGTTCTACGTCGATCTTCCGCCCGATCGCGATCATGCCGTGCGGCGTTCATCGCTCGCCGAACAAGCTGGCGCCGGCGTAAACGTCTTTATTGGCTCGGACCAGGTGCGTTTCTATCGCGACCTGCGCGAGATTCCGGTCGATGACGTTCCAGCCATTGTGTATTCCGAAGTGATGCGCGACGTCGACCTCTTCACCACAGTCGCCGCAGTTGGCGACGATTCCACGTGGTCCGACCAGGGACATCGCGGAACCGGCGTTTTCAGCGACCGCTTTGACGTCAACGATTTCTCGGCGACCACCGCGCTGCGCTCCGAAGTGCTATCGCGCGTTTTGCCGGCGACGCCAATCGCTGATCGCTGCACACTCGACAAGGCGTGGCTCGAGGTGCGCGGCCAGCTCGGCACGTATCGCATTCAATTGGGATGGGGCGGCGCGATGCTGCACACCGAGAGCATCACGCGCTGGCTGAAAATTCCGCAGAGCATACTCGACGCAGTGCCGCTCGATCTCAGCGCGATTCCGATCGACGTCGATCCGCGCACCGAGATGATTTTGCGGAAAGCGTTTATTCTTGCTGATGATTGGCGCATCGACGCGCCAGAGCTCGTGCGTCAGCTCATGCCCGAGTAAGCGAATCGGCGCGCGCGGCGATTCGCCGCGAATCGCGCCGTCATCGCAACTATCTTTCCGTTATCTTCCCGACGCGCCCTTCGCGCCGCCCGAACCCTTCGACGCCAGAATTTCCGGCTTCGATATCTGCGGATCCTTTGCGAACAAATCCTTCGCCTTCGCGAACAGCGCCTTCGCAATGTCGCCATTAATGTGCGCGTTGCGTCCCGCTTCGTCCGCGAACGTGTCGAAAATTCCGAACGTCGACGGCCCAAGCTTCACCGCATACCACGCGACCGTCCCGCTCTCTGCCTCGGCCAAAGGCTGCGCCGACTTCAAAAACTCTTCGACTTCCTTCTCTTTTCCCGGTTTTGCTTCCAAAGAAGCCCAGATTGCCAATTTTTCCATGGTTGTATCCTCCATAGACTACGATGCACGAAGATTGCCTGCGGTACACTCGCGATAAAAAAGTGACATTACAAAGTTCCAAGAAATCCGCACTCTCGAATCGGATTTCGCGTAGCAAGATGCGAATCGCCCTCCGCACAGCCGCATCGCCGCGCCTATTTCAGCTTGTCTTCCAACTCCACCCATCGCGTGTAAAGCTCGTCGATCCGCTTCTGCGCCGCCTCCAACTCCAGCGACACCGCATGCAGCTTCACACCATCGCTCATGATCGCCGGATCGAGCAGCGCATCATGTTTAGCCTGCAGCTCCGCTTCGGCCTCCGCCACGCGTTGCTCGATCGTTTCCAGCTCCCGATTCTCTTTGTACGACAGCTTCTTTTTCGCCGCCGCCGACCGCGCACCCGCTGCCGCAGCCGCAACCAATCCACCAACGCCATCGCCATTGCCGCTCGTCTTCTGCGCTGCCGCCGACTCCTGCTTCCGGCTCGCCGATTTTCTCTCGCGCGACCACTCCTCCCACTGCGAATAATCCGCAAATCTCTCCGCGCCGCCAGTCCCATCGAGTCCAAGCACCACCGTCGAAACGCGATCGAGCATGTACCGATCGTGCGTCACCAGCACCAACGCCCCGCTATACTCCAGCAAACTCTCCTCAAGAATCTCCAGCGTCGGAATATCGAGATCGTTGGTCGGTTCGTCGAGCAGCAAAACATCCGCCGGCTGCAGCATCAGCTGCGCAATTAAAACGCGTGCCCGCTCCCCGCCCGACAGCCGTCCAACTTTCTGATTCAGCTGCTCCGCCGTAAACAAAAATCGCGCCGCCCAGCCGCCCACGTGAATCACGCGATCCTGATAAATCACCGAATCGCTGTCAGGCGCCAGCGCGCGCCGCAACGTCACGTCGGGATCGAGCTCGCGATTCTGATCGAAGTACACGATGCGCAACGCATCGGCCTGACGCATCACACCGGCGTTCGCCTTCACATCGCCGCGCAGCAACCGCAGCAACGTCGTCTTCCCGCTTCCGTTCGGCCCAACGAGCCCGACGCGCATCCCCGACGTCACGATGAAATGTAAATTATCGAACAACGTGCGGTCGCCAATCGAATATGTCACGCCATCCAGCGTGATCAATTGCTTCGTCTTCCGCTCCGACGCGGAAAAATCGATCGTCGCGTTCACAGTTTTCGTCCGTGTACGCATCTCCGCCAAATCGCGGATCATCTCGTGCGCGTTGTCGATGCGCGCCTTCGATTTCGTCGTCCGCGCCTTCGGACCGCGCCTCAACCAATCGATTTCCGTGTGCACGCGATTCTCGAGCGCTTCCTGCCGGTTTCGCTGCGCGTGTAGATATTCCTCTTTCTTTTCCAGAAACGTGCTGTAGTTGCCCGACACGCGCAGCGCCCCATCTTCGTACGCCGGATTCAGCTCGACGACTTCGTTCGCCACATTCTCAAGAAAATAGCGATCGTGGCTCACCACTACGCAAGCGAAAGCGCCATTTTGCAGCACGCCTTCCAGCCACTGAATTCCCGCGAGATCGAGATGGTTCGTCGGCTCGTCGAGCAGCAAAATATCCGGCGCCTTCACGAGCGCTTCCACAATCGCAAGCCGCTTGCGCCATCCTCCCGACATGCGCGACGCATCCGCTTCCAGATCCGCAAATCCCGCGCGACCAAGAATCTCTGCCGTGCGCGCGGCGCGATCGCCTTCCGCTACACCCACGCTGTCGAACGCTCGTGTCACAACCGAACCAACCGTAGCGCCTTCGGTGAACTCCGAAATCTGCAGCACCGTCCCGAGTCGAATCCCTTTGCGAACTGCTACGTCGCCGCTGTCGGGCAAAATGCTGCCCTGCAAAATCGCCAGCAGCGTTGATTTCCCCGAACCGTTCGGCCCGATAATGCCGATGCGCTCGCCCTCTGAAACCGTAAACGAAATGTTGCGAAATAGCGGCGACACTCCAAACCGCTTCGCCAATCCCCGTGCACTGATGATCGGTGGCAAAAGACCTCACTCTCTCCTAACCAGTTTATGCGGTTCTGACGATCTTCGCTCCCGGCGTTCAACTTTCGACCCGCGACCGCCGTCTTCTGCTATCCTCACGCCCTTGGCCACGGCATCCCCACCGCGAAGTTTAAACACATTCGACGCCACCATGATCGTCATGGGCGGCATCGTCGGCTCCGGCATTTTTATCAATCCGTATGTCGTCGCGCTGCACGTCCACACGCCGTTTTTGATTCTGGGTGTTTGGGTTCTCGGCGGCATCCTCGCGCTGCTCGGCGGATTCATCTGGGCCGAACTCGCCACGCGTTTGCCGCAGGCCGGCGGCCAATATCTCTATCTTCGCGAGGCCTACCATCCCTCGGTCGCGTTCTTGTACGGCTGGGTGCTGCTGCTCGTCACACAGACCGGCGGCATGGCCGCGGTCGCTGTCACATTCGCAAAATATTTTCGCGAAATCAGCGGCGTCTCAACGAGCGATGGAGCAATCGCGGCGATGGTTCTTCTCGGGCTTACTGCGATCAATTGTCTCGGAGCGCGCGCCGGCAGCAACGTGCAAAGCCTGCTCATGATTTTGAAATCCGCCGCGATCGTCGCTCTCGTCGTTTTGGGCCTCGCATTGGGCGGCGGCCACATTCACGTGCGTCCGCTGCTCGACCAACCCGTTTCGACTTCATTGATCGGCGCGATCGGCGCCGCGATGATTCCAATCGCCTTCGCCTACGGCGGCTGGCAGACCGCGACTTTCGTCGCCGGCGAGATGCGCGATCCACGTCGCGAGCTTTCGCGCGGATTGATCGCCGGCGTGCTCGGCGTTGTCGCGCTCTATCTCTCCGTGAATTTCGTCTGCCTGCGCGTGCTCGGCCCTGCGGGTCTTGCCGCGAATCACACCCCCGCGAGCGCCGTAATGCGCGCCGCTCTCGGCGAACGAGGCGCGTTCTGGATCGCCGTCGGAATCGCAATCTCGACGCTCGGCTTCTTAAGCCAAGGCATTCTCACCGCACCACGCGTCTACTACGCGATGGCCCGCGACGGTCTCTTTTTCAACAGCGTCGGCTGGCTCTCGCCAAAAACCGGCGCTCCAGTCGTCGCCATCGTCGTTCAGGGAATCGCCGCGACAATCATCGCGCTCTCCGGCCGCTACGAGCAGATTCTCAACTACGTCGTCTCGATCGATTTCATTTCGTTCGCGTTGACGGCCGCTTCCCTCTTCGTTTTTCGTCGCCGCGACAAAACTGCGCCCATACCCGCCGATTCGGAAGCCACGCTCTATCGCGTGCCCGGCCATCCCTACACCACTGCGCTGTTTGTTCTCGCATGCATTGCCATCGTAACGAGCACGATCATCACGTACCCCACGAACAGCGTCTTCGGCTTCGTCATTCTCGCGGCGGGAATTCCCGTATATTTATATTGGAGCCGCAAACCGCGCACCGCTCCGACAACATCGCCGTGACGAATCCAACGCCATCGCCGACCCGACCATGACACGCCTCCATCGCTCTTCCGACTACATGCAGTGGGCCAAGCTGCACAGCAAGGCGCGTTTTAATCTCGCGACCAGCGGCGTCGCCGCGTACCCGCTCGCCGAGTTGCCCGTTTCCATCAACCAGCTCGAAATCAACGGCGACAACTCCTACGGATTCGCTCCGCTGAAGCAAGCAATCGCGGCGAAACACGCCGTCGATCCCGATTGCATCGTCGAAGCCGCCGGCACTTCGATGGCGAACCATCTCGCGCTCGCCGCCCTGATCGACCCCGGCGACGAAGTCCTCATCGAAAGCCCCACCTACGAACTCATCGTTTCGACCGCTCAATATTTGCAGGCCAAGATCGTTCGCTTCCCCCGCCGCGAAGAAAACGGCTTCGCCGTCGACCCTGAAGAAATTCGCCGAATGATCACGTCGAAAACGAAGCTAGTCTTACTCACAAATCTGCACAATCCGAGCAGCGTTCTGACGCCGGACGGCATTTTGCGCCAGGTAGGCGACATCGCCGCAAGCGTCGGCGCATACGTTGTCGTGGACGAGGTCTATCTCGACGCCGTTTACAACAACACGCCGCGTACCTCGTTCCATCTCGGCAAGAATTTCGTTGTAACGAACAGCCTGACGAAGGTTTACGGCCTGAGCGGATTACGCTGCGGCTGGATTCTCGCCCAGCCCGACTTAGCTCGCGCGATGTACGAACTCAACGACCTCTTCGCCGCGACTCCGGTTCACCCGACGGAAATTCTCAGCGTCGTCGCATTTCAGAATCTCGACAAAATCCGTGAACGCGCGCAAAAAATCGTCGAAGCCGATCGTGTAGCGCTGAAAGCATTTCTCGACACCAACAAATCCAGCATCACCGCCGTTCGCGGCCCCTACGGCACAACATCCTTCCCAAAACTGCTACACGGCGACGTCGCCGAACTGCTTCAGCGCCTCCGAACGAAATTCGAGACTACTGTCGTTCCCGGTCAATTTTTCGAGATGCCCGATCACTTTCGCATCGGCATGGGCGTGAACCACGAAATGTTCGCCGAAGGACTGCAACGTCTCGGGCAAGCCCTTCAGTAATCGTCTCCAATCTCGGTCGTTGCGCCAAATCTCTTGAATCCCAGCGCTCGCGGCCACATCCAATCCAGCCACAATGAAAATCGTCTCGCTAAATGTCGGCCTGCCTCGCGAAGTCGAGTGGCACGGTCACGCCGTCACTACCGGGATTTTCAAATCGCCGACGCCGAAACGCATTCGCCTGCGAAAACTCAACCTCGACGGTGATCGCCAGGCGGATCTCACCGTCCACGGCGGCGAGCACAAAGCCGTCTACTGCTATCCGGTCGAACACTACGCCTTCTGGAAAAAGAAATTGTCCGGCCGCGATCTTCCGCTTGGCGCCTTCGGAGAGAACTTCACGACCGAAGGCATGCTCGAAGACAACGTTTTTCTCGGCGACCGGTTTGCGATCAATGATGCCGAGGTTGTGGTCACACAACCACGGCTACCTTGCTACAAGCTCGGTGTTCGTTTTCAATCCGACGATATGGTGAAGAAATTCCTGGCGAGTCGGCGCATCGGTTTCTATGTTGCAGTAACGCGCGAGGGTGAAGTCGCAACCGGGGACGAAATCGTTCCAATCACTCGAAATGTTAGCGGCGTGTCCATCGCCGATTTCACGCGCTTATTCCTGGCGAAACAATTCACGCAAAAAGACGCAGCCGCTATCCATCAATTATTTGAACTGCCGTCGGTTCCCAATGATTGGAAGTCCTACTTCCACGATCGATTGCAGTCCGCTGATGTTTGAGTTTTAGCGCGCTGCTTCAACGACTTAATTCGCGTTTACGACCGGCAAATCGATGAAGCTCGCCGCGCCCTGCGCGTGGTAGACGCGCTGTGTCGCCTTCACGTAATCCGACGGCTTCGCGAAAAAGACATTGGGCACAAAAGTTTGCGGATTACGGTCGTACAACGGGAACCAGCTCGACTGCACCTGCACCATGATGCGGTGGCCCGGCAGGAAGACGTGATCGACCGTCGGCAAAATAAATTTGTAGATGAGCGGGGTGTTCGGCATGATCGCCTTCGCCGTTTCAAAGCTTTCGCGATAGCGTCCGCGGAAAATATCCATCGCGATGTTAAGTTCGTAGCCGCCCATCTCGGGCCGGCTGGCGACCTGATCGGGGTAGACATCGATCAGCTTCACAACCCAATCGCTGTCACTACCGCTCGTGGACGCCACCAGATTGACGACCGGCGCTCCGCCAACGCGGACAGTATCCTTCAACACCGGTGATTCGTAGGTCAGGATGTCGCTACGGCCGTCGACAAACCGCTGATCGATCAGCAGCCATCGGCGCCACGTGTCGCCGTCGGATTCGATAACCGGACGCGGTACGTAAGGCACGGGACGCGCTGGATCGGAAATGTATTCGTCCGAACCCGTTGCAGATTTTGGATCGCGCTCGGTCGGAGCGTCGAACGACAGACCGAAATTCGCCGTCAGGTACAGCGGCTTTGACTTCACGGCGCACGTCGGGCACGCAAGTGGCCACGATTTCAAGCGGTCCCAGTGATTTTCTCCGGTGTTGTAGATAAATACCGGAGGCGTATCCGCTTTCGGCGAACCATCCCGCAAATATTGATCGAAGAACGGCCGAAGCACATCGCGGCGAAATTGCAGCGCCGTGTCGCCATCGAGCCGCAGCGGGCCGATCGTCGAGCCTTCATAGTTCACGCCGCTGTGGCGCCACGGTCCCATCACCAGATAATTTTTGTCGTTGTTCGTATCTTTGGGTTCGACCGCAAGGTAGCAATGAATCGCGCCCCACATGTCTTCCTGATCCCACAGACCTTGAATCCACATCGTCGGCACGACGAGCGGCTGCTCGCCCATAACTTTATCGAGTGCCTGATTTTGCCAGAACGCGTCGTACGCAGGATGCTCCGTTATTTTTTTCCAGAACGGCATCTGATCCATGCCTGCCGCTTTCGCATAATCGCCGAGTGAGCCGGCGCGCAAATAGTTGTCGTAGTCGTCGAGACCGTGGCGCAGGATTTTTCCGCCTTCGCCGCGCGCTTCGGTTTGGCCCGCAATGTAATCGAGATTGTTTTGCCGGAACGCACCGAAGTGAAACCAGTCGTCCCCCATCCAGCCGTCGACCATCGGGCTCATCGGTGCCGCAACTTTCAACGCAGGATGCGGATGCACGAGCGCCATCACCACAGTGAATCCTTCGTAGGAACTCCCGAGCATTCCAACTTTGCCGTTCGACTCCGGAACATTTTTGACGAGCCAATCGATCGTGTCGTAGGCATCGGTCGAGTGATCGACCTCGCTCGAATTCAGCGGACCGCGCAGCGGCCGCGTCATCACGTAATCGCCTTCCGAGCGATATTTTCCGCGAATGTCCTGAAACACGCGGATGTAGCCTTCTTTCACAAAAACTTCGTCGCCCTGCGGCAGCTCGTTCAGCATCTGGAACGAGTCCGAACGCATCGCGCGATGCTCCGCATCATACGGAGTGCGCGTCAGCAGCATCGGCGCATTCTTCGCCCCGTTCGGAATCACGACGACGGTGTAAAGCTTCACCCCATCGCGCATCGGAATCATAATTTCGCGCTTCGTGTAGTCGTACCCCGCAGTCGGCTTCACAAATTTCGGCGGCACATCCGGAGTAAGCGGCGCCGTCTGCGCGGACAAATTCGAGGCCCTCGAAGCAAACGCAAGCAATAGCAACGGCAAAAAGTGGCGATAGCGATTCAAGGCGCGTTCCCCCTTTGAATTTTCCCGCACGAGCATAAGCGAAATCAGCCCCCCAGCGCGAACGGATTTAGTCTTGGCGGTGACCGCTCTCTCAGGTTTTAGCTGTTATTTCAGGATGAACGGTGAGATTTGGCTGGGAGGCCTGGACTCGAACCAGGATAGCCAGAGTCAGAGTCTGGAGTCCTACCAATTGGACGACCTCCCAGCGGGGAGGAACAAAAAGGAATCGCGGCAGCTCCGGCTGTCCCGGCAGCCACGACTCAACCTTTCTAATTTAATAGGGAACGCGAAATGCGTCAACCGACCGCGCTCTCAATTTTTCGCTCGTTGTGACGGAGAGTATGCGCGTCTGAGTGGGCCGAGCGAGCGACGCGCTTCGCATTGCGGAGATCCTAACGCAGACAGTTCCTGCTCTTTCCAACCGACTTCGTGCTGCGGCCGCGGCGGTGCGATTGAACGCGGGCGTTTCCGGTCAGGTGAAAGCGTTCTCGCTCGGACGGTTTTTGCTTCAGGCTAAGAAAAAGCAGATTCCTCGCTTCGCTGGGAATGACAATTTCGCGGAAATCCGACTGACACATTAGAGGCGGGTGACTTGGGTCATACGGCCTTCACGCATGGTGAATTGTTCGCCGCCCCAGCTGATTTTGTTGGAGGCGAAGCTGGCTAACCAGACGATGAAATGAATGGCGTCGCGGAATGGGATCAGCCAGATTTTCTTGCGGACGATTTCGTCGTCTACTGTGCGGACTCCGACGGTCCAGGCCATGACCATTCGCAAGATCAGGTAGGCAATCAGATAGGCTACGGCGATTGATTTGGTGGGGGCTACGAGGGCTGCGGCGATTGCCCACGGGAGGCCGTGCGTGAAGATCAGGCCGATGAAGGAGAGCGGACGGCAGAGGCGGACGGTGCGGGACCAGCGGACTTGATGATTCCAGAAGCCGCGGGCGGACTGGGCGGCGTACATCGTCCAGACGAGTTCGTGAGAGAGGACGACTTTGCCGCCGGATTTTGCGATGCGGTGGCCAAGTTCGTAATCGTCGGAATGCATGTCGGCGATGGCTTCAAAGCCGCCGATTTTCGCGACCCATTGCTTGGTGGTGACGATCGAAGCGCCGAGCGCGAAGGACATGCCTTCCATCCATTCGGCGACGAGGACACCGGCGAAGAAATCGCTAGCGGCGCCGAGGGCTTCCAATTCCGCGCCGAGACTTTTTTGCGCGATGCCGCGATAGAACGATGTGACTGCCCCGATGTTCGGATCCGCGAAGGGCGCGACGACTTCGCGGAGATAGTTTGGGAGGACGCGGACGTCGCCATCGGTGAGAACGATGATTTCGTGGCGAGCGGCGCGGGTTAGCTCGATGAGATTGTTTACTTTTTTGTTGGCGCCGATTTGCGGTGCGCCGGAAATCAGTTGGATGTTGCGCTCGGGAAATCTTGCGGCGAGTTCGCGAATCAGCGGAACGGCAGGATCGGATTCGTCGTTGACGGCGAAGAGAATTTCGTAGTCGGGATAATTCTGAGTGCAAAAACTCTCGAAGTTTTCTTTCGAGCCGAAGTCAACGCCGTGGACTGGCTTGAGCAGGCTGACCGGCGGGGTGAAATTGTTTTGCGATGAATCAGTGCGCGACCGATTCGCTGGCTTTCGACGAAGAAACCGAAACGCTGCGATTGTCGCGGTGATGTAGTAGGCGAGCGGGGCCAGCGCGATCAAGAGAATCGCGTATCGCCACAGAGAATGCATTGATTCGATTGACTGCCAGGCGGACTGCATCGCACTCCAAGCGATTTCGTTGCGGAATGATCGTTCGGCGCGTCCCAGGTCACGTTCAGTGAATGCGTGACACGAACGATTTCGGCGTTTCGCTTTGCGGCTGACCACTGCGCAATACGGCGCGGCCGTCCGTGGTCAAATCATACTGGACGTTGCGCCACACCGCGCGGTATTTGCCCAGATAGCTTGCGCACCAGACAAAAAAGCCGAGGAGATCGCGAAGCGGGTAGCGCCAGAGCGAACGCGCGGCCGGATCGCACGTGATGCCCCAGCCGATGACCCAGCTCTCGATGATCCGATTCGCCAGCGCCGCGACGAACAGCGCGACTCCCAGCCAGACGTGGCCCAACGCGGCCGCCACGGCGAATCCCAGGATTCCATAGGGCATGGCGTAGATGAGGCCGGAAAACAGATGGCCCCAGCGTCGCGAGCCGCGTGTGGATCTGGCCCAGCGGACTTCGTGTTGCCAAACGCGCTGGAAGGACAGCGGCGCGATAACGTGTTCGATGATGTGACGCGAGAGCACGATGTTGTAGCCGTTTTTTTCGATCAGGTTGCCGAGCATGAAATCGTTTGCGAAATAGTCGCTGAGCGCGGAAAAGCCGCCAATTTTTTCGAGCGCATCGCGGCGAACTACGATCGTAGGACCGAGGCCAAACTTCATGCCTTCGAGCAAATTCGCGGTAACGACGCCTGCAGTCATTTCGACAGACATACCGACGGCGTGAACACCTGACCAAAATGCGCCCGTATTTTTTCCACGGTAGACGCAAGTGAGCATGCCGTTTTTGGGATCGAGCACCGGCGGAACTACCTCACGTAAATACGACGGGTCGACGAAGACATCACTGTCGCTCGTAACAAGGATGTCGTATTTGGCGTATTCGGCCATGCGAAAGAAGGCGTAGGCCGGAGGATTTGGCCACGGCGGGGTACCAGTGAGCATGATATGCGTCGGAATTTGCGGATGGCGCGCGCAAATTTCGCGGACGACGGCGAGCGCTGGGTTGTCTTCAACATCGGCGGCGAAAATCATTTCATAGCTGGGATAGTCGAGGCGGAAGAAGCTTTCGATGTTTTCTTTCAGGCGCGATTCCAGGCCGTGGACGGGCTTGAGGAGAGAGACTGGCGGCAGCGAGCCGTTGGAAATTGACTGCGCCTGAAGGCGCTGGGCCTTGGCGTCGCGATGGAATTTTACAGCGCCGCCGATCGAGAGCAACAGAAAGGCCCACGAGGAGAGCGTACCGGCGACGGCTATCGCTAGCAGGATGTAAGCGAGAAGCACGCCGGTCAGGCTCCACTTTGTACACGCGGACGCAACGGGGCGTTCGCGATGAGATTCGAGTTCGACATACGGAGACCGTGGTTGGGGATGTTAATTCCCTTTTTGAAATGATAGTCGATGGCGTAGGGCGAGTCGACAGTTGACAGTTGAAAGTCGAAAGCGGGCCGAGAGAGCCTGGGGACGGTTGAGTCGCGAGTTCCGCTTTGGGAAGCGGGGGTATACCCACCCCCCCAGCGTTTTCGTGGAGTGTGCAAGATATTGATTTCAGGGGCGTTGCGGCGTTTATTTTCTGGAAGAAACAAAAGAGTGAATAAGCCCTTTGAGAACAGAGGGTTACGGGATGCTTTGTTTCGCTTTCGATTCGTCTTTTTTGGGGGGATTGGCAGAAAACCAGGACGATTTTCTGAACACGGATAGTGTACCACAATTTAATATTATGTCAAGGGCATGTGGGGCTCGACTCGGGGTCACTCGATGGAGTCTAAACTCCGCGATCTTGAAAGCGATCGCGGCTACAGGGTGGCGTCGAGCGATCTTGCGGACATGGGGGCGCACCCTTGCGGAGCTTAGGGCAAGGCGGTGGTGCCTCCACCTCACCACCCGCACCCTCATAAACCCAGGGTGCGGCACCCGGCAAACGGGGTCGGATGGTGGCCGCTCGCGGGACATGGGCTTGGGATTGTCTAAACCCCGCGATCTTGAAAGCGATCGCGGCTACAGGGTGGCGTCGAGCGATCTTGCCGGGCGCTACAGCGAGTCAGCGGGTTGGCTGAGGAAGAGCGGGAGCGATGGGGCGGTTGGTGTAGACGGTTTTGCCGCCGGAGTGGGCTAGTTCGAAGGTGGGGCCGAGTTTTTGGAGCATGGATTGTTTTTTGTCGTCGCCAGTGACGAAGTAGAGGCGAGCGGGGCCGTGCCAGCGGGCGGCCAGGTCGGCGTCTTCGAGAAAGATGTGCGGGGCGTCCGGGAACAGCGAGCCGAACCAGAGGCCGTTGATGCGACCGTTGTAGATCAGGAGTTGGCGGCCAGTGTAAAAGTTGATCGAGGAAGTGTTGGAGTATTCGCCGTCGCTGATGATTTCGTCGGATGGCTGAAGCTGGCGATTTATGGCCATGGCGAGCGGCTTGGAGCCGAGGACCGGCGCGAAAACGTCGAGGGCCACGTGGGCGCACTCGATGAAGAGGCACATCATCAGTGCGAGCACCACATTTGCCGCGACGAGGGAGCCGCGACGACGCAGAAGCCAGTTGAGACCGCTGCCGAAGAAGAATGCGACGGCGGTGCCGATTAAGGGCCAGCGGAAGAGGCTCATGGCGGCGCCGGTGAGGTCGAGGAAGTGTCCGAGGGAGAGGACGTAGGCGTCGGGATTTTTGTTGAGGAGATCGGCTAGCTCCATGCTGGGATCGGGAGCGTGGGAGATGATTGCGAGAGTGAGCGTGACGACGGAGATGAGAAGGCCGACGACCAGGAAGACCGTCGAAGAGATGCGGCCGGAGCGAGCGATGTCGCTGCCGTAGGCGGATTCGGATTCTTTTGCGAGCCAGCTGCCGAGAAGGAGCGCGATGCCGGGCAGGGCGGGCGCGAGGTAATACTCCTGGCGCGTGGAGAAGCTGAAGAAAAGCAGGATGACGATAGCCCAGACGAAGAAGAGGAGCAGTGCGGCTTCGTGAGACTTGCGCATGTCGGCGGTGCGAAGTAGACGCAGGCGCACCTGGCGGACCGCATGAGGCAAGAAAGAACTCCACGGCATGAGCCAGACGAGGATCATTCCCCAGAAGAGGAAGAGCGGGAATGTGCCGTAATCGGCCGGATAGCGCTTGCCGATGTAGCGGAGGAAATGTTCGTTGACGAAATAAAACCAGAGGAAACCTTTGGCCTGGCCCGCGGGAGGATTGCGAAGCGCGGCGAGGATATGCCAGGGAGCGGCGACAACGAACAAGACGATGGTGCTGGAGATAAGCCGCATCTTCAGCAAATGGCGGAGATCGCCGACCAGCAGAAGGAAAACAAAAATGATGGCAGCGGGAAAAACGATGCCGATCAGGCCTTTGGTGAGGACATTGAGGGCGACGGTGAAGGCGAGCGCCCAACAGGAGAGGAGAGAGGGCTTTCCGGATTGCCAGCCGTCGAGGAAAAAGTACAGGCCCAGACCGATCCATAAGCCGACGAGAAGGTCGGGGATCGTGATGCGGGTGAAGAGATAGGGGCCGAAGGATGTGATGCAGACGACGGCGGACCAGAATCCGGCGGAAGGAGTGAGGAAGCGGCGGCCTGTTTGGAGAAGGAAAAAAGCGAGGGCGAGAACGCCGAGGCCTTGCGCGAGGCGAGCGGTCCATTCGGTAACGCCGAAGAGAGAAAAGCTGACGGCCATCGCCCAGTATGGGAGTGGCGCTTTTTCGAGATAGCGGATGCCGTTTTCGTGGAGCGTGACCCAATCGTGACGGGTGAGCATTTCGCGGCCAGCTTCAGCGTGAGCGCCGTCGGCATCGTCGAACAGCGACGGACGGAACAGGCCAGGGACGAAAATGGCGAGCCAGAGAAGTAAGATCGCGAGGAGCGAAGTCCAGGTCCGGCCGGAGGTGAAGGTCATGCGCGGACGGGGGTCGAGGCGGGGCTCGACGGAGTGAACTTGGGGACTTCAGACATGGTTGAAAAAGTTTAGCATGGCGCGTTGCATGGTGCGGTGCATGGCGCGTTGCATGGTGCGGTGATGGGTGGAGCTTCGTGGATTTGATTTGTTTCGGGTTGGATCTTGCGCCAAAGTCCCTCCACTGCGCGCGCCGACGCGTTCGCACGAGCGAACGCGAAGAAAAGGCGTCGACGCGCTTCGGTCGGGATGACAATTTTGTAGTGAGGCGCGAACGAAAGCTAAGAAGAGCAAGATGGGTCGGAAAGGCTGCCGCCGCAAAGAGAAGCAGTTCATTTGGATGCGGTGGTGATTCGGATTGGGTCTGGTTGTGTTGCATCTAAACCCCGCGATCTGGGAAGCGATCGCGGCTACAGGGTGGCGAACTCCAGTTTGGGAGTCTGGTGAGAGCGCCGCGCGTCCGTTCGCGTGCGATCAGCCGATGGCGACGAGGGCGACGCCGGCGCATACCAGGGCGACGCCAGCCCAGCGGCCGGCGCTGATTTTTTCACCGAGAAAGTATTTTGCGGCGAGGGTGCCGAAGACGTAGGGATTGAGCGCGGACGCGGGTATGACGAGGCTGATGGGCTCCCACGAGAGGAGTAACAGCAGCGTGTAGAAACTGGCGGCAAGGAGGGGAACACCGGTCCAAAACCACGGATTGCGCAGGGCGCGGCCGAGGAACTGGAGGATTTCGCGAGGGCGGAAGCGCGCGGGCTCGCCGGTGATTTTCATTGCATGGGTGACGATGATTTCGCCCGCGGTACTGCAGAAGATGAAGGCGGCGAACATCAGGATGCTGCGCATCATGCTGCGACCCGCTGCTGGGCGATGACCTCGGTGGTGCGAGGCTTGGTGAGGCCGACGGTGAGCACGCCTGCGCAGATCAGGGCGACGCCGATCCAACGGCGCGGGGAGACAGATTCGTGCAGAACAGTGACGGCGAGGAGCGTGACGAGCGCGTAGCCGAAGGCGCCTGCGGGCATGACGTAGCTGTAGTCGGCCCAGCTCATGAGGAGCATGTAGCTGGTGGTGAAACCAATGAGGAAGAGGATTGCGAGCCAGATGGTGCCGCTGGTGACGGTGGCGAGGAAGGCGTGTTGGAGGCCTGCGGCGGTGAGGGGGACGTTGCCGATTTGCATCATGCCGCGTTTGAGGAGGAGGTCGCCAGCGTTGGCGCAGGAGACCATCACCAGGATCATGAGGAAGGTTTTTGCTCGGAGGCGATGATCGCGATCCATATCTTTATTGTACGGGAAAGAGAGAGGGTGGGTTTCGGAAGAGTCGGAACAGAAAACCAAACTTGGTGCCATCGATTTTCATGGAGGATCGATCGAGCCGAGGTTCCTCCACTACGTGAGCCGACACGTTCGCGGAGACGCGATCGTGGAGAAAAGGCGTCTGCTCACTTCGGTCGGAATGACAATTTTTTGGTGTGGTGGAGGAAAACCCGCACCCTCAAAAGCGAAGGGTGCGGCACCCAGGATCAGTCTGGGATGACGGGTCGAGCTGTGCTGTGATGCGAGCGACGGATGCACAGACACGGGCGTGTGTGCGATGCGCGATCGAGCTTGCACGTCGGTGTGAGTTGGGTGGGGTTGAGTCTAAACCCCGCGATCTGGGAAGCGATCGCGGGTACAGGGTGCCGTTTGATCGCGCAGAACTTCGCTGAAAATATTGGCTATACGCTCTTGTTTGGACAGACGAGGAATGGCTGTGCCACTGTGACGGACGATTCATTCTTACGATGAAAAAGTTGGGAACTGGTTAGTCGTTGGCGTTGGCGTTGGCGGAGCCGGGGACGGCTACCATGGTTTTTTCGGCGTCGCCGCCTTCGCGGACCCACTTCCAGCGTTCGGAGCGGAGCTTCAGGAACGAAGTGGCTTCATGGTAGAGGCGCTTGCGTTCGTGCCCATCCCACAGAGCTTCCTTGACGATGCGCCAAACAACTTTGGGGCGGAAATAATATTCGTCGTAGAAGCGATTCACGCCGCCCATCATTTCGGTCTTGCTGAGGTGCGGATATTCGATGTGCGGAAGCTGGTGGCCGCCCATGTCGGCGAGCGCTTCGACGCGGAGAAAGCCTTCTTTCGACATCTGATCGTGAAGCTCGGTGCCGGGCATGGCGTGCGCGAGCGAGACTTGGATCGTTTCGCAGTCGAGTTCCTTGGCGAAGTCGATGGTCTTGTTGATGGTTTCCTTGGTTTCGCCGGGGAGACCGATGATGAAGTCGCCGTGAACCTTGATGCCGACCTTGCGGCAATTCTTCATGAAGTTCCGCGCCATTTCGATAGTGGCGCCCTTCTTGATGTTCTTGAGAATCTGCGCGTCGCCGGATTCGAAGCCGACGATGAAGAGGCGCGCGCCGCCGTCGGCCATCGCCTTGAGCGTTTCATAGTCGCTGTGAACGCGAGCGGTGGAGGACCAGCGGAATTTGTATTTCTTGAAGCGCGCCGAAAGATCCATGACACGGTCTTTGCGAATGTTGAAGGTGTCGTCGTCGAAGAAAATTTCCTTCATCTGCGGGAAATGTTCGATGGTCTGAGCGATTTCGCGCTCGACGTTGGCGGTGGAACGCGTGCGCCAAGCGTGACCCGAGATGGTTTGCGGCCACATGCAGAAGGTGCAGAGAGCCGGGCAGCCGCGCGTGGTGTAGAACGAAACGTACGGATGCAGAAGAAATGGGACGTTGTAATTTTCGATTTTCAGGTCGCGCTTGTAGATGTCGGTTGCGAACGGAAGCGCGTCGAGTTCTTCGGTGTGGAGCTGTGGGCGCGAAGCGTTGTGGACGATCTTGCCGTCTTTGCGGAAGCTGACGCCGGCGATTTCTTCGAGCGGTTTGCCGTGGGCGTATTCGACGACGGAATGATCGAACTCACCGCGGGTGACGAACTCGATGTCTTCGGTGGTGTTGAGCGTTTCGTCGGGCTTGATGTGGCCGTGCGGGCCGACGAAGGCGATTTTCATGCTCGGATTTACTTCTTTAATTTTGCGGATGAGCTTGACGTCGGAATCGAAGCCGACGGTGGAGGTGAAGAGAACGAGGAACTCGTAGTCTTTGCAGATTTCGATCGTTTGGCGCCAGTCGATTTTGTGGGGCGAGGCGTCGATGAGGCGGCTGCCGGGAATCATGCCGGCGGGATAGGTGAGCCACACGGGGTACCAGTAGGACTCAATTTCGCGGGTGGCTGGCCAGCGCGAGCTTGCGCCGCCGTCGAAATTCTCGAAGCTCGGCGGGTTTAACAGCAGTGTTCTCAAGACGTCCGGCATTATGCTCCCTCAAGCGTCCGCGGCGGATTGCGGACGGTGTGCAAAAATTTTCCCGAATTACCGATTTCTCGATGCGTACTTGGCGCGCAGGCAGCTTGTGCTTGGTGCGTGCTACAGACTGCGGGGCTACCCTCTCCGGCGCGCGGATGGTACCTACCTATAGGACTAGATTCATTTTAGCGGAGATGGTTGCATTTCGGACACAGGAATCTGTGAACGGTGCCTGTGGAGCATTGGGCGGGTAAATGGCGCATTGAGTGGGGGTTAGGGGGGAGGGGCGGGCATCGCTGGCATTTGGCGGATGGATTGAGGTTGAAGGGGACGCCGGGCGGAGCAAGCCCCGCCCCTACAAAGACGAGATGAGGATTTCGTAGATTTGGTCGAGCCATTGGGCGTGCTCGGGTTTCATTAGAACGGAGCGGAGGGCGATCACGGTGGGTTTGTCGCGGCGGACGGTCGCGGGGAGATTTGCTGCGAAGAAGGCGACGGGGAGTTCGGCTAGGGCGAGGTGGAGGTTCTCGGCGGCGGCGGAGTCGAAAATTTCGCGGGAGCGGCCGGAGATTTCGGTTAGGGATGACGACGGCGTTGTTGGCTTCGGTGCAAAAATTACGATGTCGAGTTCGGGTTCGAAGGCTGGGATGAATTTATCGTCGGCGGCGCGAAGTTTTTTGTGGAGAGCAAGAGCGGCTTCCCTTCCCTGTTCGAGTCCACTGGCGAATTCGCCGGATTTTGTCAGCGGCAATAATTTTTGCGTGGCCCAGAGCGCGGCGGCTGCGGCGCCGGGGCGGGAACATTCGAGGCTGATTTCGCCGAGGTGGAGCTCGGCGGAGCTGAAGTAGGTGTAGGGAGAATCGTGTTTGTAGAGGCGGCCGACGGATGGATCGCGGAAGAGGACGCAGCCGCAGCCGTAGGGTTGGAGGCCATGCTTGTGAGGGTCGATGACGATGGAGTCGGCTTCGCTGATTTTTGCGAAAGCGGCTGTGGCTTGCGGCGAGAGATTTTGCGCGAGCGTGAAGTAGCCACCGTAGGCTGCGTCGGCGTGGATGCGGAAATTGTAGCGGTCGCGGAGATTGAGGATTTCAGGGAGCGGGTCGACGGAGCCGGTGGCGGTGGTGCCCATCGTGACGATTACGGTGCCGATGTCGTTTTTGGTTTTGAGGCGATTTTCGAGCGCGTTGAGATCGAGGCGCGCGTGAGTGTCGACGGGGATCGATTCGAAATCGAGTTTGAGGACGCTGCTGATGCGGTGATGCGTGTAGTGGGATTGTTCGCTGGCGACGATTTTTTTGCCGGGGGCGAGTTGGCCGGCGATCCAAAGAGCTTCGAGATTGGCCATCGTGCCGCCGCCGGTGAGATGGCCGAGAAAATTTTGCCATCCGAACATCGCGGCGATTTCGGCGACGGCTTCTTTTTCGAGGGCGCTGGTGGCGCGGCCTCCGTCGAGCGCGTGATTGTTGGGATTGATGAACATTGCGAGTGCGTAGGCGAGGCGCGCGACGGGATGCGGCGGCTTGAGCATTTGGCCGGCGTAGAGCGGGTGGTGGTAGGGGTAGTTGTCGTGGAGGCGGGTGGCGGTTTCGGTGAGGATTTCGGTGATGCGGGCGGCGCCGGGAGTTTGTGGGTCGAAGGGTGGAAGGTTGGAGAAGCCGGCGTCGAGATTTTTTGCGGCGTCGATCAGGGCGTTGAGAGAGTTTAGGTCGAGTTGCATTTTTTCGGCAGTGGATTCAGCGGACCGATTGTAGATGAAGTTGACGCCGGGCGGAGTGAACCCTCCGTACAAAGACGACGACGGAGTTATTGCCAGACTTTGTCGAGTTGGCCGGCGGCTTGGAGCAAGTCGAGCTGAGCTTGCTGGCGCTGGAAGTTGGCGTCGAGATATTGCATCCACTTTTCGTTTTCGGAGACGCGGGCGCGCTCGACTTCGCGGAGATTCACTTTGCCTTCGTCGAGTTGGGATTGGAGGACGGCGACGTCCTGCTGCGCGAGCTGGAGTTCGAGGCGCGCGACTTCCTTGGCGGCGTCGCGTTCGCGGAGGTGGCGGGTTTTTTGGCGGACGGCGGCGCTGACTTCCTGCTTTTTGCTGGCGAGATTGGCTTCGGAAACGCGGAGGTTTACTTCGGCGAGAGCGATGTTCGCTTTTGTTTGCGGGCTGAAAATTGGAACTTGAACGTTGACGCCTGCGTTGAAATTGTTGCGTTCGAATTTCTGAAAGAACTCGGCGTAATTGTTGAATTTGGCGAGCAGGCTGTAGGTGGAGACGAGTTCGAGCGTAGGATAGTAGCCGCGCTTTTCGCCGGTGAGACGGAATTGCTTGGCGCGGACGTCGGATATGTCGGCCTGGATCGCGGCGTTGTTTTGCATCGCTAGCGCGACGAGATTGGCGCCTTCCTGCTCGGCTTCGCCGGGGAGATCTTCGGGAGTGACTTCGATCGGCGTGTCTTGCTGCAGACCGGTTTCATTGCGAAGAAAAACTTCGAGTTCGTCCTGGCGGCCTTCGAGTTGGAGGACGCGCTGGGTGATCAGGGCTTTGGTGAGTTGGGAGCGGGTGACTTCGACGGGAAGCTCGAGATTTTCTTTTTCGCGCTGTTGCGTGACTTCGAGAATTTTGTCGGCGCTGACTTGCTCTTTGCTGAGGAGATCGAGTGAGTGGCGGACCATGACGAGCTCGAGGTAGACGGCGGCGGTGCGAGAGATGACGGTGCTGCGCGCGTCTTCTAAGAGAATGCGCTGGGAGCGGGCTTGCTCCTGGAGTTCTTTCGCTTGGCCGCGGAGCGGTTCGTTGATGACTTGCTCGGTGTAGGTGAGGCTGAAGAGCGCGGGGGCGCGGCCGCCGGGAGTTTCGGGAATGCCGAAGGTGTAGCCAGCGCCGGAGCCTGCGGAAACGTTTGGCAAGAATTGAGATCTGGTGATGAGGGCGGAGCGGTCGGCTAACGTTGTTTGGAGTTTCGCGACTTGAAGATCCTTGGAGTTTTGGAGGGCTAGTTCGATGGCGCGCTTTAGAGTTAGGGAGACGGGCGTGCCGAAGGTTGCTTGCGTCTGTGGAGCGGCGGGTTCTTGCGCTTGCGCCGGCGCGGATGTGAACGAGGCGGCGGTTAACAATGTAAGCGCGACGATTGCAGAGATTTTGGTCATGCGCACCTCGTTTGCGTAGCGGCGTTTCATTCTATTCGTAGCGCAGAGATTCGATGGGCTGCATTTTTGCGGCCTGGTTCGCGGGTAGGTAGCCGAAGAGAAGGCCGGTCGAACAGGAAACGACGAAGGACGCGATGACGCTCCACGTCGAAACCGGGACGCGGAGATTGCCCGGAATAAAAGGCTGAACCGCAGCGGGAATCGCGAGGCCGATGAGAATGCCAATGACGGCGCCGCCGCCGCTGATTAGAAATGCTTCGAATAAAAATTGATACATGATCTCGCGATGTGCGGCGCCGATCGCTTTGCGGATGCCGATCTCGCGGGTGCGCTCCTTCACGGTGACGAGCATGATGTTCATGATGCCGATGCCGCTGATGAGCAGCGCGATGAAAGCGATCAGCAGGAGAACGATCGTGAGCGCGAGCGAAATATTTTTCGCGGCGCTCAGGATGGCGGTGAGAGTTTGCACGTCGTACTCGGCGCCGGTTGGATGGCGGCTGTGGAGGACTTGCGCGATGCCATGCTCGACGGAATCGACCTGGTCGGAGCGGTCGGCTTGCGCGTAGAGCACGCGGAGGACTTCGGTGCCGGTGTAGTACTTCATGAGCGTCAGCGGAATGATGACGGATTCGTCTTTGATTTCGGAGAGGCCGAAAGTCGAGACGCGCTCGCGGAAAACACCGATGACGGTGAAGCTGAGTTCGCCCATGCGGATCGAGCCGCCGATGGGATTGTCGAGGCCGAAGACGCGGTCGGCAACTTTTTTGGTGATGAGGCAGACTTTGCTGCGCTGCTCCATGTCGGACGAATCGAAGTAGCGGCCGCGCATGATTACGAGGCGGCGAATGGCTTGATAGCCGAAGGTGACTCCGATGAGATTGACGGGGCGCTCTTTGCCAGCGACGACGACGGACATCGGGAGTTCGCGCGTGCCAGCGACTTCGGTGACGCCGGGGACGTTGGCTTTAACGGCGTTCATGTCGTCGAGCGTGATTTCGTAGTTGAGCGGGGTGCTCTTGCTGCTGGCGTTGACGAGCTCGACGTAAACCATGTTGGAGCCGATGGCTTCGATCTGTCCGATGACGTATTTCTGGCTGGTGAGCGCGACGGTGACGACGAGAACGATCGAGGCGCTGCCGATGATGACGCCGAGCGATGTGAGGATGGCGCGGAGCTTGTTCGACCGAAGAGCGTCGATCGCGACCGATAGGGTTTCGCGCAAGTCCATCATGGCTATGATTTCTTTAGACGCTTGAGCGCGTCGGAGGCGGTGCGGCTCTTGGGGTCGAGTTTCAGCGCGGCTTCGTATTCGGCGATGGCGGCTTGCGGTTTATTTTGATTTTCGTAGTCGCGGCCGAGCCATTCGTGGACTTCGTGCGGATGTGGGTAGCCGTTGCGGACGGGCGCGGTTTTCAAATATTCGCGGAGCAGCGTCTCGGGCTGGGCACCGGTGTCATTTTTCAGGATCAGCGCGACGGCGCGATAAAACTTTGCACGCGGATCTTTCGGTGCGGCGCTTTCGCCTTGATCGGCGACAACGATCAGGCGATCGGGCTGGCTGTGCTTCATTGCATAATCGCCGATGTCGTAGATCAAGTTGGCGGACTTCGGGTGACTGTCGAGTGATTTGGTGAATTCGGCGTCGGTGGTGGAAAAATCCTTTTTCTGGCGGCGGCAGTTGCCGGCGGCGTAGTGACCTTCCGCCGCGTCGAGTTCGGCGAGGCGGGCGATTTGCGGGACAGCTTTCTCTTCGCCGCCACCGACGATGCCTGGGGCGCTGCAGTCATATTCGATCAGAGCTTGGCGCGCGGAGTAATTTTTCTCGTCGAGATATACGGCAGTTTCAAATTCCTTGCGCGTTTTTTTCGCGAGAGAAAATCCGGAGAAAGGGCCGGCGTGCTCCGCTTTCTCACCGTAGGCGCGGCCGAGCCACTCGTGATAGACGGAGTTTTGCGGAGCGAGAGCGACAGCTTTTTCCGCGCTGGCGATGGCCTGATCGTGCTGTTGCAGCTCGTTGTAGCTCTTGGCTAGCAGCAAGAAAATTTCGGGATTCTCTGGGTCTTTGGTCGCGGCTTCCTGCAGGAGCTGAACCGCCTTGGGGTAGTCGCTCACTTCGTACGCCTGGCGCGCAGACTCGATGGCATCGCCCGGATGCGGAATCGGAGCGGACGCTCGAACGGAGAAAGACGCACTCAAACAAGCCAATGCGACGAGAGCGGCGACGTCCAAACAAATGCGAACTCGCAGACGCATCAGTTGCCGTCCTGGCGGGCTCGAACGGCGCTGTCGTCGGTGTTCATGATGCGCACGGGCATTTTATCTTTAAGCTCGACGTCACTCGGCAGCCCGACCATCTCGCCTTCCTTCAATCCGGAGACGACTTCGTAGTTTGTCGAATCGGCGATGCCAACCTGAATCTCGCGACGTTCAAGCGTGGTCTTGCCGAGATCGCCGCGCTTAACGACGTAGACGTAACGCTTACTTCCCTCGCCTTCGACCGAGCCTCTCGGGACGGCGAGCACGTTGTCTCGCTCTTTAGAATTGATGCGGACATTGACGTTTATGTTGGGTAGCAGTTCGAGTTTGTCGTTGTCGACGGTGCAGAGCAGCTCGCCGACGCTACGCGAGCCGTGGGCGACGACTTGTTTGGGAACGGTTTCGGTCTTGCCATTCCACACGCGATTCGGCAGTGCGTCCCAGGTGATGCGAACCGTTTCGTTAGGAGCGAGCGCGCCCAACTCAGGTTCGTCGATGAAAACGCGGACGCGCACTTTGCTGAGGTCGGCCATCTCGGCGAGCAGATCGCCGAGGTGAACGTAGTCGCCGGTTTTCACAGGAAGCGAATAGAGCGTGCCGTCGGAAGGAGCGACGATGCGACCGTTGCGAACTTTTTCTTCGAACGCAGCGACTTCGCTTTGCGCCTGCTGCACGGCGAGCGGCGCGCTGCTGGTGTCGAGCGTGACGCTACGATCGAATTGCTGTTTGACGGCGGTGAGGCGAGTGACTTCGGCCTGAGCTTTCGCGAGTTCGACGTCGTTTGCGGCAAGTTCGTCTTTTGTTGCGGCGTGCTGGTCGATCAGGCGTTGCAGAGCGTTGTGGGTGCGCTGGAGGCGATCGCGCTGGGCGACCGCGGTGGCAAGGGCTCCGCTGGCCTGCGCGGCTTCGGCGGGCTGGCCGCCGCCTTTTGCCACGCGCAGCGATTCTTCAGCACTCAGCAATTTCACGCGCGCCTGTGCGAGTTGAGCCTGAGCATCTTTCACGTTGAGATCGAGCAGGCGTTGCCCTTTCTTCACGTTCTGGCCTTCGACGACATAAATCTTCTCGATGAAGGTGTCGAGTTGCGCGCGCATCACGAACGGCGAAATCGGCTCGACCTTACCGTTGCTCGAAATGGACGCGACGATGTTCTGGCGAACGGGCACAACGGCGTTGATCTTAGCTACTGGCTGGCGACCGCTCACCTTGATGAGAATGAGCGCGAGGATGCCAGCAAGCACCAGGAAAATCAGGATCCGATTTCGGACGATGCGTTCCATTTTGCGTTTTCGCGCGACGACTCGGAGTATGCGACACGCACACGCGCACCCAAAACTCCGTGGATCGATTTCCGATGAGTAGCTTGCGTGTGCCCGTCGCCCGACGAGCCTCAAAGAGTTTGATTGTAGCAACAGGCGCGCGGTTATCCCTAGAGGGAGCTTCAGGATTCGAAATTCGAGCAAGTGGGATGGAACTTGCGGGCGGCTTTCGCGTCGCACGTCGATGGGGTTTCCAGTAACATTTTAAAGAGCGGTGTTCCGAGATACGGGGCGTCGCCTCTTTGCAAATCACAAGCGGGCCTGAATGATCGAAGTCCGGAATCTTTCCAAGCATTTCCGAGACAAGAAGCGCGGCGAAATTCGCGCGGTGGATGACGTGAGCTTTCGCTGCCAGCCGGGGCAGATTTATGGGCTGTTGGGCGCCAACGGCGCGGGAAAGACGACGACGCTGCGCATGCTGGCAACGATTCTCGAACCGAGCGCGGGGACGGCGATGGTTTGCGGGCATGACGTTGTCGATCATCCGGAGCGGGTTCGCGCGAACGTGGGATTTTTGTCTACGGCAACGGCGCTGTATCCGCGGCTGACGGCGCGCGAGGTCGTTCAGTATTTTGGACGGCTGAATGGGCTTTCGGAGGCGGTGCTGAAGCAGCGCGTCGACAAAATTTTCGACCGGCTCGACATGAACGGGTTTCGCGATCGGCGCTGCGACAAGCTGTCGACTGGCATGAAGCAGAAAACATCAATCGCGCGGACTCTCGTACACGATCCGGCGGTGATGATTTTCGACGAGCCGACGCTGGGGCTGGACATCATGACGGCGCGGACGATTACCGCGTTTATCCGCGAGTGCCGCGATCTGGGCAAAACGGTGATTTTTTCGACGCACATCATGAGCGAAGTCGAAAAATTGTGCGATGTGATCGGAATTATCCAGGGCGGCAAGCTTTTGGCCGAGGGATCGCTTGACGAATTGCGAGCGAAATATGGCGAGCGCGACCTGGAGGAGATTTTCGTGAAGGTCGTAGCGCCGCACTATGTGCCGCCGGCGGAGGATCACTGACATGTCGCTCCGCAACATTGGAATTGTTTATCGTAAAGAATTGACCGAGGCGCTGCGCGACAGCCGGACACTGATTTCTTCGATTTTGATTCCGCTGTTTTTGTTCCCGGTGCTGACGGTTGGGATTGGCTATGCGTTCGTCGAAGTCGCGGATCAAGCGAGCCATGAGGCGTCGAAGATTATGGTGCTTGGCGGCGCCGATTCACCCGACGTGGTGCAGAAGTTGAAGGATGCGCCGAACCTGCGCGTCGTGAAGCCGCGGGCCGACTATGTGGACTTGATCTCCAACAAAAAGATTCGAGCCGCGATCGACTTGCCTCCCGGATTTCAGGCGGATGTTGAGAATGGTTCGCATCCCGAAGTGAAGATTTACATTTTTTCGGGCGATTTGAAGTCGATGCTGAGCGCGACGCGCATCAAGGAACAGCTGACGGAGTATCGCGACGGCATGGTGCGCGACCGATTGGCGGCGCAGCACTTGCCAGAGAGCCTGATGAAGCCGTTCGCCGTGGAGCAGAAAAACGTGGTTTCGGAAGATCGCGTGGCCGGCGAATCGTACGGCGGGCTGATCACATATCTGGTGATTTTGATGTGCATGACCGGCGCGATGTATCCGGCGATGGACTTGACCGCCGGTGAAAAAGAACGCGGGACGATGGAGACAATTCTTTCGAGTCCGATCGATCGGACGCATTTGGTATTCGGAAAATTTTTTGTGGTGCTGACGGCGTCGCTCGCGACGGCAACGCTTTCCGTGCTATCGATGGCGGGGTCGTTCGCGGTGCTTGGTCATTACGGCAAGGGAACGGGGATCGGGGACGATTTCCCGATCCTGACGATGCACGCGCAAACGGCGTTTGCGATTTTCATCATGGCGCTTCCGGTGGCGGTGCTTTTCTCTGCGGTGCTGATGACAATTTCACTTTTTGCAAAAACGTTTAAGGAAGCGCAGAGCTATCTGACGCCGATGACTTTTCTTGTAATCGTGCCGGCGATTGCGGCGGTGATTCCAGGAATTGAGCTGACGGCGAAGCTCGCGCTTGTGCCGATTTTGAATGTGGGACTGCTCTGCAAGGAGTTGGTCACCGGGACGTACCACTGGGGATTCATCGGGCTGATTTTTGGCTGCACGTGCGTGTATGCGGGCATCGCGCTGTTTTTGGCGGTGAAGATGTTTCAGCGTGAGTCGGTGCTGTTTTCGTCGTAGGTCAGTGCGCGACGCGCTGCTGGATGGTGCGTTGCGGCAGACGGCGTTGGCGATTTTCCCAGTCCTGGCTGAGGCGGCGCACCGTTTCGCGTAAACGCACGGCGAGCGCGGCGATCGTTTCGAGGCGCTGCTGGCCACCGTTAGGCAATTGACCATCGTTTTTGCGGCGCACTTCGGCGAGCAGCAATTCTGCGTTGCCGAGAATTCCAGTGAGCGGATTGTTCAGTTCGTGACGAAGCGTTTCGCCGAACGCTTCCTGGTTGTTTTCAGCTCGCAACAACGGGGACCCGCCGACGGGCTCGTCGGCAGAGTGGCGAAGCCGCTCTTCGATCAATTCGATCGCCACGGAAAGGCAATTTGTGGAGCGGGCGACAAAATCGGCCAGACCCGCGGCGACAAGTGCCGACAGTTCGCGCTCGTGGCTTGCAGACGCAATGACCACGACGGGAGCGTATTCGGCGAGCGCGGAGACGATCGACTCCATTCGCTGCGCTTGACCCTTTTTCGCAATGCTGTCGCACGAACTCGAAGTGACGGCGCTCTCCTCCAGCAGAATCACGGTGGGCGCAGCGTCTAAGACGATGCCTCGCGCGGCGTCGACTGTGCTCACCGCGGCGACACGCCGGCTCACCTGGCTCGCTTCGAGATCTTTTCGCGCCGCGGCGCAAAGAACGGCGTCGTCACTGACCAGCAGAATCGTTTGTTCCTGGGTTTGCATTTCCTATTTCCTCGTAGCGTGAATCATCACCGGAGCGGTGCTGGAAGGGCGCGCCGGTTTGACCAAACTCAGCACGCGCCGCACGTTTTCGGTCAGCTCTTCGACGCGAAACGGTTTGGCGACGTGAGGGAGCTGATTGCGCTCCAGAAAATCGTGTGTGTGGGCGGCGACGACGTCGCCGGTGACGAAGAGAAAGCGGCGGCTGAGCGGATTGCCGGTGGCGGCCAGCGTCTTATAGAAATGCTCACCGTCGAGCTCAGGCATTTTCATGTCGCAGATGACGAGGTCGTAGTCTTCTTCGGCGGCGCGTTCGAGCGCTTCACGCCCATCGAGCAGAGCTTCGACGTGCAGGCCTTCGTCCTCGAGCACGTCGCTGATGAGGCGCGCGACTGTTGGCTCATCCTCGACGACGAGCACGCGGGCACCGGCCCATGAAACCAGCGGCGCGTCCGCGGAGCCCGCAGTGAGCGGATGCTGCGCGGACGCGCGCCGGGTTGCAACGGCTTCGCGATGCGTCGGGAGGCCCGATCCGATCGCAGGAACGGCGATGGATGTCGGATGCGATGCCTGTTGCGATGGCGATTGTGTTGGAGCTGGCGTCGATTGATGGGGCGCGGCCACAGCAGAAAATTCGAGAACGAAACTTGCGCCACGGCCGTGTGGGCTAGTGACCTTCACCTGGCCGCCATGCTCGCGCACGATGCCGAGCACGATCGCGAGGCCGAGACCGGTGCCGATTCCTGCGGCCTTCGTCGTGAAAAAAGGATCGAAGATGCGCGAGGCGATTGCAGGCGGGATGCCTGGCCCGTCGTCGCTGATTTCGAGTTGAACCTGACCTGCAGCGTGACGCGTCGAGATGCGGATTTTTCCGCCTTTGCCGCGTTGCTCGATCGCCTGGCGCGAGTTGCCAATGAGGTTCATCAGGACTTGCTGTAACTGGCCGGCATCGCCGAGCATGCCTGGCAAAGATGAATCGAGATTGAGTTCGACGGTGATTTCTTCGGCGGCGAGATTGAATTTTTGCAGGTCCATCGTGCGCGAGACGATTTGATTCAGCGAGATCGGGCGGCGGTCGGGGCGCGATTCGCGGGCGGTCATCAAGAGTTGGCGAAGAATCGTGCCGGCGCGTTCAGCTTCCTGAAAAATTTGGCGAGCTTCGTCGGAGTGGCCGTCGGCATCGTTGCGCAGGAACAAGCGCTGCGCGTAGCCGAGAATGCTCGTGAGCGGATTGCTGAGTTCGTGCGCCACGCCGGTGACCATTTGGCCGAGCGCGGCGAGCTTCTCAGTTTGCAACAGCTTCGATTGGAAGACCCGCTGCGCGGTGAGGTCGCGGTAGATTTCGACGCGGCCGAGTCGCTCGCCGGTGGCGCTGAGAATTGGCCGACTGGCGCGCTCAAGGACGCGCGGCACGGGGCGCAAAAGTTGGATTTCATCGCGAACGCCGCTGTCAGCTCCGCGAGTGAGTTCGCGCCAGCGATTGGCAAATTTTTCGGGCTCGGCGGCTTGATCGGCCATGCGCGAGATCAGGCCGCCAAGAGTTGTGATGCGCGACGCTTCATCGGGGGCGAAACCGACGATCTGCGCAAAGCGGCTGTTCATCGTTTGAATTTCGTGATGCGCGTTGAAGAGGACGACGCCTTCTTCGAGCCATTCGATGAAGTTGTGCAGTTGCGTTTCGCTGGGGTGCGGTTGCGGTGACGACGATGGCACGGCTGCGAGTGGCTCGAGCACAATGGCGGCGAGCGTGTTCTCGCGCGGGTCACTGAGCGAAATCGGTTTGAGGCGTACTGTTGCACCGTTGCGCAAGAGAGCCTGATGCGATTCGTTGTCGAGACCGAGACTGTGGTCGCGTTCAGGCGCCGCTTGCACGCGCCGAAGCCACGCTTCGACCTTCGGCTGATCGGGAGCCTGGAACAATTGTGAAAAGGATTGCCGTGACGACGCTGTGGTCTCTGCCGCGCCGACGGCTTCGGGAACGATTCGAGCGAGTAATTCTTGTGCGCCGCGGCTCAACGCGCCAATCCGCCCGCCGGATTCAATGATGACCTTCGCGACGCCGTCACTTTGCAGAATGGCATGCTGCCGCTTGCGCTCGAGCGAAAGCGCTGCGGTGTGCTGGCGCTGCGCCAGCACGGTAGCGGCGAGTTTGCCGCGAAGTTCGAGGCGGTCGACGCCTCCATGGGTTGTGGCGCCGGGCCGCAATCCGGCGACGAGTGTGCCGACGGGTTCGCGGGAGGCTAGCAGCGGAATCACGACGATTCGCGCGACATCCGCGCGCGGCCAAGGAAGCCCCGAACCGCTGCCGATGACGATCGTGTCGCGCGCGTCTTCGGCTCGCTGCCAGATGCTGGCGAGAGCGGAATTGTCCATCGCGTGCAACCAGGCCGCTTCGCCGCTTCGCCAACATGGCGCGAGAGAACTGTGCGCTGGATGGCGCGATTCGATCGATGAGCGCCAGTTCGTCGATAAAAGGGATTGCTGAGAAAGTTGAACTCGGTCGCCATTGGGATCAGGTCGCAGGCGCAGCACCGCGAACACGGCTCCAAGCCCGTCACCTCCGGGCGATGTCTCGGTGCAGCCGTTCACCAAGCGAGTGAAGATCGAGTCGACCGGGCCGCTCGCCGCGAGGTCCGCCAGGATGCGTCCTGTTGCGGTCAAATCGGCTTGGCGTTGACGCGCCAGATGGCGCTCCTCTTCGAGTTCGATCGCCAGCGCGAGTTCCGCCGACACCGCTGCAATCCGCGCGAGCGGCAGAGCGCCGTGCTTCCGCCGTGTTCCCGCCAGGAGCACGCCGCGCAAACGGCCGCGCGCCCCAACAGGCGCCCACACCGCTCGCTGAAGTTCCAGCAATGCGCCGAGAATGAGCTGATCGGCGGTACCGTCCAAATCCTGCTGCACCGTGCAACCGCCTGCGAGCGAGTCAAGCGACGGCAGCGCTTCGAGCGAAAGTCGAGCCCATTCCGACGGCGTGCCGTCTCCGCCGCGTTCGGAAACCATGCCGCGAAAAATCGCCAAGCCGCGCGGCGAACGCGTGTCGATGTCGCCCTCGTCGATCCAGACTCCGGCGCGGTCAACCTCCGAAGCGACTAGCAACGCCTGCACCGCGCCTCTTACTAGATCGGCTCTGTCGGTACCCGGCGCCTGAGCCAGGCGTGCTACCTCGCCAGGGCTTTCCGTCCGATCATTTTGTCTGCCGCCGAATCTCATAGGTAGAACTACTTGCGTAAAATACCGGTCCCATTTGTGGGACCGTACTTTACGGAACCTATACAGACATGCATCAGCGTGCCCATCTCAGTGCGCAAAAATACTTAGTAAATTCAATAAGATAGCGGCGAGGAGGGACACGGCCGCGTGTCGCTTGATTCCATGTCGAGATTCAACATCGACGGAGTGCCGAACTGGGTCTGTGGAAAAACGTCAGGATGGTTCAGAGCGGAACAGTTCCGAAATGGAACGTGTCCCTCGCGACGAGCGGGAAACCCGGGCACGTTAATCCGGCCCAACCTCGCGCTACCCGGAAATAGTCTTGCCGACGCAGTTTAGATAGTTCAAATATTCAAGGTCGGCGCGAAACCTGGCGCCTTACGAGCCTTCGTCGCCTGCTCAAACGCGTACGCGACACGCAGTAGTACCGGCTCGCTCCAGGCACGACCGAAAAAGCTGATCCCCACCGGCAGCCCATGAACAAATCCTGCGGGCACCGTAATATTCGGGTACCCCGCGACGGCCGCCGTACTCGAACTCCCGCCGCCGAATGAGTCTCCGTTAATGTGATCAGTCAGCCAAGCCGGTCCGCCCGTCGGACCGATGAGCGCATCGAGATTGTTCTTGTCCATCGTCGCGTCGATTCCCTCTTTGCGCGCTAAGTCCCGTGCCTTCGCGACCGCATCGATATATTCCTGCGTCGTCAGCGGCCCCTTCTCGTCCGACTTCAGGAACGTATCCTGTCCGAAATACGGCATTTCCTTCCCGCTGTTCTTTTCGTTGAATTCGATGATGTCCTTGAGGGTCTTCACCGGAGCGTTCGGTCCGAGCTTCGCCAGATACGCGTTCAGGTCGGCCTTCAATTCGTATAAGAAAATCGTGAACTCTGATTCGCCGAATTTCCCAGCCGATTCGATTGGAGCTGGATCGATCAGAACAGCGCCCTGTTTTTTCATCGTCGCGAGCGCTTCTTCCATCACCTTGTCGACGTCTTCGCTGAACCCAAACGTGCGCCGGACAACGCCGATGCGCGCACCACGCAAGCCATCTTCCTTCAAAAACTGCGTGTAGTCCGTATACGAATGCTCGCGGCTCTCCGCCGTCGCTGCATCGGCGGCGTCGATCCCCGTTAGCGCGCCCAGAACGATCGCCGCATCACGCAGGGTCCGGCACATCGGTCCCGCTGTGTCTTGCGTGTGCGAAATCGGAATGATGCCGGTGCGGCTCACCAATCCGACGGTCGGCTTGATGCCCGCGATTCCACATGTCGACGAAGGGCAAACGATCGAGCCGTCGGTCTCCGTACCGATCGCGGCGGCAGCAAGATTGGCGGACACTGCAGCGCCCGATCCCGAACTCGACCCGCATGGATTGCGGTCGAGCGCGTACGGATTCTTCGTCTGCCCGCCACGCCCGCTCCATCCGCTCGTCGAATGATTCGAACGAATGTTCGCCCACTCGCTGAGGTTCGTCTTGCCAAGAATCACGACACCCGCGTCGCGCAGCCTCTGTGCCACCGTCGAATCTTTCGACGCGCGCGATCCGACTAGCGCCAATGAACCGGCCGTCGTCATCATCTTGTCGGCAGTATCGATGTTGTCTTTGATCAACATCGGGATGCCGTGGAGCGGCCCGCGCGGCCCCTTCTCTTTCCGCTCCTTGTCGAGCGCATCAGCAACCGACAATGCGTCCGGATTCAGCTCGATGATAGCGTTGATGGCCGGACCTTGCTTGTCGATCTTATCGATGCGCGCGAGATATTTCTCCGTGATCGAACGCGACGTCAGCTTCCCCGATTTCATTCCTTCCTGCAGATCGGAAATCGTGATCTCGTCAAGCTCAAAGGCCGCGACATCACCCGAGTAAACGACAGAGCTCGACGTGCCGACGACATTCTCGCGCGCGACCAACGGCCTCGCCGTCGCCGTCGCGATCGCAGCAGTGCCAAGCAATGAAGTGCGCAGAAATTCGCGCCGCGCGGGAGCCGCAGGCTGCTTCCCTTGTGCCTTGGCTTCGAGATTTTCTTCCGAGAGATTCGAAACGTCGCCGTCGTTTTCGGGGAGTCGCTTCATTGGCCTTCCGTCTGGCTGCGACCTGGGGAATCGCGTTTGCGCCGACGAAATAGTAAGCCAAGTCAGGACTAAAGTCAGGATTTTGCGGGAGTAAATCTGAGAATCTACGCAAGACAGCGGCGCGTTCGCTTTAAAACAGGTTCAGACCAGATACGCAGGCGAAGGCCGCAAAATCGGCTCAGCCACCGCCTGAGCTTCCATCTCCTGCTGCAAGAGGCGCGCGGCTTTTTCCTTCAAACAAATATTCAGTGTTCCGTGGCAAACCAGATGACAGTGTCCGCCGGGGCATCGAAACGCCTGAAACAACGCACTCTCTGGAATCTCTGATTCGGGCTTCGATTTTCGCGCGCCCTTGGGCCACAAGCCACGCAGTGCCTTGATCGCAGTCTTCAATTCATCGCCAGTTAGGTGAATTGACAGAAACGGAAGCACCAGGTGGAAACAGTTCGCATCGCAGCGAAGCAAGATGAAATCGTCATCGCCGCGGAGGGGAGAGAGCCGAGGTTCGCAAGGGTCTGGCATGCGCCGTCTCCTTCGAAGAGGGTGATGCGCTGCGAGAAGAGCGCATTGTTGCAAACGGCTTGCAACAATGGATGTGAGACTAGATTAGTCCTACTTCCCTGTCAAGCTCGGATTTTCTTTTCGCCACCACGCCTCAAGACCCTTCCCCGGACACGCATCCAAACTCAGGTACAATCGATACGTAGCGTCTCAGCGCGATTCTGAGAGCGAAGAGGGCGGTTCGCGTGATTCATCGCAACGTTTTTCATAACGACAGTCTGAAGCCAATCGAGAAGGTCCGCCTCTCTCCCGGCCAATCCGGAATCATCTGCGGTTGGGGCATCTTCACCACCATGCGCATTTCGCGCGGCGAGGCTTTCGCCTACGAGCGCCACTGGCGCCGCCTCGAAAAGGACGCCTCGATCATTCACCTGCCGATGCCGTATTCTGGCGCTAAGGCCCGTGTGAACCTGCACGAAGTGATCCGCGCCAACAAAGTCGAAAGCGGCGCCGCCCGCGTCTACCTCATCAACAACAATGTTGGCTTCTGGCAAAGCGACGAGCCGCGGCCGGAAACCGACCTGATCATCTATACTGCGGCACTCCCCGAGTATCGCGAGCCGATCAAGCTCGGCCTCCGCGAACATGGACGCCACGCTGGTTCACCTTTGGCCGGCGTGAAGAGCACATCCTGGCTGCCGAACGTGTGGGCAGTCGCCGAAGCGCAGAGGGCCGGCCTCGACGAAGTCGTATTGCTGAATGAACGCGGCGAAGTCGCCGAATGCACCGCGGCCAACATTTTCATCGTGAAGAACGGCAAGGTTTACACGCCGCCGCTAAACTCCGGCTGTCTCGAAGGCGTAACGCGCGGGATTCTGTTTGAAATCGCGCCCGAAGCCGGAATTCCGGTCATCGAGCAATTGCTGAAGCCCGAAGATCTATACTCAGCCGACGAAGTCTTCATCTCGTCGACCAATCGCAATTTAATCGGCGTCGGTGAAATCGCCGGCAACAAAATCGCGAAAGCACCCGGACCCGTCACCCACCAACTCGACGAACTATTCGACACGCACGTCGCCGGCTACGTAACGCGACGCCTAGCGACCGCCCCGCGCTGATTTTCCCGCCGGGAATACGATCGCGGCTTTTTTCCTAGGGATCGTACCGATTGATCCAGTCTCCAACTTCCTTCAACACGTCGCGCCGCTGTTCCGCAAGCCGCGGAAAATGCGGCGAACCGGGATACGTCACCATACGCACGATCTTCCCACGCTCCGCCAGCAGCACGTAATACTCACGCCCCTGAAATGTAGGCACTCGTAAGTCTGCTTCGCCGTGGAGAATGAGCAACGGTGTCGTCACGCGATCGGCGTACATCACCGCTGAAAATTTCAGCAGCGGCGCCGGATCTTTTTCCTGCAGCCGCCGGTCGTAATCGACCTGCCCGATGTCGCTCGTCGGAATAAAGCTCAGCCAATCGGTAATGCCCGCGCCCTCGACCGCAGCTTTGTACCGGTGCGTCTGCGTCACCGTCCACGACGTCATGAAGCCACCCGCGCTCCACCCGAAAATAGCGAGGCGATCGGGATCCGCCCAACCTTGCGCGATCGCGAAATCCGTCGCACTGTCGACGTCGCTATACGCGCGATCGCCGAAGTGTTCGTAGATCGCCGCGAGAAAATCCGATCCGTATCCCGTCGAGCCTCGGTATTGCGGTTGCATGACCACAAATCCCAAACCGGCAATCAGCCGTGAAAACGAATCGAACGCGAACTCGTCGTTGGCCTCCGGTCCGCCATGAGGAAGCACGAGATATCGACTCTTCTTGCCCGGCGTGTATTCCGCGGGAAACGTAACGATGCCTTCGAGGTTGGTGCCGTCCTTCGCGGTCCAGTGGACCACCTTGACCTCTCCCAACGCGACGTTCGCAAGAACATCGTCGCCATCGTTCGTGATCTTCGCGAGCGATCCGTTGCGCATCACCGCAACTGCGGTCGAATGGCCAGGATCCGTGACGGTAACTGCTTGCACGTCGGGCGAACTGGAAAACGCTGCCGATACCGGCAATCCCTGCGTCGAGCCACTCGGCCATTTGAACGCCGGCTCGAGTTTCCCGTCACGGAATGCGTCGACCTCAGCGTAGACGCCGCGATGCACTTCGACCCAAACATTGCCGAGCGCATCACCCGACAGCGTGAGCGCGGAAGCCTTTAAATCCGGCGTGCGATCCACCGGCGCGCCGCCGGCCAGGGGCACCGTCCAGACATGATCCGGAGTCAGCACCGGCGTAGTCGTCGTTACAACCGCGATGTCTTTCCCACCCTTCGTCCACGCAAGCCCAGTGACGGCATTCGGAATCTCCGCAATTTGTTTCGCGCCCGAAGCGCTGCAAACATTCACGAACGAATGCACGTCGTGATGCCCGATCTTCTGCCACTGCGTGAGCAGTGCGACTTGTGTCCCGTCCAGCGACCACGCCACCTCGATGATGTCGGTCATTTGTGGACACCACCACGCACCACCCGAACCGCTCGCGCCGACCACGTACAAGCTGGTCTGATCGTTCTCGACAACCGTGTGCACTTTCGATAGCGGATCTCTGGCACGCGGATCGGCAAGCACCGCAAATTGCGTACCGTCGGGCGAAATCTTCACGCCGCGCACGCCCGATGGCAGAGCGAGGATCTGCGTCGGCGCACCGGCAACCAGCGGCACGATCGCAAGTTGCGGCAAATCTGCTACAGGCATGATTCCGTACAGCGACCTCCCTTCCTTGGTGAAACCCGTCGGCGTGAAGTGCTCCGGCAAATCGAGTTTGTGCGGATTGCCACCCGAAATATCAACGACGAACCACTCTTGCTTGTAGACCGGGCCAGTCACACCGTTCCAGAAAACCTCGTAGAGCACCTGGCTCCCATCGGGCGAAATCGCGATCACCCGCGCGCTGCGAATCGCCGAGTAATCGTCGAGCTGAAATGGATGCTTGTCCGCCGCGCGGACCGGGCGACTATAAATGGAAGCACAATAAAACGCGCCGCTCAGGACAAGCAGCAACGCGAGCAATCGTTTCATGGGACCTCTCAACTCGCCAATTTCAATTTGCATTCGAGGAAATGAGCGAGCAGGAAGCTATCACATCCGGCGCAAAGCCAAAACTGCAGCTATTGCTCAACTCGTTCGTTTTAAGTGGGAAATTAGTTAGAACCGCAAAAGCTTCCGATGTGATGCGCTGATGGGCTCAAACCGACGTAACGGGCAATCTCGTCAGTTCGTCCCGCCGCCCGCAATTTCGGACGACGACGAGTTCGGATGGCTCGCGGATTCAGATCTCTCATCAAACGCCGCGCTCAACAGCTTCCAATCCTGGCGCACTTCCAGGTCCGATGTCTTTGGCGCGTGGCCGCTCCGCAATTGTTCACGCATGCGCGCAACGAGCAAGTCTTGAATGATCGGACGAGGCGCCCCGCTGTTCAGCACGTTGCCGCGCGTAATGCCCACTTCCACGAACTCATCGCCCGAACGCACCGCAAGCACCGGATGGCCGGCCGCATCGAGACCGAGTTGCGCGGCATCCAGCAACTTGTGCCACGTCGCTTCCTCACGCCGCGGCGCCGCATCGGCGTTTGCGCGCACCATTTCGTCCAAACCTTTTTGGTATGACTTCCTCTCATCTGTGCTCAAAGGAGCTTGCAGATCACCATCCGGGCTGAATACGAGAGCATTCTTTCCCGGATTGAAAGGTCCGCCGCCGAGCAAATATCCCGCGGCAAACGCGCCGCCGACGACCGGATGCAGGGCGAGTAATGTCACCTCGTATTTTTTCGCCTTGAAGACCGACTCCAGGACACCGCGCACTGGACGGCTTCGCCGAATTGTCCCCGGAACCTGCGGGATGACAAATGCGGTCATCTGCAGCTCCGGATGCTTCTTGGTGTATTGCACTAAAGTCTTGGCAGAGTGCTTCGGAGTCGAAATGCCGAGTTCCGAGATCACACCGCGACGCACAGCCTTCGGATAGTAGAAATTGACGACATCCTTCACGAAGTCCGCGCAGTTGCGCGTCACATATTTGTACGTTTGCCGGTTCGGCTTCGAGTTATAGCGAGCGATAAAGGCGTCGTCCTGCTCTGCGGTGGTCGGGAGCTGAAATGCGTATAGCGTTCGATCATAGGCTGATCCAACGAGCTCATACCAATCGCCGACTGGGGTTTCGCCCTCCGGCCCGTCCGGAATCAGTTGTTCCAAGTTCTCGCGCCGATACCGATCCCGCAGGGCGGCTTCGAGCTTCACGTCGGCAAACAGGGGAATGTCTTGGGGCTTATCGACCGCATACAAGTATGGGTAGAGCTTCACGGCAATCCAGTCGTAGCCCGCAACATGGTGGTACCGGCTGATGACCACCCCGGATTCACCAGGCTGGCAGCGACGCAGAGAGACTGGCGAGTCGGCACAGATGTTCGAAAGGTAGACCGCCGCATGCCCGGTACCCGCAAACGCTCCGTCGTAGCTGTAAGGCTCTTCCAGCAGAACGGCGACGTCCGCACGAGCACTAGCTGCCCCCAGAAACGGGAGCGCCAGCAGGCAAACGACGGATATGCGAATGGCCCTCATACGATAACGTTAAGCACCCGTTTTA
>DASXPD010000037.1:0-4986 GCA_036493835.1 Candidatus Acidiferrum sp. | reverse complement strand
TTGCACACCGAAGAATTTCTTCCGACTCTCGGCGCGCTAACCGGCAATCAGGCCGTGCAGCAGGTCAAAGCGGGATTGAAGGCGATCTATCTCAGCGGCTGGCAGGTTGCGGCCGACGCCAATCTCGCCGGACAAATGTATCCCGACCAGAGTCTTTATCCGGCGAACAGCGTCCCGGCAATAGTAAAGCGGATCAACCAGGCGCTTCAACGTGCCGATCAAATCCATCATGCCGAGGGAAAGACCGACATCGACTGGTTCACTCCGATTATCGCGGATGCGGAAGCTGGCTTCGGTGGTCCGCTAAATGTTTTCGAATTAACGAAGGCAATGATCGAAGCCGGCGCGGCTGGGGTTCATTTCGAAGATCAGCTCGCGAGCGAAAAGAAATGTGGACACATGGGCGGCAAGGTACTCCTCCCAACGCAACAAGCCATCACCCATCTCATTGCAGCGCGGCTTGCGGCCGATGTTTCCAATGTGCCGACCATCATTGTCGCGCGCACGGATGCGAACGCGGCGGCGTTGCTGACCAACGATGTCGATGAACGCGACCACGAATTCCTGACCGGGGAGCGAACAGCGGAGGGATTTTATCGTGTGCGTGCCGGGCTGGATCAGGCGATTGCGCGTGGGATCAGCTATGCCGCTTATGCCGACATGGTCTGGTGTGAAACGAGCGAGCCAAACTTAAGTGAAGCGAAACGTTTTGCCGAAGCAGTGAAAGCGAAGTTTCCCGAGAAGCTGCTGGCCTATAACTGTTCGCCGTCCTTTAACTGGAAAAAGAAGATCGACAGCGCGACGATCGCGAAGTTTCAGCGCGAGCTCGGCGCGATGGGATACAAATTCCAGTTCGTCACTCTCGCGGGTTTCCACGCGCTCAACTACAGCATGTTTCGGCTCGCGCACGGGTACAAAGAGCGCGGCATGGCAGCGTATTCGGAATTACAGGAAGCGGAATTCGCGGCAGAGGGCGATGGTTACACTGCGACCAAACATCAGCGCGAAGTCGGTACCGGTTACTTCGATGCAGTGGCTCAGGTCATCGCGGGCGGGAAATCTTCAACCACCGCTTTGCGCGGCTCGACGGAACAAGACCAGTTCCACTAAGTCGCTCCCGCATGTCGTTGACCAGCAGACCGATTTCGCCGGAACGCGGGGACCTGACCGACAGCCGACTAGCGGCGCTTTGCGCAGAAACGGTCCAGCGCGCGTTCCTGGAATACGACGAGCGGTTTCGCGCAATCACGATCCGCGCACGTGAACGTTTTCTCGCACGCGATTGGCGCGGATCCTATGCAGATGCGGCGGAACGGCTGCGTCTTTATGCGCGACAGATGGAGACGCTGACAGAGCGGTTTAAAAAGATAATGGGCACGCGCCTCAGCGAACGCAGCGTCTGGACGGGAATGAAGGCAGTCTATTCATCGCTCATCGCACAATCACCGAAGCGCGAGATCGCGGAGAGTTTTTTCAACTCATTAACCCGGCGCGTTTTCGCGACGGAAGGCGTAGACCAGGCAATCGAGTTCGTCGACACCGATTTTGATGAAGCTCCGACCACACCGCTCGATAATCGTCGGACCTATTCTGGTGCTTTGATTCACGAACTGCTCATCGCGAGCCTAACGGACCCTGCGACAGGTTTCGCGGGGGAGCACTGGTGCAACATTGATGCTACCGCGCGACTGGCGGGCGAACGTATTCAAGCGGCTTCCCGCGCATCCCAGCAGCAGACGCCGGCAAACGGCACCCCACGATTCGAAATGATTGGCAACATCTTCTATCGCGGGCGAGGTGCTTATCTAGTTGGACGGGCGTTTCGCGATAAAGGGGACAAGGCCCCGATCGCGATTGCCTTGTGCTTGCGGCACGAAAACGAAACCGGAATTGATCTCGACGCGATCCTTATCGGCGAGACTGACCTGGCGATTTTGTTCTCTTTTACCCGCGCCTATTTCCGCGTCGACACGGAATGTCCATACGAACTGGTGCGCAGCCTGCGCGAACTCATGCCGCGGAAACGTTTGATCGATCTCTATAACGCGGTCGGCTACCATCGGCATGGCAAGACGGAGTTCTACCGAGATTTCGTCCGTCATTTGCGTAACTCGAACGACCGGTTTGTCGCGGCCGAAGGCGCGCGCGGGATGGTGATGCTTGTGTTTACGCTTCCGAGCTATGACGTCGTCTTCAAACTTATCAGAGACCACTTCGATTATCCGAAGGAAAGCACGCGCGCGGAGGTCATACGGCGTTACCGGCTCGTCTTCGAACATGATCGCGCTGGGCGTCTGGTGGAAGCGCATGAGTTCGAGCATTTACGTATCGCCCGCGATCGGTTTGATCTAGCACTGCTTGAAGAGCTGTTGCGCGATACTGGCTTAATTGTGCGGTTGGAAGGCGACGACGTCGTGATCGCTCATGCTTACGTGGAACGTCGCATCCGTCCCCTGAATCTCTTCTTCCTCGAAGCTGATAAGGCGTCAGTGGAATCCGCGGCGCGCGATTATGGCCGGGCAATCAAAGACCTCGCCGCATCAAATATTTTTCCAGGCGATATTCTGACCAAAAATTTCGGTGTGACGCGTCATGGTCGCGTCGTCTTCTATGATTACGACGAACTCTGTTTCCTAACCGACTGCAATTTTCGCGATATGCCGCAGCCAACCACGCCCGAACAGGAGATGGCGGCCGAACCCTGGTTCTCGGTTCGGGAAAACGACATTTTCCCGGAAGAGTTTCCTCAGTTTCTAAGCTTGCCTGGTTCGGCGCGCACGAGTTTATTTGAGCGGCACGCCGATCTTTTTTGCGCGGCCTATTGGCGCGGCATACAGGAGAAACTGCGGGCGGGCGAGTTGCCCGAAGTGTTTCCTTACCGCGCCGACCGAAGGCTCACGACCACTCGGGTTGCCGCTTAGTGTGACGCGCGGTTGGGAGCTCCATTTGAATCAAATGGCCTCTGCTGTCACAGTCGATTGAACCATGCGAGCGTTGATCTTCGATCTTAACCGCACCCTCGTGGAGGCCGTCTCCCCTCACGTCATCGCGTGGGAGCCTAACGAATAAATTTGCCTATGGCCCATGTCGTTACCAGTAAATGTGTGGGGTGCAAGTTCACCGACTGCGTGACGGTGTGTCCCGTCGCCTGCTTTTATGAGGTGGAGAATCAACTTCTCATTCACCCACAGGAGTGCATCGATTGCATGGCTTGCGTGGATGAATGCCCAGTCCACGCCATCTACGCGGAAGCGGACGTCCCGCCCGAGTTTCAATCGGACATCGAATTAAACGCGACCGAGGCCACACGGGTGCAAGAGTCGGGTCAGGCTGCCATTGAGACGAAAAAGGATCCCCTGCCCACCGCCGCAGCCAGAAAAGCGGAATTGGGTTATTGAACTAGTTATCATCGGGCCGAATCGCTCTCTAGGGGCGACGCAAGCCCATTCCTACTCCACATGAACACGCAGTTTCCCGTCGAGCGCATCCTGCTTGGTCCCGGCCCTAGTCCTGTTTCGTCGCGCGTCCTGCGCGCGCTCGCGGCGCCCACTCTCGGTCATCTCGATCCGCAGTATCTGGCTATCCTCGACGAGACCTGCGAAATGCTGCGCCAGATTTTCCAGACGAAAAATGCGCTGACCTTTCCCGTGAGCGGTACCGGCATGGCGGGAATGGAATGTGTCGCCGTGAACCTGATCGAGCCCGGCGACGAGGTCATCGTCTGCGTGAACGGCGTCTTCGGCGGACGCATGAAGGACGTGATGGAACGCTGCGGCGCGACCGTGCATGCTATCGAAGTTCCCTGGGGCGATGTTTTTTCTCACGAGCAAATCGCCGCCGCGATGGAGCAGCATCCGAAGAGCAAACTCATCGGCATCGTCCATGCAGAAACCAGCACCGGCGCGCACCAGCCGCTCGAAGGACTGGCAAAACTGGCGCACGCGCGGGACGCGCTGCTCATGGTGGACGCGGTCACGAGCCTGGGTGGCCACGAATTGCGGGTGGATGATTGGGAGATCGACGCGATCTACAGCGGGACGCAGAAATGCCTGAGTTGTCCGCCCGGTCTCGCGCCGGTGAGCTTCGGCGGGCTCGCCCTTGCGAAAATGGACGCGCGAAAAACGAAACCGCAGTCGTGGTATCTCGATGTCTCGATGCTGCGCAAATACTATACCGGCGCCGGTGGTGGGCGCGTCTACCATCACACCGCGCCGATCAACATGACCTACGCTCTGCGCGAGGCGCTGGCCATCGTCCTTGAGGAAGGACTCGACAACCGCATCGCGCGCCACGCAAAAATGCACCAGCGATTACGCGCCGGACTGGAAGCGATGGGCTTGAGTTATATCCCGAAACATTCGTTGCACACACTGAACTGCATCAACATTCCCGCCGGCGCGGATGATGCCGCTGTGCGGAAGCGTCTGCTCGACGAATATGGTATCGAGATCGGCGCAGGCCTCGGCGTGATGGCGGGCAAAGCCTGGCGCATCGGCCTCATGGGTCACGGCTCGACCGTGCGCAACGTGGCTCTCGTCCTCGCTGCGCTGCGGGAAATTTTAGGTTAGTGGTGGATCGCGGAAAAGCCGACAAAATTTTCATTAATACTTCAGGCAATCGATTAGCTGTCCGCGGCTAGCAAGCTTCGTCTGAAACACCGTTCGTGCTGCGCTCAGGTATTGCAGCGTGTTCTGCTTTTCCTGCGCACTGTTGTAATCGTTGCGTGCGGTTGCGCCGGCGATGACGCGATCTAGCCAGCTAACAAAATAGGTCGCATCCTCCGGCGAGCGCGGCGCCTGCCGATCTACCGTTATGTAGATCGGACTGGTGCTGGCATAGGGATAGATGTCTTGCACCTTCGGGTCGGCGTGCTCGTTCCATGCGCGCAGGATCAGCCAACCGCTGACAGGAATCTCAACCTTGCCATTCACGTCAGCCTGTGTGCGTGCTCCATTAGGGCGATGACTTGCGATCACGCGACCGTTG
>DASXPD010000036.1:0-15103 GCA_036493835.1 Candidatus Acidiferrum sp. | reverse complement strand
CGCCTCTTCTTCCAGAAGCGGCTCCAATTGGCGCACTGTGGTTTGACGAAGATCGACGATGTTCATGAACGGGTCCGAAAATGCTCTGGCCGGCGGAAACATCATATCTGGCAACCAAAAGTAAACAAAGCGCAGGGCATTAGTCAGACAACACGGAGCGAGGATTGGTTACATTTTCTCGAGTTAAAGTCGTTCGAGCCAGTGGCTTGCACAGATGTTGGCGCAATATTCCAAAATTGGGATTCGAATCGGAGTGGTGAAATCTGCTTAGGGCGGGAAAAAAAGGCCGGGCAGTTCGCCGGGCCTCTATACAACTAGCAACATAGCATAAGAGGCACCGTCTGTCAAGACCGATCTGCTTTCCCGCCGCAAAATTCCGCCTCCAACCGTTCGAATGGCCAGTGCCATCGCGTCGCGCAAATCACACGGTACGTATCAGGCACACGCCTCCGACTTGCAAATTTTAACGTTCACCCTGTCTGCTAACATGCAAATTGCCGCGTTGATATTCGGTTTTCACTCGATTACACGCGGGCGCCCAAACTTCATGGTCACTTTCGCGGAACTGCAAACCCAAGCCCGTCCGATGCGCTGGTACATCAAGCTGCTGTCGGCCGTTTTGGCGTTGGTATTCTTCGCCGTCCTCGCGACACTCGCGATCGCGGGCTTTCTGGTCTACCGCATCGTCAAGCCGCAGCGCACCAGCACCGAAATCAATATGCAGAGCTTTCCGGGCCGACCCGACGCGATCCAGTTCTCGGTTTCCGGCAATCCCAGCACTCGCGAAGGTTGGTTTTTCCCCGGGTTTCGCGGCGCCTCGACCATCATCCTGTGCCACGGCTACGGCTCCAGCAAAGGTGAGCTCCTGACCTTGGTTTCCGCGCTTCAGGATCACCAATACAATGTTTTCGTTTTTGATTTCGCGGCGCACGGCGCCAACGACGGCATCACGTCGTTCGGCTATCACGAAGCCGACGAGGTTCGCTCGGCCATCGACGCGGTCGCGCAGCGGAACGACGTCAATCCACTGAGTTTCGGTTTGTGGGGCTACAACCTCGGCGCTTACGCGGCGTTGCGCGAAGCCGAAAACGACAAGCGCGTTCGCGCGCTCGTGCTCGATTCGGTTTACGATTTGCCGGAACAGATGGTTCGCGTCGGTGTCGAACGCCAGGGTCTCGGCGGATTTCCGTTGATGATCAAATCGGCGGAATTCAGCTTTCAGTGGCTCAATCACCAGTATCGCGGCGAGCTTCCGCTTTCCAACACCAAGCGCATGGCTTCGCTCACGGGCGTTCAGAAGCTGTTCATCGAAGCCAGCGACGATCCTGAACTCGGCGAAGTAACGCAGCAGCTTTATCTCAAGGCGCCGGATCCCAAGGATCAGGCGATGATTCCGCACGGCAATTTCGCCAGCATGGACGATGAAGACAAGCGCGCTTACGAAAATCGCGTCGTGAGTTTTTTCCTGTTGAGACTGCCGCCGACCGGCGGCACGCCCGCGTCCCACTGACGCTTTTCCACTAACGATTCGGAGTTAGATGCAGCAGTGCGGCCCCGTCCGCATCAGCCGTACGATTCCACACGTCTTCACATTTCACTTCTGCGGGCATTTTGTCGCAGGTGGTGCGTCCTGTTGTAAGGACGTAAATGTCGCGCGTTGGCGTGCCATTTAGGTCGTGCAGGTCCGTGTGTAGATAGAAATTCAGTCCGTAGAGTGTGGCGCGCTTGAGCCCGGCGACTCGCAGATTGCTGACCGGGATTTCGTCCGCGCGAATCTGATCGGCAAGGTATCGCGACGATTGCATCGAGATCGGAGTGAATCGCAGCGCGTCGTCGAGGACGTAGAGCACGAACAGGATTGGCACGACGGCGGCGACGATCGCGAAGTTGCGCCGCGGGAAAAGATACGCGACCGCGAGGAAAATATTCGCTGCGCCAAGGGCCACAAGAGCGAGTTCGACCGCGGGCGTGTATGCCACCGCTTTCTTCAGGATCTGGTCGTTGTGGCTGAACATCGCAAAGAACAGCACCGTCAGCGCGACACCTGGCAGGAGTGACGTCATCGCGAACGACCACCGCCGCGTCGGGGCGAATTTCGTGATGGCTCGCGCGAGCAGCAAAGCGATCGCCGGACTTGCAGGCAGGATGTAACCGGGCAGCTTGGAACGCGAGATCGTGAAGAAGACCAGGCAAAATCCTGCCCAGCCCAGTAAAAAGCAAGTCAGTGCCCCGAGTCTTTGTCCGCGAATCAAACTGCGGATTCCCGCGAAAGCGGACCAAAGCAAAGCTGGTGTCCACGGCAGGAACGCGACCAACACGATTCCGGCGTAATACCAGAACGGTTGAATGTGCTGGAATTCTGGCGTCAGAAAGCGTTTGAAATTGTGTTCGAGGATGAATACGCGCAGAAAGTCGGGATTTCGAATCGCGCAGAGTATGTACCAGGGAAGCGCGACGATACAAAACGTCGCGATCGCGACCGGATTCAAAAGCCGCAGCGTGTCTTTCCACCGCTTGGTGTATGCAGCCCAGCTAACCACGGCGCCGCCGCAAAGAATGATCGCCGCAGGGCCTTTGGCGAGTACGGCATAGCCGAGAAAGAGTCCGAACATCGCGGCGGTGACGAGCGTCCCGGTTCTCGAAAGATCGGGCGCGAAGTCGCGGTCGGAGTTCGAAGCTTCACCTGGCGCCGGCACGAGTCCCAATAAAACCGCGGCCGGAACCATTGCACACGTCAGCATCGCGCTGAACGGCATGTCGGTCGCCGCTGAGTGCGAAAAGCCGATCATGCCCGCTGTAGACGGAAGCAAAAGCAGCAGCCACCGCGCTGTCGCGCTTCCATACACGCGCCAGGCGAGCCACGCGAGCGCCATCGTTCCCAGCAGCGCCGCGATCGCGCTCGGCAATCGCGCGGTCGCCTCGCTCACTCCGAACATTTTGAAACTAAGCGCGGCGCCCCAGTAGTACAACGGCGGCTTTTCGAACCACGGGCTGCCATAGAGCCGCGGCGTGATCCAGTCGCCGCTTTCCGCCATATCGCGAGCGATCCATGCGTAGCGCGGCTCGTCGGGACCCATGAGGCCGACGACACCGAGTTGGCTGAAATAGCAAAAATAAAGCGTCGCGACGATCACCACCGACCACAGGAGGCGGGAAAAGAGGGACCGTTTTGGAGAGTGCTCTGGCGCGCGCGAGTCGGTCAGCACGCGGCGAGTCTAGCATGCGCGTCGCCTCGCGATGAACACGCGCGAGCAATTCGAAGTGGCGGCGAAATCGTAGGAGAATGCATACTGTCGCCGCGTGTGGCGATGCGCAGTGAACTGATCCGCGACTGCGCGGGCCCGCGCCGCGCTTGTCGCCGATTCCATTTTCTAGCCGACGATTCTCGACGCGATAAGGAGAAGATGCGAGAGCGCCTCGAATACGCCGCGGTATGGTTGCTGCTGAAAATTTTCGGAGCGCTGCCGCGCCCGGTATCGCGCGGGCTGGCGGCAGGCATCGCGCGTTTGCTCTATGCGCTGCTGCCAAAATTGCGTCTGACAACGCAATTCAACCTGCACCTCGCGTTCCCCGATTGGAGCGACACCCGGCGCGCAGCGGTCACTCGCGGCATGCTGTGTAATCTAGGCTGGATGGCCGCCGAATTCGCGCGTTTCCCGCGCTACACGAAAGAAAACATCGAACGCTACGTGATCCTCGACGGCCACGATAATTTTCTCGAAGGCCAGCGCCGCGGCAAGGGCGTGCTCTATCTCACCGGCCACATCGGCGCGTGGGAGCTTTCGTCTTTCGCGCACGCGCTCTACGGATTTCCGCTCCACTACATGGCGCGTCCGCTCGACAATCCGCGCATCGACGCGCTCGTCAATGGCTATCGCTGTCTCTCGGGCAACGAGCCGATCTTCAAAAACGAATCGGCGCGCACATTGCTGCGAGTCCTCCACGAAAAAGGCACCGTCGGCATTCTCGCCGATCAGAACACAATGCGAAACGAAGGAGACTTCGTCGATTTCTTCGGCAAGCCGGCATGCACGACGACCGGCCTCGCGCGCCTTGCGCTGCATACCGACGCCGCGGTCGTCCCCGGCTATTGCTGGTGGGACGCGCGCATCCGCAAATACCGCCTGCGCTTCGAACCACCGGTCGATTTAATTCGAACCGGCGACGCCGACCGGGATATCTTCGAGAACACGCAGAAATTCGCCAAGGTCATCGAAGACATCATTCGACAGCATCCGGATCAGTGGGTTTGGATTCACGCGCGGTGGAAGACGCGGCCCGAAGGCGAGCCAAAACTGTATGAATTTCTGAGCTAGCGCCCCCTTTAGTAATCACCCGGCAAAAAATTGTGTTACGTGGAGTGCTCGATGAAACGAACAGCCCAGGAAATCGCAAACCATATAGGCGCGCACATTGAAGGCGACGCCTCCGTCGAATTACTCGGCATCGCTGCGCCCGAACGCGCCGAGGCGCGCGATCTGATTTACGTCGACTCGCAGAAGAACACGCCTCGTGCGGCGATATCCGACGCGGTATGCGTCATTGCGCTCGACGGGCTCGAACTGCCCGGCAAGACCGTGCTGCGACATCCCCGGCCCAAACTTGCATTCGCGAAGGCCGCCGCGCTGTTGCTCGACAAGCCGGTGATCGCGCCTCCGGGCATTCATCCGACCGCCGTCGTGCCGAACAGCGCGCAAATCGGGCGAACCGCGGGCATTGGCCCTTACGCCGTCATCGGCGCGAACGTTCATGTCGGCGAAGGCACGCAGATCGGTCCCCACAGCAGCGTCGCCACGGGCTGCCGAATCGGCGCCGATTGCCGCATTCATCCGCGCGTCACGCTCTACACCAACGTTCGCGTCGGCGATCGCGTCGAGATTCATTCCGGCGCGGTGATTGGCGCGGACGGTTTCGGCTACGCGTATGGCGAAGGCCGCCACTGGAAATTTCCGCAAGCCGGCATCGTCGATATCGGCGACGACGTGGAGATCGGCGCCAACACCACGATCGACCGCGGCTCGCTCGACGACACGGAAATCGGCGAAGGTGTGAAGCTCGACAATCTCGTGCACATCGGCCACAACTGCAAAATCGGCGCGCATACGGTGATCGCCGCGCTCGCTGGACTCTCAGGCTCATGCACCTTTGGCAAAAACGTCGTCGTCGGCGGACAAGCCGGTTTCGGAGAACGCTGCGAACTCGAAGATGGTGCCGTCATCGGCGGCCAGTCCGGCGTGCTTGGCGGAAAAGTTGTGCGCACCGGCCAAACCGTTTGGGGCACGCCTGCGCGCCCGCTTGAGCGTTTTAAAGAAGAGTTCGCGTGGTATCGACGGCTCCCCGACCTGGCCGCGCGCATCAAAGAATTGGAAGCGAAAGTCCGCGGCTAGCATCAGAAACAGCGGCAGTAGCCATGCCTGAGTCACAACACAACGTTCGCATCATCGTCGTCGGCGGCCACACCCGCAGCATCGGCAAGACGCAGCTTGTCTGCGACATCATTTCCGCTCTGCCCGAAGCAAACTGGATCGCCGGCAAAATCACACAGTACGGTCACGGTGTTTGCGCGCAAAACGGCCACGATTGCGATTGCGCTCCCGACGAACACATCTGCGCGATCGATTGGGAACGCGACGCAAACACAGGAACCGACAGCTCGCGCTTCCTCGCGGCTGGCGCGCAGCGTTCGTTCTGGCTGCGGACGAAGCAAGGCTTCCTCGCCGAAGGCATGCCCCTTCTTCGTTCAGCACTCGACGAAATCGCGCAAGCACGGCGAAGCGCCAGCCACAACGGCAACGCCTCACCCGCCGAACCCATCAACGTCATCCTCGAAAGCAACACGCTCCTCCAATTTCTCAAGCCCGACCTCTTCCTCATGGTCCTGCACCCCGCCAAATCCGATTTCAAAGACTCCGCCCAAATCCAACTCGACCGCGCCTCCGCCTTCGTCCTGCGCGAACCGATCCCGACAGCGGCCGCCTCCTGGCAAAACATCCCGCTCCAACTCCTCCGCGCCAAGCCCCAATTCCTCCAACGCGAAGGCGACACCGTCCCTCAATCTCTCCTGGAAATCGTCCAAAAATACACGTGTAACAATGTCTCCCTCCCAAGCATCAACATGTAAACCCCGCGGCATCTTAGTCGTTGACCAGATGTCGCGGGACAAGAGATAATTCAGTAGTACTCGTGTTACCTGTAGCTCCCGGGGGAGCCCAGTCAGCTTCCGAAGTATCTGAAATCGCGCTACTTATCGAAGCCTGCGCGGCAAATCACCAAGGATTTGGAGGATTCGTTTGTCAGCCGGTACCCGCATAGGACTAGAGGCCGCTGCTCCCGCCGCAGCCACTTACGGTGCGCGGCGGACCCGAATTTCCGGCCTCGAAGACGCGATCAACAAGGGCGCCGAGCACCTGCTTTCGCTGCAGGAAAAGTCTGGCTATTGGCTCGGCGAACTCGAAGCCGACAGCACTCTCGAATCCGACTACATCTACTACCTCTACGTTCTCGGCAAAGCCGAGCCTGCGCGCATCGCCAAGCTCGCGAATTATGTGCGCCGCAAGCAGCTCGCCGATGGCGGCTGGAGCATTTATCCCGGCGGCCCTTCCGAACTGAACGCCACTTGCAAAGCCTACTTCGCGCTCAAGCTCGTCGGAGACAATCCGAAATCGCCGCACATGGTGCAGGCGCGCGAAATGGTGTTGCGCCTCGGTGGCCTCGAAAAGTCGAATTCCTACGTTCGCTTCTATCTCGCATTGGCCGGCGCGCTCGGTTGGGAGATGGTTCCCGCGATCCTGCCGGAAATGATGCTGCTGCCCAACTGGTTCTATCTGAATATTTACGAGATGTCTTCTTGGACGCGCGGCATCGTCATTCCGATGGCGATTCTCTCCGCGCTGCGTCCTGATTTCCGTTTGCCTGAGCACGCGCAAGTCGACGAACTCTTCCTCGATCCGTCGCGCAAAGCGTCCGCGTTCGATTGGAGCGAGTCGCTCATCTCGTGGCGCAACTTCTTCCTCGCCGCCGATCGGGCGATGAAGCTGTACGAAAAGCTGCCGTGGAAGCCGCTGCGTGCACGCGCGCTCCGCGAAGCCAAGGCCTGGGTGCTCGAACACATCGAGCGCACCGAAGGTCTCGCCGCAATTTACCCGGCGATGATGAACTCGATCTTCGCGCTGATGGCGCTCGGTCATGGGCCCGACGATCCGCTGACGTCGCGCGAAATTCGCGAGTTCGCTCGCTTCGAAATTGAAGATCGAGACACGATTCGCCTGCAGCCGTGCGTTTCGCCCGTGTGGGACACCTGCATCGCGATGGTGGCTCTGGAAGAAGCGGGCGTGCCCGCCGATCACCCGGCGCTGGTGAAATCCGCTGGTTGGATTTTGTCGCAACAGGTTCTCGGTCCCGGCGATTGGCAAGTGAAAAACAAAGACGCCGCTCCCGGCGGATGGGTCTTCGAATTCCGCAATGATTTTTACCCCGACGTGGATGACACCGCGTTCGTCTTGATGGCGCTGCAGCGCGTGAAATTCCCCGATCCCAAGCGGATGGAAGCCGCCGTTCGCCGCGGCGTGCAGTGGCTGCTCAGCATGCAGAATCGCGATGGCGGCTGGGCCGCGTTCGATCGCGACAACAACAAAGAGTTTCTGAGTAACGTACCGTTCGCCGATCACAACGCGATGCTCGATCCATCGACCGCCGATGTGACCGCGCGCGTGCTCGAATGCCTCGGCCGCTTTGGCTGGACGGCGAATCATCCGGCGATCAAGCGCGCCCTGGAATTTTTGCTGAAGGATCAGTGCGAAGACGGATCGTGGTTTGGCCGCTGGGGCGTGAACTACGTTTACGGCACGAGCGGCGTGCTGCGCTCGCTCGAAACCGTGTCGCTGACTGCAAAAGAATATTGCCAGCGCGCAGTGCGGTGGCTCCGCTCGGTGCAAAAGGCGGATGGCAGCTTTGGCGAATCGCTGCGCAGCTATCACGAGCCGCACACCAAGGGCGAAGGCAACAGCACCGCGTCGCAAACAGCGTGGGGCTTGATCGGGCTACTCGCCGGCTCCGAACCCACCGATCCCGCGATTCAAAACGCCGTCTCCTATCTCGTCGACCAGCAAAACGCCGACGGCTCCTGGAGCGAAGACGAATTTACCGGCACCGGTTTCCCGTGCGTCTTCTATTTGAAATATCACCTCTATCGCAATTCATTCCCGCTGTATGCGTTGGCGCGTTTCCGCAATCAATCGCAAGACGTGAAGCAATTCTGCGCCATGACATTCCAGCCGGCCGAATTTAGGCTGCGCAGCGGATTCTAGAGCCGCGATGCGGTTTCCCGTCAGGTTTACTTCGGACTTCCAACTTGGAGTCGCCGCCCGTATCCTGCGCACGCGCGGGCGCCATCCGCTGATTTTGAATGTTCAACCGACCGATTCCGGAGTCGCCGGTCCTTTGCCGGAGGCCGATTTCGCTCCGTCGCTGGTTTGGGTTCGCGGCTCCGAGCCGCTCGAGCATCCGGAGATTCCGAAGTTTGCAAATGCGGTCGCCGCGTCGGCCCGCGAAATCTTTCTGCAAACCGACGGGAAACAATTTCGGCGTCGCGTGCATGAGTTTCAGCCGTCGCCACGATTGCGTTTCGCGTTCCGCTTCGCCGGTGCGAGTGTTGAGGCAGCCGAAAACGCTGATGTCGTCGAAGCGATTCGCATCGCCAAACTTTCTGGATTTTTGACCGTCGGGTTCACGGTACTTCACGCTCCCGACGGGCTCGAAAAATTGATCGCGCTGCATTCGCAACTGAAGAAACTCGATCTCGACGGCTCTCTGATTTTTGCTGCTGATGCGTCGCCGGAACTGGGCCGGCTCGTCGCCGCGGCGCGCAGTCGCTTGCTCGATGGCCGCTGGTCGAATCTGTCGCGCGTTTTCAACGCAGCCGGATCGCGGGCAACGGTTCGCATCACTGTCCGCGCTGCGACGCCAGCCGAGCGCCGTCTCGCCGCTCAGGCTACTGGGACTGGCACCGACCTGGACTTGGACGAAGGGGCGCAAGCCTGATGACCACGCTCGTCACAGGAGCCTCAGGCTTCCTCGGCAGCCACATTGCGCGCCAGCTCGTCGCGCGCGGGGAACCCGTTCGCGTTCTGCTCCGCCCGTCGAGCCAGAACCGCGCCATCGCCGACTTGCCTCTCGAGTACGTCACCGGCGATCTGCGCGACACCGCATCCCTCGATAAGGCGCTCGCGGGCGTCACCCGCGCCTTCCACGTTGCCGCCGACTATCGCCTCTGGGCCAAGGATTCGAAAGACATCTACGATTCGAACGTCGGAGGCACAAAAAACATTCTCGCCGCCGCCAGGCGCGCCGGCGTCCAGCAATTCATCTACACCAGCACGGTGGCCACGATAGCCGTCGATCGCCCCGCGCCGCCAAACGAAAAGACCGACGCGAAGCTCGAAGAAATGATCGGGCACTACAAGCGTTCGAAATGGATGGCCGAGCGCGAAGTGCTCAACGCCGCGAAGGAAGGCTTTCCCGTTATCATCGCGATGCCGACCACACCCGTCGGCCCATGGGACTGGAAGCCTACTCCGACCGGCAAGATCATCGTCGATTTTCTGAATGGCAAAATGCCCGGCTACGTCGACACTGGCCTCAACTTTGTCGGCGTCGAAGAATGCGCCGCGGGGCACCTGCTTGTCGCCGAAAAGGGCAAAGTCGGAGAACGGTATCTTCTCGGCAGCGAAAATCTCACGCTCAAGCAAGTGCTCGACCTGCTCGCCAACATCACAAAACTGCCCGCGCCGATGTTAAAACTTCCGCACGGCGTCGCGCTCGGCGCCGCTTACGCCAGCACATTTTTTTCGCGCCTCGTCGGCAAAGAGCCCGGCATTCCGGTCGAAGGCGTCAAAATCGCGCAGCATAAAATGTTTGTCGATTGCAGCCGCGCGCAGCGCGAACTTGGTTTCAAGGCTGGCCCGGTCTCCGCGGCCTTGCAACGCGCGGTGGCCTGGTACGAATCCAACGGCTATCTCAGCAAGCGGCGTGCACGGCGAATCCGCGCGGCGGCATAACGTGGCGGCCTCCTCCTCAACCAACATTTCCTCAAGCAAGCCAATGTTTGTCCTCGTCACGTTTGCGGTCGACGCGGAATTCGCGCCTTGGCGCGCGATCCGCCGTTTCCGCAAGGTCAAGCTCAACGAAAAACATTGGTCGGGCGGAGCCGACGTTTACGAAACGCAAGTCGGCGATTGCTGCGTCTGGGTTTCGCTGACGGGAATGGGCATCAAGAGCTTCGACTTCAAATCCGCCACGTGCCTTCGCAGCGCCGGACTCGACGCGGTCATCTCGTCCGGCCTTTGCGGCGGCCTGAACACTCGCTACCGCGTCGGCCAGATCGTTGCACCGAAACGTGTCGGCACGATGCGAGACGCCGCAGGCCTTTCGACCGCGCACGCACTCGCTGATTTGGCCGAGCGCCAGGGCGCGACGATCATCGAAACGTTGCTCACGTCCGATCGCATCATCGACTCGCAGGAAGAAAAAGCGCGTCTATCCCAGTTCGCAGACGCGGTCGACATGGAATCCTTCCACATCGTCCATGAATTTTCGCTCGAAGCCGCTCCCGTGACCGTCATCCGTGCTATCAGTGACGCCGCCAACGAAGACCTGCCCCTCGATTTCTCGAAAGTTTTGACCGACACCGGGCAACTGAAAGTCGCGCCGCTCATCAAAGAACTAGTGTTACGGCCGACCGAGATCCCTCATCTAATCCGTTTCGCGAAGCAGAGCAGGGAAGCGGCAAAGAACCTCGTCAATTTTCTGGATGTTTTCTTGCGCGCGCTGACGCCGGAACTGATCCATTCCGAAGCGCGAGTGGCAACGACATGAGCTCACGACCCACCACCACTGCGGCACCGGCGCTGGCCGCGATTCCGAAAACGATGCGCGCGGGAGTCTTCCGCGAAAAGGGAATCGTTCGCGTCGAAGAAGTCCCCGTGCCCGAAGTTGGCCCGCGCGAAGTCCTCATCAAAGTTGCCGCCTGTGGCATCTGCGGCACCGACATTAAGAAAATTTTCCAGCGCTACGTCGAGCCTCCCCAGATTCTCGGCCACGAGCTCGCCGGCACCGTCGTCGCTGTCGGCCCAGGCGTCACAAAATTTAAGCCCGGCGATCGCGTGATGAGCTTCCATCACACGCCGTGTGGCACCTGCTTCTACTGCGAAAATCGCCTCTTCTCGCAGTGCAAGCAGTACAAGACCACTGGCCTGACCGCCGGCTTCACCCCCAACGGTGGCGGCTTCGGCGAGTACGTCAAAGCCATGCCTTGGGTTGCCGAGCGCGGCATCGTCGCTCTCCCCGATAACGTAAGCTTCGAGGAAGCCACCTTCATCGAGCCCATCAACACCATCGTCAAAGCCGTACAAAAAGCCCGCATCAAGCAGGGCGAACACGTCCTCGTTATAGGCTGTGGCCCAATCGGACTCCAACTCCTGATGGTCGCAAACCTCGAAGGCGCCAAGCTTTACACTAGCGATCCCGTCGCCGAGCGCCGCGCCAAAAGCCTCACACTCGGCGCACTTGAAGCTTTCGACCCGACCGGTGGTAAGCTTATAGAAGAGGTAAGGGCCAGAACCGAAGGCCGGGGGGCCGATGCGGTTTTGGTCGCGGTCGCCCACCCAAGTGTGGTGGGAGATGCGCTGGCAGCGGCGCGACCCGGTGGACGCATCCTATTATTCGCTGCGAACGACCCAGTAACCAGAATCGAGTTCCCGGCAGCGGCAGTGGGGATCGACGAAAAAGAAATCTTAGGTAGCTACAGCGCCGCTGTAGACATCCAAGATGCAGCGGCCGAGCTAGTGCTTTTGCGGAAACTGCCGGTGATGCAAATCGTCACTCATCGGTTCCCGCTCGATAGAATCCAGGAAGCGCTCGATCTCGCGGCGCGTCCCTCGGCAGAGTCGCTCAAGATTCTGATCACTCACGAATGAGAACAACCACCACAAAAAAGATCGAATATCTCGGCGAAGAAGCCGCTGCGGTAGTCCGCGCGCTCTTTCCCCAGAAAATGACAGCTGCTGTGCTCTATGGCAGCGAGGACCTGCGCATCGAGAAGATCGACGTCCCTTCGCTGGCTGCCGATGAAGTGTTGTTGCGCGTACGTTTGGCGCTGACCGACGGCACCGACCTCAAAGTTTGGCAGCGCGGCTATCATGCGCGCATGATTCAACCGCCCGCCGTGTTTGGCCATGAAGTCGTTGGCGAAATCGCCGCTCTCGGCAAGCGTGTCGACTCCCGCTGGCGCGTTGGCCAGCGCGTCATCGCCGCCAATTCCGCGCCGTGCTTGCGCTGCTTCCATTGCCGTCGCGGGCAAGAAAATCTCTGCGAAGACTTGCTCTTCAACAACGGCGCCTACGCCGAATATCTGCGCATCCCCGGCCGCATCGTGATGGAAAACATGCTTGAAGTGCCGCACTCCGTCGATGACGGCAGCGCTGCGCTCGTCGAGCCGCTGGCCTGCGTTCTGCGCGGAATTCACGAGATGGAAGTTCGCACCGGCGACACTGCCGTCGTCATCGGTTGCGGCCCGATCGGACTGAAATACGTCCGTATGCTTTCGCGCCGCGGCCTGCGCGTGATCGCGCTTGCCCGCCGCGCTGCACCGCTCGAACTCGCGCGTCGCCTCGGCGCCAGCGCCACGATCAACGTCACCGAGGTTCCCGATCTTGTCTCCGCCGTGAAAGATCTCACCGAAGATCGCCGCGGCCCCGACGCCGTCGTCGAAGCCGCCGGCAATCCCGCCACGTGGAAACAGGCCCTCGCGATGGTTCGTCGCGGTGGCGTGGTCAATTTCTTCAGCGGCCTGCCCGCCGGCCAGTTCGTCGAAATCGAACCGGCCGAAATCCACTACTCCGAAATTAAGATTATTTCGCCGTTCCACCACACGCCGCGCTTCATCCGCGAAGCGCTCGAAGCCATTCGCCGCGGCGACATCCTCGCCCACGACTTTGTCACCGAAGAGATTCGCCTCGACGAGCTGCCGCAAGCTTTCGAGCGCATGAAATCCCGCAGCGGCGAAATCAAGCTCGCCGTTCGCCCGTGAGCTTGTCCGCCGTCACTGTGATGTAGCGGCCGCCCATACCGGGCGATTCTCTCTGCCTAATTTCGAAATTTAAATGCTGCGTCCCCACGAACTCGAAATCGCTGCGAAAGTTCCGCCTCCCGGTTGCTCCATCGAGGCGGCGCAGAAATACACGCGCTGGCTCGCCACGCATCACTACGAAAATTTCAACGTAGTCTCCTGGCTCCTGCCCAAAGAGCTGCACCAGCATTTCTACAACGTCTATGCGTACTGTCGTTGGGCCGATGACCTCGGCGACGAAATCCCCGACGGCAATCGCGCCGTCGAACTCCTCGACTGGTGGGAAGGCGAACTCAACGCGTGCTATGAAGACAAGCCATCCCACGCCGTCTTCATCGCCCTTCGCGAAACGGTCCTCGCGCAAGACATTCCGAAGACTCCCTTCGCCGACCTGCTCAAAGCTTTCCGCCAGGATCAATTCGTAAAGCGCTACGCCAACTGGGACGACGTCCTCGACTACTGCGTCTACTCCGCGAATCCCGTCGGCCGCCTCGTTCTCTATCTCTGCGGCTATCGCGACGCCGAGCGCCAGCGTCTCTCCGACGCAACCTGCACCGCACTTCAGCTTGCGAATTTCTGGCAAGACGTCTCGCGCGATCTCGAAAAAGGCCGCATCTACATCCCGCTCGACATCGCTGCATCCCACGAAGTTTCCGAAGCCGACATCGTCGCCAAAAATTTCACCGACAACTACCCCCGCCTCATGAAGGAACTCATCGCGCGCACGCGCGTCCTCTTTCACGAAGGCATGCCGCTCACGAAAATCGTCGACGCCCGCCTCAGCGTCGATCTCGAAATGTTCAGCCGCGGCGGCCTCGCCGTCCTCGACGCCATCGAATCCGGCGGCTACAACACGCTGCAGCGCCGCCCTTCGATCGGCAAAGCCAAACAAGCCGGCCTACTCGGTCGATTGCTTCTCGCTCATGCAGCCAACAAGCTGAATCGGAAATCCAATCTCCAAATCGCGACTGCGGCGCGCTTCGTTCCCCCAACGCTGCGGCGTAAATCATCGACCGCAACGCCTCCCGCGTCCCCTGCTCCCGAATTCTCCATCGCCGCCTCCTACGACGCCTGCCTGCAAATCGCCAAAGCCGCGCACAGCAATTTTTATTACGCCTTCTTCCTGCTCCCGAAATCGCGCCGCGACGGCATCGTCGCCCTCTACGCTTTCATGCGCCTTATCGACGACGTCGCCGACGAAGGCGAAGACGACGCCATCAAGCAACGCGGACTCGCGCGATGGCGCTCCGCGCTCGACGCCGCTGTCACCGGCTCGCCTTTGCCGCCCAACGCAACGCCGCAAGGCGCCGCCGAAGTTCTCCCCGCGCTCGTCGACACCATGCTCCGCTACAAAATGCCCGCGCGCTACCTCCACGACCTCATCTCCGGCGCCGAGATGGACCTCACCATCCGCGAATACCCCACCTTCGACCGCCTCCGCGAATATTGCTACCGCGTCGCCGGCACCGTCGGCCTCACCTGCACGCACGTCTTTGGCTTCACCGATCACCGCTCTCTCGATCTCGCAGAAAAGCTCGGCCTCGCCTTCCAGCTCACCAACATCATTCGCGACGTCCACGACGACTACGCTCTCGGCCGCGTCTACATCCCTCAGGAAGACCTCGATCGTTACGGCGTCTCGCACGAAGATTTCAGCCGCCGCGAAGCCACTCTTGGCGTTCGTGAACTCCTCCGCTTCGAAGCCGACCGCGCCTGGCAAAATTATCGCGAAGGCGCGCATCTCCTCAGCCTCATCGCACCCGAGAGCCGCGGCACCCTCTGGCTCCTGACCCATACTTACAGCGCGCTCCTCGCGCGCATCGAATCCCTCGACTTTGATGTGTTTGGCGAGCGCGTTCGCCTTTCGCGCGCCGAAAAAATGTTGTTCATCGCCCAGGCCCGTTTCGGGCGCGTGACGGAAGAGAACATCCTTGAAAAGTGTGATCGTGATCGGCGGCGGCCTGGCGGGGCTCGCGGCCG
>DASXPD010000035.1:0-15632 GCA_036493835.1 Candidatus Acidiferrum sp. | reverse complement strand
GACCGGGCACGCCTTCGTGCACGATGAGCGGGCGCGGATCGCGCTGCGTTGCGCCTTCGAAATAGCCGGGGTTCTTCGACGGTTTCTCGGTCCAGCGCACGGAATCCTGCGTCAGGCGCGATGGGCCGGTGAAATCGTCGAGGGCGGCAAAATTGTCCATCCCCTGGAGATACGTCGGGACGGGCTTTGCCGCGTAATGGGGCATGTCGGGCGGCACGGTCAGGAGGCCCTGGCGTGTGAGGAAGTGGCGGATCGCGCTTTCGAGATTCGCGGTGGTTTGCAGCTGGTCGTCAAGGGTTGCGAACGGCTTGAGCACGGGCACTTCGATGTTTCGCTGATGCTCGATTTCTTCGGCGGAGACGGCGCGCGCCCATTCCTGCTGCGCCATTTCCAATAGCTGGTCGGGCGAGTAGGGATAGAGCGCGACGTTTTTCAGGAAGAATGTGTAGGCTTCGCGACCGATTGGCGAGCACGGCGGCATCGTTGCGACGCGCTGCTTGAGCCACTCGCGATAGCTTTCCAGCGAGGCGGCGGCGCGCTCGACGGCCGGCGACAGCTCCTGCAAATTGTCGCCCTTGAGTTGCGGCGTGACGTCATGCGCCATCTCCCACAATTGATTGCGAATGTCGGCGAGCGATTCGATCGCCAGCTTGGCGAACGGTGCGCAGGGCTTTTGCAGATTTGCTTCGGCGTCGTCGACGATCGTCGGGATATTTTGCACGCGCAGGATCAGATCGCTGCTTTGGTTTTTGTCGAACGGCGGCACCGGCAAGATCGCTTGCACCACCGGCCCCATAGCTTGATCGGAATAGAAGGTGGGATCGGTCTGGTAACGCTTGTTGTAGTCGAGTTCCCAGCGGACGCGGGCGAGTGCTGATCCGATTAGGCGATAGTCAACTTGTTCGGGGACTTGCCACTTGGTGGCGTCGATTTTTTTGTAGCGCGTTTCGAAGGCGGCGAGGTCAGCGCGCTGTTTTGCGATGGATGCTGCGGACCAGGAGCGCTTCAGCCCTGCGGGGCGTTCCATGCGAGGGACGTCGTCACCGTTGAAGGGGGCGGTTTCGGAGCGCCATGACCAGAAGTCGGTTGCGAGTTTTTCGAGGGAGTCCTGCGCACGCATCGCCGGCGCAAGGAGCAGCCCGACCCAGACCGTCGCCAAGATTGCGCGCCACATGGCATTTCGAGCTTTTCGAACCAAGCATCCCTCCCGGAATCCGTCGAAGAATGGGCGAGTGTGAGCGACAAACTCACTGTTGTCAACGCGGTAGGGCGATGAACTCCATCGTTGTGATGCGCAACCTGCGATATGATTCGCACGAAGCGCATTGGAATGGATTCACCAAGTCGTCGTGAGGAAAGTGCCCGAATGCTCGACCATCGAACCGGTATTGCCTTGATGCTATCGCTTTTCTTCGCTGCTGCGGTCCTCACGGTCCACGCTCAGACCAAACCGGCGCAGGGCACCGCAGAGGTGAAGACGCTCGCTGAACGGCTGGGCTACGCGCGCGACGCGAAGCTCATCATCGTTCATGCCGATGACGTTGGGGTCACGCATTCGGTGAACGCGGCGACGGTGACAGCGCTCAACGACGGGCTCGTCAACTCCGCGAGCATCATGGTTCCCTGCCCGTGGTTTCCGGAAATTGCGGATTATGCGAAGGCGCATCAGGATTTGGATTTCGGGCTGCATCTGACACTGACTGCGGAGCGCGTTTATTACCGATGGGGTCCGGTCGCGCCGAGAGACAAGGTGCCGAGCCTGGTCGACGAGAACGGCTACTTTCATCACGATTGGCAGCCGAACACGCACATCGATCCGAAAGATGTCGAGGTCGAGCTACGCGCGCAAATCGATCGAGCGTTGGCGATGGGAGTGCGGCCGACACATTTGGACTCGCATCAGTATCGGTTGATCGAGACGAACAAGGAGTTGTTCGAGGTTTTTGTTCGGCTGGCGCATGAATATCGGCTGCCGTTTTTTGTGACGCGGGATTGGTTCGCGCAGCATCCGTATCTGGAGGCGAGCCTGGGGCCGGATGATATTGTGATCGACCATACCGTCACGATCGAGCCTTCTGTGCCGGCTGAAAATTGGGGGAGCTTTTACTCGGCGGCGTTGCGGAATCTTCAGCCAGGCGTGACGGAGTTTGTGATTCATGTGGCTTACGACAACGATGAGATGAAAGCGGCGACGCGCGAACGCGCGACATGGGGCGCGGCCTGGCGGCAGCGGGATTTCGACTATTTCACGAGCAATGAATTTCGCGTGCTGCTGGACCAGCTGCACATCAAGCTGGTGACTTGGCGGCAGATTGGGCAGTTGCAGCAGCACTGATTGAAGCGCGATTATCTGCGATTTATTGCACTTGATAGTGACGACGGTTCGCGTCGTCTACACCGCATCCACCTCGTATCTACGTTAATCGCTGGATAGCACTCGATCTCGCTGCGCCGCTATTTTGGGCAGCAGGGGAGAACTATGAGCCGTCCCGCATTTACGAACGAAACTCCGCAAGACATGACGCGCGAGCAAATGATCGCGAAGGTCGCTGGGCTAATTAAAGACATCAATATAGCGATGCTGACCACTGAGGCCGAAGACGGGCTGTTGCACAGCCGGCCGATGGCTACGCAGAAGACCGAGTTCGATGGCACGCTTTGGTTTTTTACCGGGCTGAGCACGGGCAAGGTCAGTGAGATTGATTGGAATCCTGAAGTCAATTTGAGCTACGCGGAGCCGAAGGACACTCGATACGTGTCGGTGAGCGGATCGGCCGAGATCTTGCACGACCGGGCGAAAATGCAGGAACTTTGGAGCGACATTTATAAAGCTTGGTTTCCGCAGGGGCTAGACGATCCCGATCTGTGCTTGATGAAGGTCGAGGTTTCGTTCGCCGAGTTTTGGGACGTGCCGTCGGGAAAAATGGTGCAGGTTTTTGGATTTTTGAAGGCGCTCGCTACCGGTGAGCGGCTGAAAATGGAAGGCGAGTCGCACGGTGTCGTTGAAATTCCGACCGGGAAGGCACGCGCGGCGGTTGTCGCGGGAGCCGAAGCGGCGCGCGACCGCGACTACATCGACGAATAGTGATACGACTCGACACTGAAGCGTCGATCGGAATTCGATCAGGACTCGACCGCGGCAACTTCATATTCTGTGACGCTGGGAATCGTGAACTCGATTCCCTTTGCGGTTCGCTTGAACGGGATGTTTTTTTCGGCGCGCAGTAACTGGACACGCGACACTTTGCGGCCCGCTGGAATGTCGAGTCGAACATGCTGAGCGCCGATGGGATAAAAATCGCGATACCAGCCGCGATGCGTGTTCGGATTTGTGTAGTTCAAGACGTGCAGCGCGTAGCCGGGTTCGGTTTCCCACGCGAATGTTTCGATTAATCCTTGGCCTTCTATGTGGACGGGCTGCGTGTCGCGCAGCATCCATCGAATCGTATTGTTAATGAGACGGCTCAAGTCGGGCTGGCCAGACGTCCAGAATGTGCGTTCGATATCGCCCGAGAAATACGCGAGGCGGCTTTTACCTTGCTCGCTCAAGACGATGGCGGGTTCGTTCGTGTGCGACTCTGGCGGATACGCCAGTTCCGGCGGGTACGCGACAAACCCCGGCACGACCGTGAGCACTGGGTTCGCGACCGGCGCGACGGGAATCCGATGCTCGGCTCCCATGAACCAATTCGTGTCCGAGAAGCCGTCGAGAATTTCGTGCTTTCGTTCGATGCGCGAGTAATAGCCGTTGCCGGTCGTACCGATAACGTCGCCAGCTTTCTGGATGCCGAAGACATCCGCGAGGCCGAAATTTTCGCGGCGCTGGTTGCGGTCGTCGTACATGCTGGTTTCGAACGTGGCGAAAAGCGAGCCACCGCTTCTAACATAGGCACGCAATTGATCGCATTGGGCGTCGGTGAGCAGCGCGACGTTCGGCAGAATCAACGCTGAATATTTGCCGAGCCGCTCGGCGTCCATGCGATCTTCATGAACGAAATCGAAAAGGAAGCGACCCTCCAGTAGCGCGTAGTACATTCCGTTCAGCGCCTGCTGCGTGGGCTCGTTCAATGACGAATTCAGCCCCGCCGCCGGCGGATATTTGTAGAACATGTGGGTGCGCTGACCCATTACGACGCCGAGCTTCGCAATCCCGCGCTTGTTGGCGAAATGCCGATCGTGCTTCATCGACCAGTCGAAATAATTTCGAACGAGTTTTTCCCACCGGCGGTCTTCGCCAAGTCCGGTCTCGGCGCCGATCACGTGGAAATACGGAACCAAGCCCGCGGCAGCGGTCTGACTTGTCCAGATCATCGATTCCTGCGGGGACTTTGCGGTGTTGCGCCAGCGCACCGGACCGGTCGACCACGTTCCGGTGATGTTGGTGGCCATCTTCCCTTCCTGGATCGCGTTCGCGACGCGACCTTGCAAAGTGCAGAGCCAGACCGGCTCGTCCTGACCTCCGCGTCCCTGGTTATCTCCCTGGAACCAGTCGCAGATCTTGCCCAGCCGGTCGAGATTCATCGCCGAGCGCGCGCCGCCGCCCGAATTTGCGAAGAAGAAGCTATCGGCTTTTTTCTCTCTGGCGAGCGAGTTGTACGTGGTCCACAGGAACTCCATCCGCTCGTTGAACCTGTCCCAATATGCCGGCGTGCCCGAGGGCGGAAAATTCTTGCAGGTAGCGCAATGGCAATTCGGCAATTCGCCGAGCGGCGGCCAGCCGTTGCAATAAAACGCGTCGACGTCGTACGTCGTGTTCACCTCGCGAATGATCGCCGGGATGTATTCGGTCATGTAACCCGTGAACATGCACGTTCGAATCAATCGCGGCTCCTCTTTACTGCGATTCGGGCTGCCATCGGCGTGACGTTCGAACCAATCGGGATGCGCTTCGAGGCAATCGTCCCAATTCAAGTCGGGGCTCATGCGCGCAATCACACGCATGCCGCGCTTTTTCGCGGCGGCGCAGCACTCGCCGAAGAAATCGCGATCGCCGAGGAATTTTCCTTTGCGATGGAACGGAACCTTCGTCTGATAGTAGGCAAGGATTCCGGTCACGCTGATGAAGACGACGTCGGCTTTAACGCTGGCCCAAAAGTCGGCCCAAGCCTCGACGTTCATCACGGCGGGATCGTGCTCAGTCATATTTAATTGGCCGACGCGGCGAATGCGACGCTGCCATGGCAAAGCTGAGTTCGACGCCTGCGACGAAGCATCCGTGATGACATCAGCACGAGCTTCCGCCTCGACAACATTTCCCGCCGCAATCGCGCCAATCCCCAGTCGCGACGCCACCGGCAATATGCTCACTCCCGCCTTCAACAAGTCCCGTCGATTCATCCCGTGTCTCCCGAAACAATTCCGCGCGACATAGTACACCGCGCTCTGCAGGAACGGACGCAGAACGAGAACGATGTGAACAACCAGCGTGATACCACGAAGAATCGCGGTGAATTAGAGGACTCGGAGTCGCAGGACGGTTCGCTACGGTTTTTCAGCGGGCGCCGCTGGTCGAGCCTCGCCAGGAGCACCTTTCGTTGGATAGGCCGAGTCATAAAGCTTGACGATGAGTTCGGTCAAATCGACCTCGCTTTTGCCAAAAATTACCGGTGAATTCGCGACTGAACTATCGAACATCATCGTGAATCCGTTTTCTTGGGAGTAGCGCATCAACATGTTGGTCATTCTTATTCGGATGCGGCCGTCGATCTCGGCCTTGGCTGCACGCTCATCTTCTTCGATTGCTTTGTTTTTCAGATCGAGAAGACGCATCAAGTGTTCTCCATCAAGTTGGGCCTTCCGTTGCTCCTCGCGATGACTGAGCCCACCACCAGTTTCCAGCAATTTGCGCACCTCATCGAGGTGCTTATTTATGTCGCTCAATTCCGCGTAGCGCGGCGCTAATCGAGCAGACATCTCCGAAAAAGCTTCCTTCGCATCGGAGGTCTCGGCGATCGCGTTCGTCAGATTTACAAAACCGAGCTTCCCTCCGCATTCCGGTTTGCGGGCACTTTCCTGACCGAACACCAATCCTGCCGCAACGAAAGCGCACAACGAGACCCCAAGGAAAGCGCTCAGTGAACGCATAAGTCCTCCCGTCAAAAAGCAAAATTCGTGTTCCAGCGTGAAAAACAGAATCCGTCTGCGCTATCAGAACGGGATTTCGACCTAGGAGTTGCCCAAGAAGGGCTCGAACTTTCGCAAAATCATCGCCGTTGTGCAGCCCGAAACAGCGGCACATACTCCAATCATCATGAAAGTCGCCGATACCCCAATGAAGAAGATCGACGATTGGGACGACTTTGTCGCCACCCGCTATCGTCAAGGCAAGACCGAGGAAGAATTTCGCAACTACAAGGCCGACGCAAACCCCACGGTTACTGAGTTTTACCGCCAAAACCACGCCTACCAGACCTACGACTTCGTGATGGAAAAGAAGGCCGAATTCGGCGGCCTCACGCGCGGTAAAAAGAGCATCTGGGAGATGGCCGACTATCTGAACACGCTGGTCGATGAGAGCGACCCGGACACCGACCTGACGCAGATCGAGCACCTGCTCCAGACCTCCGAGGCAATCCGCAAAGACGGCCATCCACGATGGTTTGTGCTCACAGGCCTTCTGCATGACCTCGGCAAGGTGCTGTGCTTATATGGCGAGCCACAATGGGCGGTGGTCGGCGATACGTTCCCCGTCGGCTGCGCCTATTCCAGCGATATCGTGTTCCCCGAATTTTTCGCCGCGAATCCGGACAGTCTGAATCCGGCCTACCAATCAAAATACGGCGTGTACGAGCCGCACTGCGGTCTTTCGAACGTTCATCTGTCCTGGGGACACGACGAATACATCTACGATGTCACGCGCAAATACATTCCTGAAGAAGGCCAGTACATGCTGCGCTATCACTCGTTCTATCCGGCGCACAAGCACGGCGCATATCGCCACCTGATGAATGATCACGACGAGAAAATGTTTGAGTGGGTGCGGAAGTTCAACAACTACGATTTGTATTCGAAGGGACGCGAGCGCCCTAACCAGAAGGAAATCCTGCCCTACTACCAGGATCTAGTCGCGGAATATTTTCCCGAAAAAATCGACTGGTAGCGCGTCGCCGTAGCGTTCCCGGCGTCTAGAACGCGAACGCGTCCGAGAATCCGAGCTGCAACCGAAGCAGCGGATTTTCTCGCCCAGGATCGGCCGACTCTGCGTCGCGAGTCGCACTCGAAGAAGGCTTCGCGCCGGCGCCGGGGAAAAACATCCCACCCGCAAAAATGTCGTCCATCGCTCGAATCAAATCCTGCGCTGCATTGGTCTTCAGAATGTAGCCCGAGGCTCCCAGGTCGCGCACGGCCGCGATCAATTCCTTGGAGTTGTGCATCGACAACACGAGAATCTTTGGCATTGTGCCCGCAGATTTAAGGTCGCGAATCACTTCGAGCCCGTCTTTCTCGGGCATGCTGATGTCGAGAATCGTCAGGTCCGGCTCCAGCGCTTTTATCTTACGAACGGCTTCATTCCCGTTCGACGCTTCATCGACAACCGACCACTCCGGCCGGCTTCGCAAAATAAGCCGCACACCTTGGCGGACGACATCATGGTCGTCTACGACAACGATCCGCTTGGACATTTAGCCTCCTGGCGCGCACATGGTAGCACCGCTCGCAAGCTCGTTCCCGATTTTGTTGAATGGATATGCAGTTCGCCTCCTTGCTCGCGCAGCCGCTCCCGCATGCTCGCCATGCCGACGCCGCTCTTGAACGGTTCTCCGTTCACGGAATCCAAGCCTTTGCCGCGGTCCTCGATAGCAATGTCGATCACCTCGTCGTTTAACGCGACGCGAATGACCGCGACTTTGCTTCCGGAATGCCGGTGAATGTTCGTCAGGCTTTCCTGGAGTACTCGGAACACGGTGAGTTCCACCATTGTCGGCAACCGGGGCAAGTGTCCCGGCAGCCGCAAATCGACTTCTATGCCGCTGCGCTCGGTGAAACCTTCGACATACCAGGGAATCGCCGACGCCAGGCCCATCTCTTCGAGCAGCGGTGGATGCAGCAGGTGCGACATCGTTCGCACATCGGATGTGCAGCGCTCCAGCACGGTGAGCGCGTCCTTCAACGCTACCGACTCGTCCGGGTTCGTCGACGACAGCAGCGCCACATCGCACGACATCTTGATCGCCGCCAGATACTGCCCTACGCCGTCGTGCAATTCGCGCGCGATGCGCCGCCGTTCGATGTCTTGCACGCTCATGATGCGCGATGAAATCTGCTGCAGCTCCGTGTTCGCTTTTTCGAGCTGCCGGCGCCGGTCCTCCGAAACGTGCGCCGAAGCGATCATCGAATGCACCTGCGGAACCAGGCTCGGCAGAGCGACCGCCGTAACTACCGACGCCACTGCCGTCACGAGTTTCACATCGCCCGCAAGCCAGTACAGCGGATGCCACAAAACAACGATCTCCATGAAGTGCGTAAATCCGCAGGCCACGATGAACGTGCCGAACGCGAGAAACATCCAGCTGAATGGCATTTCGCGCCGCGTTCGCCAAACCAGATAGACGAGCGTGCACGAAATCGCGAGATAGGCGAGCCAGATCGCCGCGTCGCTGCCGAGATGCAATGCCACCAGCTGCTTGTTATAGAGGTAGCAAGAAACGTGTGGCAAAAATTGCGACGAGGCGATATTGCGCAGCGCCGACGGCACAAAGGCAATCGCCGCCAAGCTGGCAATCACCGCCGCCACCGTTGCTGTCAAAACCAGCCGCTGTGTCGAACGCATATTGGGAACGCTCGCTGCCGTAGAATCCATGGGAGACCTCACAAGGCGCGCGGAAAAATTCACGATGAGTGCTGCGTTTTCTTTATTTTGGCTGTGAAATGCGCGAGACACAACGAGCGCGGTGAAAGCGTGTTCCACAGCGTTACCGGACGAGATATCGGGTGCCGTGCCGACGGGCTCGGCACTCGTTGATCGCGCCACCTGCTACCATCAAACGACGCACCGAAAGGAACACACCGTGGAAATCAAACGCACCGGTTCGCAACCGTCTAATAAAGGTCCCGCCGACTGGTTCACCGGCACCGTCCGGATCGATCCGCTGTTTCAAGCAGCGCAGCCTGCACGCGTGGCGGGTGCCAGCGTCACGTTCGAACCCGGCGCCCGCACCGCGTGGCACACGCACCCGCTCGGCCAGACGCTGATCGTTACGGCCGGTTCGGGCTTAGCGCAGCACTGGGGCGGCCCGATCGAAAAGATTCAGCCGGGCGACGTCGTGTGGTTTCCTCCTGGCGAAAAGCACTGGCACGGCGCATCGCCAACCACCGCGATGACCCACATCGCCATTCAGGAAGCCCTCGACGGCAAAGTCGTCGAGTGGCTCGAACAGGTAACCGACGACCAGTACCAATCCCGCTAAGTCGTTCTAGACACTGGGACTCAGGGTACCCTCGTACCATATACGCCCATCCGGTTAACTAGCTATACTAATGACGCTTATGTTTCTGGCCGGGGCTCTAGACCAAAGACAAGTCGCGTCGCGAATCTGTTTGATCGCCTAGGAGTTTGCATGAGAGTTGCCCTCCTCTCACTTTTTGCCCTTCTGCTGCTCGCAGCTCCCATTCACGCGCAGTCGACCGCGCGTTTCGCGCCCCCAGTCCCCTACGCGACCGACGGGTGGAGTCCTGCATCGGTGACTGTTGCTGACGTCAACGGTGACGGCAAACCTGACCTCATCGTCGCAAATACCTGTGCGAACACCACGACCTGCGGAAACCTCGCCATTACGAATTGCGTTGGTTGTAACGGGACGATTGCAGTCCTCTTGGGCGTCGGAGATGGAACTTTCCAGCCTGCCGCGATTTACGATTCGGGAGGATACGCGCCGTCCCGAGTGGCGGTCGCGGACGTCAACGGAGATGGCAAGCTTGATTTGCTTGTTGCCAATCAGTGCGTGCCGCCCACATCGCCTGCGGTCGAGCCGTGCAACGGCAACAACGCTCTCCCCGGCTCCCTTGGCGTACTGCTCGGGAACGGCGATGGCACGTTCCAGGCCGCAGTCGCCTATCCGGAAACCGGATTCTTCGGTGGTGCGATAGCTGTCGCGGATTTGAACGGTGACCATAAACCTGACGTCGTACTCAGCATCCAGTGCAGCGCCAATCCGTGCGCGGGTCACAGTGAGGTCGCGGTCATGTTGGGTAATGGCGATGGGACATTTCGATCGCCGGTCACGTATGACGCAGGCGGGTATGTGGACCAGTACATCGTGATTCAGGACGTCAATGGTGATGGTCATCCCGACATCATCACGGGGAATCAATGCACCACGTGGAGTTGCCCGACCGAAGGCGCCGTTGGAGTGCTCTTAGGGAATGGCGACGGAACTTTTCAAACTCCGGTGAGCTACGGTTCGAGCGGTACAGCATCTTCGCTCGCGGTCGCGGACGTGAATGGCGATGGCAAACTCGACCTGCTGGTCGGCAACTTCTGTCAGACCGGCTTCTGCTCCACCAGCGGAGTTGCCGTAGACGTCCTCTTAGGGCATGGTGACGGAACCTTTGGAACTGCGGTCACCTATACATCTGCGGGTTTCGGGGCTGCATTTGTGGCCGTGGCCGATCTCGATGGCGACGGCAAACCCGACCTTGTCGTGGCAGCTTCGTGCGACGACGCTGTGTGCGACAACAAAGGGACGGTCAGTTTTCTGACAGGCAATGGTGACGGCACGTTCCGAGCACCAGTCAGCTATAGCTCCGGTGCGCCATTCGCGGAATTTGTGGCTGCGGCAGATCTGAACGGCGACGGGGCACCCGACATCGTGGTCGTGAGTAGCGAAACCAGCGCCACAGAGGAAGCCGACGGTGTTGTCGGCGTCCTCCTGAACATCACGCATATAAATGGTCCGATTGTCAGCCTATCAACCAACCAGCTAGCGCTTGCATCGCCCGTCACTGGAACCGACAGCCCGGCCCAATCCGTGACGCTTTCGAACGTTGGAAATGCATCCTTCACGATCAGCAGCATTCAGATCACCGGCACGGGCGCGGCCTCGTTTAGCCAAACAAACACCTGCGGGGCAAGTCTCGCCGCCGGCGCTCACTGCAACATCAGTGTCATTTTCACACCGTCGGCCTCTGGCGCGAGCGATGCGACGCTCACGATTACCGATACAGCTACTGCGAGCCCGCACATAGTGAATTTGACTGGCAGCACGACTCCGCTCACGCAGGTGACGCTGACCCCAAGCTCGCTCACGTTTGGGTCTATACAAGTTGGGTCAACCAGCCCCTTTCAGAGCGTGACGATTACGAATACGGGGACCAGCACGCTGACGATCGCGCAAATCTCGATGTCTGGCGACTTCGGGAATGGGGGCTGCCCGTCGCCGAGTTCGCCTGGGATATTCTGTTGCGGCACGGTCGCGCCTGGGAGGTCCTGCGAGGTCTTCGTGTATTTTGGACCGACGTCCACCGGCGCAAAGAGTGGCAGCCTAACTATTTCTGGTAGCTTCACAAGCCCAATCCAACCCGTTGTTCTGACAGGAACAGGCACGCCGGGACCTCCACCAGATTCTGCCGTCGCAAAGGCCTCTCCGACTACGCTTACGTTTCCAAGCCAGTATGTCGGAACAAGTGGGTTGCCGCAGAGCGTGACAGTCACGAACACGGGCACTGGCACATTGACAATCACCGCGGTGACGGCGAATCCCGGAGATTTCGCTGTCATCAACAATTGCCTAAACCCGGTCGCCACGAATGCTAGCTGCAGCATCGGCGTTTTCTTCGAACCGACGGCCGGCGGCGTCAGATCAGGCACGCTTTCCATCACCGACAACGCGACGGGTAGCCCCCAGATTGTTACCCTCGCAGGTACCGGCCAGGACTTCTCGATGGCGCCTAGCTCTACGCCAAGCGCCACGATTGCCGCCGGTCAGACGGCGAACTATTCTCTAGCCATCGCGCCGACAAGCGGTTTCTCCCAAAACGTTTCGCTGAGCTGTAGTGGCGGCCCGGCGATGTCCACATGTTCGGTGTCGCCGAGTTCGGTTGCGCTGACCGGTAAGGCGCCGCAAACCGTTACAGTTTCCGTGGCGACGGCGACCCATGGATTCATGGCGCCGTTCGGGGGACTGAATGGGCAGCAACGCGCGCCATTGGTTTTGGCGCTGACGGCTTTGTTCCTGCTCGCTTTGCTCGTGCCATCATCGTTGCTCCGGCCATCCGGTCGTCTACGATGGGCGCCCGTGCTGACCGTATTGCTGCTCGCCTGTCTGACGATGACGCTCACATCGTGCGGTGGATCGGCGTCCAGTAGTTCGGGAAGTAGCGGCTCAGAATCCGGAACGTATACTGTCACGGTGACTGGCGCTTTCAGTTCCGGCTCGGCGACCGTCACTCACGCAACAAAGCTGACGCTCGTGGTGCACTAGGCGAAACGCTGCCCGCCGAAGCGTCCGGGTGGTCACCGGTCGCAAAACGTCGGTAGTGATGTACTAAGACTTGCTAGGGGGCCGATCGAAATTGGTCTCGGCGACGTCGTGTGGTCCCCTTTCGGTAAAAAATAGGCTTCCGTAGCTGACGTCGGCTTTCTAAAGGATTGATCCCGAGTTCGTTAGTAGTGCAGATTGAAATTCATCAAATTCCAAAGCAGGGCAAACCACAGCAACCCGGTGCATGCGAGAGCCACGGCCATGCCGTGAAGCTTGACCCACAGGCTTACCGCTGACACCTTCCAGGCCTGAATCACCCTCCACCAGAGCAGGACGGTTCCGAGCGAGCACAGGATTCCGACGATACCGAACACGGTGATCCAGCGCCCAAGGCCGGTCATGATTCGAACGAACTCCTGGAAACCGACGACGAAAACCGCTGCCCAGCCGAAAAAGAGTACGCAAAACAAAATACAGACGAGCCGCGCCGTGATCCGTAGATTTCGTTCGGTGGCGGAGAGCTGCAACAGACGCGCGTAGTGTTTGCGAACCAACGCAGCGATCGGCCAGAAAATCAGCGTGAGAACCACCACAGACAATCCGACGATCAGAACAAAAAAGCTTAGAGGCTTCTGCTGCAACGCATCGACCTGAATAAAGATTTCGTCCGGGGCTCCCACCTGCACCTGCATCTTGCCGTTCCAGCCGCGACGGAACGCCGCGCGTTGGTGATTTTTTGCATCTTCGTAAAATTGCGATCCGACCCGGCGAAACTTCAGTGGCTGCCCTGCGGCATCCTCAAAACCGTCGATGCGAACGGTCTGGTCGGGTTCGACGGAGACTTCGACCTGACCGTTGGCCGCGGGGAACAGCGCGATGACTTTGAGGATGGAACTCTCCCAATGGCGAGATGCCATGTAGAGGCCGGCCACGCCCGGATCCGCCGTAGCCGCATCCTGCGCCGGCTTCAACGCAACGTCCGATTGACCCGTCGAGACCGCCGGAAAATAGCGATCCATGAACATTTGGAGCAAGCGCTGTCGGTCGAGACCAAGATCGCCCGCTCCTTTGCTGTTGTAGGAAATAAAAAAGCCGGCGTTGGCGTCGGGGATCAAATGCAAATCGCTGTGAAAGCGTTGCAGGTCGCCGCCATGGCCGATGATGCGGTGGCCGTTCGTGGACTCTTCATAAAAACCATACGCCCAACTATTCATCCGATCGTCGAAGCTGAGGGTCCGCGAGTGCATCAACCGCGCCGTCTCCGGGCTGAGGACCCGCGCGCCATTGAGCTGACCATCCTGCAAATGCGCGAGCATGAATTTGCACATATCGTCGGCCGAGGCGGAGACACTGCCGGCGGGAAACAGAGTCATGTACTCAAATCCGCCGGCCGGCTCGGAAGCCAGCCCGTACCCTTTCGAAACCAAAGGTGCGAGTTCGGCCGACGGAGGCTGTGCGAACGTCGTGCGTTTCATCCCCAGTGGGCCAAAAATATTCTCGTCTACGTACGCTTCGAACGCTTTGCCCGAAACGCGCTGCACTAAATAACCAGCGAGCGTCGCCCCGTAGTTCGAATAAGCGGAGACCTCGCCCGGCGGATAGATGCGCTTGGGGATGTGAGTTTTCACATAAGCCTGAAGCGGAATCAGCTGCTCTGGTTCGGCGACGCCGAGGTCGCGCCAGGTATCTTCGAACCCCGCCGTATGAGTCATCAGGTTTCGCAGAGTGATCGGCTTGCCGAAGGCCGGCGGAATTTTGAAGTCGAGGTAAGTGTTGACGTCTTCGTCGAGGCTCAGCTTCTTTTGCTCGACGAGTTGCATCGCCGCGGTCCACGTGACGAGCTTCGAGATCGAGCCGATGCGGAAGAGCGACGCGTCGCCAGTGGCCGCAGTCCCCTTTTCGACGTCCGTGTAGCCGTAACCTTTCGCGATGACCACCTGGCCGTCCTTGACGACACCAACGATGGCGCCGGCGATGTCTTCGCGCGCGAGTTGATCCTTAATCAGCAGATCGAAAAATTCCTCGACATCGGCGCGCGTGAACTCATGCCCAGCGTTGGCACGCGAAGGTGTGGCCAGGCTGGCCGTAGCTACTGCGCTCGAAGACTTGGTCGGGCCAGCAGGCGGCATCTGCGCCACTCCTGAGCGAGGCCAACTCAAGATCATGAACGCGATGAACAGAACAATGCAGACAGGACGGGCGGACCTTCGGCGAAAATCTGAGCTTTGCACGACACTCCTTGGAGAACGGTATTTCGTGAAGCGGATTCTATCGTTTGCCGCGAAGACCGCAAACCTTATCGTCGCCAGACTGCTTCGTTCAGCAATTTGACGGGGTATTACGCGCTGAGGGGAAAATGCTACAGGCGAAGGGTAGGGCTTGGACGCTGGAAGCGGTGGAGAATTGGCTGAAGCCTAAGTGTGATCGCGGACCAGAATGATAAGATCGAAATTTAGGAGGTGATCATGAAGGATATTCACGGAAGAAAGGCAATAAAAGCTATTTGGCAGAACCTAACCACGTAGGTTCCGGCAGAAGACCTAAGCACTTGTCCGGTAATGCGACTTATCGGGAGCTACGGAATACTATTGTTGGTATGAATCAGTCTGTGCCGCGAAATCCGTTTCCTCCTGAATTCCCCCACGAACTTGCGTCCGAGGCCCATGTGGCCTCGAATAATGAAGTTGCATGGCGTCCGACACAAGCGGTCCAGGCTGTGCAATGGCTCGGACTCCATGGTTACGCTGTCCTCGGAACCGATGTTTTTCTTCCGAAGGAAGGTTCGTTCCAGAGCCTGCCTTACTTTCAGAATGTTGAAAGAATTGGGGCCGAAGAATGGGGCTTATTCGTAGCTCGATCAGCGGCGGAGACTTTGGCGTATCTCAAAACTTGCCTCCCCACGTTCAGCGAAGAAGGCGATGTATATGTCATCGTAACCTGGGTCAGCGAGGAAGAATTTAGAAACCTCAGACTCTAAGCGTCGGTTGTCAGATCCCGATAAACGCCGTTACCGTACAAGTGCCCTTTTCTTCTACTGAGCGGTTGTCTCAGCCGTCTTCCTCCGGGACCGAATTTCTGTGACCGTGACCGGAGCCAGCACTAGCAAACCGAACAGCACGAAGACAAAACCAGCTTGCCACTGCTCCGGCCATAGTCGGCACAAGTAGACTCCGACTGCGCACACGCCAGCACCAAGCAGGCAGACGATTGACA